>CAYQCE010000013.1:0-66728 GCA_964415885.1 uncultured Ignavibacteria bacterium
ACGAGCGACGCGTTAAGAAGATTCACGATTCCTGCTGATAGCGACTGAGATATCTGAATTGTGATAGCATTCGTAGCGCAGGAGCCCCGTGCTCCTGCGTTGCGCTATGGGCGCGATTATAATTCTCTCTCCAGCAGTGTGGCCCGGGTCTATTGACCCGGGTTTCAGAGAAAGCTGGTCTATGACAATGAGGCGCAAGTGTTTCAACGATCCCGGTCACGTCCACTTCCTAACACTTACCTGCTATAGACGCCAGCAGGCAGTAGGTCGGATTCCGAAACCCGGCGGCAGCGGGATGAGAAACCCGACATCATCGTCTGAGGTTAATCATCTTCACATTGATTTTGAATTGTCGGGTTTCTGTGTTCGTTTCACTCACTTCGGAACCCGACCTACGAATCTGGTGCACGAGACGTACTCCAGCCACGAATTTCCCACAGCAGCAAGCTGTGGGGCGACCGGCCCTCGTTTAGTGGGTGTCTCAGGTAAATCCTTTATCCGTATCTGGAGATAGTCTTCAGGAAGCGGTAGGGCGGCTGATCAGAACCCGGACAATTGCGGTCGACGTATCGCCGCTTGTGAAGAAAAACTCAAGAAAAACCGCGATTTTTTGTTGTTTTATATCAGTTCGTTCGTTATAAGGGAGGCAAGTACTCGCGAATATACACATCGCAACTTGGACTTACGATCTCTGGGTACGAAGGGCGAGTCGAACCGACAATTGATGGCTACTTAGGACAGGCTTCGGGCTATAGATAAGGCTGTTCATTGCCGACAAATGTATAGGAGATGAACAGTAGATACGAAGTCGTTGGTAGAGAGGGAAATCCATCGGGAGGTCTTGGGATCACCCAATAGCTTGTATGGATAAGGGACTCGGCGCGTGATGCCGAGGAGGGTTGTGTGACCGGTCTTCCCACAAAAATCGACGGTTCGGCAATAAGGAAGTTGCTGAGTTAAAGGACTGTAAAACAGGAAGTTGGCTTTGTTCCGTCAGCACCATTCTATAGTAAAGAACAAAGCACAGAACTTCAGTGATCATCCGGCATCGCTATTGCGATCAGGTAACCGGGTACTTGTTACCGAGGGAACTAAAATCGCGAGGAGAGCCAGATGAGCACACGAGATTACGTGCGGCCAGCGGTCGTTACGATTCTTATATTCTTCGTTCTGTGCGTCTTAACATCGAGCGCAGAAGCCGGTGACGCTTCCGGTAAGGCCGGTACAACATCCGCCAACTATCTCAAAATAGGGGTAGGCGCCCGAGCAGCGGCACTTGGTGGGGCTTACGTGGCACTCTCCGACGACGCTACCGCCGGTTACTGGAACCCGGCCGGTCTGAGCCAGGTGAGCTGCACCGAGCTCGTTTTCATGCACAATAGCTGGTATGACGACATTAACGTCGAGTATCTCGGTGCCGCGCTTCCGGCATCTGATATAGTGACGTTCGGGCTCGGATTCTCATACCTCGATTACGGCACTTTCGAGGGCTACGATATCGATGATAATCCGACGGGCGAATACACGGCGAACGCGATGGTCGCGAGCGCTTCGGCCTCATTCCGTCTCAGCGACCGAATCGCCCTCGGCGCGACCGGAAAACTCCTGACCGAAAAGCTTGAAAGCTCCTCGGCAAACGGTCTGGCACTCGATCTCGGGCTTCACTACAGGACGCAATACGTGTCTATCGGCCTGAACTACATGAATATCGGCTCAGGCCTGAAGTACGAAGATGAGACATTTCCGCTTCCCACTCGTCTCGCTGCCGGTGCAGCCTTGCACCTGTTCGACGATCGTCTCAGAATTGCCACGGACCTCGAGGATCCAAACGATGGCTCAATAAGCCTGCATCAGGGTGTCGAGTACTGCTACGAGAACACGGTGTTCCTGAGATCCGGGTACGCGCATGCGTTTGAAAGCGTCTCCGGCGGAACAGATACGGGTTTGACCCTGGGCTTTGGCGTGCGTCACTCGATCGGATCAGTCGATTACTCTTATCTCCCAGATGCCGATCTCGGCGATATCCACAAGATCAGCTTCAGGTTGAGCTTCGGCGGCATCCGGTAATCCCAGGTTGCCCGGCAATGCAGCAGGGCCGAGTACCCATCGTAGTCCCTTGTTGTTAAAGTAATTAGACTAAGTCCTCTATGACTATACTCTCAGGTAAAGTGCAATGAACTGCATACTTCGTATCTGAGATTGCATCCTCTGAACCCACAAGCTTCAAGTCGGCAACAGCTAACCAAAAAGTGACCAAACACTACCCCAATCGTAATTGCCGGGCGCGAGTGGTGTAACGGCCTATTATACAACGTCGTAGCCACGCAGCCTAAAGTATGGCTTTAAGCGATTTACGAGAGATGGGATACTGAACCGGTCCATTATGCATTCCTCTTCGACGTGGCAAGCCCTTTGCTTCTATCCAGTACATACAGTCGGAATACTAACCCTAAAACCAGGAATCAGGGAGACGCTTTTAGAATGTCAGCCAGCAATTCCACACAGAACAGGTCGAGGAAGGAGATAATGAACAAGAACTCCTTTCTGACTTACAAGCAGGGTCTCACTCTTACAGTACCCGGCTCGCAGGCTGTTGGCGTTTCGTCCTGGTGGATATCGATTCTGCGTTTTGCGAATACTACCAGACGAGCGGTTTACGGTACTGCGACACAGATTGAACTCACTCTCAGAGACATTGTACTCGCCAATTTCATCTTTGCACTATACATCGCGTACACCACGATTCCGAAGGCTGCGGCCGCTACGGTGGCCTATGCCGAGACAATCTCGCTCAACGCAATTCTGAAGAGATCGCTCGATATCGTCGGAGCCTCATTCGGACTTGTATTAATGTCGCCGGTTTTCCTTTTAACGGCGATAGCTATCAAACTTGACTCGCCGGGGCCGGTCTTTTTCAATCAGCTCCGAGTTGGTCTGGATCGCAGGAGAAACGGTCGCCGCTCTGCCGGCAACGGCACTCTCGTTGAGAGAAGAGTACGTGAGAGGCGTCGCGATAATACGTACGGTCGCCCGTTCAAAGTGTACAAGTTCCGCAGCATGGTTGACAATGCAGAGAAGAAGAGCGGTCCTATATGGGCGAGCGAGAACGACCCGAGGATCACGAGAGTCGGGATGTTTCTCAGGAAGACGCGACTGGACGAATTCCCGCAGCTCATTAATGTGCTGAAGGGGGAGATGAGTCTCGTCGGGCCGCGTCCCGAAAGACCGATATTCGTGGCAAAGCTCTCGAATGATGTCACGGATTACGCTAAGCGCCTGACTGTGAAGCCGGGAATTACCGGGCTTGCGCAGGTCAGGAATGGATATGACACATCGGTATTGAGCGTTAGACGCAAGGTCGTGTATGACCTTCACTACATCAAGAACTGCTCGATTTGGCAGGATATTAAGATTCTACTGCAGACTGTTGTAGTAGTCATAACTGGAAAAGGCGCTTTTTAAAAGCTGTCTTGGTGCTGACGAAGGCCGGGTCACAGTGTGATCCGGCTTTTTGTTTGGATGCCCCGATTTTTGCCGACCTTGGCCGGGCAGTTTAATCTTGCGTCGTATGTCAACAAATCCTATATTTGGCCGAAAATCTTAAGGGAATTCCATTAATACAGGGAAGTTATGGAGTCAGTCGATGAGATGTAATCTCCTTACGGCTATTCTACTTGCGATCGTATTCGTATCTACCTCATCAGCCGTCTTGACTGCCGGACAGCTCACCATTGTCTCGAATCCTCCCGGCACTGCGGTTTTTCTCGATGGTGAATACCGGCTGAGCGGCGTGACCCCTGTTACGTTCAATCAGGAGTTGTATGGAGTCTATCGGCTGACAGCCGAACGCGGGGGATACGAGAAGTTCGAGACGAAACTCGTGATTGCGGGAGACCAGTCGAGAAAATTTGAGATCGAAATGGTACCGAAGAGCCGTTTCAAGGCAGCCTACCGTTCTCTGATCTTACCGGGCTGGGGGCAGTATTACAATGGACAGAAGACCAGGGGCATCATGTACACTTCTGCGGCGGCGATTTCGCTTGTTGCCACTCTGGTAGCGGATGAGGACTTCAAGGACAAACGGGATCTTCGGAAAGAACGCCTGCGCGACTACAACCGGATTCGCAATGAGAGGACACAGGATCCTGACGCTATCGAGGAAGCTCAACATAGGTTCTACGAGGCGCAGGATGACGCATACGACGCCGAGACGATCCGTCGGGTAGCATTCGGAGCCACCGCGATTGTGTGGGCGATCAGTGTGATCGACGCGGCAGCGTTCTCGCAAGAGAGGTCGTATACAGTCGGCGGCGGCGCTGTGAGCCTCGATACGGGCGAGGATTTCGACAAGATCGGCCTTAAACTGGCATTTGAGTTCTAAGATATGCAGGTGAAATTGATGAATAAGACTATCATTTTGTGTGTGGTGATGCTGCTGCTCGTTCTGTCGTGCTCGAGAGAGGTCGAGAAGATCACAGTAAGCTCCGATCCTCTGAGTAATCTCGAGGCAGTGAATCAGCTCGAAATACAGGTTGGGGACAGGGTGTTGCGGCTGACCTGGACTCCTCCCCGAAACGGGGATGTGGAGAAGTACTTGATCTACCGCTCGGATACTACGGCGGCGAATTTCGCAATCTTCGACTCCACTGAGGGGACCAATTATACGGACGAAACCGTTCAGAATTCGATTCCATATCATTACAAGGTTTCCGCAGTTTCGACGGACAATTTCGAGGGTGATCTGTCGCACGCTATCTCGGGTATTCCGGGAGTTTTTTCTATTCGAATTAATGGTAATGACAAATTCGTATCGAGCCGTCGGGTGACCATTTCGCCCGTCTATACCGCCAACACTACTCATATCAGGCTGGCCAACGAAGGCGAATCATTGTTTGATGCAGAGTGGCTGAATGTCTCCGGATCAATACCGTGGGAACTGCCGGACCGGGATGATACGATAACTGTATCAGCGTCGTTCAAGCTCTCATCCGGCAACGAATCGTACCGCCCGGTTTATGATGAAATCATCCTTGACCGATTCGCAGAGATTCTGTCATTTACGAGCAATGGTGAGGATGGCATGTTTGAAGCCGGTGACACACTCCATTTCATGCTATCATCCGGAGAACCGGGAGGAGAGGCATCGGTGAATCTCCCCGAAGTCGGGGATGTCGGCCTTTATGACAATGGAAAGAGCGGCGATTCTACTGCGGATGACGGAGTTTACGAGCGCGACTATGTTATCCCGCCGGATGTGGAATTCGAGAGCGGTTTGATCACCGGTTCATTCACAGATCCGGCAGGTAATACTGCTCCGGAAGCAACCCTGCCGTATAGAGTAACGGTTCGGAATGCACCAGGTGCGGTGAAGCTCTATGTTGACGCTATCAGGCATGACGAGATCGATCTGGCCTGGACGGAGTCGGATATCTCCGACTTCAAGAGCTATCGAATCTACCGTTCGACAGATGTTCCTGTGACTATGCAGTCATTCTTAGTCGGCAAGGTTACGTCGCGGTCGCAGGCATCTATTACCGATACCGCAGTGGTTCCATCAACGGAGTACAACTACATCGTGATAGTGACGGACGAATCCGGGTTGACATCGGAGAGCAACACGCTCAATGTAACCTCGGCGGTGAACGAACAGCCGAATGATGTTGTCCTGGTGTATGAAGTCACTGGCGAGGAGACATTTCGACTCAACTGGACGCGTAACCGCGATGTCGATTTCGAGTCGTACAGGATATTCCGCTCCTCCTCGGACGATGTCGATAATTCCGATGATAATCTGTTCAGGATAGAGCCCACGCAGTCCACGACATCGTTTACGGGCGATGTGGATACAACGGCGACATACTACTATCGCGTGTTTGTCTACGATCAGTTCGGGCTGCCATCGGATGGCTCCAATACGGTAACCCGGCCATAGGAGACGGATTTGGAGAAACTGAATTTCCTGATTGGTTCATACATCGGCACGATCAAGGCAATGTTCCGGCCCCGTCTGTGGCTGCCATTCCTCTTGTACGCAATTCTCTCACTCGTGGTGCTGTGGGTGTTTTCGAAGCCGTTCATGCCGGTACTCGGTCCCATCGTCGCTAACATATCCGAGTTTATCGCCGGATCGGAGCGCGTTTTGCACTATCCGGATAACTTTATCATGCTTCCGATGACATACGGCTGGGCGAGCATAGTGCTATCGGTGTTTATTGAAGTGCTTCTCGTGGGTGCTGCGTTTATCATGTTCGCAGGTTACTATCAGGCGGAACCCGCGGGTTTCGGAGGCGCGGTTGGGGCGGCAGCTCGAAAGTATCTCCAGATTTTTTTGCTATGGATCATACTGTCGGCTATCTTCATACTGCTGCTGAGCTTCGTGCCACGGCTTTTCGAGTCGCTGATTGAGGGTTCGCGAAAGCGTGCGCTGGTCTTCAACGTCGGCCTCAAGATGTCCGCTGGTGTAATTGTCACGGCTATGCTGATGTATGTTCTGCCGGCGATTCTGATAGACGGTGAGAGGTTTTTTGCTGCGATCAGGATTTCGATCAAAACTTTCTTCAAGAACGTGATCTCCTCATATGTTATCGCGGCGGTACCCGTGCTGATTTCGCTGCCATTCTCATCAGCCCTCGATTTTCCACTGGCGATAACCACCAAATTCTCGCCGGAGCTGGTTCTCTACACACTCGCCGGCGGAGTAATCGCAAACATGATCGCGAGTTTCGTATTCGTTTCAACAGTATTGCGTTTCTACTGGGAGTATGCCGAGTAAAAGATGGCCCTCTGGCAGATAACACTGTTCGAATTGGCCTCTGCAGTCTGCCTGGTATCAGCGTTCATTCCCCGAAAGACAAAAGAGGCGACGACTCCCAAGTATGTCTTCTCTGCTCTGGCTGTTCTGTCCGGAGCCGGATACGCACTGTTTCCGTTTGTCTCCGTAAAGGAGAATGTAGTTCTTTCAGGAGTATTTTACGGGGTTGTCGCTCTGTTGCCGTCCTTCTGGATAGTGTTCTCCATGGTCTTCGCTCGCGGTAATTACCACAAACATCTGGCTCGATCGAAATACTGGATACTCCTGGCCTTTGCGGTTAGCGGGCTCTTCGCCGTTGCGACACAGTACAATCCGCCGATCGCGGAAGTCATAGGCGGCCACAGAGTGCTGTTTGTGAGCGCGCTCGGCAAGTGGCTGGCGGTCTACGTGCTTCTGGCGTCGTCGGTGTCAGTGATGAACATTGAGCGTACATTCAGATCGTCCAGCGGAATGTACCGCAGGCGGCTGGTGATACCGTTTCTGATGGTAGTAGTGTACTCGACGTCGATGATACTCGGTGCGTCGAATCTCATCATTTCGGACTCAGTGGCGAGCGTCTATGCTCTCATTCCCGCGATTCTGGCAATAGCTCTCTTCCCGACAACCGCGGCCTACATCCGGAGCTACCAGATTCAGGAGTCGGCTGTCTTTCTCAAGCGGCAGGCTGTGTACTCGTCGGTCGCGATCATATTGATCGGGATATACCTGATTTTCGTCGGAGCGGTAGGGAGGGCTCTGGAACTTGTCGGAGCGGATACCGGGGTTTTCTATTCGATATTGGCCGCGTTCCTGGTAATTGTGCTCTTTCTGGTGCTCCTGCTGTCGAGCTCTGTTAAAGCGCGAATCAAGAAGTTCGTCGATCGCACCGTTTACTCGGGAAGCCCGGCTGACTTCCGCGATGATCTTGCGAGTTTTTCAGAGGATATTGCGACGACTCTCGATGTATCCAATCTCGTGGAGAAACTGTCGGATCTGATTCGAAATACACTCGGAGTTCGCGCAATCTGGTTGTACGTGAAGCATCCTCACATGCCTGCGCTCACACGTGTATTCCCCAGGAATGGGGATGAATCGGGTCAGATCGAGTTCGAGACTCACTTCGTGGACTGGTTGTTCAGGCACGGCGAGGCTATCGAGCTGAGTGACCTGAAATCGCGATTCGAGCAGATCGGGCAAGGGTTTCCAAAGGGGCTTCCGCCGGAGGATGAAGTGGCTATCTGCACGCCACTGATCGCCAAGCATGAACTCGTCGGCATTCTGTTTGTTGGTGAAAGAGAGGACGGCAAGGAATTTCAGCATGACGAAATACAGTTTATCTCGGCCGTGTCAAACCAGTTCGCTCTCGCGGTGCTTTCAGCGAGTCTGTCTGAGCAGCTTCTCGCGGCGAGGCAGATCGAGTCGTTTAACAAGTTCTCGACTTTCGTTATGCACGACCTGAAGAACTCGATCTCGATGCTTTCGATGCTGATTCAAAATTTCGAAACAAACAGAGATGACCCGGAGTTTCAGGAGTCGGCATTTTCCACAATTCAGGGAGCGGTAGGCAGGATGCAGAGCATTATCTCGAAGTTGCGCGCTTCTGATCTCGATGAGGCCGCAAGGATTTCGGATTGCGATCCGGGAGAGATTATACTAAGTTTGAAGCGCAAACTCGCCCTCGATTCGCTCGACGGGATAGAGTTAAGAGAGAGCATCGAACCAACGCCCATCATAAGAGCCGATAAGGAGAAGCTGCACGCGATCCTGGAAAATCTCGTCGTGAACGCAATAGAGGCGATGCCTCAGGGCGGTGTACTGACAATCGGAACTGAAGCGACGGATCATGTAGTTACGATCATGATTTCCGACACCGGAGTTGGTATGGAGCGCGAGTTCATCAACAAGAAGCTCTTTGCGCCGTTCGAGACAACCAAGAAAAAAGGCCTCGGAATTGGCCTGTACCAATCGCGGGATCATCTCGAGAGAATGGGAGGACGGTTCAGGGTTCAATCCACGCTCGGCGAGGGAACATCCTTTAGTGTAGTTATCCCCGCAGGCAGGAAAAGCAGAGTGTAGATAATGGACGAAGCCAAAAACAGCTATACGATTCTGATTCTCGATGACGAGGAGGGGATTCGTTCGCAGCTGAAATGGGCGCTTAAGGATCAGTACGAGGTACTCGAAGCAGAAGATGCTTCCGCTGCACTCGATCTGGTCCGGAAGCACAAACCCGATCTTGCGACGATAGACATTGCTCTCTCGTCTGTCGGTGAAGATACAAAGGGGATCGACTTCCTCGTGGACGCGCTTGCGGTTCATCCGGAAATGAAGGCGATAATGGTTACAGGCAATGAAGAGAAGGAAACAGCGCTGGAGGCAATTGCTGCCGGCGCCCATGACTACTTCCAGAAGCCTGTTGACCTGAACGAGTTGAAAGTGATAATCAAGAGGGCGCTCTACATTCGTCGCCTCGAGGCAGAGAATCGCGATCTACAGATGCGGCTCACAGAGGAAAAGTCGTATGACAAAATCATCGGTCAGTCGCCCGAAATCGTAGATGTTTTCAAAAAGATCGAGACCATTGCCGCTTCCGAGTACACGGTTCTTCTGACGGGCGAGTCAGGCACGGGCAAGGAGCTCGTCGCGAAAGCAATCCACTCGAAATCGCCCCGGAATGATATGCCATTCGTGACGATCAATTGCGGCGCGATTCCAGAGAATCTGCTCGAATCTGAGTTGTTCGGGCACGAGAAGGGCGCATTCACTGATGCCGTGGCACTTAAGAAGGGCAAGATTGAACGAGCAAACGGCGGAACTCTGCTGCTCGACGAAATCGGTGAACTGCCGCTTCTGCTGCAGGTGAAGCTGCTTCGGTTTCTTCAGGAGCAGACATTCGAGCGAGTCGGTGGCACCGATCAGATCAAGGTCGACACCCGCATTATTGCGGCGACCAACAAAGATATCGAGGCGGAGGTCCGACGGAAGGAGTTCAGGGAGGACTTGTTCTATCGTCTATCCGTGATCAATATCGAGCTACCGCCGCTGCGGAACAGGGGGGATGATATCATGCTGCTCGCCAGTCATTTTCTTGAGAAATTCGCTGCGGAAAATAAGAAGGTCGGTTACAGCTTTGACAAGAGTGCAGTCTCACGGATTCTGACTCACAACTGGCCCGGCAACGTTCGCGAGTTGGAAAACAGAATCAAGCGGGCGGTTATTTTGTCCGAAGAGCGCCGGATTCGTCCCTCTGCCCTCGGTTTCGAGGCAGAGGAGGGGGATCGTGGAGGCACACTGGCCGAGGTACGTGAACGGGTCGAAACCGAGCACATCCAGAGTGCGCTCAATCGTACCGGATGGAACGTCTCAAGAGCCGCCGCAGAGCTGGGAGTCTCACGAACCACATTATACGATCTAATGGACAAGTACGGAATCAAGCGTGATTAACGGACGCGCCGGTCGGTCACTCGTCTACCACGTTAATCTGTTTCAAACCAGTACGCCGTTTCACGATTAACCCCGTAACAGCAGTCCATTTCGCGATCGCGTTATCTCCACAAAAGTGCTGTTTCTGAACGATTTTCGCGTGCGCGTGTCTAAAAGTTGAGCGGATTCTTCCGATGATAGAAATATAACGGAAGGCAGGTTACGCTCGATGAAAAACATTCTGCTCGTAGATGATGATATTCAGATCAGTGAAACGCTGCAGCAGCTATTCGATCCGTCGGAATACAAGTTCCACTGCATCGAAGACGGCGAGAATGCGCTCGACGTTGTAGAGGAAACCAATCCGGATCTCGTGCTTCTGGATGTCAATCTGCCGTCGGGATCCGGTCTCGATGTCCTGCGGGATATCAAGTCGAAAAACGCAGACCTTCCCGTTATAATAATCTCCGGCTTCATATCCACCGAAAACGCTATCAAGGCGATGCGCGAAGGTGCATACGAGTATATAACAAAGCCGTTCCAGATGGAACGGCTGATGATGACGATCTCCAAGGCGGTCGGATCGGTGAAGACCGATCCGGGTTCGGCGCAGACGCTCAAAAAACGCGCCGGGATACACGAAGATGAGATCGTCGGAATGAGTCCGGAGATTGTCGAGATCGCCAAGTTGATCGGACAGGTAGCTGAGTCCGACGCGAACGTGCTCATTTTCGGAGAATCCGGGACCGGCAAAGAGCTGGTCGCGAGAGCCATTCACCGCAATTCGAAGCGCGAAGAAAAGCCGTTCCTTTCTGTGAACTGTGCGGCGCTGACCGAAACTCTCCTCGAGTCAGAGCTGTTTGGCCACGAGAAAGGTGCATTCACTGGAGCTTATGCGCGCAAGCTTGGGAAATTCGAGCTCGCAAACGGTGGGACGATCTTTCTGGATGAAGTTGCCGATATGTCTCTCGCCACTCAGTCGAAGCTCTTGCGCGTACTTCAGCAGCAGCAGTTCGAGAGAGTGGGGGGAGAGCAGACGATCGATGTCGATTGCCGTGTGCTGGCAGCCACCAACAAATCTCTCGTTACGGCTATGAAAGAAGGCCGCTTCCGCGTTGACCTCTTTTACCGTCTGAAGGTCGTGTCGATATTTCTTCCACCGCTTCGCGAGAGAAGGGGAGATATCTCGCTCCTCGTCGAGCATTTCATCAGCATGTATTCCGGATTGACGAACAAGCAGGTGAGGGGAATCTCCAAGCAGGCACTTAAGCTTCTCATGAATCACCAGTGGGCCGGCAATGTGCGCGAGCTGGAGAATAACATCCATACCGCAGTAGTTATGACCAAAAACGAGGTCCTCCAGCCAGAGGATTTTCCGATCTTCACGGATCAGGAAGATCAGGTCCCGGTCGACTTCGAAGCCATCAAAGATGACTACACGAAGATGTTTGACGATCTCCTGGAACCGGTGTTCGATCGAATTCTGAATGTCTCCGCAGGTCAGGTTTATTATCATCTCCAGTCAGCCCTGGAGAAGTCGATGATCAAGAAGACTCTGGCGAGGCACAGCTCTAACCAGGTGAAAACTGCTCAGATTCTCGGTGTGTCGAGAAACACACTCAGAGACAGAATGCAGAAGTACGAGATATTCTAATCCCGACACCAAGTCCTTTGCAGCAAATAGTGCAGCATATAAAGAACGGAGCGGTCAGAACCGCTCCGTTATCTATTTGAAGTGGGTATACCAGGAAGCTCTGCTTCTAAAATCCATCATCCATCATCATCTGTTCAGCCACGATTTCCTTCCAACCCACCTTTTGAAGAACGGCGATAAGCGGAGTCCCAGGCGGCAGGTTCGCCGGATCGAGAAGGTCTGTATCGAATTCCCAGTTTCGGTCGGGAGCTGTGTAGTAGGCACCGTACGACCATGGCATTGTGGCTTCCTTTGAGAGCCACAGATCCACCGCGGAACCCTTCCAGTTGAAATCAATCCCGCTCCATCTCTCGAGGAATCTCGGCAGGTTCTCGAAACCGCCGTTGTAGGCTGAGCCGTCCTCGCCTGTGTTCTGGTTGCCGGTCATATAGCTGCAATTCACGGAAGTTTCTGTTGCGTTGCGATCGTTGAGCGAGTTCGAACTCAGGGCATCATCCCAGTTATTCGAGAGGATTGTCAGCGCGTCAGTCATTACGGCACAGGCCTGCTTATTGACTGTATTGTAGTCGCCTTCGATGTAGAGCGAGTTCTTGGTGGCAACTGTGAGCGGACCACCGACGTCGGCACCGTTCTTCAATCGTGTCGCTTTCAGGTTTCCTGCGGCCTCGTTAGCTGTGTATACAATGCCGTTAGGGGGGAAGTACGCCGAACTCTTGAACACACTTACATCGATATCCCAGCAGTCAATCCACTGCTGCTGATGGGCATCATAGAAAGTCGAGGTGGAAATCGACCCTTCAGTTTCGAGCGCGGTTGTCACGTCAGCCCAGGAACCGTCCGCCTGCTGGTAGAGCGCCACACCGTTAACGATTTTGAGGGTCGCCTTGTTCTCGTATGAATCAGCCGATTCGCTTGCGGTCGCGATCATGTTATCCGGCACACCGGAGGAAACGACCGGCAAATCGAGTTTCGTGATCCCGTGGGATTCGTCCTCGACCCTGCCACCCCAGCGGGAAATGGACTCGGCAACCCAGTCGGGCTGATCGGAATCGAGCCAGTATCCATCCTGGAACATATCCTGGTAGTTTCCGACTGCGTCGACGATCTGGACGTCGCCGTTGCTCACGGACTGTCCCGATCCCGGCTTACGACCGTGATGGATGCTGCCGGCAGCCGTGGTGTAGGACTCCATCACGAGGCTGTTTCCGGACTGCAGATAGAGGTCGCCGTTGGAGTGCACTCTTCCGCCGAGTGTCATGGGCGGACCCGGAGCAATTTCGAGATCCTCCTCGTAGAACACGGCAAACTGAAAGAGCGGAACGAGGTCGGATTCGACGATCTGCATGAGCGACACTTGCGCTTCGGTGCCGTCACGCTCAGCTGTGGCCACAACTTCATACTGCGTCGCAAGAGCATACAGCCCATTGTAAGCACCGTTAGTAAGCGTCTTCTGAGTCGGGCTCGTTACCTGTATTGTGTTGTATGTCACGTCGTAGTTGTCAATTCGAATTGTCCCCGAGGGCAACGGATTCGGGGGAACGCCGTACTTTTCGTAGTGTACCGCAATCTCTGCCGTCGCCAGCTCAAGTCCCGCTTCAGCCGAATAGAATGCATTCTGTCGATTGAGCTCGTTTCCGGCGATATCCACCTCGGTCGTTGATGTCATGACCGAGTTGATGCCGATGAGCGTCAGCATCAGGAGGAGCGCCAGAAACACCATCATTGTGAACCCGGATTCTGATTTTAGCTTTCTCATGGCTCTCTCCAAACTATTTATTGAAATGCTAGATTTCTGACCTGCACACTGGTCCTGAGCGTATCGTATCTATAATCATCCAGCAGAAGGTCCTCATCTTGCGTCCGCGCAACTACCTCGATATCCACCTGGCGGACATATCTCGCCATTGTAAGTGTATCCAGCACCGAGCCGTCGGTCATGTGATACCGGAACTGCAAATCGACGATATTGTCCGCGTAGATGTCCGGCCAGTTGTCGTACTCCTGTCGCATCAGTACCGGGTGTGTCGAGTCCATCGAGTAATCGACGAAATAGCGGAACACATCATACGTGTAGAGCTGGCTGCCTGCCGGATATGTCTTCGAGAGTGGCGCCAAATTGTGCTGGAGTTGAAGTGCCGCTTCCTGAACCTGCGTAATTACGAAGAATTCACCTTCGTCAGTGTTCGGATCATAGATGTAGCAATACTGGTTATCCTGGAAACAGCTTATGTCGCCCTGCACTTTTAGCTCAGCAGATGGCTGTGGCATCGGTGCGGATAAGCTGCTGGTACAAATCGGTTCGTGCAGGAACACAAGCGTGATCGAATCCGGATCCGCAGTTCCGGAGGCCTCCCTTGATATTATCGCTTCAAGTCCGGGCGCCACGCCATAGCCGGCCATGCGCACTTTGGAAGCTATCTCATCGACAGCCGCTCGCCCATTTTGCTGCAGATTCGAGACACCGTCCTGAATCATCCAGTTCTTGTGCTGGTGAATGTAAAGCTCCACCGCAGCAGCAGTAGCGATGACACCGATTATCGCAGCTATCAGCACCTCGAGGAGCGTCACACCTGCACTGTTCTGTAGCTTGCTAAACATGCCGCACCTCACATTACTTTGTTGGATAGACATAAGTGTAAGTGGAGCAGGCCTTTATATCACCATCCGGCTCCGTCCAGGCGACCTTCACGCTGACACCCTTTAGCTCGGAATTCACCTGCGTGATATTCCACGACCTCGAATACCGGCCTACTGCGTCACTACCCGAAGTCATTGCGACCTCAGGCGTGTTTTTCAGCTGTTCCACCTTCTCACGGATCAACTGAATCGATTGAGTGTGATGCTCCGACCACTCGTTTCCCTGGATCGAGATCACCATCATCGACATAAGAAGGAGGAGGCCGAGACTGAAGATCACGAGCCCGATCATCACCTCGAGAATCGTGAACCCGTCTGCATTCAGCTTCTTCTTGAGTCTATTCATAATGAAAACCTCACTCGGTTATTCACACGATATTTCTGCTCCGCGCAGTACAGACGCAAAGAGGATACCGGAATCGTGGTAAAAGTGCAGGTCTGATCGTATTTCGCAATGCATCAATGAGTTAGGCAGATCAGGACGGTCCGGCATCTCGATCATCCGAGGTGCTTTTGCAGTATGAGTATGGGGCCGGTCCGACAGTGCATAGTGAAATCACGGTTGACGATTTGAACAGCGCTCCTAAAGGGGGCTGGTTTCTGAACCGATAAGCGATGCGCCTCGTAGTTATCCACATATCCGATGGCGGATAATATGTATTATGTAAACCGCCGGATGTGGATAAGCTCTTGGCACAGCCCTCAGGAACCTTCAGCCAATCCGGGGCTTCTGCTTTCCTACTTGGCGACTAAGTTTACGAGCCGCCCCGGAACCACAATCTCCTTGATTATCTTCTTGTGCTTAATGAAATTCTGGACTCGCTCGTTGGCTTTGGCGAGTTGGGTCAGATTCTCCTTCGAGATGTCGGGAGAGACTTCGAGATTTGCTCTAACCTTGCCGTTGACCTGAACCACAATAGTGATCGTGTCGGCCACAATTGCGTCAGGATCATACTCGGGCCAGCCGGATTTAAAGACGCTCTTCTGGTGGCCGAACATCTCCCAGATTTCTTCGGATAGATGCGGCGTCAGCGGCGCCATCAGCTTCGCAAGCGTTTGCAGGACATGCTGATAGAATTCGGGATTGGCATCAGGCTCGATCTGTGAGAAATCGTTGAGGAATTCCATAACGGCCGCAATGCACGTGTTAAACTGCAGACGATCAAGATCTTCGGTGATCTGCTTGATGGTCTGGTTCAGCTTGACATACAAATCCCACAGATCCTTCTTAGATAGAGTGTCCTTTTCGAAGCGCCTGTTCGGCTTCTGCGGGCTCCTGTTCGGGCAATCGAGGGCTATTCGATAGAGCCTGGATGCGAACCTCTCGACTCCGACCATACCCTCTTCGGACCAGAGGACATCCTTGCCTGCGGGAGAGGCGAAATACATGGCCATACGCGTCGTGTCAACGCCCTTGCGTTTCATTACATCCATTGGTGAAACGACGTTACCGAGGGATTTTGACATGACCCGACCCTGAGCGTCATAAACCATCCCATGGTTCACCAACCGCTCAGTCGGCTCTTCTACGTCAAGATACCCGATATCCTTCAGGAACTTCGTGAAAAAACGGAAATAGAGTAAATGCCCGGTAGCGTGCTCGTTTGTGCCGCCAATGTAAATATCGACGGGAAGCCATTCTCTCGCCTTCTGAGGATCGAAGGGCTCCTGTTCATTGTTGGAATCGGTATAGCGGAAGAGATACCATGATGAGCAGACGAAAGTGTCCATTGTGTCTGGATCGCGCTTCGCTTCTCCGCCACATTTCGGGCAGACCGAATTCATGTACTCCTCGAAGTCCGCAAGTGGAGACCGCCCTTTGGGAACAAGTTTCTGCGTATCCTCGATTTCCGGCAGTTTCACCGGCAGATCGCCGACCGGGACGGGTACGGCCCCACACTTGTCACAGTGGATAATCGGGATTGGCGCTCCCCAGTAGCGTTGACGGGAGACCAACCAGTCTCTCAATCGATAGTTTACCTCAGCGCCGCCAATGTCCTGTTGCTCGGCGTGTTTGGTCACTGCTTCAATCGCCTGTTTGCCTTCGAGGCCGTCGAAATCACCCGAGTTTTTCATTACACCGTATTCGATGTAAGCTTCATCGAGCTCGTCCGCGCTCAGGTCTTTGTCCTTCGGTGTGATAACTACCTTTATCGGAATATCGTACTTCCGGGCGAACTCAAAATCACGTTGATCGTGCGCCGGTACGGCCATCACCGCGCCGGTGCCATACGAGGCAAGCACATAATCTGCTATCCAGAGCTGCACTCGCTCGCCTGAATAGGGGTTGATCGCATAGCAGCCGGTGAAGACACCGTCCTTCTCGGCGGTTTCCATCGTGCGCTCCAAGTCACTCTTTTTCAGTGACTTCTCGATATAGGCTGAGACCTCGGCTTTTCGGTTGACCGGAATCGGCAGATTGTCAACGATCGAAGCCTCAGGCGCTATCGCCATGAATGTCACGCCGTAAACGGTATCCGGACGGGTCGTGAAGATCGGCAGCTTCTCCCCCGTCTTCTCGATCTCGAACTCGATCCGGCATCCGGTGGATCTGCCGATCCAGTTGCGTTGCATCGCCTTTACCGATTCGAGCCATCCCGGAACGGTATCCAGGCCATCCAGAAGCCTCTGAGCGTACTCGGTTATCTTGAAAAACCACTGCGTGAGTTTTTTCTTCGTGACCTCATGCCCGCATCGCCAGCATTTACCCTCTGAATCGACCTGCTCGTTGGCAAGAACGGTATTGCAGTCACTGCACCAGTTTACGGAGGCTTTCTTCCTGTAGGCCAGCCCTTTCTCGAACAGCTTCACGAACATCCACTGTGTGAACTTATAGTAGTCCGGCAGGCAGGAAGCGACCTCACGATTCCAGTCGAACGATATGCCGACCCGCTTCAAGGTACTGCGTGACATCTCTATGTTATTGAGAGTCCAGTTTTTCGGGTGGAGTTTACGCTTGATAGCGGCCTGTTCTGCGGGCAGACCGAAGGCGTCCCAGCCGAACGGATGGAGCACGTCAAAGCCCTGCATCATCTTCCATCGAGCAATCGCATCTCCGAAGATATAATTCCGGAAATGCCCCATGTGAATGTCGCCGGAGGGATACGCAAACATCACAAGCACATAGTATGGATTGTCCGGATGCTCTGGAGCTTTGAACAGCTCGGTCTCTTCCCAGCGCTTCTGCCATTTCTCGTCAATCCGCTCAAACGGATAGCCCGCATGGCCCCTGGTCTCTATCTCGCTCTTATGGTTTCCCATGATTCCGTATTATCCTGAGATTTGATATGTCCTCTATTGGTTGCCTGCTCTTCGGTCCATCATGTAAACCGATATCGGAGCAAAGATTATACACAATGCGAACTGGTGCCGCAACTCAAATATCGTCCTGCATGTCCCTGTCGAGCCATCGTCTACTGTCGTCTTGCGTCGGCAGAATCATGCGTAATGTGATCGCTATCGATAGACTCTCATCCTGAATCTACGATTCTCCGTAATCAGCCAGTTGAGTACCGACGAGATGATCGAGATGAGGATTGATGCCAGCAACGTATACCAGAAGCCGTGCACGGCCATTCCGGGCACCAGCGCAGCGGTCAGCCAGAGAAGGAAGACGTTGATTATCAGCACGAACAGGCCGAGCGTGATGATGTTGAGCGGCAGCGTGATGAATATTAGAATCGGCCTAATCCAGGCGTTGAGAATGCCGAGCACGAGCGCCGCTATAACGAGCGTACCCGGTTCGTCAACATCCATGAGGCCCAGGAAATTGGCCACAATGAATATTGTCACGAAGTAGATGAGCCATCGTATGAAGAACTTTTTCATGGTCTCCCCCGCCAGTCAAAAGTAAACGGTGCAAAAGCACCGATGAGTCGGGCTTTCAATATCTCCATCCAGAACAACAATCCGCCGGTAAGTTTGGTTCGTATTGTAAACCTGTTGTCGAATCTGTTCAAGGGTATTCTGGGGATGGCGTATGATTTATCCCACTCGTTTGCCGGCCCGTTGAGAGTGCAGAATGCGGCAGAGTATCCGTGAGACCGCACCGCCTCAACCACTCGTTCGTCGAATGCACCGAACGGATAGGAGAAGTACGGTTCTGCGCCCGGAACCGCTGGTCGCAGCTCTTTTTCGAGCCGTCTGTCGCTCAGTTTGCGTAGATTCGGGTGATTCCGTGAATGTGAGCAGACTGCCACGAGCGGGGCCTCCTTCAGGTCGGTGATCTCGTCGTGTGCCAGGTGTTTGCGTCGACCGCTGCGATAATCCCACGCCGGTCTTGCCCCTGTGAAACCTCCGAGAAGAAACAGGGCCGACGGGATCCCCTTCTCTTTGAGAATCGGGTAAGCCCTAGTGTAGAATGACTCGAATCCGTCATCGAATGTCAAGAGGAGCTTTTTTTCGTCCGGAGATGAATCGAGCCAGTCTTCGATCGTGGCAAATCTCAGTCCGGCCCTCTCCGCTTCCTGGATGAATGTGATGAATTTCTTGAGCGAGATATCGCCGGCTGACAAAACTGATGGTCTATCTACAATGTCGTGGATTATGATTGCCTTCGGGAATCCGGCAAGATACGGCTTGATACGGACTAACCAATAGAGATAAGCCGCCACGACAATCGCTGCGAGCGCGATGACGATGACACCCAACCACATACTCAGGAAGATAGAATAGCCCAGTCGATCTCGTCGAGAACAACATCCTCGACCGGTCCGAGAATAGCGAGTGCGGTCTTCTCGGCGGAGAAAACCTCGCTTGCTGCAGTACGGATACCGTCAACTGTCACTGAATCGATGCGCTGCAGCGTATCGTCGATTGGTATGAACGTGTTGTAGCCAAACTCATGCCGTGCGAGGCGGTTCATCCGAGCGCTCGTGCTCTCAAGTCCGAGCATCAGATTGCCTTTCAACTGCTGCCTTGCGGTATCGAGCTCATCGCTTGAGATGCTCTTCGATCGGAGCTTCTTGATCTCAGTGAGAATAACCTCAATGCTCTGCTTCACATTTCTGGCGTCCGTACCGAGGTAGATGCCAAACATGCCGGCATCTTTGTAGAACTCCTGAAAGGAGTAGACCGAGTATGCGTACCCGAGCTCTTCTCTCACAGCTTGAAACAGACGCGAGGACATACCGCCGCCGAGGATATTATGTATCATCAGCAGCGCGAACTTGTTCGAGTTGGCATACCTGTAGCCGGGGAATCCCATGCATATGTGCGCCTGGTTAATGTCTCTGTAGCCCACAGCTTTCACCGGCATGGGTTCAACGCTCGGCTCATCTTTTGCATAGATTGGCTGATCGGGATCGAGCCTGAGCGCATTCTCGAGCATCTCAACGAGCCTGTTGTGGTCGACATTTCCTGCAGCGGCGATCACCACCCGTCCGGCCTTGTAGTTTCGCGAGATGAAATCGAGCAGATCTTCCCGTGTCATGCTTGCGACAATTTCGCTCGGCCCGAGTATCGGCTGGCCCAACGGGTGTTCACGCCACAATGAATGAGCGAACATGTCGTGAACGAACTCGGACGGTGTATCGAAAACCTCGTTGATCTCCTCGAGAATGACTCCGCGTTCGCGCTCGACCTGAGCCGGTTCAAACGCCGAATTCAGCAGCATGTCGCTCAGCAGATCAACTGCTATTGGAAGGTGCTCATCGAGAATGCGTGCGAAGTAGCATGTTTGCTCTCGTCCTGTGAACGCATTCATGTTTCCCCCGCGCGACTCGAGCGCCGCGGCAATCTCGAATGCGGTTCGTTTCTCCGTGCCTTTGAACATCATGTGTTCGATAAAGTGGCACGTACCATTTTCTTTCGGGGTTTCGTTACGCGCTCCAATGTCGACCCAGAGGCCGATCGTCACAGAGTGAAGATGGGGCATGGCCTCAGTAACGACCCGTACCCCATTGCTCAATACGCTCTTGTTGTATTCTGACATATAGACTATGCTACCTGTCGTCCCTGCGCCTGTCTCTGTCTCGAGGCCCTCTGCCGCGCTGTCCCTGCGGTCTTCGATCGCGGCCTCCACCTCCACCTCTGGGTGGTCCGCCGCCGGAGCGATCATCGCCACCACCGGGAGGAGCTTCCAGAAGCGCTCTGCGGGAAAGGCGAATTTTGCCGTCAGGATCGAGATCCATGACCTTAACTTCAACCTCGTCGCCGACCCTAAGGACATCTTCGACCTTGTCTATACGTTCGTGAGCTATCTCAGAAATGTGCAGCAAACCGTCGGTATTCGGCAGAATCTCCACGAAGGCGCCGAACGTAGCGATGCGTCGCACGGTACCCTTATAGACTTTGCCGATCTCCGGCTCTTCTACCAGCGACAGAACGCGCTGTTTCGCCGACTCGCCGGCCTGCTGATCGACCGATGAAATGAAGACGGTGCCGTCATCTTCGATATCTATCTTCGCGCCGGTCTCCTCAATTATCTGGCGGATCATCTTGCCGCCCGGACCGATTACGACTCCGATCTTATCCGACTTAATCTTCAGTATGATGATCCGAGGCGCGAAAGAGGACAGGCTCGCGCGCGGCTTGTCAATCGTCGAGTCCATCTCACCGAGGATATGCAGGCGCGCATCTTTGGCCTGGTTGAGAGCCTTGCGCATAATATCGAGAGTAATACCTGTTACTTTCAGATCCATCTGGAAAGCAGTTATGCCTTCGCGCGTACCGGTCACCTTGAAATCCATGTCGCCGTAGTGGTCTTCCTGACCGAGAATGTCGGTCAGAACAGCGACACGATCGCCCTCCTTGATGAGTCCCATAGCGATACCGGCAATCGGGCACTTGATCGGTACGCCGGCGTCCATAAGTGCGAGGCTCGCCCCGCAAACGCTCGCCATGGATGATGACCCGTTCGATTCGAGTATGTCGGAGACGATTCTGATCGTGTACGGGAAGACTTCCTCAGTTGGCAGAATCTTCTCGACCGAACGCTCAGCAAGGACACCGTGACCAATTTCACGTCTGCCTGGACCGCGCATCATGCGGACCTCACCGACCGAAAACGGCGGGAAGTTGTAGTGCAGCATGAGAGATTTGGATGTCTCACCCATGATGTCATCAATGCGCTGCTCGTCCGCCTTGGAACCGAGCGTAATAGTCACGAGCGCCTGTGTCTGTCCGCGCGTGAACAGCGCGGAGCCGTGCGTTCTCGGCAGAACGCTGATTTCACAGGATATGTCGCGTACATCGGTCAGTCCGCGACCATCAAGCCGCTTGCCGTCGCTAAGGATCGCTTCGCGCATGTTCGTGCGCTCGATTTCCTCCACGATCTCTGACACGGCCTTCCTGCATTCGGGGAATTCCTCTTCCAGCTCCTCCACAAGGCTGCTAATCAGATCTTTGAACTTCTCCCTGCGTTCGTGTTTGTCGGCTATGAAGTTTATATCCGGTATAACCGATTCGGCTTTGGATCGTACTCTCTTCTCGAATTCCTCGTTGGTTTCCTCGACAACGATTTCTCGCTTCGGACGGCCGATCTTTGCGGCCAGTTCCTTGATGACATCGACAATACGCCTTATCTCAACGTGTCCGAAGTCGAGAGCTTCCAGAAGCTCATCCTCGGTTATCTCACCGCATCCGCCTTCAACCATTGTAACTGCATCGGACGAGCCGGCCATTACAATGTTTATGTCCGATTCTTCGAGCTGGCTGAGTGTGGGATTGATGATGTACTCGCCGGCAAGTCTGCCGACTCGCACACCGGCTATGACCTTCTCGAACGGAATATCCGATATTGCGAGAGCTGCGGATGCCCCGGTCAATCCGAGCACATCTCCGTCATTCTCCTGATCGGATGAAAGGACCGAGATCAGGACCTGTGTTTCGCAACGGAATCCCTTCGGAAACAGCGGCCTTATCGGCCTGTCAATGATTCTGCAGGAGAGTATCTCTTTCTCCGTAGGACGTCCCTCACGCTTAAAAAACCCGCCGGGGATTTTTCCGGCTGCAGAAGTCTTCTCGCGGTAGTCCACGGTCAACGGGAAGAAGTCGATTCCCTCTCTTGGTTCATCGCTGGCGCAGGCGGTGGCAAGGATCATCGTGTCCTCGTAACGTACGGTTACTGCCCCCGCGGCCTGTTTCGCGACTCGACCCGTTTCAATTTCGAGTGTTCGTCCCCCTAGTTCCAAACTATACTTTTCTATCATCTGTTCTTTCGCCTCAAGTTCTCAATTAGCGTCGCAGGTCGAGCTGTTGGATAAGTTCACGATATGCTTCGATGTCAGTCGTTTTCAAATAGTCGAGGAGCTTCCGTCTTTTGCCCACGAGTTTGAGAAGCCCAAACCGTGAATGGTAGTCCTTCTTGTGATGTTGCATATGAAGTGTAAGTTCGTTGATTCGCTGTGTCAGAAGACTGATCTGCACCTCCGGCGATCCGGTATCGGTGTCGTGGAGGCGGAAGTGCCTGACAATCTCCGTTTTTTTCTCTTTTGATAGAGGCATATAACTCCCTCATTCTATTTCAGAATCGTTCTTATTTCCTTCTCATCCCTCGAGATTTGCGTTACGAGCTTCGCGGGCGAGTCGAATCTCACGCTGTCACGTGTTCTCGCGAATACATCCACTGCAACATCGCGTCCGTACAAGTCACCTTCAAAGTCGAATATACAAATCTCAAAATCGAATATCGTCCTGTCCTCTCCGATATACATCATTCCCGGACGCCATATCTCGTCTACAAAAACCCTGGCGGCGTACACGCCGCTTTTCGGGATCAACTTGTCGTCCTGGGATCGTACATTGATCGTCGGAAATCCGAGTTTCCGTCCGACTCCACGTCCCTTGACGACCTTGCCGTGTATCCGGTACGGCCGGCTCAACATATGAACGGCGTCCACGAAGTTCCCCTCGATGAGGTCCTTGCGAATTCGGCTCGAGTGAACCGGTTCGTCCTTGTAGGACACCGGCTTGACAACGACAGCTTCGAAATCACATTCATGCGATATCCGCTCGAGTAATTGGCCGTTACCTTCACGTTTGCGGCCAAAGGTATGATTGTAACCGACAACCACAGCTCTGGCCCTGAATTTGCCGCAGAGAATTTGACGTACGTATTCCTCTGCCTGCAAAATGGCTAATTCGGTATTGAAAGCAAAAAGCGCCAGATAGTCAAGACCTAATTCCTCGACCAACTGCGTTTTCTCGTTCAGTGTGGTGAGGATCGGTTTCCTGCGTTTGGGTCGCAACACCTTGGCCGGATGTGGCTTAAACGTCAGCATCACCGACGGCAACCCGAGAGTCTCGGCCCTCTTCTTGACCTCGTCTACGAGCTTCTGATGTCCGAGATGAATCCCGTCGAATGTGCCTTGCGTCAGCACGCATCCGTCCGGGAAAATCCTCGAAGATGTAAGATCGAGGTTAATGACTTCCATTCAGATTACCCTGAGATATTTCACAATTGGCACATTGGTACCGCTGACCTCGGACATGCTCGCGCTCTCCACGAGCGCCTGACCCAATGCGAGCACATCGCCCGACCTGTTGACCAGGCTGACCGTTTCTCCAACCGAGAACGGCTCTGAGAAAGTGAGGATGTCTGCGGAGCCGAGCGCAATTCCGTCCGAGACCCGGTCTTTTTTCCCATCCGATACGCACAACGTTGGGAAGTCGAGCGCGTCCGAGATATCGATGATCCTCTCATCAAGAAGGCCCATTGCTCCCCTGGCATTCACCTGCATAAGGGTCATGGCTTCGTCTACGTTGAACCCACCCGATTCGATGCGACGCAGTCCAAACAGCGTAGCGCCACATCCAAGTCTCTGGCCGAGGTCATGCGCTATTGAACGAATGTACGTACCCGTCGAGCAGGTAGCATCAATCGTAACGAACGGATGCTCGTAGTCGAGCAGTTCGATCGACTCGATCATCACTGTTCGGCTCAGTGACGGGACCTCCTGAGAGGCCCTTGCGTACTTGTACAGCCTTTTCCCCTTGTGTTTGAGTGCCGAATGAGATGGCACAGTCTGATTGTACTCACCCTCGAACAAGCTCATCTCTTCCTTGAGACGCATGATGTCAAATTCTTCCGGCTCGGCGTGGGTGACCTGTGGACCATAACGGTCGTATGTCGTCGTTTCGATTCCGAGTCGTATTCTCGCAACATATCTCTTTGATTCCTTAGTCAGGAATCGCGTCAGCTTGGTGGCCTTTCCGAAGCACGCTACCAGGAGACCCGTTGCCATAGGATCAAGAGTTCCACAGTGCCCTACTCGACTCGTCCCGAGTATTGGCCTCAATCCGGCAACGACATCAAACGATGTTATCCCAAGCGTTTTGTCGATGAGCAAAATGCCTTCAGTTTTCATCCGCCCTTAGCATCTGCTCTGCCGTTCTCACGAAACGCTCTTTCGCTTCGTTAACCGGCAATTTGATAGCGGCTCCCGCCGCATTGATATGTCCGCCGCCTCCGAACTTCCGTGCGAGTTCCGCAACGTCAAAACCGTTTCGTGACCTGACGGACAACTTCACTTCATTGGATGATATCTCCTTGAAGAGGACGCCTATCGTTACGGTGTTCAATTGCATCGAGTATTCTACCAGACCCTCGAAGTCGGCCATGTCAACGTGGCCATCGTCGAGCATCTGTTGAGTCAGCGTCAGAACGCAAATCCTGCCGTCGAGAAAAACCTCAGCATTCCCCATCACTTTTCCCCGCAGACGCAACTGGTCGGGTGTCATCGAAAAGTATATCTTATCCGTTATCTCTCTTGGATCGATGCCCATCTCGACGAGTTCAGCGCATATTCGGAGCGCCCTGGGGGTCGTAGATGAGAAATGAAACCTGCCGGTGTCAGTCAGAATTGCCGTGTAGACCTGCTCTGCATTCTGCATTGTCAGCTCATATTCGGTCTCGGCGAGAAGATCGTAGACAACCTCCCCGACAGACGACGCAGTGTCGCACACAAGATTGACATCGCCGAATCGTGAGTTGTGTATGTGATGATCAATATTGATGATCTTCGTGTTTTCGCTGATGAATCCAAGACACCTTCCGACTCTGTCGAGGTTGGTGCAGTCAATGATTAATGCAATATCCGGCTCGATTTCGAGCGGACTATCCTGCGACTTAATCTTGTCGATACCGGGAAGAAAACTGTATCGAACGGGTATGTCACCATCGATTCTGATCGCTGGTTCTTTTCCGAGGAATCGGAGGAAATCACTGAGAACGAGTTGTGTGCCCAGAGAATCGCCGTCGGGATCCGCGTGTCCGAGTAGCAAAACCGACGATGCCCGGTCAACTAAATCAAGAATCTGAGTCGTCGTCTTGTCCTTCATCCGCTGCCTTCTCGTTCTTGATCTGTTCCAGAAGCTCGTTTATCCGTTGTCCGCGTTCGAGCGACTTGTCAATCTTGTATGTAATGATCGGCGTTTTTCGAGCGTGAATGCGTTTGCCAAGTTCGGCCTGAACGACTCCCTTTGTCCGTTCGAGCACCTTGGCGGATTTTGCCCTCTCCTCCTGCGAACCCATGGATGAGAAGAAGACTCTGGCGTACTTCAGGTCCTTGCTGAGTTCCACATCGGTAACTGTCACGAAACCCAGCCTGGGGTCCTTGATGACGAACTGAAGTATCTCGGCGACTTCTTTCTTGATCTGGTCGGCGAGACGATCCTGTCTGCTGAATTCTCTCATCTGTGCAAATCTATACTGAAGTCGAGAAGTTCGCCTTCGAGCGCGTTCTCAATTTCATTAACTATTCTGCTCAGGGCGGAGTCCACGAATGCCGAGTCGTTAGAAACCATGCAGACCGCAAGTGATGCTCTCTGCCAGATGTCGTTGTTGCCGATCTCGGCTATCGAAATATTGTGACGGTGTCTGAGACGGTCGATTACCTTGCGAAGAATCCGCCGTTTGTCTTTCAGGGAATGCGCCGACGGAAGGTACGTCTCAACGGTTAGGAGACCGACAATCATGCTTCCAGCTTACGCGCGACCTGTACTACCTTGTAGGTTTCGAGAATATCACCCTGCTTGATATCGTCGAAGTTCGCTACCTTGATTCCGCACTCGAAACCACTCGCGACCTCTCTGACATCATCCTTGAACCGTTTGAGTGACTCGATCTCACCGTCATACACCTGGACACCGTCTCGAACGACCCTGATTCGGTTCGATCGGGAAACAGTTCCCGACTGCACATAACAGCCGGCGACGATTCCCATCTTGGGTACCTTGAACGTCTCTCGAACCTCAACTGTTCCGGTGATTTCCTCGTTTTCATCGGGTGCCAGAAGCCCCTCGAGGGCACTCCGCATCTCCGACTCAACATCGTAGATAACCGTGTATGTTCGAATGTCGACCTTTTCTCTCGTTGCTATTTCACGAGCACGAGCGTCGGGTCGAACGTGGAATCCGATTATGATCGCATTGGAAGCCGCCGCGAGCAAAACATCATTTTCATTGATGGCGCCGACTCCGCGGTGTATAATCGCGACTCGAACTTCCTCGTTCGCCAGCTTCTCGAGTGTATCGCAAAGCACCTCTACCGAGCCGTCCACATCGCCCTTGATGATCAGGTTGAGTTCCTGAATTTTGCCTTCCTTGATCTGATCGTAGACGTTCGTGAGTGCGACTCGCTTAAGATGACGTACATCCTGTTCGCGCTTGATACGCTGCCGCTTGGACGCGATGTCGCGGGCGTGAGACTCGTCGCTGGTGGCGAAGAAGCGATCACCGGCCTGAGGGATACCGGACAGGCCCGTGAGTTGGGCCGGAGTTCCCGGACCGATCTCATCCAGTTCCTCGCCGCGATCATTGCTGATCGTTCGGATTTTCGCGTAGAAGTTCCCGATAACCGACGGGTCATGAAGATGCAATGTGCCGTTCTGAACGAGCACGGTGCAAACCACACCACGGCCCTTCTCGACCTGAGCCTCGATCACGACACCCTTTGCTGGAATGTCTGGACTGGCAGTCAACTCCATTACCTCGGCCTGCAGCAGGATCATCTCGAGAAGTTTGTCGACGCCGGTGCCATTCTTGGCCGAGATTTCCACCATTATGGTCTGGCCGCCCCAGTCTTCAGCCAGAAGCTTGTGGTTTGAGAGTTGCTGCTTGACAGTGTCGGCGCTAACTCCAGGCATGTCCATCTTATTAATAGCTACGATAATCGGAACGCCGGCCGCGCGAGCGTGGTCGATAGCTTCGATAGTCTGACGCTGAACGGCGTCATTGGCCGCAACGACGAGCACCACGATATCAGTAACTTGCGCTCCGCGCGCTCGCATTGCCGTGAATGCTTCATGCCCCGGAGTGTCAAGGAATGTGAGTTTGCCGCCCGACAGGTCAACCTGGTAAGCACCTATGTGCTGTGTGATCTTGCCCGACTCACCCTCGGCGACTTTTGATTTGCGAATGTAGTCGAGAAGTGTAGTCTTGCCATGATCGACGTGCCCCATTATTGTGATAACCGGCGGACGCGGCTTCTCCTCGGCCTCATCGGCCTCATCGGTGTGCTCTTCGATCAGGTCCTGCATCCCGATTTCCTTGACCTCTTCGACTTCGAAGCCGTACTCCATCGCGAGCGTCTGAATGGTGTCCATATCGAGACGCTGGTTGATGGTCGCCATCATGCCAAGCTCCATCAATTTGGTAATCAGTTCGGTCGGGGTTACTTCGATTTCTCCGGAGAGCTCCGCAACCGACATGTATTCATTTACCTGAAGAACATTCGACTCTTCTTCAATCGGGAGTTTCTCGCCCTTGGTACGTCGCTTGTATTTTTTCGTGCGACGGCCCTTCTCCATGCGAGCCATCGTCTGCTTCACGCTCGACTTGACTTCCTTCTGGTCGACTTTTTTCCTACGGCGCCGTTTGTCTTTCTTGCGCTTTTTCTTTCCCCGGAGTACCGGTGGTTTTGTAGCTGCTGGTCTCGTATCTTTACCCTTGATCCTTTCAACGCCGCCACGGGGAGTCAGCTCGTCCCATGCTTCGAGCTCTTCATCGGTTGTCGGTCCGGCCTGCTTCGCAGCGGTCGATGCGTCATCGACCTCAGTCTGCTGAGCAGCCTTCTTTCCGGTTTCCTTTTTGGGCTTGGCGGCCTTTGCCCGCTTCGCCTTCTCGCGAGACTCCTGTTCACGCTTGCGTTTGGTCTCGATATCCCG
This sequence comes from uncultured Ignavibacteria bacterium, assembly GCA_964415885.1. Classification (GTDB taxonomy): domain Bacteria; phylum Zixibacteria; class MSB-5A5; order JAABVY01; family JAHJOQ01; genus CAYQCE01. The sequence goes on from CAYQCE010000013.1 coordinate 28,610, forward strand.
CTTGACCGACTCCCGCTCCTCGGCGAAGGCTTTGTCAATTGCAGCCAGCATCTCATCATCAGCGGTGCTCATATGGTTCTTGACCGAGTAACCGAGTCTCTTGCACAGCTCCACGATAGCCTCAGATGTTACGTTATATTTCCTTGCTACCTGATAAAGTCGTTTCTTTGCCATGCCTACCTCCCTCGGTTGCTACGGCTTCGAGCGCCGATCAAATTGAGTCCCGGTCCAATTCGGTTATGATGAGGGATGCTGTTTTTCTGTCTCATCTTCCTCTTCGGATTGAGCGCTCTCGTCCGATATATCTTCTTTCTCCGAGGCATTTTCATCATCCGTATCTTCGGATGGTTCTCCTATCTCCTCTGAGATAGTCTCCTCTCCGGATTCTTCCAGTGCGGGTGTTCGTTCCTCGTCCTCTGAAAGATCCTCATCCTCGTCTTCCAATTCTTCGTCTTCGTCCGCTTCTATATCATCAAAATTGTCTTCGTCGTCGTCTTCCTCTTCTTCTTCTTCTTCCTCGTCTTCTTCGTCGTCGCTGTCGTCCTCTTCGTCCGGCTCTTGTTCGGTATCTTCATCATCGTCGTATGCGTCTTCATCATCGTCTTCAATCTCGGCATCCTCGGCCTGCGCTTCCAGCTCTCTCTGCTGTTCGAGATCGGCCATGAGCTGTCTTGCCGCCTCCTGAAGCTGCTCAGCGCGCTTCGGTCCGATGCCCGGGATCGCGAGCAGATCGTCGGTCGGCGCAGCAATGAGGTCCTGTACGTACAGGATATCATCCTCAATGAGCTTATTTGTGATGGAATCCGATATTCCCGGCAGCTTCGATATCGGGACCTTGGATTCCACCTCGCGACGCTTCATTTCGGAGTACTCGGACTCGCTCAGGATGTTAATGCGCCAGCCTGTAAGTCGGGCGGCGAGACGGGCATTCTGCCCCTGTCTTCCGATAGCCAGAGATAGCTTGTCGTCCTCGACGATAACAGTCATTGACTGATCTTCCGGATAAGAATCGATCTTAACCACAGTTGCCGGAGCCAGGCCCCTTGTTGCGAATATCTCCGGGTCTGGATGATACTGAATGACATCGATACGCTCGTTGGATAGCTCGCGTACGATACTCTGTACTCGTACGCCCTTGATCCCAACGCATGCCCCGACTGGGTCGATCCGCTCGTCGGCGGATGAGACAGCGATCTTGGTGCGTTCACCCGGTTCGCGGGCGATAGCCTTTATTTCTATGATGCGTTCGAATATCTCCGGGACTTCCAGTTCGAAGAGTTTCTCGACGAACCCGTCATGGGCACGCGAGAGGACAATCTGCGGGCCGCGCTGATTGCGTTTGACATCGGCGATGTATGCGCGAACTCTGTCACCCTGGCGGTACTTCTCGCGCGGGATCTGGTTTTCCTGTGGGAGGATCGCTTCCGCGCGGCCGATGCTCACGATTAGATCGCCCTTGTCGATCTGCTGGACGTTTCCGGTCACGAGAGCGCCGATCTTCTCGACATATTCCTCGTAAACCATCTCGCGCTCGGCCTCACGGACTTTCTGTATCATCAGTTGCTTGGCAGTCGCGATAGCGTTTCTGCCGAATTCCTCGAAGCTTATAAAGACTTCCACCTCATCGCCTTCCTCGGCGGACTCGTCTATCTCTCTGGCCTCGTCGAGGCTGATCTCGAAATTGGAATCGGTCACATTCGAGACAACCGTCTTCAGGGCATGGATATTGATGTCGCCGGATTCCGGATCGACGGCAACAAAGATGTTATCGGCATTGCTGAACTTCTTTTTGGCCGCCTGCAGAAGCGAGGACTCGAGGGTCTTCACCACATAATCGATATCGAGATTCTTCTCTCTCGCGATCTGCGTCATTGCCTCAAGAATACTGTAGCTCATTACTACCGCTCCTTAATACACGATTTTGCCAAGCCGCACGCTACCAACGGACAGCTCAACAACGCCTTTTCTGGTCTCGATAGTGAGACCGTCATCTTCAACATTCGCCAGACGTCCCTCGATCTGTTTGTCCTCCAGCTTGGGATCGTCCAACTGCAGGCGCACGGTCTCGCCGACTGCACGTCTGAAATCATCGGGAGTAATCAGCTTCCGATTCAGCCCCGGTGATGACACCTCAAGGATGAACGCGTCTTCAAACGGGTCCTCGTCGTCGAGTCTTCTGCTGAGAGCACGAGAGAGTTCACCGCACTGATCGAGCGTGATACCGCCCGGTTTATATGCGAAGACTCGAAGCTGGTGACGCTTTCCGTGTCTACCCAGTTTCATCTCTACGAACTCGCAGCCCGCATTCTCGACAACTTCGGCAATTATGTCCTGCAACTCTTCTTTTGAAATCCTCATATCAAGTCAGGATTCATCACATATTTCAAAGGAGTGGGAATATCCCACTCCAGAACACGGGAATATACGTTCCGTGCCTTTTCTTTGCAAGCAAAAACTTAAAGGTCCGCAAGGAGTTCCTCGGCCCTCCAGACCGCGCTCGCGAGGCCCACTTCCTCGTGTTCCTTCGCAGTCCGAGGCTTGAGTTCAACCTTGCCCGCCTTCAACGACTTTTTACCAATCGTCATCCGAAGTGGTATGCCGATCAGATCGGCATCATTTAGTTTTACACCCGGGCGTTCCAGTCGATCATCCAGCAGAACGTCCAGATGGGCTTTCTTGCACTTCTCATAGAGATCATTCGCGGCTTTTCGCTGGTCGGCGTCATCATAGTTCAGGGGCGAAATCAGAAGGTCGTATGGTGCGATTGCCCGCGGCCAGATGATCCCTCGGTCATCCGAAAACTTCTCGATCGCGGCCTGAGCAGTCCGGCTTATGCCGATTCCGTAAGAACCCATGATGAACGGTTTGTCGGACCCGTTCTCGTCCATGAACGTTGCCTTGAGCGATCCGGAGTACTTTGTTCCGAGATTGAATATATTGCCCACCTCAATTCCGCGTTTCATGTAGAGCTTGCCCCTGGAACATTGTGGACATGCCTCCCCCTCAACCACATTTCGGATGTCCGCCGCGACATCAATATGAAAGTCACGTCCCGGATTGGTGTTGGTATAGTGTTTCTCGTTCTCATTCGCACCCGTCACCGCGTTGCGTACATGACGAACCTCGAGGTCGGCAATTACTCGCACATCTTTGATTCCGACCGGGCCCGCGAATCCGACTGGCGCGTTCGTTACGCGCTGTACCGTTACGGCATCCGCGATCTCGAGAAATCCGCCGCCGAGCACATTCTTCAGCTTGATCTCGTTTATCTCGCGGTCTCCGCGCACGAGCGCCGCAATCACCTGGTCGTTGTCGTATTTGTAGAGAATGGTCTTAATCAGGTTCCTGGCCGGTACGCCAAGGAACTCCGTGACCTGATCGACGGTGGAAGCTCCGGGTGTGTCGATCTTCTCAATATCTCTCTGCTCGACTTCTTCCTGTGCTGAGTCCTGGGCGGATGTGGCCTTTTCAACATTTGCAGCGTAATCGCAATTGTCGCACAAAACAACTGTGTCCTCGCCACCCTCCGTGTCGATGACCACCATGAACTCATGCGCCTGGCTACCACCCATAGCGCCGGTGTCCGATTCGACCATGACCGAGTCGAGCCCGCAGCGCTTGAAAAATGCGAAGTAGGCTTTTGCCATCTTGTCATAGCTAACGCGAAAGCCGGAGTCGTCCTTGTCAAACGAGTAGGCGTCTTTCATTATAAACTCACGGCCGCGAAGAAGGCCGAATCTCGGACGGATTTCGTCGCGAAATTTGGTCTGAATCTGGTAAAGTATGATCGGGAGCTGTTTGTAGGACCTAACCTCGCCCCGGATGATATCGGTTACGATCTCCTCGTGCGTGCCCCCCAGACAGTGCTCATGCTGATGACGGTCCTTGAGGCGAAACTGTATCTTCTCCTGCCCCATTACCTCCCAACGACCGGATTCCTCCCATATTTCGCGGGGATGCAGAACCGGCATGAGTATTTCGACGCCACCGAATCGGTTCATCTCTTCTCGGCAAATGTCGCTGACTCTCTGCAGAACACGTTGCATCAGAGGCAAATATGAATAGACGCCAGCGCCGAGCTTGCGTATGTAGCCAGCCCTGACGAGCAGTTTGTGGCTGATCAGCTCCGCCTCCGCCGGGTCCTCTCTGAGTGTCGGTATGTAAGTCTGTGTCCATTTCATCTTGTGGTTCCAGTGCCTTGATAGTAGTTGCCAGTTTATCGAAACTAACGATAGTCCATTGAGTTAAGAATCCATAATAGATTCGATCCGTCTGACTTGTCAAGGTTAAAAGCGGGTACGCCTCCGCTATTTCCCGAGCTGTGGAAAGCTCGGCAACAGCAGCAGGCGAGTAAGCAGATATTACCTGATTTGCAGCAGGAGTCGAGTGTGCGCCATCGAGAAGTTCCGGTCGTTCAGGTGAGTCCAGAGGAACCGCTGGTCTATGATCAGGGAGAGCCGCTCGTCCAACCCGATCTGGAGTCCGAATCCAAACCCGGCATGCCATGAAGTCTCGCTGAAATCCTTGGTATGTTCTCTCCGATCAACTACGTTCAGGTCTTCGTCACGCTCGGTGATTATCACGCTCTCATCAAGCCTCGCGTGTGTCAATCCTGCGAATGGAAGCGTCAGATAGAAAGTGTTCGTCGCCGGAGGCAGATAAAACCGCATCGCTATCTCTGCCTGTAACAGCCCGCCGCTACGCGGTTTGTGATCATAGTAAGTTCCCGGTCCCGGCGGCGGAATGGTCACTCTTTCACTCCGCCGAGCGTCGAATATACGGTGGCCGTCCTTGTCGAGCCACGTGTAGGAAGCCGAGAATACAGGCTGCACGGATCGCATATACTTTGGGAGAAAGCTGCCGCTGATCGACCAGCCGTCTCCCCATTCTTCGAGTCTGTGACTGCTGTCCAATATGAACTCACGGCCTGTTCCTATCTCGAAAATCGGATCGGCGGCCATCAGTGCACTGCTGATAGACATTGTTAATGTGAACGCTATAATAATACACTTCATGAGACCACCTCCGTCGCGATCTGTATGATGATCCCAACTAATGGAACTGCACTACTAATCTGATCGGCACTAACGTTATGTTCGCGTTCTCCTCTTTGCTCCAGACTACGCGTGGTTCGATCATGAACGCAACGCGATCGTTCACTCTCTCCCGCAGTCCAAAGCCGAAACCGAAATGTCAGATCGTGAACGACTCATCCTCGATGAACTGTCCGGAACTGAGAAGCGTCCAGTCGTCGTTATAGTCTTTGTAGTACCCCGTTTTCTCTGAATCGAACCATGTCAGCCCGACAGTCGGAAAGACTGCATAGAGTCCCCTTGACTTGATTGGAATTCTGATCGACGCTTCGATCTGCATGACAGATGCCCGTTTGGGATCATAGGCTACTACAGTTCTTTCGGGAAGCGGCGGGGTGCTTGCCGGTGCAACTATCCCGAGCCACTCGACCGTAGTTGGGCCGCCATCACCCGAATCGAATGCACGCGCTCCCTGATTGCCCAACCAGGAATAGGATACGCTCAATACCGGTTGGACCGGGCTGAGATGTCCCAGAGCAATTCCCCCTCCGATTGTCCTGGCATCGCCCCAATCGTCGAGCCGAGGATCGGTTTCGAGGATCAGATTCATTCCCCCTGAAAACTCGTATCCCAGATCGACCGCCTGAGCTGAGGCACAGAGCGTTATCATCAACGCCATATATCCTGAGATTAAGCGTCTCACAGGTTCGCCTCCTTTACTCGGGCTTCGCCCGGTCTTCGAACCGGTATCAATGTTGGATTCGATACAATGACGCCAACAGTGCCGGCTCTGTTGAATACGAATTTCAGAGCATTATTTCAAGTTCTATTTCATCGCGTATTGGAATACCCTTGAGCCCTACTTCGGGGATCGACGGTTTCAGCTTACGCGAAAGATGAATCGCGTTTCTATGCAGGCAAGCAAGTTTGAATCCGCGCTTCTGATAAAATTGCAGCGCGTGCAGATTGTCGTTCGTCGTGACGAGCCAGAGTCGTCTACAGCCCTTGCGGGATGCGGCGGCTCTCACCGCTTCCACGAGCGCAATACCAACACCCACCTTCTCCCGGTCGCTGTTCAGCGTGAGCAGCTCACAGTGACTATCCTCGAATCGATATGTAGCGAGTCCAATTCGCTTGCTGTCGATTTCTGCAATGAACGCTGGAATACCGGTGGCGTCGTGAAGCAGACCTCGGCTGACAATCATTCTCGACCCCCATTCGCGCTCCAGATAATGCTCTATCCAGATCGTGTCCTCGATTGTCTTTGGACGAATCAGAATGTCGCTCATTGACCCTCCGAAATCGGCAATGGTCGTTCACATCTCGGTCTCACATTCGACCGGGCTCATTCGTTTCGAAATAGCCGATCTGTTCCGCGCTATTATCCGGTAGACCTTTTCCGCGATTTGTGAAAATATCGGCTGCATGAGGATGAAACCTGCTGCAGCAAAGACTCCCCCGAGCAGCCGCGCTATCTCGGCAACAGCTCTCGCACCGGTGAACATGCTGCCGTCGATCGTGGCCACGATTACAGTATTCTCGGCGAGTTGGCGATGGATACCAGGAAATCTGCGTCGAAACTCATCGGATTGATAAGGAATGAAGTCCAGACGATCCGTTATGTCATACCGACTCGCGATAGCTACCGATTTGCGGCAGAGTCCGCACTCGCCGTCGAAAACAACTGCTGCACTTGCTCGATGGTTCATTTCGGCAGCTTCTCTCTCAGAGTCTCCGCAGTGATCGCATGATGCGAGCCGTTCCAGACGGGACGACCATCCTTGAAGATAATTGCCTGCGGCGATTGATGCTCTATGCCGGTCTCATTCGCGACCATCTGAGAGACCTCCTTGTGTTCAATTACAAGCAGAGTCCACAGGTCGGCGCGGTGGTCCTTTTCCGCAAACCGCTGGAACTCGAGGAACGCTCCACGCGATATCGGACAGCGCGTGGAATGCTTCAGAACAATCTGCGGCTTCTCCTTGCTCTTCTCCAGTATTTGCACGAAGGCTTCTTTCGTTTCCAGGCTATTTGTCATTTCACTCCTCCGGATGTCCATCATCTCACCAATGGTCGATTACCTCGTCGTGCTTGACTCTGCCCGTCGTCTCACATATACTTGCTAAAACAAATCGACCGCTCGACGGTTCAATATGATGAGATTCTGTACGTGACACAAGACAAGAGTCAGAGGCTGTTCGTTCTGTCCGGGCCATCGGGCTGCGGCAAGGCGACTATGCTCCGTTACGCTACGGCGCACTCCGCGACCCGCAGAGTTGTAACCTACACTACGCGTTCGCCGAGACCGGGCGAGGTCAATGGTATCGACTATCACTTTGTCTCACCTGAAAAGTTCCAGAAACTCTTTGAAAGCGGCGAGATGATAGAACGGGAGCGTGTATACGGTGACTACTACTACGGCTCTCCGCGCGACATCTTCGACAGCAAACCGGGCAATGTCATTATGGAGCTCGATACGAAAGGCACCGATAATTACCGAAAACTCTATGACAACATAACTACTGTCTTCATACTGCCCCCAACGATAGAGGAGCTGATTCGCAGGATAGAGAGGCGGAATCCCGAGAGCAACTTCGCAGATCGCCTGACGAGCGCAAGGCCGATGATCGAGTCCGCATCCGACTACGACTATATCATAATCAATGATGACATGGAGCGGGCCGGTGAGGAGCTGCTCAAGGTCATTCACTTCCTGCCGGTCGATGAAGAAAGAGACGCCAAGATCGGTCTTGCAGGGAGGCTGCTGACCGAGCTCCGAGAAAGATATGGGGTTTAACGAAGCGCTCGTCTACATTTCGTTGAGTTCGAACTTGCCCGAGAGCCTCGCGCCGATCTGAGAGATAATCATCGCAGCCATCCTTGCACCAATTTTCGAGGCGTCTTCGAGGCTCCTGCCGGCGCAGAGACCGCGAATCACTCCCGCAGCGTACATGTCACCCGCGCCCGTCGTGTCGACCACTTTGTCTACCGGAACTGCGGGCACGGACCTCGATCCGCCGTTTTCGGTAACGAGTGCCCCGTCGGCGCCGGTTGTCACGCATACCCTCTCACACATCTCACGGAGATCGGAAATGGCTTCTGCCCCGCTCTCTTTGCCGGTCAGGATAGTGGCCTCGTCCTCATTGCAGAAGAGCAGATCGACGAATTCCTCGGTTATCTTGCGGAACTCGGTGCCGTACGTCTCTACCATGAATGGATCGCTGTATGTGAACGAAACAGAAGTGCCGTGCTTTTTGGCGAGCTCCATTGCGTATACAGAGGCATCGCGAGCGTCCTCCGACGACCACTGGTATCCCTCAACATATAGATACCTCGCATCGGCGATCGCATCCTCATTTATGTCTGCCCGTGAGAGCTCGCTCGAAATTCCGAGGTATGTCAGCATTGACCGTTGACCGTCCGGCGTGACCAGTGAGACGCATGTGCCGGTAGTACCCTTTCCGAACGGGCTGCTGAAGAAGTCGACGCCGGCGTCGTTGAGGTTCTGTCTGTAAAACTCACCGTTTTCATCACTCGCGACTTTGCCGGTGTAGCCTGCCTTTCCGCCGAGATTCGCAACCCCGACAACCGTGTTGGCCGCGGATCCGCCACTGACTCGCTCGAAACCTTCCGGATTGTCGATCAGGGTTTTCTCGGCGCCGGGAAGGTCCACGAGCGTCATGTAGCCCTTTCGGACCTGCTTCTCGATCAGAAAGGCGTCCGTTACGAGTGCGAGATAGTCGACGAGCGCGTTTCCGATTCCGTAGATATCATACTTCATGCGTGCAATTCTCCTGTCTCGGTCATATTTGAGATCGGATAATGCACACACGGAGCCACAATGTCAACAGACTTAATCCGGGAACGTGTGGAATTGAGTTGTCGACAGGATCACGTATCTGGCGCGGGATTAAAAATGGGCCTAACTGGAGTTGAACCAGTGACCTCGCGCTTATCAGGCGCGCGCTCTAACCAACTGAGCTATAGGCCCATAACCTTCAGAGTAGCAAATTTATCAAGAATCTACCGCTTGTCAACCCATTTCTGACAGGCAATTGATATCGCTCTATTCGATGCCGATTCGCGTTACTTCATGCGCGCTATCAGGCTGTTCGAGAACCGTATAACCTGCTCGAACTGTGTCCCGGCCCTGAGATAGTCCTCTTCCTTGAATGCCGTCTTGGCGCGGCCGAACGTCATTGTCATATCGATCATCTTCCGACTCAACTGCTCTGCTCTCTCCGCATTCTCCGGTTCGGCGCGGAATTCCTCGAATAGCGCGGTTGTGCTGTCATAGCCGTTTGTTGCACGGACCCGAATCGATTCGATGTATCTCCCGTAATACTCCCTCAGTTTCGGGATACTATCCTCCGCCGACCGGATCATCGAGTCGGCGACATCGAACAGCCGCTCTGCGCGATCGAAAGACTTCGACAAAAAGGACTTTTCTTTCTGAATCTCCATCTCCTCGAAAGCGACCTTAAATGTATCCTTCACCGCACTACAGAGATCATTGAGATAGACACAGGCTTCCGTCGTATCAACCGCCTCGATCCGCGCGCGAATTTCTCCGGCTCGTTCTTCGGGTGGTTCGGCACAGCCGGCTAAGAGGACCAGAGGCACCACCATCAGCAGCAATGGAATACGCTTCATTCAATCTCCCGTAGATTTGTTTTTCTGATATTAGCTACGCTGGCGGGGTGTCCGCAAGTGTTTTCTGCCGATCAATCGATTCTGAGTCGTCCATCGACATCTCGGCCTCGGGCAATTCAATCGTCAGGCTGAATCTGTCGGAGTCAGAAGAGCTGAGTGAGATCGTCCCGTTCATGCCGTCGACGAACTTCTTGACCGTACACAACCCGAGCCCGGTGCCGTCCTCTTTTGTTGTGAAAAACGGATTGAAGACCTTGTTCCTCAAATCGTCGGGTATGCCGGGACCACCGTCAGCCACTTTCACCCTTATAGTACCGTTACCGGTTGGTCGGATATCGACCGCGACCTCACTTTCAGGCGGTGTGGCCTCTATCGCATTCGACAACAGGTTAGATATTATCTGCCTTAGAGCGAGCTTGTCTGCCATAACCCTTGATGAACTGTCGTACGAGAAGGCCAGGCGAATATTGAGCTCAGCCGCGAGATTCTCGAAGTTTGCGATCAGCTCACGCGCCGTCGAGCAGATATCAACTTCGGTGAGCGAGAAACTTGTCGGTTGCGCGAATTCCAGAAACCGGGTGAGCATCTGCTCCGTAGCCGATGCCTCGGTTGAAATCGATTCCGCCACCTGCATCAACTGCGGATTCTCCTCGGAGAGCTTTTTGATCAGATTACCGAATCCGAGCACTGCGGTCATAGAGTTTCGGAGCTCATGCGCCAGCCCCGCTGCTGTCTCGCCGAGTGCGGCCATTTTGTCTTTGTATGCGATATCGCGTTGCAGCTTCTTGACTTCCGTGAGATCGGTCATGATCACCGTAGCGCCGACGCGCCTGTCGCGCTCATCGCGAATCAAGGTTGTTGAGATCCCGAGCGACATATCCTCATCGCCATGATTTACTTCCAGTTCCACGCGCGAGAAATTGCACTCGCCCTCGAGTGTTCGCGCGATCAAGTCCCTGACTTCCGGCAGATCGGTCAGTACCTTTCCATAGCGCTGTCCGAGGGCGTCGCGCTCTTCTATCTGAAGCAGCCGCTGGGCGGACTGGTTGAAATGCGTGACTATTCCATCCCTGTTGCAGCTCATAAGACCTGACGCCATGCCGGACAGGACATACTCATTGAATTGCTCGAGTCGCTCCGCACGCTTCTGAGTCTTCTTGTACAATCCCTGCAGTATCTCTTCCTTATCCTTCATCTCGTCGATCATCTTTTGAAACGATGACACGATATTCTCGACTGAAACCTCGCCGTGTTCGTGCTCGACAGTCGCCTCGCGAGCCGCACGTTTCATCCGCATAAACGGTTTCAGCGTAACTCTGACATACAGGTAGCCGAGTATGATAATCGCCAGGAGCCCCGTTACCTGGAATATGTAGTTGAGAAATGAGACTTTGCCGATCATGCCGAAACGCGATGCACGCTTGTAGACCCTGAGTACAAAGGAACGACCGTCGGTTGATTCGAATGGATACAGCACAGCATAACCGGGCGCGCGATCGTCCTCATTCGGTAGAAGGGAAGCCGGTTCACCGTTGCCGAGCGTTGTTATCTGCGTCTCTGACAACCGACCGAATATCGCCGGAAGCGAGCCGAGACCGTGTGGAGCGCCGTCAATGAGTTCGATGGAATCAGCGTATGAATCGCTGACCCACTGGCGGAATTCCGCTGTCGAAGATCTAAGCTCCGGCTTGTCCGAGAGGTAATCCGCCGTAACCTTGGACGTTCTTAGCAGGTCGGCGAATATCTGCTTCTCGAAGATTCCGCGAACATGTCCCGATAGCCGAATAGAGCTCAGGCTGACGAGTACGAGAAACAGCACTATTAACAGCAGAACACTGTACAGTTCCGTTTCGTACCGCATTGCCGGCGATCGACGGAGATTGCCGACGGTCTCTTTGAGGCGTTTTGTAAACAGACTCATACATTCCATGTATCGGCACTATTCCATTTTTGCACAGTGGATTTAGCGAGAGGTCGATATTGAAACGTGGCCAGCATGTAACATCACCGCTCACATAATCTTAATTTGACTACCGCATCTATGAAATGTAACATGGACCGGAACTGAGGTTGGAATATTATGTTTGTACTTTCCGATGAGGGCTTGATATGCGGAGGAATAGTGAAGATGAATGCGAAGACAAAATTGATTATCATCCTGGTTTCATTACTCATGCATCTGTATGTTGGCTCCTCTGCGTTCGGACAGCAGGGTCCCCCGCCGCCGCGACCGAAGATATCCTTATCATATGATCTGGTGCCGTTTCAGGACTTTCATGACCCGGACCCGTCCAATCTTGCTGGGATTCAGACCCGCATCATGACAGTGGATATGGAGGCCGAATATCCATTTGTTTTCTCTCGCGGGCAGACAGTTCTGACAATTGGCGCGGGATACAATCGCAGAAATGCTGATTTCCGCTATGTTCCCGATGGCGTGGAGAAGCCCGTGATCGACGATCTCCATGAGACGAATTTGAACTTGATGATACGCCACGTTTTGAATCAGCAATGGTCAACGATGTTCTTCTTCCGACCGAGCCTGGCCTCGGATTTCATCGGGCCGATTACATCCGATGATCTCCAGATCAATACAGCTTTAATTCTACTGAAACAATTCGGCCGCAACTGGGTGCTCGGATTCGGGGCCGCATACGCCACGTCTTTCGGAGAGCCTCTTCCCCTGCCTGCGCTTTCCGCAATCTGGAGCAACTATGAGAACATGCGATTCATGGCCATCCTGCCGGTCATGATAGAGTTCTGGTATCGGGCAAACCGCAACATAGAACTGGGAGTGGTTTCTCGACTCAGCGGTGCACAATACAGCGGCGATCCGGATGCGTACAGCACCGAAGAGCAGCGCATCGATAAGCCGGTGCTGGATTACTCCGTTTGGATGGTTGGACCATCGGCGCGATTTCATGTGTCGCAGGGTTCATTTCTGGAATTGACCGGCGGATTCATCCCCTACCATCGTTATGAGTTCTTCGATGACGAGGACCGCAAAGCGAACTACAATCTCGAGATGGGGCCGATCATAAAGTTGGCACTGGAGATGTCGCTGTAGAACAACGCTGCGCTAAATCTGCAACACATGATCAAGATATAGTTGGATCAGTGAGTCGCCAAAGAGGAGCGCTATTACTGCAGCGGCCGCGAGAAAAGGGCCGAACGGTATCTGGTGAGATTCTCGCGCATGACGGGATATAGCCATCATGATCACCGCTCCGATAATGCCGAGCGCAGCCGAGGCGATAAACACGAATAGGACTTTCTGCCAGCCGAGGAATGCTCCGAGCATCGCCGCGAGTTTGATGTCACCGCCTCCGAGACTCTCCTTCTTGAACACATAGTCGCCAAACAGGCCGAGCAGAAGAAGTCCGCCTCCCCCCAGAAGGATTCCAAGAAGCGAATCGATCCACCCCGGTTCTGCCGTAACGAATGACAGCCCGAAGCCAATTACGATTCCCGGGATCGAGATTGTATCCGGGATGATACGATGCTCGAAGTCGATGAAGAAAACCGGAATCAGTACAAGAGTCAAAACTACCGCAGCGACCGCCTGCAGGTTGAACCCGAAGTACGCGAAGTAGCCCACAACTACCAGCCCGGCCAGTAGTTCGACCGCGGCATATCGGGGCGAAATAGGCGTTTTGCAGTATTTGCAGCGGCCGAGAAGCATCAGGTAGCTCACGACCGGGATATTCAGATAAAATGGTATCGGCTTACTGCATTTCGGGCAGAATGATCTTGGCCTGATTATCGATTTCTTTCTCGGCAGCCGGTATATGACCACATTCAGAAAACTGCCTGCGGCCAACCCGAACGCGAACAGCAGGAGATACACCGGCCACGCCTGTGCTATATCGAGATGGTTCATATACTATACAAATCGGCAGATCGGAGGTATTTCTCAAGGGTTTCGTTCTCTACATATTGTATGCCGCAAAAAGAGCATCGATCGCAAGCCCTGTTAGAGTGATTGCAGCGGTCTCGGAGCGCAGGCGATGATCACCGACGCGAACACCGACCGCGTCTGCTGCCCTGAGAGCCGTTATCTCCTCCTCCGTGAATCCGGCTTCAGGTCCAACGACAATCAATACCGACTTCGGTCTCGAATCGTGAATCGGCTCACAAACTCGACGCGCCGTATCCGCCATATCGCCGAAGAGAGCTACGTCATGAGATCGACTTGCATCCAGTACCGAGTTGAAATCCCCGACATATCTGACTTCCGGCAGGAAGACACGCATTGACTGCTTCATCGCGGCTACCGTCACTCGCCGCAACCGTTCTATCTTCTTTTCGGATGGGGAACGAGACTTCGCCCGTTGGCACTCGAAGAGCAGAATTTCATTCGCTCCAAGTTCGGTTACCTTTTCGACGATCAGGTCGAGCTTCTGACCCGTTGTTAGTGGAACGGCGAGCGTGCAACTAAATGGATAGGCTTCGGGTTTCGTTATCGATGTGACTTCCGCAGTCACACGACTCGGCGTCGCGGATTGTATGACCATTTCGCAGGCCCGCCCGGTACCATCGGTGGCGTAAATTCTGTCTCCGGCTTTCATTCGCCCGACTTTAACGATATGACGTGACTCTTCGATGGAGAAGACCGCAATGTTGCTCTCGATTTGATCCGCCTCGACAAAGAAGTATGTGAATTCGGACTGTTTGATCGCTACACCCTCATGACGTAACAGACCCATTCATTCAGCGTAGTGATATCGAAGTCTGAGTAACCTCTCCGCCTGAAAAAATCGCTCATTTCATCGATCTGATTTGTGAGGACTCCCGATAGAATAATAGTGCCGCCCGGTTTGGCCGATGCCTCGAACCGATCGAACAGCTCGATTATACCGTCGCGGATGAGGTTCGAGACGACGAGATCGTAGTAATTCTCGTTCGTTACCTTTTGCATCGATCCGTAGCGGATTGTGATGACATCTTCGAGGCCGTTGATGACGACATTCTCTCTCGCATTCTCCACGGCCGCGATGTCTATATCCAGGCCGAGGATTTCAATAGCACCGAGTTTTGCGGCGAGAATCGAGAGTATACCAGAGCCGGTGCCGAGATCGACCATTTTATCGCCTGATTTGACGCACTGTCGAACCGCCGACATACAGAGCCGCGTCGTCTCGTGCTTGCCGGTACCGAACGCCATCTTCGGTTCGAGCTTGATCACCGTTTTGCCGGGGAACTCATCCGCTGACCAGACAGATTTGACAACAACGTCATCAACTTCGACCGGCTCGAACAGCTTCTGATACTGCTCGACCCAATCGATCTCCTTGATATTCCGAATCCGTATGCGCTCATCGATTTCGCCTGCGGGAACCACACCGCTGTCATCGAGGAAGCTCTTGACCTTGGCGACTTCCGGCATGGCAACCGATTCGGAACCGGCATAGAATTTGAATATGATGTCATCGTCCACTTCCTCCAGGACAACGCTCCGACCGCCCTCAACTTTGTCGATGAGGAAGTTCGACAATTCTTCTTCGAAACTCGCCGGTACTCGGATTGAGATTTCCACGTATCTCTTCCGGGTCCCGCGAGAGGAGTTCCCTTTTGATTGTGTCATGTTTTCCTATACTCCCAAAGACTCCCTGAGACGTTTGAAGAATGATTTAGATGGATCCGGAGGGCTCATGCCCTCGTGTTTTGCCAGTTTATGAAATATCTCACGGCTCTTCGCATCGAGCTTCGTTGGGGTCCACACAACAATTCTGACCAGCTCATCGCCCCGACCGGCGCGACGCAGATGCTTTATGCCTTTCCCTTTCATGCAAAATATCTTGCCGGACTGAGTGCCTGCCGGGATATCCAGTTTTGTCTCGCCGTCGAGCGTTGGCACCACAACAGTGTCTCCGAGCGCGGCTTGAGAGAAGCTTATCGGGTGTTCGGTTACGATGTTGTCACCGTGACGCTCGAACATGTCGTGCTCTTCCTCCTCGAAGAACACGACGACACTACCCGGTGGACCTCCCTGCGGTCCGACATGGCCTTTCCCTTCGATTGTCATATAGTTCCCGGAGGCGACTCCACCCGGCACCTTGACGTTCAGCTTCTTGTCGACTCGGACACGTCCCTCACCGCCGCATGTATCGCAGGGGTTTGTGACTATCGTGCCGGTTCCCTTGCAGTAGTCGCAGGGACGGACACTTATCATCTGGCCGAGGAAGGACCGTGTTACCTGGCGGACTTCCCCAGTGCCGTTGCACTGCGGGCACGATTTGCGATCTCCGCCGCCTTCCACACCCGTTCCATTGCAATCGTAGCAGCGATCCAGCACTTTCAACTCGATCTCTCTCTCAGTGCCTTCCGCAACCTCTTCGAGCGTGACCCTGAGCGGGACTTTGATGTCGTCACCGCGATAGACACGTTTTCCACGGCGCCGGGTCTGCCCGAATCCACCAAACAGATCGTCGAATGCCCCTCCGCCGAAACCACCAAACTCGTTCATGAACATTCGGAGCGCATCGGATACATCGAATCCTCCGAAGCCACCTCCGGCGGTGCCACCTTTCAGACCGGCATGGCCGAACTGATCATAGACACTTCGCTTCTGTGGATCGCGGAGAACCTCGTAGGCTTCCGTGGCCTCCTTGAATTTATCTTCGGCTGCGGGGTCATCCGGATTTCTGTCCGGATGATACTGCAGCGCGACTTTTCGGTAGGCTTTCTTTATGACTTCGTCATCGGCACTGCGTTCTATGCCAAGGACCTCGTAGTAGTCTCGTTTGGTGGCCATTGTGATTCAATCACCCCGCTTCGATGTCGTACCCAAACCTACTTCTTCTTCTCGTCGTCTACCACCTCGTAGTCGGCGTCGACTGCTCCCTCGTCCGATTCGCCTTCCGGCTCGGCACCACCCGTTTGGCTCTCCTCGCCTTCCGGCTGTGGGCCTGCCGCCTGCTGCTCGGCAGTGCTCTGCTTGTAAAGCTCTTCCGCGAGCTTGTGTGACGTTTGCATCAACTCTTCACACTTCTGATCGATAATCCCCGGCTCATCAGTCTTGAGCGCCCCCTGAAGCTTCTCGATCGCCTCCTCGATCTTCTTCTTGTCTTCCTCGCCGACCTTGTCGCCATGCTCCTTCAGCGTTTTCTCGGTCGTATATATCAACTGATCGCCCTTATTGCGAGCTTCGACCAGGTGCTTCTTCTTCTCATCCTCTTCCGCGTGGGACTCGCCGTCTTTCACCATCTTGTCAATTTCAGACTCTGATAGACCAGAGGAGGACTCGATACGAATCTTCTGCTCCTTGCCGGTGCCGAGGTCCTTCGCGGAGACATGGACGATGCCGTTGGCATCAATGTCGAATGTCACCTCGATCTGTGGCATGCCGCGCGGTGCGGGCGGTATCCCTACGAGATCGAACTTGCCGAGCGTACGATTGTCCATGGCCATCTCTCGCTCGCCCTGGAGCACATGTATCGACACGGCTGTCTGGTTGTCCGCGGCAGTCGAGAAAATCTGGCTCTTACGTGTGGGAATCGTGGTGTTACGCTCGATCAGCTTTGTGGTGACACCACCGAGTGTCTCGATACCGAGCGATAACGGCGTGACATCCAGAAGGAGTACATCCTTCACATCGCCGGTCAGCACACCCGCCTGAATTGCGGCGCCAATCGCCACGACCTCATCAGGATTAACTCCTTTGTGCGGATCCCGACCGAACAGCTCCTTTACCAGTTGTTGGACCCTCGGCATTCTCGTCATGCCGCCGACGAGGATAACCTCGTCGATATCGGAGGCGGACAGGCCGGCGTCCCTAATCGCGCTCGTGCACGGCGTCCTGGTTCTCTCGAGAAGATCGTCGCATAGCTGTTCGAGCTTCGCGCGGGTCATTGTGAGATCGAGATGCTTCGGACCGAACTGATCTGCAGTGATAAACGGTAGATTTATTGATGTCTGCATCGTCGATGACAGCTCGCATTTCGCCTTTTCGGCGGCTTCCTTAAGTCGTTGAAGAGCCATCCTGTCATTGCGCAGATCAATACCGTTCTCTCTCTTGAACTCGTCAGCCAGCCAGTCGATTACTCGCTGATCGAAGTCATCTCCACCGAGATGCGTGTCGCCATTTGTTGACTTCACCTGAAACACGCCATCCCCGAGTTCCAGAATCGATACGTCGAATGTACCGCCGCCGAGATCGAACACCGCAATTTTGGCCTCGTCTTTTTTGTCGAGACCGTATGCCAGAGACGCTGCTGTCGGCTCATTTATAATCCTCTTCACCTCGAGCCCTGCGATCTTGCCGGCGTCCTTTGTTGCCTGGCGCTGCGAGTCATTAAAGTAGGCCGGCACAGTTATAACGGCTTCCGTAACCTCCTGCCCGAGATACTCCTCTGCCGTCTTTTTGAGATTCTGGAGGATCATCGCCGAAATCTGCGGTGGAGCGTACCGTTCGCCTTTAATGTTGACACGAACGTCGCCGTTATCCTCTTCGACGACCTCGTAAGGTACAATTTTCTCTTCTTCGGCAACCTCCGAGTAACGTCGTCCCATGAATCGCTTAATCGAGAAGATCGTATTCTCCGGATTCGTGATAGCCTGGCGCTTTGCCACCTGTCCGACGAGACGGTCGCCGTCCTTTGTGAATGCCACGACCGACGGGGTAGTGCGTCCGCCTTCCGCATTTGGGATAACAACTGCCTGGCTGCCCTCCATCACGGCAACGCAGGAGTTTGTTGTACCCAGGTCTATTCCGATCACCTTAGACATCTGTCCTACCCTTCCTCATTGTAGTTTTCAATCATCGAGTTCTGTCTCCCCATTCTGTGAGGCCGTTTTTGCGCCTACTGGCCTGGCCGGAATTCCAAAGGCCACTGAGCCGGCCGGTATAGATCTGTTCACCAGTGAACAAGCGCCAATTATGCTCCTTCTTCCAATCTCTACGCCGCCTTTCCCAGACACCACGGAAACCCTCATGCCGAGATATGCGCCGTTTCGTATTACGATTGGAGTGTGTCCCTGGCCCCTCCCATGACAAGCAAAAAAGCATCCGTACGATATCGTAGAATTGTCCTCTATAGTCGTCTTCGATGGCTCTATGTCATCCATATAGCATTTCATCCCAATAAAGACATTTCCTCCGATATTGAAGCCTATCATACGGTACAGGAGAATCCTCAGTTTGTTGCTTGGGATATTTGGAATTATGACGACGTTGATAAATTTCCTTATTGGTTTCCAGATGATCAGCCATATGCTATAGTTAGCGTAGTACGGCACCGGCCTTCCTAGCATCCTATAGAATAGACTTGCTATCCCCATTCATCAAGTCCTGTTCGCATAGAATAGCGCGAGCAAAATATAAGACCGCACTGAGGAATCACTCTGACCGAGCAACATTAATTATCCGCCTTTGGCAACAGACACCTTTGCGTGCCGCAGGACCTTATCTTCCAACTTGTAGCCCTTTGAGAACTCCGATACAATGGTGCCGTCGTCATGCTCGTCGGTTTCTACCGTCATCATTGCCTCGTGGTAATTCGGGTCGAACTGCTCACCGACCGAATCGAACGGCTCCACGCCCTTCTTCTTCAGGAGGTCGGCCAGTTGCCCAAAGATGAGTTCGACGCCCTTCTTCAGGCTCTCGGCGTCAGTCTTTTCAGTATCCACGGAAAGTGCACGCTCGAAGTTGTCCAGTATATTCAATAGCTCGAGTGCGAAATCCTCGATAGCCGACTCTGAGATCGAGGCAAATTGCCTGGCGGTACGCTTCCTGAAATTGTCGTATTCTGCGGCAAGTCGGAGATATCGATCCTCGGATTCCTTCAGCTTCGTCTCTATCTCGGCCAGATCGTCAGCCCCAGTCTTTTCCTCTGTCTCTTCTGACTGGCTATCCGACTCTTCGTTCTCGGCTGATTCCGGTTCTTCGATATCTTCCATCTTCGAGTCCAGGCCTCTCACATCCACTTTGACTTCAGTTTCGGAGCCATCGTCAGGCTTATCATTCTGTTCGACTTCGCGATCCCGTTCTTTGTCCGCCATATCCTCCTACTCCTTTTCGCTTAAGAGCTTCGAAAGAAGTTTTGCGGTATAATCCACTATCGACACGAGCTTGGAGTATTTCATTCGTGTCGGTCCAATCACTCCAATCGTTCCTCTCGAACGCCCCGCGTTATATGTCGAGGTAACGAGACTGCACATCTCAAAGTTTCCCAGGTTGGCCTCCTTGCCGATCGTCACCACGATACCATCCGCGAGAGCAGCACCCGAAACAATGCTCGCGAGCTCCTGCTTTCTCTCGATGGCTCCGAGTATCTTATCGAGGCTTTCCTGATCACGGAACTCCGGCTGCCGGAGGATATTCGATGTCCCCCCGACATGCACACTTCGGTGCTGAACCTCACTTGAGATTGACTCGAATGACTCGGTAAACACCTTCAGGAGTTTGGGGTCGCCCAGCCTAACGTCATGGAATCTCTCCGCTATAGTCGTCCGTATCTCCCCAAGAGTTAGTCCGAGCAATCTCTCGTTGAGTGCGCGCGTGGTTTCGGAGACAGTCCTGTTCGAGAGATCGGAGTCGACCTCCATCAGAATTGTCTTTACGATTCCCGATTTGACGGCAATCACGACCAACAGCCGCCTCTCCGCCACCGGGATCATCTCGAGCTTCGTGACTATCGCCTTGTCGAACTCAGGCGCCGTCGTAAGGCCGAGCTGAGACGTGACCTCCGCGAGTATGCGGCTAGTCTGCTCGAGAATCTGTTCGATAGCCGAGAATTTCGAGGTAAGCTGCTCCTGAATGCTCGCGCGTTCCTCGGCGGTCAAATGCTCAGGTTTCAGGAGCCTGTCGACATATAGTCTGTAGCCGAGATCTGTAGGAACACGCCCTGCGGATGTATGCGGCTGGCTGACGAGCCCCAGTTCTTCCAGGTCCTGGAGTGTGTTGCGGATGGTCGCCGGTGAGATGCCGAGATTGTACTTGTTAGCAAGCACCCTTGAGCCAACCGGCTGTGCCGTTTTAATGTAGTGATCGATCAGGGCAGACAGTATCTGCTGCTCGCGATCGGTCAATGTGTTTATTGTCCTCTTCATACCATTCAAATACTCTATACAAACACCGTTAGCACTTGTGCCGACAGAGTGCTAAAAATCAAACAAAAAACAAAGCCTGTCAAGCAGAAACTGCTGCTTAACAGGCTGAATATCTTAAAGTTGGCCACAAAGCTGGTTTCGCGGCCGCTATTTCTTCTCGTCCTTCCGGACCTCTTTCTTCTCGTCAGGTTTTGGCTCAGTCGGCTTGGTCTGATCCTGAGCGGCCTTGACTTTCACCTTCTCCTTGTTAGCCTTCTCGAATCGGTCGTCGATACCGTTCTTGTCCTTGTCGGTGAAGTTATCATAGTTCGGATCACTGGCTCCAGGAGACTCGGTCTTTGGCTCAACCTTCTTGCCCTTCACGACATCCCTGGCGACCTCCATCTTCACCGCCTTCGATGAATCCTGCTGATCGGCCCGTGCCGGAAGCGCGAGAAACGCTACAAACGACAGAACCATAACAAGATATACTGTCACACTTGTTGACCTCACAACACTCACCCTCTTCACTGAATTACTCTGAAGACTGTTATCCACCAAGATAGGATCGGCACGAGCTGAGTCAAGTTGAAATCAGCCCGCACCGGTCATATATGGGCACTAACCGCCCTTCTTCTTACCTCCACTCGAACGTCCGCCCTTGCTGCCACCGGATGACTTCCCGGAGCTCTTCGGAGCCGAGTAGCTTCCGCCACTCGACTTACCGCTGCTGGGCGGAGCCGTATAACTCCCGGATGACTTCGGCGAAGTCCTCGGGGTAGAGTAGCCCTTCGACTTACCCGATGATCCTTCGGACTTACCCGAACTGCTCGGCGGTGTGTATTTTTGCCCGGATGAACTTCCGGATTTCTTGCTCGATCCGGTGCTTGGCTTGAAAACCGGATTGCTCTCCGAACTTCCGGTTTTCTTCGATTTCTCTCCACCGAACCGGGGGCTCTGTGATCCCTTCTTAACCGAACTACCGGTTTCGTACTGACCGGTCTTCTTCGAATCGGAAGATCCAGAGTAGCCCTTCTTTGATGCTCCGGTCGAGACCTTGGGGGTTTTGTAGACGTCTGTCTGTCTCTTCGAACTCGAGGTCTTCACCTCTCTACCCGAAAATCCGCTCGACGACGAACTTCCCTTCTTGGAAGACGTCACAGTTTCTACTCCATACACGTTTTTCTTCGTGCCCTCAAAGTAAGGTGATCCGGCATCCGTACGAGACTTCTTAGTCGCAAACTCCTGCTTCCAGGTCTCCTTCTTTACATAACCGGACTTATCCGTATAGACCATCTCCTTGCGATTCGGATGGAACCGCTTCGAAACCGTTTCCGCTCCCTGGCGGCGCTTCGGCTTGAAGCCGTAATGATCCCGCGAGTCCTTGTAGCGGATATTGTCGTATCCGTAGTCATACCAGCATCCTGCGCAGACATTTAGCCTGCCATCATACCACCAGATGTCATTATACCAGATCCTGAAATGATGCCAGCCGACTACTACTCTCGGCACGAAACAGGGCGCGTAACCGTAGAAAATGCCGTCGATATACACAGCCGCGCCATGCGGATAGCCGATATAGACCGTACCAGACCAATCCCACGGATCGTACCAGTATCCGGTGTTATGATAATAGTGATGGACTTCCGTCTGGCCGCCGCCGTAGCCGTAATAGTCGTTCCAGTCATACTCCCAGTTGCGTCTTACCTCAAGATAGGTGTAATCCACGGCGCAATTCGCTCCGCAGTTGGCTATCGGAAAGAACCTCTCATTGATATAACTGAGAAACTCTATCGCATCACGGTCATCGTTCTTCGTGATCGGATAGTACTCCTCGTACACGAAGTACTTCGATGGCCATCTCGGCACGTCGAACGGTCTCGTCGATGCCACCGCCTGGATATACTCCGTTCCCGGGGGACCATCCACGATCAGCTTGAACTCGTCGAAGTAGTCCGGGATCGTGTAGACGCGTCCGCCTTCGATGAAGTGCGGATCGTCGAACTCGTACGGGTAAAGCAGATTGACCTCACCGCGAGTGTTGACATCGTAGATGGTCACGTAGCAGTCGCGATTCGCCTGGAAGTAGAGAATCGCATGCTCACCCTGTCCGTACGATTTGCCCTCGGCCTTGTTCATCCAGACACGAACTTCGAGGTCATTGCCTCTGAAATCGCGTGCAGGCCCTCGGGGCTGTGCGAGCACAGCGCCGGAGGCGATCAGCAGAAACGCGACCGCCGTCAGTATTGAATTCCTTGTAACTCTCATGTCTCTCACCCACCAATCTACTCTAACTTAACGATATCATTTGCCATCTTAACGAGCGGAACATCATACCGAATCCTCTCGGGACGCTCCGGCATCAGTTCCGGAAGCCCCGGCACCTCCTGGAACGCCCAGGAAATCGTAGCCGTGCGGTTGTTGTAATTGAGCTCGTCTATTCTGAACTTCGCATAATGATTGTCCCAGGTCCAGACATAATACGAGTGGCCTTCCACGGCCTCGAGCCACGGAAGTCGGGCCCAGCCGTCATCCGGCGCCCATCCGAGCTCATCGAGATCATCCGTGTATCCGAAATCCTGTATGTCCGTCGTGTCTCCCTCGACCCAGACAAAGAAAGCGTCGTAATCAGGGTCATATTCGAAGAAAATATCGGTTCGATAATCCTCGTCCGCGCGGACACGGCCGTCGTGGAAATCAAATCCTGCCGCGCTCGGTGCGGTCCGGAAATCATGCACTGTCACACAGCAGCCATCCGGTCGCGGAGTATCGAACACCAACTCGCGGGAGAGATCTTCGGACTCGTTGCCCCGCGTATCGACCGCGGTGACCGCGTAGTAGTACGTATATCCATTGTCAGCGGTGTTGTCGACAAAGTGGTTGTCGTACGTCTTCCACTTCCGCTCGTACGGCCCTTCCGCTTCGGTGTCCGATCGCCATACCCAGTAGTGATCGAAATCCGGCTCAGGGCTCGGAATCCAGTATAGATAGACTGCATTGTCGCCGGTCACAGAATATACGCCCTGGGGAGCATCTGGAGGAGTACCACCAACCGCGACGACCCGGCAATCATCGCATTCGTCACAACCCAAAGAAAACACTCCCCAGAACGTCAGAAACAGCCCTATTATCAATATCTTCGCTATCGCTCTATGTCTGGCCTTCTCAGCTTTCATCACCTCAGCCTCCAACTACACGGTCTTTCAGCTATGTGTATAAGCAATGCCTGTGCCACGTTTGGAATCGGTTTTGACACACAACCCTAAGTGTCTGCTGTTCAGGCGATAACGGTGGTCACTGTCGTCGCGCAGTAAAGAGAGGACAATCCGGCAGCGTCTGGTGTGGCACAATAATTGTGCGACCGAAAACACCTATGCATAAAACCTATTCGACTCAGGAGGAAACAGGACAAGATCGCTCGAATGTGTCTTGGCGGGCCTGAAGGTAAAAGAGGGAGTCATAGACGCTGATCCGGTTGAACATAAAGGCCTGGCAGTTGCCGCAGGGTTGATCAATTGCCGCGTTTTCCGCTCCACGGGACCATAAACGGTACCCGCTTCCGATAGTGTCTATATTCAGCTCCGAACTTCTTGAGTAGCTCACGCTCTTCGAGTCGCGATCGCCAGATTTCCGACGGTGCGAACACGACCGCGATTGCTATCAGGCCGAACAGGCTCTGCTGATACAATGCGACACCCGTAATTCCAACTGCAAATGCAAGATAAGTGGGATGCCGAACGATTGCGTAAGGGCCGGAACTAACCAGTTTGTCGAGCGCAGGATCGATACGCGGCAGCATTCCGAGTCTAAGATGGGCTGTTGCCCAGAGAGCTGATATTACACCGATCGAGACTAAGACCAAACCTGCAATCTGCGTGGCTCCGCCGACTTTCGGAATCTGTCCTTCATAGCGGACAGAAACATAGAGCACTGCGAGAGCAGATAGTACATGCACGACCCATGGAAAGTAACGGCGAAAGAAGCTCAAAACCGGTCCATCTTCTTGCAAACGAATATCAGATCACCCGGGTATTTGGAGCCGTACGGTGACTTGTCGAAATCCGCGTAGAGATTCACAACTTCAAACCCGCATCGAGCAAGCATGTGCTCCGCCTCCCAGCGAAAAGTGTAGCGCATCGGGAAACTGTGTACGAGCCGCTCCTCACGACCATCCGGGTGGGTGACATAGTGAATCAGCTCACAACTAAGGACCTGATTAGCGTAATCGACCTCCGGCACACGGCTCATCCGATAGAACTTCCGGCCGTCTTCGAGTTCGACCTCCGGCTCCCTGCAGAACTCGTCTCTCCGCGACTGATCGGCGATATACTCTATGCTCGGATTGAACATGTCGAGCACGAACAGCCCATAGTCAGAGAGATGCTTGTGGATCGAGTTCAGGCATGAGAATTGATCCTCTACAGTCGTAAGGTGCTGAAACGGACGAAATGGTGTCGTGATCAGCGTATACTGCTTCCCGAGATCAAAATCACGCATGTCGGCCTTCACGAGCTTCGTGCGACTGCGAGTTTCCTCTGGTTCAGCGTCGAGTTTCTCTCTGCATTTGTCGAGCATCCATTCCGAAAGATCAAGGCCTGTTATGTCGATCCCGGCTTTCGCCGTCGGAACAAGCACCCTGCCCGTCCCGCAGCCGACCTCAAGTACCGGGCCACCGACCTGCTCCGCCATATTGACATAGAACTCAATGTCGTCGAGGATTAAACTGTCATAGGCGGCATCGTAATAGTCAGCCACGAACGGAAACTCGACATGTCCACCTGCATTATCCATTTGCTCTCCTCAGTGCGGCAGCCTCTGTTTCAGTTGCTGATACTTCTCTGCGTGAATCGGCCGGTTCGTTACCGCCGCATCCATGCCGACGATCATGTCGCGCGCGTTCTGAATTCGCTCCTGTGTTTCGGGGTGAGTCGCGAACATGTCCTCGAAGAAGTTCCTCTCTCCTTCAGAGTTCGCCGCCAGCCTTTCGAACATGTCTATTGTACCATTCGGATTGTAGCCCGCCTGTTTCATGTAAATGATGCCATACCTGTCAGCCTCGCGCTCCCAGCTCCGTGAATAACCGGACATCGCCGCCGCCAGCCCCACATTTATCACCTGCTGAATTGCCTGATTGTCGGCGTCACCGAGGACGACATTCAGCACGAGAGATATTCCGAGAACCTGCTGGATCCTCTGGATGCTGTGCCGTGCGACGACGTGCGAGACCTCATGCGATGTCACCGCCGCAAGTTCTGCCTGCGACTGCATGACATCCAGCATTCCGGTGTAGATGTAGATATATCCGCCCGGCACGGCGAACGCGTTGATCTGGTCGGATTCGATTATCGTGAAATGGTACTCGATGTCCTTTCGATCAGATACCGCAACTATCGATTGTCCGATGCTGTCGAAATAGGCATTCCAGACAGGGTCATTGTAGATTTTATTTTCGGATCTAATCTGTTGATCGAACTGCTTGCCAAGTTCCACTTCCTGCGAGGTCGGAATAAGTATCAGGTCCTGCTCGCCGCCGGGACCGGTGGTCGTGCAGGTAACAGCTGTCGCTGTCAGAAGAATGCAAACAAAGAGTGTCAGTGGTTTCATCAATCCTCCCTGAAATTCGCGAGAAATCTAAAACTCGCATTGGCTTCTACTCAACCAAAAAGGAAATTTGCCGGAAAGTTTCCGCGTGGACTCACTTGTGTCCCACAATATATCAATAATATACCGCAATGCCCACAATTCCGCAGGATTCTAATGCATGTATTTTGTGTTTTGATCTTGTATCCAAGAGTTTTTCCGGTCTCCGGTTTGTTCACAATCGCTGATTATATCCGTGACAAACCGATGAATCCACGGTCGGTGCGGGCGTCGCCGCTGCTCGGGAGCTTTGTTAAAACAGTTCGTATCGCTGGAAAAGCTGTCATCGCACGGAATCCCGCGGAGGCGGGACGATGCGGCGATCTCATAGTCAGGCAATACTATACGGCTGCTTTGAGATTGCCACGCTCGCTACGCTCACTCGCAAAGACTGAGGTTTTGGGGTTTTTCAACAGGTCCCCGGCAGTGGGCCACAGCCCTGGAAATCACGGATCAACATATCGGACATCACGTGCCTTGTTGCCCATCTGGCCCGGGCCGAACCGGAACAGTGCGCGAACTGTTCGCAGCCAATCGATGCTCACCGCACGTTTTGTCGTCCCCTGACATACAGCAGCGCGAGTTTCCAAACGGGGCGTGCCCCGACTTTTTTCTTGCCGATAACTCCCGCAGTACTTATAAAGTACGCTTGTTCAGCAAATTGCGATAAACCCGATATAGATTGTAGTAGGATGATGAAAAGCGTAGACGAACAACTCAAGGTGTTAAGCCGTAATACGGTCGATATCCTTCCCGATGGCGAGCTCGAAAAGAAGCTTCAGTGGTCTTTCGAGAAGGGCCAGCCGCTGCGCGTGAAACAGGGATTCGACCCGACCGCGCCGGATATCCATATCGGTCATACCGTCGGACTGCGCAAGCTGCGAGAGTTTCAGGAATTCGGGCACAAGGTCGTCGTTATTGTCGGTGATTACACTGCGCTTGTCGGGGATCCGTCAGGTAAGTCGGCGACTCGTCCGCAGTTGACCGCGAAAGAGGTCGAGGAGAACGCGAAGACATACCTCGAGCAGTTCTTCTCGGTGGTGGATAAATCCCAGACCGAGGTACGGCGAAACTCCGAGTGGTTCTCGCAGATGCGCTTTTCGGACATACTGGAGCTATGTTCCAAATTCACTGTTGCACGTATGCTCGAGCGGGATGATTTTGAGAAACGATACAAGGGAGGAACTCCGATTTCGATTCACGAACTGCTCTACCCGCTGATGCAGGCGTATGATTCGGTGGCGATCAAGGCGGATATCGAAATCGGCGGCACCGATCAAACGTTCAACCTGCTGACGGGCCGTCAGATTCAGGAAGTCTATGGTGTCGCGCCGCAAGTGGCGCTGACCCTGCCTCTTCTCGAGGGGATCGACGGCGAGCAGAAGATGTCGAAATCGCTCGGGAATTATATCGGGGTCATCGAACCCGCAAATGAAATTTTCGGCAAGATCATGTCGATACCCGATTCGATGATACTGAAATACTATCGCTACGGTGCGAATGCATCGGACGAGGAACTTACGGAGGTCGAGAAGGAGCTGTCTGACCCGAATGTCAACCCGATGGAGCTGAAGAAGCGTCTCGGAGTCAGGATCGCATCCATGTATGGCTCCGAAGAGGATGCTAAGCAGGCTCGTGTCGAGTTCGAGCGAGTTTTCTCGAAGGGTGAGGTTCCTGATGAGATGCCGGAGATCAGATGCTCTCAGAGTGATTTCACTGAGAAAGGCGAGATATACTGGCCTAAGTTCCTTGCCGATCAAAATATCACAAAGTCATCCGGGGAAGCGCGACGCCTGCTCACACAGGGCGGTTTCTATATCGACGGGGAACGTCAGAAGGATACGGCGACAAAGATGCCCTTCACGGGCGAGCATATATTGAAAGTCGGGAAGCGTAACTGGTACAAGCTGATCGTCGAGTAAACGTCTGCAACACGTGTAATCCGACCCGCCTGCGAACAGAACGGATAGTGCGGGTGTATTATAGAATGAAGTCTGGACATATTTGATTTGCGATTTTCGAGATAGGAATCTCAATTGAAATTATCCACGGACCGGAAAAAACTGACAGCATCTGCAATCCTGATGCTGGCGCTTCTTGCGATGGCCTGTTCTTCCGGGGGAAGAGTCAGCACGACCGTGCCGGATAAGGACTCGCAACCGAGACCGACGGTCAACCGTTATGCGTTTGCATACTACACTTCGGGACTTCTCGCCGAAAAAGAGGGCCAGTATCCCGCGGCGATTCGCTACTACCAGCAGGCGCTTGAGCATTCGCCGGCTAACCCGGACATTCTGTATGCTCTCGCTGATCTCTATTTCAATCTCCGCCAGCCAGACAAGGCACTCGAGACCGCGCAGAAGATATTTTACAAGAACAAGCAGACGCTTCTTCTAATCGGCAATGCACACCGTGTACTGAATCAGAACGACAAGGCCGAGGAGGCATTCCGGAAGGTCTTGATGCTCGACCCGAACAACGTCGAGGCTCACTGGTACATAGCCGCCTTTGCCGAGAGACGCGGTGACCTGAAACAAGCTGAAAAGCATCTTAAGGAGGTCGCACGTCTCAACCCGACAGCACGCATTTTCACAGAGATCGCGCGGCTCAATATCATCAACAAGGATTTTGACGGAGCGGAAGAAGCCTATATCAAGTCGATCGGTATCGACTCAACCGAAGCAAACCTGGAATCGTACATAAACCTCGTCGCGCTGTACGAGGAGGGGGAAGAGTTCGATGCCGCCGAGAGACTTCTAAGAAAGGCGGTACGTATAAGTCCGAACAATCCGAATTTCCGTCTGCTTCTCACGGAATTTTACTCAGAGCGAGGCGATACGAATAAAGCCCTGGATCAGGCGCGTACTGTTCTGCATATGGTCACAGAAGATACCGAAGTCCTGAGCCGCACAGGTTTTCTAGCATGGCAGATGGACGATGATGATCTTGCTGACAGCTTGTTCGCCACAGAACTCGAAATCGCGCCGGAGTCTGTGTTTGGCAATTACTATCGCGGCAGGATAGCAATCATTCGTGAGCAGCCTAACGAAGCCAAGGAGTATTTCTGGAGGATGATCTCCGCCGCCGATTCGCTTCCTGACGGCTATATAAGCCTGGGGCTTGTCTACCTCGAACAGGATTCGGTCGAACAGGCGATCGAGGTTCTCCAGGACGGTGTGGCGAATGCTCATGCCAACCGCAGCGATCTTCAGTATTATCTCGCCACCGCGCTCGGACGCGCGGAGGAATTCAACCGCGTGATACCGATCGCGAGCACTCTCGCGGAACAGTCACCAGAAGACATAAGGTACCTGTTCCTTCTCGGTTCATCGCTCGAGCGAACACAGCAGTTCGATTCGGCGGCCACCGTGTTTCAGAAGATATTGAAGATCGATCCCAACCATGCTCAAACCCTGAACTATCTTGGATATATGTGGGCCGACATGGGCACCAACCTTGAGCGGGCTCGTGAGATGATCGAGCGGGCGGTCGAGCTCGACTCCGACAACGGCGCGTTTCTCGATTCCTATGCCTGGGTTTTGTACAAACTGGGGCGCTACGAGGAAGCTCGCAAGTATATCACGCGGGCAATCGCGGCGATGGAGGAACCCGACCCGGTGATGTTCGAGCACTACGGCGACATCCAGTTCGCGCTCGGCAATCTGGAGGAGGCTCGTGAACAGTGGGCGCGGGCTCTCGAACTGGATCCCGAAAATGAAGCGGTGCAGGAGAAGCTCGATCAGTGAAACAAGCGATTGCGATTGCATGCCTGACAGTCGTATTACTCTCTTGTGCAAAGCAGGCGCCGCCACCCGGTGGGCCTGAAGACAAAACGCCTCCCGAGATAGTTGCCAGCATACCAAAGAACGGTTCCACTGATGTCAGTCTCAAACCCGAAATAGTATTGTCATTCTCGGAAAGAATGAACCGGGAGAAAATCGGCGAAGCGGTGTTTGTCTCTCCCCCGCCCGACGGCGGAATTCGTCTCGACTGGAGCGGTGATAATCTCGAGATCAAGATCGTGGACAGCCTCGTGGACGACCGTACATATATCGTGACGGTGGGATCGTCCGCAACCGACGCTCATAACAACAGGCTCATGCGCTCCTTCATGCTCGCGTTCTCCACCGGTGCGACAATCGACTCCGGTTCAGTTTCCGGAATGGTCGTGAGAGACGGCAACGCGTTCCCCGGCGCGACCGTGGCCGCATATCCCTTGACGTCGACATCCTGCGACAACTTCATATTCGATTCGCTACAGTATGTCACTCAGGCAGGCAGCGACGGTTCATATGAATTCGAGTTCATGTCCGCCGGCGACTATGCCATCTTCGCTTTTGACGATCGAAATGGCGACAAGGCATGGAATCCGGGCCGAGAGGGCTTCTCTTTTCCGGGGGGACCGGCTATCCTCGTCGGCTCAACGGGGACAGTGACGGAAATGAACTTCGCAATCTTCCCGAGAGACACATCAAGACTGGGCTTGGCAGACGCCTCATTTCTCAGATACGATTTGCTCCAAATCAACCTCACCGCTCCGGTGTTGGGGAAAGACGTGATTGAAGCGCAGGCGATTGTTCACAGCCACGACAACACCGACACCGTTTACGCGGCAGGCGTCTACACCTGGCTCGACACGACTGAATCGTGCGTGGCGGTATTCGAGGATGACTTCACAGCAGATGAATACTTCGTGCGAGTGACAAACCTAGTTGATATCTGGGGCAACGAGATTGAAACCGAACCGGATTCCATTCTGCTTCAGGCTCCGCTTGCCACGGACGGCAACCCGCCATCACTTGCGGACGTTTACCCGTCGCAAGCAGCGAGGAATGTCGCCCGGGATTCTCGCATCAGATTGCGGTTTGATGAACGTGTTCGGCACACGGATACGGTTAGCGGTGCGGTAGTGATCGACGAAGACTCGAATGTGACCGCGCTCGAGTATGAGCAAATCGATCCATTCACTATAGACTTCTTTGGTGCTGACTCTCTGCGTTCAGGTGCTAGGTTGACATTCCATTTTGGCCTGGCAACGATTTCCGATCTGGCCGGCAATTCGGTCGCGGACTCGACCTACAGCTTGACCTTCCGTACTCTCAATGAGGACTCGCTCGGATCGTTTTCCGGAAAGGTAGTGCCGGGTGAGCGCTCCGCCGGCAGGATTCCTCTTGTGTTCTACTCCCCGCTCGACGGTGGTGTACGCAGGCTGCTTGATGTCGAATCGGATGGGAGCTTTCGTCAGAGTGTGATCCCCGGCGATTATGTATTCCTTGGATTTCTCGACCGCGATCCGGATGGATATCTCGGCAGCGGCGAGTTCGATCCGTTCAATTACGCCGAGCCGGTGTTCTACTTCTCCGACACCGTTTCTGTAAGACCGAGATTCGAGACCGAAGGTGTGAGGCTCGAAGTTGACCGGTAGATCATTGCGTTGAATGCGCAATCAGCCCGTCTTTCCTGAATTTCTTTGACATATCTCAAAAACTTTTGGTTTATGTGATCGAACCAAACTGTCGATTGTAGAACTGTAGTGAGCATGCGTAGAAAGAGAGCCACATCCAAAAGCAACAGCAGCGGA
Organism: uncultured Ignavibacteria bacterium; assembly: GCA_964415885.1. GTDB lineage: Bacteria > Zixibacteria > MSB-5A5 > JAABVY01 > JAHJOQ01 > CAYQCE01. The sequence goes on from CAYQCE010000013.1 coordinate 60,545, forward strand.
TCGAGCCGTAGAGTCAGATCTCAGCTTCTGATCACAATAGTCGCCGCAGCGGTGATAGTCTTCGCCGGGATCATTGTGACGACCGAGGTGATCCATATCTACAATGAGGAGCTTCCCTCCATCGATGACCTCTACAATATCGAGCCGTCACTCATCACGCAGATATTCGCTCGCGACGGCAGCGTGCTCCAAACCTACTACAACGAGCGCCGAATACTCATTCCGTTCGAGCGGATACCGGAGAGCATGGTGCACGCACTAATCGCAACGGAGGACTCGCGCTTCTACGGCCACTGGGGCATTTCGTCGTATGATCTGGCGAGAGCCATCTATAAGAACATCACTTCCGGTTTCGGTTCACAGGGCGCGTCCACTATAACGCAGCAGCTCGCACGAATGCTCTTTCTGAATCGCAAAGTCTCGCTGATGAGGAAATTCAAGGAAGCTCTGACCGCAATCAAGATCGAGCGGACATACTCTAAGAACGAGATAATCGAGATGTACCTGAACCAATACTGGTTCGGGCTCAGATCATACGGAATCCAGGCGGCGGCACGCGCCTATTTCAACAAGGATGCGGAGCTGTTGAGTGTGGAGGAGAGCGCACTTCTTGCGGCGCTTCTCAGGGCGCCCGCCCGATATTCGCCCGTTACTCATCCTGATCGTGCAGTATCGAGACGTAACTTTGTCCTGCAGAGAATGGCGATTGAGGGCTACATTGCACAGGAAGCGGCAGACTCTCTCAAGCAGGTGCCGATAACTCTGAACCTGGCGGAACGTCCGACCGGCGAAGCACCCTATTTCACTGAGATGGTACGGCAGTATCTCGTCGAGAAGTACGGCGAGGACGAGGTGTATTCCGGCGGTCTGGAAGTCTATACTGCGCTGGATCCGAGACTCCAGAAGGTAGCGGAAAGGCTCGTAAAGGAGCACTCGGACTCACTGATGATACTCGCAAAAAATATCTTCAAGTATAACGATCCGGAACACACAGAAACCTACTATGACTCGGTGGGTGACTCTGTCGCATATCGATTCAAGCAGATTCAGGCCGCCCTGGTATCGATTGACAACGAAACGGGCGATGTTATCTCGATGGTCGGCGGTACGGATTTCAGCGAGTACAAGTTCAACAACGCGGTGCAGGCGCTCCGTTCGCCGGGCTCGGCGTTCAAGCCGTTCGTCTACACCGCCGCAATCGACAACGGTATCAAACCGTGTGACATTTTCTATGATAACGCCGTCACGATTGACATTCCCGGACAGGGCGACTATCGCCCGCACAACTTCGATTACAAATTCCTCGGTGAGCTGACTCTCCGGGATGCATTCAAGCACTCCAGAAACGTTGTCTCCATAAAGCTTCTGCAAATGATACAGCCGCAGCAGCCGATATTCTACGCCCGAAAGATGGGTATCACGAGTGAGCTCAAACCTGTATTGACGCTCGCTATCGGCACGAGCGAAACAACGCTGTGGGAGCTTACATCGGCATATACGACATTCCCGAATCACGGGATACACATCACACCGAGATTCATCTACAAGGTGATTGATCGTTACGGCAATGTGCTGGAGAGCAACGCAATCTCACCCGGCGAGGAGGTCCTCACGCCCCAGACTGCTTACATCATGGTCACGATGATGCAATCGGTCATCGAGGAGGGTACCGGCAGAAGCGTCCGGTGGCGCGGCTTCCACAGGCCGGCAGGCGGCAAGACCGGGACCTCGGATAATTTCTCAGACAACCTGTTCCTGGGTTACACTCCTCAGATCACCACCGGCGTCTGGGTCGGATATCCGGATAAGGTTACGATCGGCAAGAACCAGACGGGGGCGCGAAACGGCCTCCCGATATGGACACCCTACATGATCGCGGCGCATGACTCGCTCGAAGTTCGCGAGTTCGACATTCCGGAGGGTATCGTCTTCGAGGATGTCTGCCTTGAGACTTGTGAACTCGCCACTGACAACTGCCCCAACGTCCGGCGCGAAGTATTCACCGAACGCACCGTACCCGATAAACGGTGCCATCTGCATGGCTCGGCAGGGAATTATATCACCGAGAAGGCAGAAAAGTTCAATCTGGACAAGCCGGACACTAGCAAGTCTAACGGCAGAATCAGGTTCTGATCCGAAGCTCTCGTTTCCCCGCATCACCTGCAAAAGACTATCCCCTGTGTCAGAGATAATCAGCGTGCTTTGACCCCACAAGAAAAGGCGGGAGTATCTCACCCCCGCGTCAGGGCTTGTTGAAAAAGGGCGGGTAGTGAAGTTCGGTCAGGTCCTGCCCGCCGCAGACGGGTGTGACCCGACCGCATAGCCGCATAAACAAAGGGCGATTCAAAGAACGTCAGATCACACGACCGCGAAAAGCGGCCGCAGGATCTGACGTAACGACTTTTTCAACAAGCCCCTCACTCAAAGAGCTTTTTCCAGATTCAACTACAGGCAGTCAACACACGGAAGCTGCCCGCCCGCGAAGACGTACGCTATCAAGTAGACGATATCATCGATATCAGCTCCGCCGCTGCAGTTGACATCCGCGCATTCGGTGTATTCCGGCGGCTCCCCGCTTCCGAACACGTAGTCAATCAACAGCACGATATCGTCGATATCTACGGCGTCACTCTGATCCACGTCCCCGCAGAGTACCGATGTGACAAGGAACGACAGTGTGTCCGCCGAACAGTAATCGGCCACGGTCGTCATAATTGTCTCGCTGGAGAAGTGACCAGGCGCAACACCGGTCAGCGTGTCGTTCACTATCGAAAGCCAACCGGGATGATTCGGATACGCAACCGTATGAGTTGCATCGTCCGGGTCAGTGATGCCCGGGAAGTAGCTGTAAGACGCACCGCTCATCAGCACGACCTCGTCGATCTCCTCGATCTGAGGCGGCACATTCTCGGTGTCGACATCGACTGTGACAACCAGCGTATCATCGAGCGATCCGTCAGACACGATTACAGTGAACAATGTATCGGTGTATTCACATTCGGCCGTGCCACTCACAGTTTGATCGACGAGAGTGCACCAGGAAGGAACACTCTCGAATGTGTAGAGCAGATCGTTGTCCACACAATCCTGGTCTTCGGCAACAGCCGTATACTCAAACAGCTCACCAGGCTCAACTGACACAGTACTCGGCGACGTAATTGTCGGAGCATTGTTTCCCCATTGCGGATTGCAGCAGTGGTTGTCGGGATCATCCGGGCAGATATCGCACGGATCACCGACACCATCGCTGTCGCTGTCCAACTGATCCGGGTTAGAGATATCGGGGCAATTGTCGGTCAGGCAGGTGTTGGCAGGAAAGCCGGGGTCACCATAGCCGTCTTCATCCGTATCGGTGCATTCATCGCACTCATCACCCATAGCGTCTCCATCCGCGTCTTCCTGTGCCTGATTCGCTACTGTCGGGCAGTTGTCGCACACATCGCCGAGAAAGTCACTGTCCGAGTTCAACTGGTCGGGGTTGTATGTTAAAGGACAATTGTCCTCGTAATCGAGCACTCCATCTCCATCGGTGTCCGTATCCGGAACACAATTGAATCCGATGAGATGCAGGTTGTCGATGTTCCAGCCGCAATAACGCCAGCCGCCGTCGGTCGTACCCATCGTGAACCTGACGTAGACCGTCGATTCACCGTCAGCGATTGATGAAATGTCGATGTCTTGAAAAGTCCAGGCAGCATCAGTAATCTCTTCGACATTCTCCCACACTGTGGTCCAGGTCGTGCCGTTCGTACTGACTCGAATGTATGCATGATCGTATGTCGGCTGCTCTACGCCAAGCCACCGGTCAAACTTCAGATGGACATTGGATATCGAACTGCAGTCGAATGCCGCAGAGGTTGCGTGCCGCTCCGGCATGCTATTCTCGTAGTCGCCGCTCAGGTTGTATCCCATCACATTCGGACCGACCGTGCCCCCGGTCGGATCGGGGTTGCCGTACTGCCCACCGCCACCGGTCGGAACTCCTCTGGCCCACAGCCCACCGGAGTAAGTCCATCCGCGGTCTATCTCGAAGTCGTCCGAGAAGATCGTATCGACGCTAGTGGCGACAAATGCGCGGTGAGGATTGGCGGGATTGATGTCATAGAATTCAGCCGATGACGACGCCTCTTCGGCGCTCAAATAGAAGTCTACGTAGGTGTCGTCGCACACCAGGGCCGGAAGCGTGCCTTCATAGAGATCGCCTCCCAGATCGATAAGGCTGGTCGTTTCGAACGGCGCGCCATTAACCGAGTAATGAAGCTCTTCCGTTCCGGCAGCTACCGAGCCACCGTTCTCGCCCGTGATCGTAACCTGGAATGTCTCCGCCGCGTTCGGCGAAACCAGTTCCGGGACACCGTTCGGATAATCAAATGATAGGATGGGCTGCGGAATGTACGACCCGTCGATCGCATAGCCTGTCGCCAACTGTCCCTTGATTATCCGTGCCATGTAATCGAAATCCATATAGGAAGTGCTGTCCTGGTAGGTGTGATATACATGCGAAAAGTTGTACTCGATAGTGAATACAACATCGTAGCCGTTCTGCTGAAAAGGATAGTGATCGGAGTACGGTATATTGCCGCTGAGAACTCCGTCGAGTCCGATCTCCGGGAGTGAATCGGCGATGCTCTGGTAGAGCTCGGCATAGGTCGCATCGGGCCCGTGATAGAGCTTGACATCGTCAGTGTTGCCCTCGTAAGCGATCATATCCATGTTCAGCATCACAACAATGCTGTCGCCGTTTGCGGCAGCTTCGTCGGCATAGTGCCAGGAGCCGTGCAGGCCCTGCTCTTCTCCATCGAAGCAGATGAACACCCAGGTCATGTTGGTCGGAACGTCTTTCATGATTCGTGCGATCTCCATGATGCCCGCCGTACCTGAACCGTTGTCGTCCGCGCCCGGCGAGCCGGAGACGGCATCCTTGTGACCGCCCACTACTATGTGGTGATCCGGGAACGTCGAACCGACCTTTACCGCCACTATGTTGTGGACATTGTATGAGCTGTACGTAAACGGATCGAGATACACGGAATCATAGCCGAATTCGATGAACTTCGACTGAATCCAGTCGCGAGAATCATAATCCGCCTGACTTCCGGTAACTCTCGGCGGGAAGTCTTGCAGTGTGTAGACAAATGACTCGAGCGAATCCTGATCGATCAAGCCGATCAGCGAATCCAGATCGACGTCTCTCTCGAACATTGGTAACGCCAGTTGAACCGGCTCCTCATAGACGATCGGTATCCTCGAGGTCTTAATCGGAGCAAGTCCCGTGTATTCCTGGCCACGTTCGTACTCTGCCGGTGTCGCTCGCACAATCCGCACTCCGTCTTCGTCAAAAACCACAGCGAGGCCCTGTGAACCGCGACCATCGAGACTGATATCGAGTGCGAGGCCCTCGCGGGTAACGCCGGAAGCTACAAACCGATGGCGAAGGTTGGTGTTGGCAAGAGAGTTTCCTCCCTCCTTATCGAGCACGAGATACCCGTCCGACAGCTTTAGAAGCGGCCTGATGCCGGTCTTCCGTAATGCCTCCGCGTCTGTCTGGCTCGAGATCGTAACGCGGTACAGGTCATCGGCGACGACCGGTCCCGCCAGAAAGGCCAGTAAAAGGACCAAAATCGTTACATTTCTAAGCACGTCCATCTCCCATGTTGTATAGTATTGTCGTTCTATTCAAATCGGTATCTGTAGTATCCGCTTGACGCAAGTAAGCAGTAAAGTCGTGCAAACCGCCACGGGCGGGACAGCACATTGCAGACGCTTTCTCAATATAGCATGGATTTGGAATCGGTCAACCAATGATTGCGGTTCGAATTCGCTCTGCGGCACCCGAACTCCTGAAATGCCTGTAGGCGGCGCGTGCATCCTTACCGCAACCTCTTTCTTGACTACGAATTGAGATTAGAGTATATATGCACCGAATTATGCCGGAGTGGTGGAATTGGTAGACGCGGTGGACTCAAAATCCACTGGGGCTTAAACCCCGTGCCGGTTCGAGTCCGGCCTCCGGCATGGATTGAGCATCGCGTATCACATTGGCTGGGCCCACATCTATAGGGGCTTGTTGACAAACCCCAAAACCTTAGTCTTTGCGAGTGAGCGTAGCGAGCGTGGCAATCTCAAAGTAGCCGTATAGTATTGCCTGACTATGAGATCGCCGCGTCATTCCGCCACTCCCTCG
>CAYQCE010000014.1:0-66509 GCA_964415885.1 uncultured Ignavibacteria bacterium
GTGTCTGGGGTATGGCGGCATGCCGTCAGGAAGGGGTTCCTGACGGCGCGGGGTTTGGCCGGGTGGCCCACCTTTCAGATGCCCGGGTGGCCCATCTTTCAGGTGGGTCTCTTCTTCTGTTAGAGACTACACACTGGATCCATTTCAATCGGAACATCTGTACGCATCGCCTGCTCAACTTTCCGGCAGTTCACACGTCCGCAAGCGAACGCAGGAACTGCCGGAACGGGCCGGGTGGCCCACCTTTCAGATGGGTTTCTTCGAGGCCGAATGATGCACTATCCAGGCGGATCTCTTCGTCATCGTCGAATCCGCGAGGGATTCGACGTACAGCTCTCGGAGACTCTCTTTGAAACCCGGGTCGATAGACCCGGGCCACGGAACCCGGAATGGAGATCGTAGTTCCTTTCTGTATATGTGGCGACGCCACCCCCAAAATCTTTGACTTCGGGGCCTAAACGATTATATTTCGAGACTATCTTGGGATTTTGTGTCCGGGATGCGCAAAAGCGATAAAAACTCGTTCTTTAACAATACAGAAAGCGAAGGAAAGTTGAGATGGCGAAACTTGTTGAAGTTATCCCGAACTTTTCAGAGGGGCGTCGGCCCGAAGTAATTGATGAAATCATAGAGGCGATTCTGTCGGTCGACGGTGTCTTCCTCCTCGACAAGGAGATGGACGCCGACCATAACCGCGCAGTCGTAACTTTCGCGGGCGAACCGGACCCGTGCAAGGAAGCCGCATTCCGCGGTATCAAGAAAGCCTCCGAGCTGATAGATATGTCTACCCACACGGGCGAGCATCCCAGAATGGGCGCGACCGATGTCTGCCCGTTCGTGCCGATATCCGAAGTGGCGACCGAAGAGGCGATCGAGCTGGCGAAAGACCTCGCCAGGCGTGTCGGGGATGAGCTTCAGATCCCGATCTATATGTACGAGCTCGCGGCAACGCGCCCGGAGCGCGAGAACCTCGCCGAGATCCGCAAGGGCCAGTACGAGGGGATTCGTGACGAAATCGAGACCGTACCAGAACGCAAACCGGACTACGGCCCATCGAAGATGCACATCAAGGCCGGCTGCACCGCAATCGGTGTGCGGCTGCCGCTGGTTGCATACAACGTCTATCTCAATACCGGCAATGTGACGATCGCGAAAAAGATTGCGCGCGCGATTCGTTCGAACACCGGCGGATACCAGTATTGTAAGGCTCTCGGATTCGAAATCAAGGAGCGCAAGCAGGCGCAGGTCTCGATGAATCTCGTCAACTATCTCTATACACCGATCCACCGCGTGCACGAGACGATCAAGTCCGAGGCGCAGCGCTGGGGAGTACAGGCGACGACCTCGGAGATCATCGGGCTCGTTCCGCAGGCTGCGCTGATGCGTGTGGCGAAGCACTACCTCGCGCTCGAGGGATTCACTGCCGATCAGATTCTGGAAACCAAGCTCCAGCAGGCGATGGAGGAACAGCAGAAATCGCGCGGGCTAAGGGATTTCGTCGAGAGCGTAGCGTCGGCTTCCCCTGCACCGGGCGGCGGTTCGGTTTCGGCGGCGGCGGGCGCGCTTGCGGCCGCGCTCACCGGTATGGTCTGCCGTCTGACCGTCGGCAAGAAAAAGTACGAGGATGTAAAGGACGAGATCGCCGATACGATGAAAGAGGCGGACGCGTTGAAGGATGAGCTCCTTGCTCTCGTTCGCGAGGACGCCGAGGCGTTCGATCAGGTTATGGCCGCCATGAAGATGCCGAAGATATCCGATCAGGATAAGGCCGCCAGGGATGAGGCGCTCCAGAAGGCCACAATCGTGGCCGCAGAGGTGCCGCTGAAGGTGATGAAAACAGCGCTGAAGGTCATCGATTTCGCCGAGATCGCCGCGGACAAGGGGAATGTCAACTCAGTATCCGACGCCGGCTGTGCGGCACTGAACGCTCGTTCGGCGGTTTTGGGCGCGTATCTCAATGTGAGGATAAATATCCCCGGCATCGACGACGTGGCCACTGGCAAGCGAATCGGGGACGAGGCCGAAAAGGTGAAGGATGAGGCGGAAAGCAAGGCACAAAAGGTCTACGATATTGTTCTGGGCAAGTTATGAGTAGATATTGCGACTTGCATCTCCACACCACTCATTCGGACGGACTCTACACTCCGAAGGAACTGATGGAGCGCGCAGAAAAAATCGGGTTAAAGGTTATTGCGATCTCAGACCATGATGCCGTGTCCGGGTATGAAGAGGCTGTGCAGTATTTCAACCAGGTGGAACTCGATGTTCTTCCGGCGGTAGAACTGTCAACTGCCCTGGACAGCACCGAGCTGCACATCCTGGGTTACCTCATAGACCACACAAACCCCGAATTGCTGAAGGCAATCGAGAAATTCAGAGAAACCCGATTGACACGCGGCAAGAAGATTGTTGAGAAATTGAACGAACTCGACGTTGATCTGTCTATGGATACGGTCAAACGAATCGCCGGCGATGGAACTCTCGGACGGCCGCACATCGCCGAGGCGCTTGTGCAGGAGGAGTTCGTCGAGACATTCAACGAGGCGTTCGCGAGATATCTCGGCTATCATGCTCCCGCGTATGTGCCGAAGTACCGCATAACGCCGTACGAGGCGATCGCGTTGGTCCATCAGGCTGAAGGCGTGGCAGTGCTTGCGCATCCGGGCACAATGGGCAGAGATGACAAGATCCCGGAACTGGTCAGGGCCGGACTGGATGGCATCGAAGCTATATATCCGCTGCACTCGCAGCTGCAGATAGAACGATACAAGAAGATGGCCGGCGAATTCGAGCTGATTTACACTGGAGGTTCCGATTGCCACGGACGGAACCAGGAAAAGATGAGACTTGGCGGAATCACGGTCCCGAAGGAGTGTTATGAGAGCTTGTTACGAGTAAAAGAGAAGTACGCATCGTAAGGAGTTATCTTGAAAATTACGCAAATCCTCATTCTGTTCCTGACCCTTGCATTCTCGGGAGCTACTGCTGCTGAACTGGACGACGAAGAACTTGCCAAATTCCATGAACTTGGTGCAAGCCTCTCCGCTGGCGGTAGTCCGCAGGCGTTCGAGGAGTTTTTCGGCTATATACCGATCAAATCCGCCACATCTGAGCTTTTGACAGTCCGACTCCTGTCGGAGCAGCTCGGTCTCTCCGGGAGCGAGGCCTATCAGGAGCCGCGTCCCGTCGATGCCTGCCCGGATACATTCGGTTCACCCGAGGGGCATTTTCTCGTGCACTACGCCGATTCCGGTGTCCATGCAGCATTCGAGTCCAATATCGATTCCGACGGTGATGGCGTCCCGGACTATGTCGAATCCGTGGCGATGATTCTCGACAGCGTGTACGCGAAGACGATTTATGAGATGAATTTCCGTTTGCCGCCGGAGGACTCCTTTTATCCGGAGGGAATCGACAGTCGCTACGATGTCTACCTGGCGGACTTGAAATCTATCAATGCCGGATATGAGTTCATATATGGATTCACGCAGCCGGAAGCACAGGTCGGAGATAGCCCGTTTTTCACGAGCTTTCTCGTAATGGACAACGACTACGCAGAGATCGACTTCTATGTAAATCGGCCGCTGGATGCAATCCGGGTGACTGCCGCGCACGAGTTTACACACGCCGTGCATTTCGCCTACGATACATTCGAATTCGAGCCGATAACCAGCCAGATACGGCGCGACCACTGGTTCGAGATGTCTGCGGTGTGGATGGAGGAGCAGCATTACGATCGCATTAATGACTACTACTACTACCTTCCGGTGTTTTTCAATAATACCTACAAATCCCTAAGGACATCGAGCACGGTGGGAGTTCTCGAGTCGACCTACCAGTATGCTGCCGTTGTCTGGCCCTTGTATCTCTCTAAGACCTACGGCGAAGACATTGTCCGGCTGATGTGGGAAGAGTGCGCGACCGTGGTTGGACCGAACATTTTCGAAACCGGTTTCGATAATGTAATCAAGCAGGTCACAACCAGCCAGGATTCGTTCTGGGAGGCGCTAAGCGAGATGTTCGTCTGGGCATATTTCACGGGTGATCGCCACGTTCCCGGATTCGGCTGGGAGGAGGCGGCAAACTATCCGATGATTCCGTCATCAATCGTCGGCGCCGCACTCGACACAAGCTATGTACAGTCTTTCAGCGAGTTTCCGATAGAATACAGGCACGACGAGCTCGACTATGAGTTTTACCCCGACTATCTGGGGGCCAGTCACATTCGTTTTCGTACGTTTCGACTCGCGTCGACACTGACCTTTGATTTCGATGGTGTCGATTTAATCGACTATGGCCGGTACCTCGGCAGGGAGATCGGCGAGATTTCGTTCGACTGGATCGTAAGGATAGCTAAAGTGAATTTCGATGTCGCAAACGGTCGCGTGGATCTCGATCCGACGCTGTATGCGGACGGAGATTCGATAGTGATAGACGATATCGATCTCTACACCGAGATTGTCGCCGTCCCGATGCCGGTTACCAGCACGCATACGCTCAAGATCTACGACAAGATAGCGTACAATTTTGATGTTCCCGAGGTCGCCCGACCGCTTTACAGATCGGTGACTTTCTTTGATCCGTACCCGAATCCATTCGTTTTGACTGACGACAACTCCGTTGTATTCAAGATTGAACAGGAATTGCAGAATGCTATTGAGCTGACCGTGTTTACACTTGCAGGAGAGAAAGTCTTTGAGAAGACAGTCAATGGCAAGAGCTTCATCTATTGGGACGGCGAAAATGACGCAGGCGAGCAGGTGGCTTCGGGTATGTATCTGGTGCATGTCAAGGTCGGAGACGACAGCGAAGTCTTTAAGGTCGCAGTTATAGAATGAGATCGGACCTGTACGCACTATCCTTATCTTCGATCCTCGCCGCGCTGTGTTATGTTCTTATGCTCCCGCTCGTGGGAGTCTACAACGTGTTCCTGACGCTGTTTGTTTGCTTCGCTGCCGGTGTCCTGCTCGGTAAGGGCTGGGGATTTCTCACTGGTGTGGTTGGGATGTTTCTCTGTTCGTACTTTAATCCGTATGGTGCTGCGCTTCCGCCGATCATGTTTGCGCAGATGATCGGTGCCGGTCTGTCCGGCGTCTTGGGCGGACTGTTCAGCGGTTTCATTGCACGAGGCAGGGGGAAGGTCCTGCCGGTGATATTTATGGGGTGTATTGGCTTTTTGACCGCGCTGTTGTACCATCTACCCGTGGATATCGTCGATGCATGGTTGTGGGGACCTTTCTGGCCCCGGCTGAAATTGGGCCTTGCATCTTCTATAGTGACTTTAATTTCCAACATCGTTATATTCGTAGTCCTGTTCCCGGCACTCAGGATGCTCAGGAGGAGTATCCGCTACAGAACTTAGCAATCGGGGTGTCAAGGATGATCGATACGGAACAAGCCAGTCGATACTTCGCTGTGCTGATTTTATCCCTCGTTTTGGTGGCTGTATCATTCTCTGCCGACGCTTTCTGTCAGGATTGGGAGGAAGACTGTGGCGGTGTGCCATGCGACGACGAGGATTCGCTTGCGATACTCGATTCGCTGGAAGCGCCCGCAGACACGGCCTCGATTCTGTACCCGCCCTTCTTTGACACAGCGCCGACAATCTCCGAGTCGATGACGACCACAGCAGACAGCATTCATCTCAGCGAGCAGCAGACGAGAATGCACCATTCGATGAATGACGCTCTGAGGAGAGACATGCGCTTCTATTCGCTGGAGAAGGGTCCGCGCGGTCAGAGCTATTCTCTCAGCTACCGCGGGCTGCCGCCTTACATGCTCGGAATATCACCCCAATCTCCGGGCGAATATCAACTGCTCCACGTGCCACCTATGGGACTCAACGATCTCCGACTGCACGGACTCGAGATGGCGGATTACACGGTAATTCTGCCGCCTCGGTCGGGCGGGAGCTATGGAGATATTGTTACGTTCAAACGAGCGCCAGACTATACGGTGCCGTATACGGAAATAAACGTGTTCCGCGGAGACTACTCCTTTTCGAATGCATCGGTGAAGTTCAGACAGCCGGTCGGTGAGCGATTGACCTGGGGGGCGGCAGCAGGTATCGAGCGAAGTAATGGATACCTTATCGGGTCAGAAAAGGAGCGCCAAAACTACGCTCTGCATTTTGCATACAAACTCCGGCCCGGCTGGCAGTTGTTTCTGGACGGCGCATTCCAGAATGTCAACGACCAGGTCGCCGGGCTCGGACTGGAGCGATACACTACCGGTCGTAGGGATGCCACGTTTCAAAACATAGCTCTGACTGCAATAAGGAAGGATACGCTCGGGAACGAGTCACGCTTCGAAGGCTTTTTCCGGAGCTTCGAGGACAAGTTGCGCAATACCCCGTATCTGCTTAGACAGCGACACGAGGCCTTCAGTTTCGGCCATAGTTCGGTCCGGGAATTCGATGCTTTCAGATTCGTTTCCGATGGCAGGCTCGATTATCGCCGAGTCTGGATAGATCCAGGATATGACACATACACCGTTCTGGCTATGGATGGTGGCATTGAGCTGAAGGGATCGCAGCAGCTTAATCCGTACGTCGGGGGTGGTGTATTGCTGGGCTACAACGAGAAACTGTACATTGATGCGATTGCCGATCTAAGCTGGAGACCGTTCGCCTCGATCATCGGAACATTCGGCGGCAGGCTGCGCCATATTCCGCCCAGTGATCTTGCGCGATTACTGCCGCGGAGAGAATACGATTTCGATGTCGATGGAGCAAGCGAGTACGTTCATGCCGGAGATAAACATCTGCGTCCCACTCGGTCGACTGCCGTGTATGCGTTGGTCGGATACTCGGATTCGACGATGAGTTTCGAGATCGGCGCTGAGTCCGCCGATTTGAGCGGTCTCGTGGTATGGGATGCCGGATTAGCTGCTCCGGCTGTTTTCAGCGTCTCAGCCATCGATGCGCATCTGCTGTCGGGCACGGTCTCAGGGTCGGTAATGCCTTTCGAGCCGGTCAGAATGGACCTCGACTATTGTTTTGCGCGTATCGAGGATGACGATGGTGTCGGGATCGGTATCATGCCGCGACACAATTTGTTCGCGAGGCTTTTCTGGAGAAGCAGGATAGACAGGTTCAATCTGACAGTATGGCCATCAATCGAGTTTGAATATCATTCCGAGAACTACGTTGACTATCTGAACCCGGAATTGCTCGATGACTACGCGCTCCTGCATCTGAAGCTCTCCGTCAAGTTGAAGTCATTTACCTTCTACTACTCGATGGAGAATGTGCTTGACGTCGAATATGAGACGCTGTACGGTTATCCATCCAGTCGGAGTGTGTGGTGGGGGTTCAGATGGATGTTCGATGATTAGGAGGCGTACTATGATTAGCAGGGATGAGGCTTATGAACTCATAACGAATAGGGTGAAGCAGAAGAATCTCGTTAAGCATATCCTTGCGGTCGAGGCGGTCATGCGGCGACTTGCGGAGCATTTCGGCGAGGATGTCGATATCTGGGGGCTGGTCGGGCTGCTGCACGATCTCGACTACAGCAGGACTGTCGAGAAGCCTGAGGAGCATACATTCCTGACCGAGAAATGGCTGGAAGAAGCGGACGCAGGGCTCACCGACGAGATGATGCACGCGATACGGGCTCATCCGGGGCACATTCCGTGTGAAACGCGACTGGATTGGGCGCTCTATTGCTCGGATCCGATTACCGGCCTGATTGTTGCGGGCGTATTGATGCACCCGGAGAAGAAGCTCTCTGCAATCGATCCCGATTTCATCCTCCGGAGGTTTAAGGAGAAGCGATTCGCGGCCGGCGCCGATCGGGATGCCATCGCAGCCTGCACGAACATCGGTCTCAGCCTCGATGAATTTACCGGGATCGCAATCGAGGGGATGCAACGGATATCGGATGATCTGGGGTTCTGATGCCGGTGGTTCGGTCCAGTGCACGCCTCTCGCTGTTCGGTTGGCTAATCTACGACTTCGCCAACACGATCTTCTCAATGAACATCCTGACGATGTATTTCGCGCAGTGGGTGATAATCGATCTCGGATACCCCGACATTTACTACAGCATCGCATACTCTACATCGATGGTCGTTGTGGCTCTGACTCTGCCGCTTTTGGGACATCTCTCCGACGAGCGCGGAAACAAGAAGAGCTTCCTTGTCGGATTCAGCCTGGCGTGCATCGCCGCGACTGCGGCGCTTGGTACAACGACATTGGCGACGGACGATATCGCCACGCTTGCTCTGGTCGGGTTGATATGTGTGGCTGTCGCGAATTACTTTTTCGAAGGCGGTCTCGTCTTCTACAATGCGCTTCTGCCATCCGTCTCCCGGAGGTCTAACGTCGGGAAAGTGTCGGGTAGTGGTGTCGCGCTCGGCTATGTCGGATCTATCACGGGCCTGCTTCTCGTGCAGCCGATTGTCGAGGGATCGGTGCCTCTATTCGGATCGGGACGGGACGCGGCATTTCTTCCAACGGCCATTCTATTTTTGATTTTCTCTCTGCCGACATGGCTGTTCCTGCGGGAGCGTTCCGATGTTAAAGGTGGAGCAGCGCCGCCGCAGCTCGTTGGTTCACTCGGTCGATTAGTCAAATCCCTCAAGGAGGCACGCAAGTACCGAGGAGCGTTTAGATTCCTGATCGCAGACTATTTCTTCGAGGATGCAATTGCGACGCTTGTGATTTTTATGGCCGTGTATGCTCAGAAGGTGATGGGGATGCCTGACTCCGAGAAGGTCGCGCTGTTTATTATCTCTACCGGATCTGCAATCGCCGGGTCATTTGTCTCAGGATGGGTGTCAGACAAGATAGGCCCATATCGCACGTTGAAGTATGTTGTCTTTGGCTGGATCATTACGCTCGTGACGGCTGCGTTCACTACAGACATCACCGTCTTCTGGGTGCTCGGATCGTGTGTAGGCGTATTCCTCGGCGGTACTTGGAGCGTCTCACGACCGCTTCTCAATGGACTCGTGCCGTCAGAGAAGCTCGGTGTATTCTATGGTCTCTATAGTCTCTCCGGGAGAGTCGCAGCGGTCATCGGACCGATGGTCTGGGGACTGGTTGTGCTGATGTTCAGCAGTGAGAAAGCTGCAGGGGAGTTCGCACTTAAAGTTTTGGGCGTATTTGGCCTGCAGCCGTCAAATGATGTCGCAGCATCCATCGAGTACCGATTCGCGATAGTATCACTCGCGGTAATAATGCTGCTCGGTCTTTACATCTATCGAAAAGTCCCGGATACCGCGAAGAGCCTTTCTGAACAGGAATAGCAGAAATACCATATTGACAGAATCCACCTTCAGAGTATTTTGTAGTTAGTACTCGTCCGAACGCTTCCGATTGTCTAATTAGATTAACGACTAAGCTGTCGCACGGAGTGAATCTATGTCAAATCTGAAGGCATCCCATCCGGAGAGATTCTGGACTTCCATTTCACGCAGTTGCAGGATCATGGTTGAGTGAACGGTTACGCTACCTGGCAGAATGAGCGATGGAATTTCGCCGCCGTGCAAGGCAGGGAGGGTCGCATTGAGCTCGACATGATTGCCGGAGATTTTGATGACAGCGGGATTATAGACATCGATGATGTGGTTCTGTTGATTGATTACGTGTTTCGTGGCGGACCCGCGCTCAATCCGCTCGAGCGCGGAGACTTCAACGGCGATTCAGAAGTTGACACCGAGGACATCATCGAGCTGATAGCCTTTGTCTTTCATTAGACATATGCTCGGAGTCCGGTCATGTTTCGGTCGAGATTACCGCAGGGTCGACGGCGAACTTCGTGATGCAGATGGCATTGTCCAGACCGGGCATCTGTTCTGGCTCGATAAGCTAACGGGCTGTTTCTGCCGAGATAACATATTGACACGATTTGTATTGGCGTTATCTTGATTTGGTACTCGTCATTACGCTTCGGCACGAATTGACAACAGTCTATCACCACTTGATGGGGTTGAAATATGCATTGCTCGTTTTCGAAACTCATACTTCTGACTACATTCCTGGTCCTGCTTCTGTTGCCGGCACACGCAATCTCGGAGCCGGTCGATGCGGACTCCGTGACCTTCGCTCTTGGCCATGTTACCGCTGACCCGGGTGACACAATAGTCCTGCCATTTTCGATAAACACTGTCGTTGATGTCGCGGCCTATAATTTTCTCTTTTCAACAGAGAGTGGCTCGATAGAGCCGCTCGCTCTCGACGCGACAGGCACAAGGGGAGAGGGGCTGCCTGTTTTTATCTCAGGATTCGGAGGCTCAACATCGGAAGAGATCGCCGGTGTCGTGGCGTTTAATGCCGGAGTGTTCATTCCGGCGGGGGACGGACCTGTGAATCAGCTTATTGCCGAAACGGATGGCTCCATCGATGAGGGGTCGCTACTCGCACTGACATTCTTTGATGAGGAAACCATCGCGGGACGGAAGAACACGATTAGCGATACGCTGGCGGAAGAGCACCTTCCGTGCTACAACAACGGCTCTGTCCATTTCCTGCTGAAATGGGATGGAATGATCCTCGACGATTGGGGTGATGTGAACACCGATGGCATCGCCTACACTGTCGGCGACTTCGTTTATTTCTCCAACCAGCTCACTGTTGGTCTCGATCAGGGCGGATCGAACTACGAGGAGGGCACGGAGAATTCGGATGTCGATTTTGACAAACTTCCCTGGACAGTGTCGGACTTCCTCACGATCAGAGGAGTGATCTCAGGTGATCTGATACCGATGGAGGCCGATTCGGTGTTCGATGTTATCCACAATCCCGGAGATTCGATCTGGTTCGACAGTTTCTTCGGAACTCAGCCGGATACTCTCGATATCCCGATGTACATCTCAAATGAGGACAGCGCGGGCTCGCTGACATTCAGTATGGATTTCGACTCGACAGAGATCGAGATAGTCGGGATAAACAGTGCCGGGAGTCGGCTTCCGATGGAGTGGGATCTGGTGGTTTCTCCTCGGGCAGAGGGGCTGTCATTCTTTGCATCCCCCGGCGACTATCAGGACGCAAAGAGCAGTCCACTCGAACCGGGTTCTGGACTGCTTGTCACGCTGCGTTTCGCTGTTCACTATCCGACATCCGAGGTTCTGGATTTAACGCTCACGCGTCTGCAGAACCACGGCAGGATCAACGGCTACGCCACATGGAAGGACAGTCGCTGGAACCTCGCGTCGCTGCAGAACAAGGAACGAAGAATCGAGTTTGCGTTCATTCGTGGTGATGCCAACGGTAGCGGATCGATAGATATCGATGACATCGTGTTCCTGATCGAGTATGTGTTCAATGGTGGTCCTGCGCCAACTCCAACCGATCGGGGAGACTTTGACGGCAACCTGACGATAGACATCGATGATATCGTAGCGCTCATTAACTTCGTGTTCGGATAGGTGGTTGAGAAGCTTGCCCGATCGCTAACTCGTTCATTTAGATGAGACTATCACTCTAATCTGTGATGGTCTCCATACCGTTCCAGTCCGTGTTGCACAATCCCGCACAATACGTTAAGGCACTGCGTGTTATGACGGCGCTTCGAACGCGCGGACGCCAAATACTTGTTGACACACTTCCGTACATGTTGTAGATTCTGCGCTAACTTGTTTTGGCCGGGAGGGCAGTAGCACAGTGTTCGAGGTTTTTTTCCCGATAGTTTTGCTTCTTGCCATGTCGATCATAGGGGGCGGCGGGCTCTATCTGGTATCGAAGTTTATCGGCAAGAAGACAAAGGACTCTCCGTATATGGACGTTCCGTACGAGTCCGGCATCGAACCTGTCGGTTCTACCAAAGAGCGATTTCCGGTCAAATTCTATCTTGTTGCGCTTCTATTCATAGTGTTTGACATCGAAGTGGTATTCATGTATCCATGGGCAGTCAGCTATGACAGACTTGGCACGTTCGGGTTCGTCGAAATGCTGGTCTTTATTGGGATTCTGGCCGTTGGATATGTGTATATCATCCGACGAGGAGCGTTGAAATGGGATTAGAGGAGAAAATCCCGGACGGGGTTATTCTCACGACTATAGATAAGATGGTCAACTGGGCGCGCGGCAATTCGCTGTGGCCGTTCGGATTTGGCCTCGCATGTTGCGCCATCGAGATGATGTCCACTTTCGGTCCCAAATTCGATCTGGCGCGTTTCGGGATGGAGGTCATGCGTCCGTCCCCGAGACAGGCTGATCTCATGATCGTGGCCGGTCGGGTGTCGAACAAGATGGCTCCCATTATTAAACGCCTGTATGACCAGATGCCATCACCGAAATGGGTTATTTCCATGGGCGCGTGCGCTTCGTGCGGGGGCGTGTTCAACAACTACGCTATCCTGCAGGGTGTGGACAAGATTCTGCCGGTTGATATTTACGTGCCGGGCTGTCCTCCGAGACCGGAGCAGTTGATAGACGGCATCGTAAAGCTCCAGGAAAAGATCAAGACCGAATCCATCAAAGACAAGAAGTGAACGGTTCCGGGCCAGGGAGTGACTTTTCTCAGATTGTGAAAATATGAACGAAGTTCATCAAAAGGTCAAAGAGAAGCTAAGAGAGAGATTCGGCGGATCCGTCCTGGAAGAGAGCTACTTTCGGGATGAGTTGACGTTTATTGTCAAGCGGGATTCGCTGGTAGATATGCTCGAGTTCCTCAGGTCGGAGGACGACCTGAAGTATATCTTTCTCACCGATTTGACTGCCACAGACTGGCCGGATCGCGAACAACGTCATGAGATAATCTATCTCGTTTACTCGTTCGATTCGCACACGTATGTCCGTCTCAAAGTCAGATGTCGCGAAGGTGAGAAGATGCCCACCGTTACGCATATGTGGGACACAGCGAATTGGCTCGAGCGAGAGGTGTTTGACCTTTTCGGTGTTGATTTCGAGGGGCATCCCGATATGACCCGCATTCTGATGTGGGAGGATTTCGAGGGACATCCGCTGCGCAAGGATTTTCCTTTAACGTACGAGGTGCCCAACTTCAGCCACAACATTGATGACCCTCCGGAGGTAATCAAGTAGTGGAAACGAAGACTATGACATTGAACATGGGGCCGCAGCATCCCGCCACTCATGGAGTACTGCGGGTCATGCTCGATCTCGAGGGCGAAAAGGTTTTGCGTGCTTATCCGGTTGTTGGATATCTTCACACCGGAATCGAGAAGACTGCGGAAGCCAAGCACTGGTCTAAAGTCATTCCCATGACCGACCGGATGGATTACCTTGCTCCGATGTCAAACAACCTCGGGTACTGCCTGGCGGTCGAGAAGCTGTTTGGTCTCGAAATTCCGCCGAAAGCTCAGTGGATGCGCGTTCTCATGACCGAGCTTACGCGACTGAACTCGCATCTGGTCTGGCTGGGAACTCACGCGCTGGACATCGGGGCCATGAGTATGCTTCTCTACGCTTTCCGAGAGCGTGAGAAAGTGGTCGAGATGTACGAGCTGGTATCTGGTCAGCGGATGATGTCGACGTATTTCAGAATCGGCGGATTGGCGGAAGATATCCCGGATGGTTTCGAAACGGCTGTCAAAGATATTCTGGACTATTTCCCGGGTAGATTCGACGAGTACGAAGACCTGCTTACGAACAACCCGATCTGGCGAAATCGCACGATCGGAGTTGCTAAGATATCGCCCGAGGAAGCCATTAGTTCCGGCCTGACCGGACCACTTCTTCGCGCTTGCGGCTTCAAACACGATCTGCGAAAAGCAAAGCCTTATTCATCGTACGATAAATTCGATTTCGAAATCCCGACTAATGATGGCTGTGATGTGTATGCGAGGTACCTCGTTCGATTGCAGGAGATGCGCGAGAGTCTGAAGATTGTGAAACAGGCTCTGGACGGAATGCCGGAAGGGCCGTACCGCGCCGATGCGCCGGGCGTTGTTTTGCCGCCCAAGGAACGCGTGATGGAGGAAATGGAAGCGTTGATCTTCCACTTCAAGATCATCACCGAGGGAATTCACCCGCCGGTCGGCGAGGTGTATCAGGGTATTGAGTCGCCCAAGGGCGAGATAGGCTACTATATCGTCTCCGATGGCGGCCCGTATCCGTACAGAGTGAGAGTTCGGCCGCCGTCGTTTATCAACATTTCCGTACTGGACAAGCTGTGCAAGGGTGGCCTGTTTGCGGATGTTATCGCGGCAATCGGATCAATCGATATCGTGCTTGGTGAGGTCGACAGATGATCTTAACCGACGAGACAAAAAAGAGAATAAAGGATACCATACCGAAATATCCGGAGAGACGGTCCTGCATTCTGCCGGCGCTGACGGAGGCTTACTGGCAGGTGGGCCATCTCAACGATGATGTATACCGCGAGATTGCAGAGACTCTCGATCTGAATGTTATCGATGTCGCCGAGGCGGCGTCGTTCTACACGATGTTTCCGAAGAAGCCCGTCGGCAAATACTACATCCAGGTTTGTCAGAATATATCGTGTGCGCTGCTTGGCGCCGAGTCGCTCATCGAGTATCTGAAGAAGAAACTCAATGTCGAGCTCGGGGAGACTACCGAGGATGGCTTGTTTACGATCGTTGCGGTCGAATGTCTGGGGTCGTGCACAACAGCGCCTATGATGCAAATCAACAAAGAGTTTTATGAGAATCTGACCCACGAAAAAGTGGATCAGATAATTGAAGATTTGAAGAAGCAGGGTTAGCATGGCGGAGCTCAAGGTTCTGTTCGACAAGCTTGAGAAGAATCCCGATCAGCACAAGATGGAGAGGTATGTCGCCGAGGGCGGCTATAAGGCGTGGGAAAAGGTCCTGAAGGAGATGAAGCCCGAAGAGGTCATCGAGGAGGTCAAGACCTCCGGCCTTCGTGGTCGTGGCGGTGCGGGATTCCCGGCCGGTGTGAAATGGGGCTTCGTGCCGAAGGAGCACCCCAGGCCGAAATACCTGGTCTGCAATGCTGATGAGTCTGAACCGGGCACCTGCAAGGACCGCGTCTTGATGGAGCGCGACCCGCATCGTGTCATCGAGGGGATGTGTATATCCTCGTATGCTATCGGGGCGCACCATTGCTTCATCTACATTCGTGGCGAGTTCGTATTTCCGGCGGTACGCGTGAAGGCTGCTGTCGCCGAAGCCTACGAGAAGGGCTATCTCGGCAAGAACATATTCGGTACCGGATATGACCTCGAACTGACCGTCCATACGGGTGGCGGTGCGTACATATGTGGTGAGGAGACCGCGCTGCTCAATTCACTTGAGGGCAAGCGCGGCATGTCACGTATGAGACCGCCATTTCCTGCGGTCGAGGGTCTTTATGCCAGTCCGACAGTGGTAAACAACGTTGAGACTCTGGCCAACCTGCCGTATATCATCGAGAAGGGCGCCGAGTGGTATAAGTCGATGGGAACAGAGAAGTCGGCCGGTACCAGGATATTCTGCCTCTCGGGGCATGTCAATCGCCCCGGCAACTACGAGCTGGAGCTGGGTACGCCGCTTTCGTATCTGATTAACGATCTCGGAGGTGGTGTGGTCGACGGTAAGAAGCTCAAGGCGATCATTCCGGGCGGATCATCGACTCCGGTTCTCACTCCTGACAAAATTGATGTCTCCCTCGATTTCGAGTCGGTTGCAGAAGCAGGCTCGATGCTCGGATCGGGCGGTGTCGTCGTCATGCACGAAGATACCTGCATGGTGTGGGCGGCGCGAGTGCTGGCGTATTTCTACATGCACGAGTCGTGCGGCAAGTGCACCCCGTGCAGGATGGGCACACAGTGGATGTACGAAATGCTGGATCGTATAGAACGTGGTGAGGGCCGCGAAGACGATATCGAGGTGTTGCTCGACACGTGCGACAACATTGAAGGGCATACTATCTGCCCCCTGGGTGATGCTGCTGCGATGCCCGTAAGGGCGTTTGCGAAGACATTCACCGATGAGTTTGAATTTCATATCAAGCACAAGAAATGTATGGTAGCTAATAGGTTTTATAGTTTCGCATAATGGAAAAGATTAAGTTCCAAATAGATGGTCAGGAGGTCGAGACGACCAAGGGGAAAACGATCCTCGAAGCCGCTCTCGATAATGGAATCGATATTCCGTACTTCTGTTACCATCCCAAATTGAAGTCCGTTGGCGCTTGCAGAGTCTGTCTTGTCGAGGTCAAGGACTGGCCAAAGCTGCAGGTATCGTGCGCAACTCCGGCAGCCGATGGCATGGAGGTGTTCACGCAGAATGAGCGTGTCACCAAGGGCCGGCGCGGCGTGATTGAATTCATACTGCTCAATCATCCGCTCGACTGCCCGACATGCGACAAGGGCGGAGAGTGCCCGTTGCAGAATATCACCTACCGATACGGCATTGACAAAGCTCGCACTCACGAGCCGAGGCAGAGGTGGGATGTCGAGGAATCTACATTCGACGACCTGCCGATCGGGCCGGAGATAATCCGCAACCAGAATCGCTGCATTCACTGCTACCGGTGCACCCGTCTCGTTGACGAGGTATTCGAAGAGGATGATCTCGGTGCTTATCAGCGAGGGCACGGAACGGAGATCCTTCCGCCTCCCGGGCGTGAAATCCGAAACCTGTACTCAGGGAATGTCGTCGAATACTGCCCGGTTGGTGCGCTTCTGAACCGTGACTGGCGGTACAAGGTTCGAGTCTGGCTCACGACCCAGAAGAAGACCGTCTGCAATCACTGCCCGGACGGCTGCAATATCATTTCGTGGACTTTCAGAGATAAGATATACCGCAACACGGTAAACCGCAACGACAAGGTCGACGAGGGATTCCTCTGCGACGTCGGCAGGTACGGCTACCAGTTTGTGCATCATGCCGATCGGCTCAAAAGCCCGATGATCAAGAAGGGCGGCGAGCTGGTGGAATGCTCCTGGGGGGAGGCTTTCGAGGCGATACGCAAAAAGCTCTCCTCGATAAAGGAGAAGCTCGGTCCGCAGGGGATTGCGGCGCTTGTCGGTGATGATCTCTCCAACGAGGATTACTACGTTATCGGTCGTTTTATGCGGTCGGTCGTTGGGTCGAATTCGATAGATCACAGGCTGCATCGGAAGAAGAAGCTCTCGCATGTTGAGGAGCTGGAAGATCTCGGAATAGCCGGGACCAATCTCGAATACGAGGATATCGAGGATGCCGACCTGTTTGTTATACTCGGATCGGACCTGCACAGCGAGAATCCGATCACTGCTCTGCGTGTGCTGAAAGCTCGCCGCGAGAACGAGGGAGACATCTTCCTGCTGAATCCGGCGCCGACTCGACTCGTGCGCTCGGGTACGGAACTGGTCTACAAGTACAATTCAGAGGTTGCGATACTCAACGCGATCACACGATATATCCTTGAGAAAAAGCTCTATGATTCAGAGTCTACCGGCTTGACAGACAGTGACATCAAGGCCTTTCTCGACAAGACCCGAACCTGTTCGCTCGAGAAAGTGGCAAAGGATGCCAATATCGATCTGGAGACGCTAAAGACTCTCGCCAGGAAAATCGCCGGAGCCAGGCGAGCTGTCTTTATAACGGGCTCGCATGTCTCTCTGCACTATCAGCGCGACGGCATTCTGCGTGCTCTATACAATGTTGCGAAGGTCGGCGGAAGCTTGAATGACGAAAAGAAGAGCATACTGATACAGCGTCGTGGCGGTAACAACCGTGGCTGCTACCTCTTCGGTATGCGACCCGACAAGCTGCCGATTTACAAGACTCTCGACAAGCGTGAGGAGTTGAAGGATGTCTGGCCGGAGGGTGTCTCCGACAGAGAGGGCGCCGATACTATTGACGTACTCCGGCAAATGCAGGACAACAAGGTCGAGCTGACGTTCGTTGCAGGTGCCGACCCGGTGACGGAATATCCGGACGGTTCGTACATCTGTTCCGCTCTCACGAAGCTCGATTTCCTCGTGGTCAGCGACCTGTATCTGACCGAGACCGGTAAACTTGCTGATGTTCTGCTTCCGATGTCCAGCTATACGGAATCTGCAGGCAGTTTCTGTACCTGGGAGGGAAGAGTTCAGAAGTTTGAGCAGGTGTTGAAACCGATCAAGCCCTCGAAGCCGGCATGGCGCATCTTCGCTGACCTGGCACGACTTCTTGAAGTCGAGTTTGGTTACGAGAAGGGCGAAGATATATTCAACGATTTCGTTAAGATGATCCCCGGCGCGGAAGAGAAGAACTTCGCTACGTTCCCGGCGGAAGGCATTTGCATTCCGTCCGGCACGAAGGTCAATCAGAACGCTCACTTCCAGATTGTCGAGCAGAAGAATGCCGAGATAGAACCGGAACGGGATTTTGTCTTGATTACCGGTGAGGGAGATCACCATATTGGGCGCAATCGGTCGACTCGCTGCGAGAGCTTGATGAGATTCATGGGCGAGCCTTATATCGGTATCTCTCGCGCGACGGCGGAAAAGTTCGAGGTCGGTGACGGAGATCTGATGAAAGCCGAGAACAAGTCAGGCAAGATAGTCGGTCCGGTGAAGGTGGTTGACCGGTTGCCGGATGATGTAATCTGGATTCCGGATAATTTCGCGGAGATGCAGGCGAATCAATTGCGAAACAGGAACATTGACATAGACATGGTTTCTCTTGTGAAGGTATAGGATGACCTGGGAATTCGTTATCATATCTGCCGTTAAAGTGGTGGTTGTGTTTGCGGTCCTTCTAACCGGATGCGCATACATGACATGGCTCGAGCGTAAGCTCGTGGCGCGAATCCAGACCCGGCTCGGTCCGATGAATGCCGGCCCGCAGGGTTTGCTTCAGCCGCTTGCGGATATGATCAAGCTGGTCTTCAAGGAAGACATCATCCCGGGACATGTGGATCGAACAATATACGCGCTTGCCCCGCTCGCGGCGTTCATTCCGGCAACGCTCTCGATCGCGGTTGTGCCCTTCGGTGATACGATCAACATCTTCGGCTATGAGGTCGATATGGTGATCTCGAACCTGAGTATCGGAGTTCTGTTTATACTCGCGGTGACCTCACTCGAGGTCTACGCTCTGATCATGGCGGGATGGGCATCGAACTCGAAATACTCTCTGCTTGGAGGGCTTCGATCCTCGGCGCAGATGATCTCATACGAAGTCGGAATGGGTCTCGCTATAGTCACCGTAGTTTTGATGGCCGGATCGCTGAATCTGGTGGAGATCGTGAGACAGCAGAGCTCGGTTCTGGACTGGTTCTTCTTCAAGAATCCGGTGGCGTTCATCCTGTATATGATTTGTGCGATGGCGGAGACTAACCGCTCACCGTTCGACCTCCCGGAAGCGGAGAGTGAGCTTGTAGCCGGGTATCACACTGAGTATTCTTCCATGAAATTCGGTATGTTCTTCGTCGGCGAATACGCGAATATGATAACCGTGGGCGCAATAGGGGCGACGCTGTTTTTCGGTGGCTGGCAGGGGCCGGTGCTGCCACCGATAGTCTGGTTCATTATCAAGGTGGCGATCTTCCAGGTTTTCTATATCTGGACGCGTGGGACGCTGCCAAGGTTTAGATACGATCAGCTCATGAATTTCGGATGGAAGGTGATTTTGCCGGTAGCGCTGGTCAACGTTATAGTAACAGCTTTCTTCAAACTGTAAACGGGAACACAATGTTTGAGTGGATTAAGAGATATTTTCTTGCGATTCCGATAGGCTACTTCACGACGCTGAAGAATATGCTGCGGAAGCCGGTCTCTTTTCAGTATCCGAAAGAGAAGAGAGACATGTTTCCCCGGTATCGTGGACTTCATTTTCTCGAGAGGTACGAAGACGGTTCCGAAAGATGCGTGTGCTGCGGGCTGTGCGCTGCTGCATGCCCGGCGGATGCTATCTATATGGAACCCGAAGAGACAGACAAGGGAGAACGCAAGGCTCGTATCTACGAGATAAATGAGATTCGCTGTATTTTCTGCGGATACTGCGAGGAGGCCTGTCCGGAAGAAGCGATCTTCCTCGGTAAGGAGTATGAATTCTCCGCTGATTCCAGGGAGAAGTTCATCTACACCAAGGAAGACATGCTGGTGAAATGGCCTCGCGAGAAGCCGTCACCGGTGAGATTCATTCGCAAGAAGAGAAGACCATACTGGAGTTAGGGACCAAAGCTAAGCTGGGAATTCTATGCTGGACTGGGTAATCTTTGGAATCGCCGCCTTCACATCAGTAGTCTGCTGTATCCTTGTGATCACGCAGAAGAGCCCTGTACGATCAGTTATATTTCTGATTATGGCGTTCTTTGCGCAGGCGATACTGTTCGTGCAGCTATCGGCTCTGTTCGTTGCGGCGTTGCAGATAATTGTGTACGCCGGGGCGATACTGGTGCTGTTTCTGTTCATCATCATGCTCCTGAATCTGCGCGAGGATGAGTTCGGCAAAGACAAATACCCATTCCAGAGGTTCGCTGCCGTGGTGCTCGGCGCCGCGCTCATTGTCGAAATTATCCTGGTCATAATACGCGGGCAGACCCAGGAGGCCTCCGCCGTAACCGTTCCGCCGGACTTTGGATCTGTGGAATCGATTGGGGAGCTGCTGTTTACGAAATATGTCTTGCCTTTCGAGGCGACATCGTTTCTTTTGATGGCTGCGATACTCGGAGCTGTGGTGCTTGCCAAGAGGAGACTGGACGACTGATATGATTCCGCTCGAGGCATATCTGATTCTATCGGGGCTGATATTTTCCATCGGTGTGATCGGCGTGCTCGTGTCGCGTAACATGATCGTCATGTTCATGTCGGTCGAGATCATGCTCAACGGCTGCAACCTCGCGCTGATCGCGTTCGCGCGGTCGCTTCAGGATGTCTCAGGGCATATTTTCGTGTTCATAGTCTTTGCGGTGGCCGCTGCCGAAGCAGCCGTCGGACTCGCAATTATTGTCGCGGCATTCCGTAACCGCGAGACCATAAATGTCGACGAATTCAACATTATGCAGAGATAGGGGAGAGACCGATTAGATGAACTACCTCTGGATCATACCATTCCTGCCGCTGGTCGGTTTTCTGATCAACGGTTTGATCGGCAAGCGACTGCCGAGAAGTGTGGTCGCGCTGATAGCGTGTGGTTCAGTTGGTGCGTCATTCCTGGTCTCGGTTAAGGCGCTGATCGATCTTCTCGGTCTCGATGCGGAATACCGCGCGGTCGAGCAGGTACTCTTCACCTGGATACCATCGGGTGTATTCCATGTCGACGTCGCGTTTCTTTTGGATCCACTTTCTGCTGTCATGATACTCGTGGTGTCCGGTGTCGGATTTCTTATTCATGTCTATTCGATCGGATACATGTCGCACGACGAAGAGTTCTCGCGCTTCTTCACTTATATGAATCTGTTCGCGGCATCTATGCTTACGCTGGTGCTGGCGAACAATTTCCTCCTGCTGTATGTCGGCTGGGAGGCGGTCGGACTCTGTTCGTATCTTCTGATCGGGTTCTGGTACAAGAAGCAGTCGGCGGCATCCGCGGGTAAGAAAGCATTCATAGTCAACAGGATCGGCGATTTTGGTTTCGCTATCGGGATTATGCTGATCTTCTGGACGTTCGGATCACTCAATTTTTCGGAAGTATTTCAGGCTGCATCGACTGAGTACCATGTCGGCAGCACGCTGATGATGACAATTACCCTCCTCTTATTTGTAGGAGCAACCGGCAAATCGGCGCAGATACCTCTTTATGTCTGGCTGCCGGACGCCATGGAAGGCCCTACGCCGGTTTCGGCATTGATTCATGCCGCGACTATGGTAACTGCGGGAGTCTATATGGTCGCGCGGTGCAATGTGCTCTACCTGCTCTCGCCGACGACTCTGCTCGTGGTAGCGATAATCGGTGCGGCGACAGCGTTCTTTGCGGCGACGATGGGTATGGCGCAGAATGATATTAAACGCGTACTTGCGTATTCGACTATATCGCAGCTCGGGTATATGTTTCTCGCTTGCGGCGTTGCCGCATTCGGCGCAGGAGTGTTTCACCTCATGACTCACGCATTCTTCAAAGCGCTTCTTTTCCTCGGGGCTGGATCGGTGATCCATGCGATGTCGGAAGAGCAGGACATGCGAAAGATGGGCGGGCTTAGAAGCAAGATCAAGGTGACCTACTGGACGATGCTGCTCGCCACACTTGCGATCGCCGGCATTCCGGGCTTCTCAGGGTTCTTCTCGAAGGATGAAATTCTCTGGAAAGCCGTCAATGCGCCGGACTACGGCGTGATTTTATGGATAGTCGGTGCCGTCACAGCCGCAATCACTGCGTTCTACATGTTCAGGCTGGTCTTCCTGACTTTCTTCGGCAAGGGACGCTACGATCAGCATACGGGGGAGCATTTGCACGAATCCCCCAAATCGATGTTGTTTGCGCTGGTCGTGCTTGCTGTGTTGTCCGTCGCAGGAGGCTGGATAGGCATTCCGGAATCGCTCGGGGGCGGAAATCAGTTCGAACATTTCCTGCACCCGGTGTTTGCGCAAGGTGAGGCAATTGCTCATCACGAGGCGCACGCGTTCGGACATTCGACCGAGTATATGCTGATGGCTATCACAGTGTTCCTGGCGCTCGTTGCGATCTATTTCGCGTATATGCTATATGTTCGCAAGCCGGAACTCGCCACAAAGCTCCGCACCAGCATGTCCGGACTGCACAAGCTTGTCTACAACAAGTACTATGTTGATGAAATCTACAATGCACTGATAGTAAAACCGCTCGTCAACTTCTCCATATTTTTGTGGAAGGTTGTCGATGTGGCGATCATAGATGGAATAGTGAACGGGCTAGCCTACATGGTCCAGTCGTTCTCGTCGTCCGGCCGCAAGATGCAGACGGGGCTCGTTCGCAACTACGCCCTGTTCTTCCTCTGTGGAGTTGTAGTGGTTGTGTTCTTCTTTCTTTCGTTGAGGTAGGATGAACGACTATATATTGACAATAACGACTTTTCTACCGCTTCTCGGCATTCTCGTTCTGATGCCGATTCGGAAGGAGTCGGAGAATGCACTGAAGTATGTGGCGTGGGTATTCTCGTTTGCCACGTTTGTGCTGTCGCTCTATCTCTACTTCAACTTCGACTCCGATATGCCCGGAATGCAGTTCGCGGTCAAGATTCCATGGATAGTTGACTGGGGAATATCATATAGCATCGGCATGGATGGTCTCAGCCTTTGGCTCTATATCCTGACCACTTTCCTTACCTGGCTGGCTATCTGGTCATCCTGGTCGGCAATAAAGGACAGGCTGAAGGGCTACCTGATCTCACTTCTTCTTCTGGAAGTCGGAATGCTCGGGGTGTTCATTGCGCTTGACCTGTTCCTCTTCTATGTCTTCTGGGAGCTGATGCTGATACCGATGTATTTCCTGATCGGGTTGTGGGGCGGTGTTAATCGACTCTACGCCACGATCAAGTTCGTGCTCTTTACACTCGTCGGTTCGCTCATGATGCTTGTCGCAATCGTCGCACTGCTCATCATGCATCATTCGGCCATGGGGTATTACTCGTTTGATCTGCTGGATATGTTCAAGCTGGATATCTCGCTTCAGGTTCAGATGTGGCTGTTCGCGGCGTTCGCGCTGGCGTTCGCGATCAAGGTTCCGATGTTCCCGTTCCACACCTGGCTTCCGGACGCTCATGTTCAGGCGCCTACTGCGGGATCGGTAATTCTCGCGGGCGTGCTGCTGAAAATGGGAACTTACGGATTCCTGCGTTTCTGCATTCCTCTGTTTCCGGATGCGTTCCATGAATATATTCCTCTGATATCCGTCCTCGCAGTGATAGGCATAATCTACGGCGCACTTGTGGCAATGGTTCAGAAGGACGTCAAGTCACTCGTAGCGTTTTCGTCCGTTTCGCATCTCGGATTCATTATGCTCGGAATGACTGCTCTGAACATGCAGGGTATGCAGGGTGCGGTAATTCAGATGATCAATCATGGCATATCTACGGGCGCGCTGTTCCTTATTGTGGGGATGATATATGAACGGCGTCACACGCGGATGATCCGAGACCTGAATGGGCTGTTTACATCGATGCCGGTCTGGACGACATTCTTCATTATCGTTTCGCTGTCGTCGATTGGGTTGCCGTTCACGAATGGTTTCGTAGGCGAATTTTTGATCCTGCTTGGAGTGTTCAAGGCTAACGTGACGTATGCAGTACTGGCGGCGTTCGGGATCATTCTCGCGGCCGGGTATATGCTCTGGATGCTGCAGCGGACAGTGTTCGGAGAGATCGTAAATGAGGAAAACAAAAATCTTAAAGATATAAATCTGCGCGAGAAGCTGATTCTGATACCTTTGATAGTTCTGATTTTCTGGATTGGACTCTACCCGAAGACATTCTTTGATCCGATGGAGAAGTCACTCGATTTGATATTGCGCAAGGCGCGGATCGCTCAAGTCGACGAACAGCCGAGCAAGACGCAAGAGTATGGTTTCAATGTAACTTCCCAAATCGATGAGAGTGAGGAGTAATCACTGTGGCAGAAGTCAAAATATATATCAAACAGGGATGCCCGTACTGCGCGGCTGCGAAGGAAGACCTTCAGAAACGCGGAGTCGAGTACGACGAATTCGACGTCAAGGCGGATCCAAAGAACGCAGAGGCGGCATTGAAATACTCTGATGGGCAGAGGATAGTGCCGGTCATTGTTACCGGTGATGACGTTCAACTCGGCTTTGGTGGAGGCTGAGGATTTTAGATAATCTCGGGCGGTTCGCCCGACAGATTTCTTGAATCGAGTGAGAGAGATAAGATGGAATTGCAGTTTCCGACTATAGAATACTCGGCGATCATCCCGGAGATCATCATCGGCGCGTTCGCGCTCCTGGTGATGCTCGTAGCTCCGTTTATCAGTCGCGACAAAAGATGGCTTACCGGTCATCTATCGTGGCTCGGAGTGATAGCGGCGGCAGCAGCCTTGTTCTACACCTGGGGGACATACACGACGACTTTCGCCGGCCTCTACGTCATTGATCAGCTCTCGCTGCTGTTCAAGGCGGTTTTCCTCCTTGGAACACTTCTCGTGATCTTCATGTCGGACAATTTCATCCGTGCACGATCATGGGCGGCCGGTGAGTACTATGCGCTGCTGCTCTTTGCCACGCTCGGGATGATGCTCATGTCATCCGCAGGTGATCTGATCGTATTCTTCATCGGACTCGAGATAATGTCCGTCTGCCTCTACGTGCTCGCCGGTTTCCAGCGGGACGATCTCAAATCGAGTGAGGCGTCGGTCAAATATTTCCTTCTCGGTGCGTTTGCTACCGGCTTCGTTGTGTTCGGTCTTGCGTTCGTGTTCGGTGCTCTCGGCACGACATCGATCTCGAGCATGTTTAGTCCCGAGCAGTACAAGTTCGAGAATTCGCACATCTACTTGATGCTCGGCGGGGCCATGCTTCTGATTGGTCTCGGATTCAAGATAGCGTCGTTCCCGTTCCATATGTGGGTGCCGGATGTCTATCAGGGTGCTCCGACTATGGTAACAGCGTTCATGTCGGCAGGTCCCAAGGCGGCTGCAATCGCTGTGCTGATTCGCGTGTTCATCTTCGCGTTCGGCGAGTACTCGTCGCAGTTGGTCCCGATCTTCTGGGCACTCTCGATTCTCACGATGTTCACCGGGAATATCCTCGCCATTGCACAATCTAACGTGAAGCGAATGCTCGCGTATTCGTCCATCGCTCACGCAGGATACATGCTCATTGCATTTGTCGCGGCATCCGAGGAGGCCGTTTCGGCCGCCGTTTTCTACACGCTGGCCTATACCGTGATGAATGTCGGGGCGTTCATGGTCGTGCTGGCGGTCGAGGCCAAAGAGGATGGCGACACCGACCTTACCGGTTTCACCGGACTCGGGAGACGTCATCCTATTCTCGGCGCAACGATGACTCTCTTCATGATATCCCTCGGCGGTATTCCGCCGACTGCGGGGTTTGCCGCCAAGTTCTTCCTGTTTAAGGCCGCGATAACCGAGGGACATGTTCTCCTCGCCGTTATCGCAGTAATCAACAGTCTCATCTCAGTATACTACTATCTTCGAATAGTTGTCGTGATGTTCATGATTGATACAGAGACCGAGTTTAAGCCGGTTACGTACCCGGCCTTCCTCTATGTTGGGCTGGTTGTGACTGTGATGGGCGTGTTCGCGCTCGGTTTGTTCCCCAATTCGATTTTCCCGTTTGGGCTTTCACTGCTCTCACCGTAGTTTGCCTGATTCTCTCAAACAGACTGAGATCTCAAAACTCGAAGCCGCACGGCGTCGGCCCGCTCTGAAATACGTATGCGATGAGGTACACGACGTCATCGATGTCCGTTCCGCCGGAGCAGTTGCAGTCACCGGCCGGGGGAGGTATCGGTTCCGGCCCGCCGGTGAAAACAAACGCTATCAGATAAACGATGTCATCTATGTCAATAGCGCCTGAACTGTTGACGTCCCCGGATTCGACGAAGAAGTCGAAGATCGGAATGAAGTCGATCCTGAGTGAATCTGCCGGTATGTGCTCGATCGGGTTCGAGAGATCACAGTGATTGACCATCCTGCAGCCATCATCAAGGCTTATCCCAACGAGAGCGCTCTGCTCGAGTCCCGAGTTGCCGACGTTAAGGTACTGGAACGTAATTCTGTTGTCGGAAGTCAGGATGACCTCGAATGTGATGAGCGAATCACCCTCCGAGTCAAAACTCGATATTTCGCTGTATTCGATCACGATACTGTCGCCCGTCGGTGCGCTGTAGTAATAGATGTCACCGTGGCCGTTGCCGGTCTCATCCAGAGTCAGGTCATTCCAGAACGGTACAAGCAGTGCGGGTATGCCGGGTCTGGGTAGCGGCATCTCATTGAAGTACCCATCATAGTCGATCGCATCCGATACGAAAGACAGGGCGCCGTTGACCCCGACATAGATGTGTTCGAAGAAGCTGTTGTAGAAATTAAAAATGAAATCGAGTGGTATCTGGTTCGAGGTGCCGTCGTCGAGATACCCGACCGGACGCTCGTGGTTGTGGAATGCGCTGTCTGGTAGTCGTGTTCCGATTTCGGTGATGTCCACCCATGAGAATTCAATTTCACCGGATTGATCACTTCTTAGAACCTGATAGCTCGAGTCGTTACACTTAACGGTGAAGAAGACGGGGACTCGAAGAGAGGTCCAGTCGCCGTGACTGACCTTGATCAGCCCTTTGTGCGTGTCGGTTGTGTCGGTGATGAATCCGCTCAGCATTTCGACTGTGACTGTGCTCGAATCGCCTGCGGGAATCGTACCAGACAGCGGGGAGACTTCGAGCCAGCCCGAATACGGGCTGCCCCCGAGATCGTCATCAATCGTAATCGTAAACGTAACGGCGTTAGATGTATCGCGGTTTATCAGGCTGATGTTCCGTGCTGTGTCTTCGCCGTGCAACACTGTGTCAATAACTGCGAGCGGATTGCTCGTGAGTCCGGCGGATGGCAGAAAGTCGAGGGCGCTTGTGAGGTCAGGTCTCGGGCCGATCCACTCATCGGGATTGCTTTGCGGCGTACCGGTGTTTGCCAGAAGGACCCGCACAGCCTCTGCGGTCATCGTAGCGCCATGCATTGATCTAAATACTCCCTGCAACGCCGCTACGGCACCGACTATTATCGGAGCCGCCGCCGAGGTTCCGCCAAACGCCTCTGTATAATATTGATTCGTGTCGCCATCGCCGTTGAAAATCGAGCCGTAGCCGGTCGTATAGACGCTCTTGCCCCAGCCCTGCAGGTCCACGCGAGAGCCGTAGTTGGAGAAATATAGGCGCGATCTGTCCGGACCGTACTGTCCGTTTGGAGGAGCTCCTGCGCCCACGAGTATCGCGCGCGAGTCACGGAACGACCGATCAAATCGACTCTCATATATCGGATCATCGAGATCCTCCCAGCCGTTTCCCGCGACAGCGACGACTATTATGCCCCTTGCGGACGCCATCTGAACGGCATCGAAATTCGCATCGAAATATTCGACCGGCACATAGCCCTTCTTGTCAAACGTTGGCACGAAGTCGTAGCGCGGACCGGGTGTATGGAGTTCGAGAAGCATAATGTCGCCGGGGTCGAGATTCGCCGCTGCTATATCCACAGCTTCGGCGATACCCATGTTGCCAACCGAGATATAGTCGATTTCGGCGTCGTATGCGATCCCGGTGACGCCGTACTCATTCGAGTCGGCGGCTATAATGCCGGTTACTGCAGTACCATGCTGAATCCAATCGTTAATCCCCACCGGTATGCCGGCCAGTATTGAGCCAACGTTGTCGGCGAAGTCCTCGTGGTCCGGGTTCCAGTCACCCTCGATGTCGATGATGTTCACACCGACACCGGTGCCACCCGCAACTTTCCATATCGAATCGGCACCGATGCCCTCCGGAGGCGAGAAGAGATAGCCCTGGGAGGCCATGTAATCCGGTGTCGGCGGCGGTATGTCGCCGGCCGGTTCCGGTTCTGGTTCGGCGTAGCAATACTCAACGTATGGCAGATCGAAATACTCGTGCACGATCTGTTCAGCTTCGCGACGACCGCTGACCTCGATCTTGAAGTAAGAGTTCTTGTTCTGAACTCTTCTTAGTCCGGTCGGCTTCAATGTTTCATACTCCTGATCGAGAATCGATTCGGTTCTTGCGAAGAGCGGTTTGATTTGGCGCGATTTTTGGTGGTGATTTATACGAGACAGATCGACTCCGGTGAGGCTCGTCAGGGAATCGTTGCGCAAACGTACCTTTGCGTCATCCCGGAACTTGATAACGACCCGATCGACTATCATGTTCTGAGACAGGGAGACTCCTTCTGACTTCGAATCAGACGCGGCGAGAATTGCAGAGCTTGCTAACAGGCAAGCGATGGCAACCAGTATGAGGTTTTGGTGTTTGGGCATATTGACTCACTGTCTCGTCAGGAAAGAATACGTAGACTATTCACCTGATGATAATACAATTATCGGAATCGTCAACGTGCTAATTAGCCGAGCTTTAGTTTGTCGCGGTTGTTTTCGATTGGGGTCGGGTATTTTCCTGAGAAGCAGGCAACGCAGAAATCATCATTTGGAATCGAGGTCACCGCCAGCATTCCCTCCAGCGAGAGATAACCGAGTGTGTCGGCTCCGAGACGGCGCCGTATCTGCTCGATCGACAGCTGAGAGCCGATAAGCTCCCGTTTCGTCGGCATGTCTATTCCGTAGTAGCATGGACTTATGATAGGCGGTGAGGATATTCGCATATGGACTTCCCTGGCGCCGGCATCGCGGAGGAGCTTCACGAGTTTGCGTGAGGTAGTGCCGCGCACGATAGAATCATCCACGACCACTACACGCATACCCTGCAGGACGCCCTTCACAGGGTTGAACTTGATTTTTACATCGAGGTCCCGGATCTTCTGTTCAGGGTCGATGAATGTCCTGCCGATGTAGTGATTCCGGATCAGCCCGATTTCCATTCGAAGCCCGGAGGCTTCCGAGTAGCCCAATGCTGCCGTGTTTGAAGAGTCGGGCACGGAAATCACGAAATCCGCGTCCGCCGGGTGCTCTTTGGCAAGCTGACGTCCAAGCCTGCGGCGGATCTTGTCCACGTTCTGTCCGAATATCATCGAATCGGGCCGCGAGAAGTAAACATACTCGAAGATGCAGAACGACTGGTTCTTGAGATGCTGAATTGTCTCCGTGTGGAGTCCATCCGCGTTAATCTCGAGCACCTCGCCCGGGTCGATATCCCGAACATACTTCGCACCGATGATATCGAATGCGCAGGTCTCCGATGCCACGACCCACGATTTCCCGCGGCGTCCCAGCGCAAGCGGCCTGAATCCTCTCGGATCTCGCGCAGCGATTACACCCTCGTTGGTGAGGAAGACCAGGCTGTACGCGCCCTGAACTCGTCGAAGTGACGTGGCGATCTTCTTGCGCATAGTCTTGGCCCGCGACCGCGCGATCATATGGAGTATGATCTCTGAGTCGGACGTAGTCTGAAAGATTGCGCCCGAACCCTCGAGCTGACGCTTCAGCTCGAACGCATTGGTGATATTGCCGTTATGAGATATCGCCAGAGACTGATTGCGAAAATGAGTATAGAGGGGCTGTACGTTGTTCATCGTCGATGAGCCGGTCGTCGAATAACGATTGTGCCCGACCGCGAAATTGCCCTTCAATTTCTTGAGATTTTCCTCAGATGCGAATACGGCGCTGACCTCGCCCATACCCCTGTGGATATTGATCGTTCCGCGATCACTCGCGACTATTCCGGCGGATTCCTGGCCTCTGTGCTGTAGTGAATAGAGACCGAAGTAGGTCAGCTCTGCGGCTTTTTTCGCGCCGAAAATTCCAAACACTGCGCATTTATCGTGAAGCATCGAGCTGCCCTTCCCGATTCAGAAAACTCTCAATTTACACCCGACTGCGGTCAAGTCAAGCGAATTGTTGATTCTCGTTGTTGACTCTCATAACTGCCGGCAAAACGTACAATCCGAAGTCCGAAAATGCATGATATGTGAATTGAGTTTCAGGTTCAGCGAGAGCGGGAAAAGGTCGACTTCGACGCGAGCATTCCGTACAAACAGCTTGCGCATTCGCGCCTCCTGAGTACATATTAGCCAAGAGACTTATACACCGCTGGTTAGCGTGCTGTTCAGAGTTTGAACAGCGAAAGGAGGCCGCCAACGGTGGCGTACTCACTTTTGAGTTCTCATCGATTGTGATCCGGCACACGGATTGCGCTTGGAACAGGGCGTGGCACACAGAGACGACATAAACGACAGCGCCGAGCAGTACAGGCGCAAGTACGAAGCGCTGAGACGGATTGCGGTGAAAACCGCCAAAGATGGCGACTTCGCCTCGGCCTGCCAGTCAGCGCTCGACGACTCTATCGATATTCTTGACATAGAGGCCGCAGCGATCACTCTCCTCGATGCCGAAGGCGAGACCAGGGGGCACTTCGACTCCGGCAGCGAGGATTTCGTGCCGCTCATGAATGACATGGAAGAGAAACTCATTCTGATGCTTCGGAGCAATTTCGAAGTCAACAATCTCTTCCTGACATTCAATCGAGATGGCAGGCACAGCCTCTTTTCATATCCGTTGATTGTCGGTGATCAGAATCTCGGAACAATCTCCGGAATAACGAGCGGCGAGCGGAATCTTTCCGTCGAAGAGGATTTCATCGAAGCGGTGTCATCCCAGCTCGCTCTGGCATTACGGGATTCTGATGTGAAAGCCACTGCGTCGGGCGGGGAGCTCAAAAGAGCCCGGACCGAGGCAATAATTGAAACTGCTGTCACGATCAATCACGAGATAAACAACCCGCTCACAGCCGTGCTCGGTAATGTTCAGCTCCTTCTCGTCGATCGTGACAAGATCGATCCCGCAGTTCTGCGAAAGCTCGAAGCAATCGAATCCGCAGCGTTACGGATCAAAGACGTAACCGGCAGGCTGATGAAGACAGTCGAGCCATCGGTTACCGAGTATGTTAGCGGGATCAAGATGGTGGATATCAATAAGACATCACCTGAGAACAAAAAGCCTGACGAATCCGAAGAGTCAGAATAACCAGCCCCCACGCCAACCTAAATCACCACGGTCTCCTTGACGACTTTCTTTTCCTTGAATCTCTCAATCGAGAGCGGACTGAGATCTATGCTCGGCTTGCCATCGACAATCAGTTCCGCTATTAGCAGCCCCACAGCCGGGCCGTGCATGAAGCCGTGCCCCGAGAATCCGCCTGCAACGATAAGGTTGTTAACGTCGGGAACGTGTCCGAGAATGGCGTGGTGATCCGGAGTGACGGCGTACAGACCCGCCCAGCTCGACGCTATGCCTGCGTCTTCGAGCGGAGGGATGCGGTCCATCGCCTTCATTATGATCTCATCGGTGTAATCCGGGTCGAGAGATTCATCGAATCCCGGCGGTGTGTTCGGATCGGCCCACCCCAGAAGCAGTCCGCCAGATTCGCGGTGGAAATAGAGTCCGGATGAGACGTCGACTACCATCGGGAAAGTGGGCTGCAACCATGAGAGGGGAGAGGTCGTACTTATCTGGCGCCTTACCGGCTCGACGGGTAGCTCTATGCCTGCGAGTTTTGCGACCTCCGCAATGTGCGGGCCTGCGGCATCGATAAGGAGATCGCATTCAATATCGCCCTTGTTAGTGGAGACGCTCTTCACATTCCCGGATTCTACGTTGATACCGGTCACTTCGTTTTCGAGCTCAATCTCAACTCCGAGCTTTTTTGCCGCATTGGCGTACCCGTGCGTGAAAACGTGCGGATCCCCGATCCCGTCTTTTCTGCAGAATGTACCGCCGATGATATCGTCGAGCTTCACTTTCGGAGCGAGGTCTTGTATCTCCTCGGGGGTGAGCCAGTCGACGGGGACATCATTTTTGCGCTGCAGCTCCATATTCTTCCGAAAGATGTCTTCCTGTTCATGCGTGGAGACGAGAAAAAGATATCCACACTGATCGAAAATGCCCTCCTCGCCGGTTTCCTCTTCGAATTTCTCGAGAAGATTTTCGGCCATCAGCGATATCTTGACATTTATTTCGGACGAGAACTGCGCACGGATTCCCCCGGCGCACTTCGCGGTTGCTCCCGCACCAATGAACTTGTCTTTCTCGAGAATCACGACATCTTTCTTGCCCTTCTTCGCAAGGTAGAATGCGATTGCGGAGCCAATGATGCCTCCCCCTATGATGACTATTTCCGCTCTATTCTTCATAACCTCACCCCATATTCCGATTTGTGCTAAATCTACCCAATAGCCCGATCAAGTCAAGCGATTTCGGATAACGGTGTCTTCGTTAAGCCCTGTCAGCTCACAGGTTATACGCCGGATAATGTTGTTGAGTTAACGGGGCTTATGTCTTATAAAGGACTAACCCGACGAGGAGTACGCTGCCGATGAGCTCAGACGCGAACCGCTATATCATAACAGGTATCATTATCGGTATTGTAGCCGGTCTGCTTACCGGCTGGTTCTTCGGCGAGAAGATGCTATGGGCAAGCGTGATCGGCACGATCTTCATCAACGCCCTCAAGATGATCGTCGTGCCGCTAATCGTAACGAGTATGATTACCGGAGTCGTCTCTCTCGGCGATGTTCGTCGGTTGGGCAGAACCGGCCTTAAGACAATCCTGTTTTATATCTGCACAACCGCGATTTCGGTTACGATCGGTATTATCCTCGTAAATATCATCCAGCCGGGCATCATAGACGGGGGAGAGGCAATCACCGGCGGCGAAGTGGTACGTCCGGGTGAATACAGCATCATCGATGTGATCGTTGGGATGATCCCACCGAACATCTTCGCCGCTATGTCTGAAACTCAGGTTTTGCCTCTGATTTTCTTCTCGCTCGTCTTAGGCGGAATACTCACCACGATGGGGGAGAAGGGCAGGATACTTCGCGAATTCTTCGAGTCTGCCAATGAGGCGATTATGAAGTTCGTGCATATCATCATGCTGTTTGCGCCGTTCGGAGTCTTCGGGCTGATAGCAGGGAAATTCGCGGAGGAGGGAGGTTCGGCGTTCGGGGACGAGTTGCTCGGCCTCGGGAAGTATTTCCTCACCGTGTTGATGGGGCTGACGATACACGCCATAATCGTTTTGCCCATCATATTGCGCATACTCGGCAAGCAGAATCCGCTCAGATATCTGACTAATATGATACAGGCGCTCATTACGGCGTTTTCGACCGCCTCCTCGAGCGCCACTCTGCCGGTTACGCTGGAAAGTGTTGAGACGAGGAACAAGGTAAGCCATAAGGCATCGCGTTTCGTGTTGCCGCTCGGAGCGACAATCAATATGGACGGCACTGCGCTCTATGAGGCCGTAGCGGCCATATTCATAGCGCAGCTTTACGGGATTGATCTAACACTGGGCCAGCAGGTAGTGATATTCTTCACGGCGAACCTCGCGGCTATCGGTGCCGCAGGTATACCTCAGGCAGGACTTGTGACGATGGTTATGGTGCTCGAGTCTGTTGGCCTGCCGGTGGAGGGCATTGCCTCGATCCTGGCTGTCGACTGGTTCCTCGACAGATTCCGCACCACTGTCAATGTCTGGGGCGATTCGGTTGGAGCTGCTGTTATCGCACAGACGAAAGAGATCCGCGAGGGCTAATAAATTGGGCCCGAAACAAGGCGCGCTCGATAACTGCGAGCGCGCCTCCCACAACCCTCTGGCAGTTTTGGCTATTCTGCCAGGGCGATTTCAGATTAGCCCGAAAGTCCTTTTTAGTGATGATTGCCATGGTGACGCCAGCAAGGCATCCATTACGATCCTATGTACTTGCATCGGCGTTAATTCGAATTCTGACAGCGGGATTCGTCGAACTGGTGAAGTTTGATACAGTGCGGGGGGTGAAAAAGCCGTTACGCCAGATCACGCCCGCGAAACGCGGCCGCAGGATCTGGCGTCTTTCGACGCCCAGTGCTTATGCGGCCAATCGTCAGGTCACACCCGCCTTCGGCGTACACGACCTTACAGCCCCCTCCAAACTCCTTTTTCAACAAGCTCCATGGAGTGGGGGCAAACGGAAAAGCCGGGATCAGATGATCCCGGCGACTTAAACCGTTAGGCGGGAAATGCCTATCTTTGCAGTTTGACCTTGAAGGTTGTCTTCATCGGGTCAAACTGGACCTTGTTTTCTCTGGCGAGCCATCCGAGCGCGAGATGAACGACATCCGTCTTCTCTTTTATGCTCGATGAGAGCTTGCGCGGCGTCATCTCGCCGTTCTGCTCAAGCTGCATCCAGATATTCCCCGCAACTGATCCAATACGATTCTGCATATGTGACTCCTTTTTGCGAGAATCTTCTGTGCTATACATCATCCAATCCTGTTTTGCCATACATCCTCAGTCTAATGCTGAATCCTACTTAACTATTTGCGTGGTTTGTTCGTGGAATGTTAGCTCCATGCTATAATTATGTATCGACCTCCAGTCGATTAACTTCAGCGATTACGGGCCGCAGGAATTCGCCCCGGCATCAGTTGAACAGCCGACATCAGCAAAACATGAAACCGGATGCCAGAGTTCAATTGTTGCCAAAAAGAAGGCGAGGAAGCACAGCCCATGCATCAACGGTTGAAAGTTATGCGCAGACGCCGAAATCGTCAACAAGAAAATTTGCTCACAGTTTGACCCGTGTGCGAACTTGACACAATCTTCGCAAAATGCGAGAGTCCGCGCCGGCCCAGCATATAATGGGCGCTCAAATGTCCGATAAAACATGTGAATGCCGGAGGAAAAGAGAAAGATGAGCAAGGCCAGGATTCTCATCGTCGACGACGAAGAGAGCATGTGCAATATGATGGAGATCATGCTCTCCAAAGAGGGCTATGATGTATCGAGCACTTCCAGCGGATCGGAAGCGGTTAAGAAGGTCCAGAAATCACCGCCGGATGTGGTAATTGCTGACCTGATGATGCCTGAGATGAGCGGTCTGGAGCTTCTCTCCAAGGTTAAGGGAATCGATGAGAATGTGAATTTCATAGTCATGACCGCGTTTGCATCGGTCGACACCGCGATCGAGGCAATGCGGAATGGCGCTTATGACTATATTTCCAAGCCGTTTAAGGTCGATGAGGTGAAGCTTACCCTAAAGAAACTCCTGAGGCAGGCATCCATCGCTGAGGAGAACAAGGCGCTGAAGTCCACGCTTTCCAACGAGTTCTCATTCGACAATTTCCTCGGCAACAATCCGACGGTCAAGAAGATGAAGGAGATCGCCCGTACAGTCGCGAATTCCGATGCGACCGTACTGATAAGGGGTGAGAGTGGAACCGGTAAGGACCTTGTTGCCAAGGCGATACACTATCATTCCAATCGCGCCGGTAAGCCGTTCATCACCATAAACTGTGCGGCGCTTCCGGAGACGCTTCTCGAATCGGAGCTTTTCGGGCACGTCAAGGGAGCTTTCACCAACGCTTTCAAGGACAAAGACGGCCTTTTCAAGGTGGCCGACAAGGGCACGTTTTTTCTCGATGAGGTCGGGAATACCTCCCTCGCAATCCAGGTCAAGCTTCTCAGGGTGCTGGAGGAGAAGGTGATAACGCCGGTCGGGTCCACGAAACCGATTTCGGTGGATGTTCGCCTTATCGCGGCCACCAATGCAGATCTCGAGGCCGAGGTCAACGCAAACCGTTTTCGCGCGGATCTGTTCTACCGCCTGAACGTTCTGCCAATCTTCATTCCGCCGCTTAGAGAGCGGAGCGAGGATATCGAACTACTGACACATCATTTCATTAGGGTCTATTCCGATAAAATGCGTCAGGAACCCAAGAAGCTGAGCGATGCGGCGCTAAGTGTTCTTCTCAACTACGACTGGCCGGGTAACGTGCGTGAGCTCGAAAACTCAGTGGAGAGGGCGCTTCTGCTATGTAAGGGCGATATCCTCGAACCGACTGACCTCCCGGAGAATATGCGAGGCGGAGCCGGGTCATCGATTTCTACTCATCACGCTGCTCGACAGGATATTGCAGGCGCTCCAGCCAAACCGGCAGAGTCGCCAACACTTGAGTCGATCGAGAAAGCGTACATATTCTGGACGCTCAATCAGACTAATTGGAAAAAGACCGAAGCCGCCAAGGTACTTGGGATTGACCCTTCCACGCTATACCGTAAGCTTGAACGATACGGTATCAAGCAGCCCGACAAGCCGTGATCCGGCTCTATGTCATTGCATTCTGCAACCATATCGCTTCCCGAGACATTGCAAATCGCTCTGTGGCTCAACGGGACTCCCTGCCCCTCTATTGTCAATCCATTCAACTACAGCCACTTGCAGGTGCGAGGATGTTTCGGCATAAGATTTGCACTGCAATGCCTCCAGACTTGCTGACCTTGGAATGGAGGCATAATGCGTCCGAAGTCTAACAAAGGATTCACGCTTATAGAACTCATGATCGTCGTCGTGATCATCGGCATACTTGCTGCCATAGCGATTCCGAGATTCATGTCAGCTTCCACGAGAACGAAACAATCCGAGGCTAAGCTCATCCTGAAGCAGATATATATCAATCAGCGAGCTTACTTTCAGGAAAATGGTGCGTACTGGGATCCGGGCGGCGCGATTCTCACAACTGCCGATCCGAACGCGTTCCAGACGATTCTCGCGGAGTTGATGCAGGAAGCGCGCTATCAATACGAAATTTCCGTGACTGGTCCGGCTTTTACCGCGACGGCCACATGCGTGGCACCGGGACTGGATGACGACCCTGCGCCGGATGTCTGGACGATCGACGAAGATGGTGAGCTTTTGAATCCGACTAATGACATATTCGTAGAATAGACCGAGTAGGTGGTCGCAGTCGTGAGCGATGGTACTCGAGAGTTGATAAATATAGCCAGCGATTCATCCACAGTTCCTTGTTTGAGTAGGGCCCGATTTTCGGGCCTTTTCTCTTTGGGGTCAAAAGCGCATCAAAGGGTGTTTATATCCGAGCAACTGCAGATTGCGATTTCCTTCTTAGGCTGCATTCCAGTCGTTGGTGGTCCTTGCATTTTGCAAACTGCGAATGGCATATCGAGAGATAAATCCGGACAATTCAGCGAACCTTCTTCAAGTGGTAAAAGTCGATCCCCAATTCTGGTATCTGCAAGTCATCTGTTGGCATGCTCTTACACGAATCACGATTTTCGGGAAACTAAAAGGCCGTTTTGGCCTGCTCCTTGCATTACTACTGGGCGTGACAGGAAAAGTAGCGAGGGAATGAGACGAGAGAGAAATTAAGCTTCAAAAACCAAAACTATTAGGAGGGTCCGAGATGTTCTCAAAGTTCCAGAAGAACCAGAAGGGTTTCACACTGATCGAGCTTATGATCGTTGTGGTTATCATCGGTATTCTTGCCGCCCTGGCTATCCCGAGATTCATGACCGCATCAACCAAGTCGAAGCAGTCTGAGGCCAAGGGAATTCTCAAGCAGATCTATGTCATGAACCGTGCCTATTTCCAGGAGAACGGAACCTACACTGACGACTTCAACCTCCTCGGTGTTGAAGTTCCGGATCCGGCAACAAGTCGTTATACCTACACCGTTCCGACAGCCAACGCCACCAACTTCCTTGCTGAGGCCGAGGCTCCGGACCCGGGTATTGACGATGACGCGACGGTCGATAAATGGTCAATCGACGACACCGGACTTCTCTGGAATGACGTCAACGATGTAACAGACGTCACGACGGCGCGTCCGTAGCGAATAAAGCTTGAAGGTGCGAACGTGTGGGCGGTAGCTCGGGGAGACCCGGCTGCCGCCTTTTTGTGTGTGGTTTTTGAATTGACATTTCCGCAGATACAATGTAGAATCGTCATATTATGACCCCTCGATTCTGCCTCATCTTCTCACTCTTACTGTTTCTTACAGGTGTCTCCACGGCGCAGAAGACACCACGTGAGCAGGGACCGTCAGACGATTTGCCGCAG
Source organism: uncultured Ignavibacteria bacterium (assembly GCA_964415885.1). Classification (GTDB taxonomy): domain Bacteria; phylum Zixibacteria; class MSB-5A5; order JAABVY01; family JAHJOQ01; genus CAYQCE01. Next base: position 38,301 of record CAYQCE010000014.1, read on the forward strand.
ATACCTTTTGAGGCTCTCGAGGACGCCCTGATGGGCATCAAGTGCACACTCAGTGACATCTCATTCAGGACCGACCACGCTGATCCGGATTCGTTCCGGTTGCCGATAGTGGACTCGTTGACTCTAAATCCACTGGACATGATTCCCTTCTCGGACACTCTCAGCACCGAGTTGTTTGCTCAACGTGAGAAGCTATTCCCGGTTCTCGCAGGATTCAGAGAGGCTGGATTCGTGAATCTCGGCCCGTATCACGCTCCGAAGGAAATTCCGAGAGAGGTTTCTGCGGCTCGCTCCGCAGGATACGGGAACGGTTTGGTCAGTTTGAGGGAGGAGCTTCGCTTCCTTCAGGCTGAAAACGAGGATGATTTCAAGAGTCTGCTTAATTTGGCCGTATCAGAACTCGTTGATATCCGAACGATGAGCGATAGAGCGTTCAGAGGCCTGCCCGAAGCTCACCGTGCGTTTATACGAGACACGCTGCCCCGTCTGATTCTTGAGGACGAGGGCCTCGAAGATGCACCGGTCGAGGTGCTCGATTCAATTCAGCAGTATGAGGATTCGCTGATGGAGAGATTTGTCGGTATGGCCGAGCGCTTGATCATTGACACGGATTATCGCGCCGTGCGGCCGTATGTTGATGCCGAGTCATTTCGGCGTATGCTCCATATTTCAGATCTGCTGATGGACAGCCTGCCGAAGCTCGTGGATTCGGTCGAATTCCAGTTTGCGTTGGAGACGGACGCTGGCCGAGTTGGGATAGGCGGCTACGGAGAAAACACATTTCAGGGCAGTTTCGCACTCATTGTGGATTTGGGGGGTAATGACCGGCATGAATTGACTCGAACAGACGGGCCTCAGATCGTTCTCGATCTATCAGGAGACGACTACTACACGGCGAAAGAGGATTTCGCTATTGCAAGCGGGTTTTTCTACCCTGCCATACTCATTGACAATTCCGGAGATGACTCGTACCAGGCATACAGCTTCTCGCTGGGTTCGGGCCTGTTTTCGATCGGTGTTCTAATTGACCGCGCGGGGGATGATTTCTATGTTGGCGACACACACACGCAGGGAGCGGGTACATTCGGTATCGGCGCACTCTTCGATTACGGTGGAATCGATAGCTACCGCTGCGCGCTTTTCGGACAGGCCTTTGCGGGTGTCCGAGGTCTCGGCGTGCTTGCTGACGGCGGCGGTAGCGACATTTATTTCGCCGGCGGAAAATACACGGATGTCCTCAGGTATCAGGATCACTTTATCTCGTTGTCGCAGGGATTCGCCTACGGCTGGCGGCCTGATATGTCGGGCGGTGTGGCGATTCTCGCCGATTCGAGCGGCCATGACACATACCTGTCGGATATTTTCGGTCAGGGTTCATCCTATTGGTACGCTCTCGGAATGCAGACCGACTTCGCGGGCAATGACAAGTATATCTCGTACCAGTACTCCCAGGGTGTGGGGACTCATCTCTGCCTCGGCATTCTAATGGACAAGTCCGGCGATGACTACTATTTCGCGAAAGGTGTCTCGCAGGGCTGCGGGCATGATCTCGCGGCTGGCATACTGATAGACTATGCCGGGTCGGACAATTATCAGGCGTGGGATTTGTCCCAGGGCGCCGGATCAGCAAACGGTATCGGAATTATCATTGATTATCTCGGCAACGACAATTACCAGATCAAGGGCAGGCACAACACGCAGGGTTACGGGAATCCGCGGCGTGATTACGGCTCGCTCGGTATCTTTCTCGATCTGATGGGCGAGGATGAGTATATCGGAAATGGTTCCGACACGGCCTACTGGATCATTAACTCGAAATGGGGAGTCGGAGTCGATCGTGACTTCTGGCCGAAGCCGGACACTCTGGAAACTGAATAGTGAAGCGCTTTAATTTCATACTTGGTGTAACGATGTTACTGCTCTCGTCGACTTCACTTGGTGCCGGCGAGATCGAGGACAGAGTAGACAGCCTCTTCATGCTGGCGTCTACTCCGGAGCAGCATTACCAGCATCTCGTGGAGCCGTCACGCGAGGCTCTCGCCGAAATGGGTATCACAGCGGTGCCGAGGCTTGTTGAGAAGATCGGTACCGATGATGCGAGAGAGCGTCATGCGTTAGACAACATCTTCGGTAGAATCGGCTCACCCGCCGTGCCCGCGCTCGTGGAGGCGCTCGACACGGATAATCTGGATGCACTCCGGAATGCGTCTCGATGCCTCGGTGAAATTGGAGACAGGTCCGCCGGTCCGGCGCTCAGTGAGCTGTTCGATCACGAAAATCACTCCGTCCGATCCGGTGCGGCGACCGCTGTGGGAAAGTGCCACGACTCCACGGCCGTGGAGAATCTGATCGGTCTGCTGGACGATAGTGTTGAAAGTGTGCGGAAATCTGCGGCGGTTGCACTGGGCAGAATAGCTCATCAGAAGGCCGCAGAGCGCCTTATTGAGTCGCTGTCAGACGCTCATTTTTCCGTCAGAATGTCTGCGGCAGCATCCCTCGTACAGATTGGTGAGAAAGCTGCTGAGAAGCTTGCAGAAGCGTATGAGGATCTCGATTCCATTCCCAGGTATCTCGCGTTCGAGGTCTGGGCTAAATTACACTTCAAACCGGCCCGCGAGACGCTTCTCAAAGAGACAGAGTCGCCGAATCGCTTTATGCGCGGATTCGCCATTATTACTCTGGCGGCGATTGATCCTGAGAAGGGCTTGAAACGCGTGGAGGACATGCGTCGGTCGGAATCGGATTTGTTTGTGCTGTCTATGCTGAAAAAAGCCGCCGAAATTGCAGAGTTGTTAGAGGACGAGAATTAGTCAGACTCAGAATCTCATGTGAATGATATTAAGGGGGTTGTAGTCTTATGCCGATACCTATATGACCGGGTGGTGCTCTGTTGCTCAACGGCAGATGTTTAACTCGAAAAATATGGGACCTTGCCGATAATCCTATGTGGTAGGAGATTATGGAAGAGAAGCAGGTTTTTGCCAAGATAAAGAGAGACTATCAGCTTTCTACACTTCCGGAGATCCTCGCTCAGGTAATCCGCGCATGTGAAGATCGGGATACCTCTCTCGATAAGATTGCCAATATCATATCCAGGGACATGGCGCTTACCGGGAAGGTGCTCCGGATTTCGAATTCATCCTTCTATGGTCGCCCTTCAAAGGTAACCTCCGTGAAGGATGCGATAGGAGTAGTCGGAACGAGGACACTGAAATCTGTGGCTCTTTCGGTTTCTGTTTATGATCTCTGTTCACGTCTCGAGACACAACTGGATATTCGCGACTTCTGGCGACATTCGCTCGAGTCTGCGGTGCTTTCAGAGCTGTTCGCAAATCGAATCGGTTACGAACTGCCGGATGAGGCTTTTGTCTCAGGGCTTCTGAATGACGTTGGTATTGTGATACTCGATTCTGCATACCCGAAGCAGTATGGGCAGATTTGGAATGACATCATGCAGTCCGGTGATCTCATTAAGCGTGAGGAGGAGGTCTTCGGGACCAATCACGCACGCGTGGGAGCGTACCTTGCGACTGAGTGGAAGCTTCCCCCGAATCTGATTAGAGCAATCGGAGAGCACCATAATGTAGTCGAAGAAGGAGAGATTGACAGAGCCCAGAAGCTGTCGCACATCGTTGCGCTCTCAAACTACGCCGGAAAGTTCGCGATGTATGCTCCAGTGTTCAGAGGTAAGGCGGATTTCACGAACCGGAATCAGATACTGAAGAATCTGCATCTAACGGACGGGGACGTTCTCAAGGCGCAGAAGGACTCGGTAGTGCGTCTCGTGGAGACAGCCAGCCTTCTCGATATCGAGGTCGGTTCCCCGTTGGATTTGGTCCAGAAAGCCAACGATATGCTTTTCCAGATTAACGCTCAGCTCGAAACACTCTATCAGAACGGCGGGACGGTGTCGGAAGATGTGCCGTCCGAGAGAGTTGATGACATTGCTACTGATGTCATGCATACCGTCGTAGCGACATTTTCACACTACTTCAATAATGCCTGCGCGACTATACTCGGGCGCTCACAACTGCTCGAAATGGCGCTCCAGCGCGGAGATATTAAGGACTCCAGGGATGCCTCGCTTGCGCATTCGCTCATGGTCATCCAGAACGGCGTTGAGGCGATCACGAACGTGCTGAATGTGATGAAGAGCGTAGATTCGTTCGAAACTGTTCAATATCACGAGCGAGCGAAGATAATCAATCTCAAGGAAGAACTCGAACGGCTCACATCGGGCAAACTTGAACCGGTGCGGCCGACAAAATAGACGGTACTGTTTTGTGGATAGATGAAAGCGGGACCCGAACGGGTCCCGCTTTCTATTTGGGAGAGTTATGAAACTGACTCGGGCTATATGTTCAGCCAGTAGCTTGCCTTCACGAGAAACACATTCCGTCCCTCGGTATTCGCCGAAAACAGATCATCGAAATCGCGCGAGAATCTCAAATCGTCGTAGCTTTCAACGCCGCTCCTCGATTGAGTCCATACCAGATAGATTGCGCTGCCCGGGTTGTATTCCCAGCGGATGACCATTGTTGAGTTGAATGCGCGATAGTTGTAATCGTGATTCTCCTCGAGATGTTCCACTGTCGCGAGCCCGCCGAGCGGAGCGTAGCTCTCGTTGCCGACGTACCGCCGGTAGTTTGTATGATCGATTCCGGATATATGCATCTGCCCGGAGAACTGGAATGAGAGATCACGGGTCAGGTTCATCGACACCGACATTCGCGGGGTGACCTGATCCAGGTCATGGTCTGCAAAGACCGAGACTGTCTCGCCGGTGTTCGGATCCTCAATATTGTCGACCCAGCGTGTCATCGCGAATCTGCGCTTATAGTTAGAGCCGACTGAGAGTTCGACATTTGAGCGCGGACGTACGGTAATTCCTATATAGTTCGCCCACCATGCGCCATAGCTCGATTCACCGCTTCCCGGGTTGATATTGACACTCACCATCTTCCGCTGGTCGCTATTGAACGAGGCCCACCAGCCCCAGTTCGAGGGCCGTCTCCAGAGGCCGTGACCTCGTGTTTCATACTGAGACCAGGTGGCATCATTCATATCCACGCCGCCGCCGAGACTCCAGCCGTTCGTGAAGTTGCAGTGGAAATTGTAGTTGCCGCCGAATGAAATCCGAGCGCCGGCATAGTTCCAGTCGGACCAGTAGTTGAAGTTGTTGTAGAAGCTCCGAAGTATCCACTTGCGCTTCTCTGTGCGGAGCTGAATCCATGCCCATGCCTCCTGATAGTCATTTACTGAATTGAATCCGAGAGCGTTCAGATCAAGATTCGGATCCGCGACCTCAAAGCCGAATGCTCCTCGGAAGCTTCGACCTGCGGCCTTGCGGAAGTCGATATCCAGGCCGAATCCGGGTGGTCCTTCGCCCACGTCGCTCGTCACAATCTGACCGTCAATTCCGTAGGCCGCGCCGGAGGTGTAGAGACGCCAGTCCACGCCGGCGGCCGTCTCGGGATGATAGCCGTCCAGCGATGCAACCGTGCCAAGGAATCCGATATGAGAGCTCTGGAAAATATCCTGCTTGACCCTGACGACATTATAGCTTGCCTTGGGTTCAATAGTCTCCTTGCGCGTCACGCCGCCTGCCCCGACAAATTCGGCGGTCTCCTCATCGGTTGCGGCTGAGAGTATGGCAACGGTCGTTTTGTCGGTAACTTTGCCGGTTACTTTTCCGGCACCGAGAATTGTCGTCGCGAGCGGCCGATCGATGTAATAGTCAACGTCATCGGGATAGAGACGTGGTGACCTACCGATACGGCGCGAGTAGAACATCGTAAACGGAGTCCTGAACAGATTGGCTCCCTCAAGGAAGAAGGGGCGCTTCTCGGAATAGAAAGTCTCGAAACTGGTCAGGTTTAACACGGGCTGATCGAGCTCAACCTGGCCGAAGTCTGGATTGATTGTGGCATCGAGAATCATGTTCGAGGACAGGGCGTATTTAAGATCGAATCCGAAATTGCCCGCAGTAGTCCTTCCGTCCGCGTTGCCGTCAGACTTAGGCTCGGTCTGGAGTTTTGCGACCGAGTAGGGGAGGATTTCGAGTTGAGTCGCCGGCTTGATTCCCTGAATTCCGGTGAGGTGGCCGAATGTCGAAACCCAGCCCCCTTCGGTCGATGGCGAAAACCGCCACCAATCCGCCTCCTCGTTCTTGCTCAGATATCGTGTGGCATTGAATCCCCAGGTTTGCTCTTCGTCCGACTCGTGGAATCTGATGCACGAGTATGGAATCTCGAATTCAGCGCTCCATCCCCAGTCGTGGATTCTCGTGGCGCCGTTCCAAACGGCGTCCCATGAGTGGTCGCGTTCTGTGTCGTAATTGACTCTCACGTCAAGCATTACGCCCGCCGAGTTCATCTCGAATTGATACCCCGACCGGTGGTCATGATATGGATCGAGGTAAACAGAGACGTTGTCGGAGTTATTGTAGCGGTCACGTCTTACCAGTTCTGACAGGATCCTCTCCGGCTCCGAATCGTAGCACCAGAAAGCCACGTAGAGTGCATCATCGCCATATACCACCGCCACATGCGTAGACTCTGTCGCAGCGGCGCCCTCGTCGGGATACTGCTGCCGGAAGTCTCGACCTCGGAATACCGTGTCGTTGTTCCAGACGGGATCATCGAGGTGACCGTCGATCGACGGTTCATGCGGGTTGACTTTGGTAGCGCGGAGTTCCTTCACCGGTGCGTGGGATGGATCGTAAGGATTGGGTTCCGCCTGTAGCGCACTCATCACAGGCAACAGGAGAACCCATATCAACACTCCCGTAAAGACCGTTCGCATATCTCCTCCTGATATACCGTAAGTTGAGCTTGAACTTCACAACGCTGGGAGGGATTCTGGTCTTGTGGCTTCTCCTCTTCTGCAACTCAACTTGGATTACGCGAACGATTGCGATTAGTTGCGTCCATCTGGTGATTGGAATGATTCTAAACGATTAGCCCGTTGACAGATCGGTTATTCCGGCGTAAGATATAGCGGTGCTTACGAAAGCCGTATCAGCGCATGAGAGCGGCGATGCACAAATCTATGAATCGTCTTGCATATTGAGAAGAGGGGAGCCAAGGAGAATTGTCGTTCGAGCCAGCGGTTTCCCACTGTTCAGGTTCTGAGCAACAGGGTGATTTGACGGCAACAGATGAGCTTACGGTATGTAGTTACGATTCAGTTATGGGGCCGATATTCGCGCAAAGCGAGGTTCATTCAGAGGAGAGTTACGGCATGCTCTTTGCATTGTTTAGTGGCATATAAAGGAAGAGGTGTGTCATGAATAGACTGTTCTGCATATCAATAATATTGATACTGACAACGGCACTGTCGGTTTCCGCCTCGGATTCCGGTCTGGATGCTTACAAGCTGCGTCATGAGGCTGAGCGCGTCGGACTCGTTCCGGAAGCAGAGCATACGACTCGTCTGGGCTACGGTGAGGGCGGTAACAGCCTTGATTTTGCGGACACGAGATTGAACAGTGATTCAGGTGATGAGACTTTTATCCAGCAATCGCCCGATATCGTTGCGCTGCCGAACGGCACGTACGTTGTGTTCTGGGAAGACGACAGAAACGGCGACTACGATATATTCGCTCAACTCTACGGCGCTGATAATGTCCCCATTGCTGAAGATGTAAGACTGGTTTTTGACCAGAAGGATATCGATCAAAGACAGCCGACCGCGTCGGCGAATGCTGCCGGGAATATTGTGCTGGCATGGGTCGAGTCGGACGGCAATGTCTATTGCCAGGTGTTCAATTCAGATCTTGAGGAAGTGACCGGGCAAATCAAGGTGAACGACAATCTCGGTGAGAATGACTGCAATTTACCGGACGCAGACTTTCTGCATGGTGGGAGTTTTGGCATAGTCTGGGAGGATGTACGCTCCACGCAGAACGTCTTCTGTCAGTTATTCACTCCGACTTACGATAACCTGGGCGGCAATTTCCAGGTGAATTCAACGATAGCCGGCGCACAGTTCTGGGCTCCCCAGGTTGTGGCGGGCGCCGACTCAGGCTTTGCCGTAACCTGGGATCAGATCACGGGCGTCGGATCAAACATCTCTGCTCGCACATTTACAACCGGTGGTGTACCGAAGTCCGGTGTTGTATCACTCGTTGATCCAGCGGCGGCTTCGGCGGATCAGTTTCAAACCGCATTGGCGCATCTGCCGGACGTTGGCTATGTTGCTTCGTTCATAGACACCCGCGATGGCAGCCAGAGAGTATTCGCGCAAGGTATTGGTTTTTCCGGCGCAAAGCGAGGGGCGAACTTCCTGATCAGCGACAACAGTGATTACACCGCGTGGGACGTTGCCTCGACCACGTCCTCGATCGGCGAAGTCGTTATAACGTGGGCATCCTACAGCTCGCGAGCGGAAATCCTCGGCGCACTTCTCGATGACCAGGGTGCCAGAAATGGACCAAATGTTACGATCTCAGATCCGGCGATCTTTTTCGACAGATTCGATCCGCACCCGACGTATCGGCCCAACGACAGCATGCTCGTTGTCTTCACAGACTTGAGGTCGAAAGAGCGCGACATTTATATCCAGCAACTGAGCGAGCATGGCAACAGAGTCGGCGGCAATCTGCTGGTTAGCTCCGATGGTACCGGCGCACAGCAGCGGGATACAGAAATTGCGGCGTACGGCACTGGGCGCTTTGCTGCCGTGTGGACAGACGAACGCAACGACGCGGGTGATATTTACCTGCAGGTTGGTCAGTCGAACGGTGCGTTGATCGGATCTGATATGAGAGTCAACACCGACCTCGAACCCGCGTTGCAGCAGTCGCCGGATGTCGGCTCGAGCGACAACGGATATGTAACGGTAGTCTGGGAGAATTATGCCGACATCGGGAATCCGGGCGTGTCCGCCATCATGGGCAGGCGATTCAATTCCGACGGTCTCCCGTTCGCGGAGCCGATTCTCCTGAGCGACGCTTCCGCATCGGGCGAGCGTTCAAATCCTTCCGTTGCGCAGGCTTCGACCGGTCGAGCTACCGCCGTGTGGGTTGATCGTCGTAACGGCGCCGATGACATCTACGGACAGGGTATGAACGCAACGGGTAATCTCGATGGCGTGAACTTCAAGATCAACAGCGATCCGTCTTTCACGAGTAACAGCTCGCCGCGGGCCGGCATGACGGATGCGAACGATCTGGTTATTGCGTGGCTCTCCTCGATTGGGGATGAGGATGTCGTCGTGTTTCAGTTGTTTGATGACCTTCGGGACCCGATTGGCAATAATGCGATACTTGACATCGACACGAGCAGTAACAGCAGTCGTGAATTCGACCTCGCAATCGATCCCAACTCGGGGGCTTTCGTCATAGCCTGGATAAACGAGAGCGAATCGGATGAGTCATCTATTCTGGCTCGCAGGTATTCGCTCGATGGTTCGGCGGTCAGTGGAATCGTAACCGTAGTCGATCCAGTCAGCGGGGCAGCCGCCGATATCTCAGTAGATATTGACACCGACGGCAATTTCGCGGTTGCGTGGACCGATTTCAATGATGGAATCCGTAGCGCATACTACACTCTGGTTCACAACGACAATGTCGTGGAGAGTGTGAAGCCGTTTTCGTCGCAGTCGGGTGCAGCGACCGAGAAGTCGCCGTCTGTTTCATTGAACAGCCTTCAGATATTCAAGGCCTGGTCTTCGAATCTTGTGGCCGGTGCCGGGTTTGATGCGTACGCAAACTCGACGGCATATACCATTACTGGTGCTGATGGCATCGATGATGATCCGATCATCCCCAGGACGTTCACGTTGCATCAGAACTATCCGAACCCGTTCAATCCATCGACGACAATCAGCTTCTATCTCGCTCGATCATCCGAAGTCAAACTCGAGGTGATCAATTCGCTGGGTCAGAGAGTCGCTGTAGTGGAATGGAACAAACTCAGTGCCGGGAAGCATGAATATTCTTTCGACGGAAATGGCCTCTCCTCAGGCGTTTACTTCTATCGACTTACAGCAGGGGATTATTGCTCTACCCGCAAGATGATGCTCTTGAAATAGGCCTTGTTTGATCGCTGTTGCTTCGTATATTTATAGTGATACTTCACGAAGCAGCAGGACAACAATGCAACTTAGAGCGTATACGTTAGCACTAATGATATGCCTTGCCGTTCCTCTAACGGCGCATGCCATCAATTGGCCAACACCACCCCAGGACTCCGCTCAGCCGCTCGGGAACTCGTGGGGGGAGTACCAGAATTACGGCGGCAGTCCCTATCTTCATCCCGGCATCGATATCATGACCGAACCGCTCGTACCGGTGTATGCGGTATCATCGGGTTATGTCAAGGCTGTGCTAACCACGTATGCGGAGTATCACTGGAGAGTTGCGGTGGCTGCAAGCTCCGGAGCGGGCGAGAGCGACGGCTGGCTGTACGCCCATCTCGAACAGCATACGATACAGGTTGATGTCGGCGATTTCGTCGTTCAAGGCGAACTGCTCGGATATATAGTTGGATGGCCGGTCGCTAGTTTCCACCACCTGCATTTCGCGAAGATTCGTCAATCCGGGCAGTCATGGCTCCCGAACTGGGAGTTCATAGAGAATCCACTCAATGAATTGTCAAACATTGATGATTTCGATCCTCCTGAGATTCTGAATCTGCCATCGCCCTTCGAGGAGGACATCTTCGCGTTCCGTCCAAACAATGGCACGGAGTTCTTCCTGGACACCGATTCGATAGCAGGTGATGTTGACATTATTGCGAAGGTCCAGGATCTCGTGGGACACAGCGACTGGCAGCTTACGCCGTACAAGCTCGAGTATCTAATCCGATCCGACAGATATATGGCCGATACCGTGCTATCGTTCGTCTTTGCGGGGGAGTTGTTCTGGGAGCAGAATGTGGGAGTAATCTATGAGGAGCTTCACCCGTTTGACTCTCGCGGTGATTACAACTTCCGCGACTTCTACTTCATAATCACGAACACTGACGGCGATTCGGTCGTCGAGGCATCCGACGCCGACGGATGCTGGTCCACAGCGGACTTTCCGAACGACACCTACTGGGTGATACTAAAAGCCTCCGATGCTTACGGCAACGAGACCTGTGACAGCATGCAGGTGAGCACGATCAACTACGTTACCTTCGAAGGGTTTGTCGGAACATCGGACAACAACCCGGATTCTGCCGGGGCAATAGTCTCGATACCGTTCTACGGGGTGATCGATACTACCGGAAGCGACGGCGCGTTCGTTTTCGAGGATGTTCTTGCGGGGAGTCTCACGGTCTCGTTCGAACGACCCGGATACGTCACAGTCGATACATTGGTGCCGGTATACATGGGAGCACCTATCAACATATCACTCGATCCAGCGTCATATGTCGGGGGAGACGTCAATCTCTCCGGAACAGTGGATATCGACGACATCGTGTATCTGATAGAGTTCGTCTTCAGAGACGGCGCGGCGCCGTCCCCATATTTGTCGGGCGATGTTGATGGTTCGGATTCGATTGACATTGATGATATTGTATACCTCGTGAATTATGTATTCAATGGCGGTCCGCCGCCGATAGATTGAGGAGATTGAAATGCGTGGACTCTGTTTGATAGTTTTGCTCGGAATTGCAGCCACCCCGGCATTTGGACAAATCACGATTGAGACAACGCCATACTGGCAGAATTCGGGTGGTGAAGGAAAGTACCACACGGGTCTTCAGTGGCACGATCTTGATATGGATGGGTATCTCGATCTCTTCCTCTCGAACGGCAATGACATTGATCTCGTGCGCAATTATGTCTACAGAAACAACTCCGGTGTTCTTCCGACCAGTACCACCTGGCAGAGTGCAAACTATGAGTATTCGGGGCATTGCGCGGTGGGCGATATCAATTATGACGGCCACCCCGAGCTCATTGTCTCCAATTATCTCGGGTCGGCGGGATTCACAGAACCGAACGTGATAGACGGTTATCTCAACAGTGGAACGAATCTCGTCCACAGCCCGTACTGGCAGAGCGATGATTCCGTCTGGTCGTTTTCGTGTGCGCTTGGAGATCTGGACAATGACGGAGATCTCGATCTGGCTGTGGCGTGCGGTGAGCCATACAACAACCACTTGCAGAAGCAGCGGGTCTATTTCAACATCGATGGTACGCTCGAGACAACGCCCGGATGGACATCGGCGGGGGAGCACGGCATGATTGACGTTTCCCTCGGAGATTACGACAATGACGGGGATCTCGATCTGGCGTTTTGTGGCGACGATGAGTTCATTCAGGTATATCGTAATGATGACGGCGTGATCACCCAGAATCCGGTATGGACATCATCCAGTGTGTCATTCTCAAATACCATAGCCTGGGGAGATATGGATGGTGACGGGTGGCTCGATCTCGCAGTAGCGGACAACAACCAGCTCGGAGGCTCCGGCAGATTCAAAGTGTACAAAAACAACGGCGGCGTGCTTACTTCGAGTCCGGTATGGCAATCGGCGACCGGCGGGTATGGATCATCCGTTTCGTGGTGTGACGTAGACTATGACGGGGACTTCGATCTCGCTGCCGGGAGATGGTGGAGCCAGGTCTTCATCTATGAAAACACCGGTACGACACTTACAACGACGCCATCATGGTATTCCAGTTCGTCCTATTCGAGCGTGATCGAGGAGATCCAGTTCGCCGATGTCGACCGCGACGGCGTCGGAAGCTACGTCGAGAGTATAGACATCGAGCCGGGCAAGGGATTGTACTATCTTCTCAGATACCCGCTCCATTCGGTGGATTCGGTGTACGTGGATGATACGAAGCTCGGCTACGATGAATTCTGCTACAGCCTGATTGACGGGTGGGTCTCGGTGGGAACCGTGCCCACATCAACGATGACGGTTTTCTACCAATGGTCGTACAAGCCTGACATGGGTGTCTCGAATTGGGATGTTTCGAGCTACGTCTTCAAGAACAACCTCGACCCGGGCTTCATGCCCGGAGATGTCAACAGCTCGATGTCCGTCGACATCGATGACATCGTTTTCCTCATAGCGTTTGTATTCCAGGGCGGGGCGACGCCGGTCCCGATAGAGTCCGGCGATCCAAACGGGAGCAGGTCGATCGATATCGACGACGTTGTCTACCTGATCAACTATGTGTTTCAGGGAGGCAGCGCTCCAGTGTATCCTTAGTCTGGCTTCTGATCCCATTTGTCCTCGGATTTCGCACGGAGCAGATATTTAACTTGAATAATATCCGCCCAGGTCAGTATTATACCACTAACGAAACAAAATGTCTGGTTCAAGGAGGAGGAGTAGATGGCTGCAGAAGTACAGTCTGAAGGCGGAGTTCCACCAAAGCCGAAGAATCGTCGGGGCTGCAAGATAGCCGCGATAATAGGTGCTGTTGTTCTTCTGATTATCCTGGTTGCAGGTATTTTCATCTGTAGCAACATCGAGAAGATCGGCAAATTCGCAATGAACAAGGGGCTGAATGTGTTCGAGGAAGAAGTCATGGCCAATCTGCCGGAAGACTACAACGCGGACAAGGTGGAGAATGCGTTCGACAGCGCACGCCGTGCTATCGAGGAAGGCGAGCTTCGCTCGAAGGAGGCCGGAACGGAAATTCAGAGTCTGAGCAATACAGTCCGGGATGCCATGGAGGACGACAAGCTGACCGCTGAGGAAGTGGATGAGATTGTCCGGCGGCTCGAAGAGCTTGCCAGGTAGCTGATGACATTCATTTCTCAGCAGATAGAGGTCGAAGAGGAAAACTCTCCGCGCCGGCCGCGGAGCTTTGTCTGGGACGGCACCAGACATGAAGTCTGCGAAATCGTCGCACAATGGCAGGACTGGAATTTCTCGGCGGGTGCGGGGCAGCGTGACTGGAAGTCGCGGAGACACCGCAACTACTATCACGTGAAGACTATCGACGGCTCGGAGTTCGAGCTGTATCTGGACCGGGGTGCTCAGCTTACCGGCTCGAAGTGGTATCTGCATTTGAAGCTCAAGTAGGGAATAGGCTGTGGTGCAATTAGTTTTTGGAGTAGTGGTGTCGTATGTTTGTGGTGCGATACCATTCGGTATCATTGTGACCCGCGTTTTCAAGCATGTCGATGTGCGTGATTTCGGATCCGGCAGCACTGGCTTCACAAATGTCTTCCGTGTTGCGGGTCCGTTTGCCGGTGCAATTGTCGCGGTCCTCGACATCGCCAAGGGTTTCATCCCGGTCATGTTGCTTGCCGATCTGTTCTTCACCCCGATTGCGCGATTCGGATTCACCGAATACCAAATCGCTTGCGGTATAGCTGCCGTTGTTGGGCATATCCTGACTATATTCGCGGGTTTCAAGGGTGGAAAAGGAGTTTTGACCGCACTCGGAGTTCTGGTCGGTCTGCTTCCGATCGAGGTAGGGCTTGCTTTCGTCGCTTTTTCGATCGTCTTTGGCATCACGCGATATATTTCCGCAGGATCACTCACCGGAGCAGTAGTATTGCTTCTAAGTGTGATCGTCGGTAAATTCGCATTGGGAACGAACGTTGAGTATTCAACGATTGTCTTTGTTGCGGTCATCGTCGTGATTATCTTCGTCGCTCACAGAGACAACATACGCAGACTCGCAAGGGGCGAGGAGAACAAGTTTAAGAGGGTTAGCGCTTAGATGCGAATATTGGTTCTTGGTGGAGGAAGCTGGGGAATCGCCCTGGCAACACTTCTGCACAAAAATGGACACAGAGTATCGATATGGGAGTTCTTCCCGGATGAAGCGGCTCGGCTTGCGAATGAGAGGGAGAGCAAATCCCGCCTGCCGGGTACGATAATACCGGACGATATTGCGATATCATCGGATCTCGAATCGTTCACAAAGTCAGCGGACTTGATCTGTTTCGTTGTGCCGTCACACACCGTCCGTGCAGCCGCGCGAGAGCTTTCAGCGTTGAGACCTGAAGCATCGCTTTATGTCAACTGCGCAAAGGGGATCGAGAACAAGAGTCTCAAGCGCATGTCCGAGGTTATACTCGACGAGATGCTCCATCTGAAATCGGCGCAGGTGTTAACTCTGTCCGGCCCGTCACACGCCGAGGAGGTTGCCGCGCGACTTCCGACCTCCGTGGTTGTCGCAGGTGAGTCGGAAATGAACGCAATGGTCGTGCAGGAGACGTTCAACAACGACAGGTTTCGCGTCTATTCCTCTACAGATCTTGCGGGTGTGGAGCTCGGAGGATCGGTCAAGAATGTAATCGCCATTGCCTCGGGGATTTGCCAGGGGCTCGGCTTCGGTGACAACACGAGCGGTGCACTCATCACGCGCGGCCTGGCGGAGATAGTACGACTCGGGGAGAGGATGAACGCCGATCCCATGACGTTCGCAGGGCTGTCCGGTCTCGGGGATCTTGTCACGACTTGCCTGTCCCGTCATTCAAGAAACCGGTTCGTCGGTGAAGAGATCGGAAAGGGCAGGAAACTTCGAGATATATTAAGCGGTATGTCGATGGTCGCAGAGGGGGTGAGAACGACAGAGTCGGTGCACAGTCTTGCCGAGCGAGAGGATTTAGAGATGCCCATCACTGAGGAAGTCTACCGTATTCTCTTTGAAGAGAAGGACCCTAAACTCGCGGTTCGAGATCTGATGACACGAGACCTTAAAGCAGAAATTTAAGCATCTTCCTTGACACCCAATATCTGAGCGGCTATATTTTGTTCAGCTCCTCTACTCAGTTAAAGAACTGCTCCACCGTGGGGGGAGGATTTTGAAGGACCAGAAAGATACCAGTATCGTTCTCGAAAAGCTGTACTATTCGATTTCAGAAGTTGCGAAGATCACTGAGGTTAAGCCGTATGTGCTGAGGTTTTGGGAGAAGGAGTTCCCGAATCTCCACCCGAAGAAGAACCGGAGTGGAAATCGAATCTATCAGGCCAAAGAGATCGAGCTGATCAAGCAGATCAAACATCTTCTATATGATCAGGGTTTCACCATTGATGGCGCCCGCCAGCAACTGCGTCACGGACGCAAGAAATCCGAGTCGTCCGGCAACGGCAGCTTGAGAGAGTCCGTATCCCGCATTCGCGCTGAGATACAGGACATCCTGAAACTTTTGTCTTGATTTCTCCATAGAATGCAGTAATTATGATACGTTAGCGTCGGGGAGTGGCGCAGCTTGGTTAGCGCGCTTGACTGGGGGTCAAGAGGTCGCAGGTTCAAATCCCGTCTCCCCGACCATTTTTTTGCTGCAAAGCTCGTCCTGCACACAAACTGCCTCAGCCAGGTATCGATCACATAGACCAACGTTTCATTCTGCATCGACTCACGATCGGCAGATAACCGCGTGTGAAGAGATTTGCCGAATTGCCGATTTATCTATGGTAGGTTAACGCAAATTGACTTGCCGTTGAGGTGCTATTCGAGCTGGGAAACCTTCGGAGCCATGTAATATGACTAAACGGGGCACAGGACTAACTGGAGCCGACCGATGAGTGCTCTGCTTCGCAATGTGAAGTTCGCATCCACTCGGCTGAAACTCCATATCCTGATTGGATCGGTGATTCTGGCAACCACGTGCCTCTTCGCGCTGGGAATCATCCTGCTTGCCAATGTCATTGCCAGTAGAGCTGCTGAACAGACAGCGCTGACTGCCGCTCGAATTATCGGACCCTACACCCTTTACGAAGATCTGGACGGGTTCGAGGATGTCCTCAGGACACATATTCACAAGCACGGACTCGAACGAGCGGTTAAGAGCGTTAGCGTTCTAACAAACGAAAAGGGACTTCGCAATCTATACGGCTCGCTAACGAATCCCGACCGGGAGATGCATCTCTCTGACTCCGTCCGATATATGCACTCCTCAAGCGAAACCGCGATATTCTATCCGATCGATCTCGGCGATAATGACAGGGCGAATCTCGTTTTAGCGGTGTACAAGGGGAGAGCGGCATCCCTCCCTGGAACGGGTGATCCCTGGCCCGCGATTGTGATCGGCTTGCTCGGCTGTGTATCGATCGGGGCTGTAATCTTTCTTATCAGGGAAATCAACGCTCCATTCAAGCTTCTCAATAGATCAACGAACGGTATTCGCACTGAACCAGATGACACTGATATAGAGCTACCTGTCGAGTACAGTGATTTCAGGGGAGCCGGCGCCGCAATCGAAGCTATGGTCAAGCGGATGAACTCACTGAAACTTGAGCTCGAGGAAACAAGAGAGAATCTCGAGACGGAGGTACGGGAGCGTACGCGAGAGCTTCAGGAGGGCAAAGAGAGGTTTCGCGTATTGGTTGAGACCGCGCCCGATGCTATAGTGGTTGTCGACGTAGACACCGCCAAGTTCATTGACGCCAATAACAACGCATGCGAGTTGTATGGGCTTTCGCGGGACAAACTTCTCAAGGTCGGGCCCGTGGATGTTAGTCCGCGGCAGCAACCGGACGGAAGATGGTCGGATGATGTTGTTCAAGAACACATCGAGAAGGCCTCGCAGGGCGAGTCTATGGTCTTCGAGTGGATTCACACTCGGAGCACCGGCGAGGAGATTGAGTGCGAGATTCGTCTCGTGCGATTCCCGTACTACGGACAGAATCTAGTGAGAGGCAGTGTCACCGATATCAGCGAACGGAAACAGGCGGAGAAGGAGAAACGCGAACTGCAGGAGAAGCTCGACCGCGCGAGACGCATGGAATCGCTGGCTATTCTCGCGGGTGGAGTCGCACATGATTTGAATAATATGCTCGGGCCTATCGTGGCCTATCCTGACCTCATTCTGCTGAAGCTACCGGGGGACAGTCCGGTTCGAAATGACATTCAGAAGATGGGCAGTGCGGCGCTCGAGGCCGCCGAGGTAATCCAGGATCTGCTTTCACTGGCTCGACGTGGTCGGTATGAGATGATGCCGGTCAATATCAACGAGGTCGTGGAGCATTATTTAGAAAGTGCGAGTGCATCGGAGGTCCTCTCACGCAAACCGTCGATCGAAATCGAAACGGCACTTGATCCGGAGATCGGTGTCATCCTCGGATCTGCGAGTCATCTCGCCAAGATCATAATGAACCTGTTCCTGAATGCCGTGGATGCGTGCGAATCGAATGGCAAGATTGTAATCCAGACCAGCCAGACCTACGTTGAACGACTGGTTACCGGCTATGACAAAATCCCGAAGGGTGAGTATGTCCAGCTCCGTATCAGAGATACGGGTGTTGGAATTCCACCGGAAGACCTGAAGAGGATCTTCGAGCCGTATTTCTCCAAGAAGAAGATGGGGCGGAGTGGAAGCGGACTCGGTCTTGCGGTCGTGTACGGGATCGTCAAAGACCATGACGGTTACTACGACGTGATCTCTAATGTCGGCTTCGGTACCGAATTCATACTCTATTTCCCGCTGGCGAATATCGGAAACAGTCCGATTCCGGCGCCGGATATCGAGAGTATTGAAGGCACAGAACGTATTGTTGTTGTCGATGATGTTCAGGAGCAGCGGGATGTTGCCCGGAGAATCCTCGAAAGCCTCGGCTATGAGGTGGAAGCGGTGGCCTCCGGTAAGGAAGCGCTGGCCTACCTCGAATCTCACGACCCGGAGCTCATGGTCATAGATATGATCATGGAGGACGGATTCGACGGGCTCGATACCTACCGTGAGGTGCTCGAGGCCACCCCCGGAATGAAGGCTGTAATCGTTAGCGGCTACTCCGCGACCGAACGAGTGGATGAGATGCGAAAACTTGGCGCCGGCGCCTATGTCAGAAAGCCGTACACACGCAAAGCGCTCGGTCAGGCGGTACGGATGGTCCTGGATGGCAATGTGAGCGAGTTCGCCTCTTTCACACCGTCAAAGCGAGACACGACCTCACAGTACCGTACTCTCAGTTCGTAGATCCGATTGAACGCTTCCACCTGTATAGAATAAAACAGGGTAGAATCATAATAATCTTGATTCGATATTGCCGTGGGGTTAATCTGCTCTCGTGGAGATTTCAGCACACAATCATCTGGTAGCTGTACCGGCATATAACGAGGAGAATAACCTGGGCCGGCTTATCGAGATTCTCCTCGACTACATTACAGCCGAGAGTATCCTCATAATCGATGACGGCTCCACCGATGGTACGCTCGAGGTTGCTCGCTCATTGCCCGTCAGTGTGATTGCGCATGGAACAAACATGGGTAAGGGCGAGGCTCTAAAAACTGCTTTTCGCTACGCTCTGACGGAAAGGTTTCGCGGCATTATCACAATCGATGCCGACTTGCAGCACGACCCGGCCCTGATCCCGGATTTCGTCCAGCTTGCCGATACCGGCAGATACGACCTGATTATCGGCCGTAGAGTCAGAACAACTAACATGCCCATCGAGAGACAGCTGTCGAACTACGGTCTTTCGATACTTGTCTCACTCTTCGCGGGAGTCAGGATCCGTGACACACAATCCGGTTACCGTTGGGTTTCCTGCGATACCGCGAGCAGGCTCCGCCTGAAATCGTGCGGCTACGAGCTCGAAACGGAGCTGCTTTTGATGGCAGGCAGGCTCGGTGCCCGAATCGGAGAAATCCAGATTCCGACTGTTTACTCCAAAGACGCCAAGTCTCACATCCAGCCAGTCAGAGATACGGTCCGGATGGCACGGTTGATCGGGTCGTCTCTCTTCTGGTAGACTTGCCTTTTTACCGCCTTTCGTGTATATATCTCAAATTTGGAGATATGCACATGGTAGAACCAAATCAGAGTAGTGAATACAGCGACAAGTCAAGAGCGCTCTTTCTCTTGACTAATGATGACGGCTATTTTGCTCCCGGGCTCAAAGCGATGGCGGACGAAATAGGGGACCTCGGTGATTACATCGTCGTGGCGCCGGACCGCGAGCAGTCGGCCTCCAGCCACTCGCTCACACTTCAGCGGCCGCTGAGGATCAACAATCACGGTGAGAAATGGTACTCTGTCGATGGCACTCCGACTGATTCCGTGATGATCGCGGTACATGCGATACTGAAAGGGAAGAAGCCGGACTACTTGATATCAGGCATCAATTCCGGCCCTAACATGGGCGATGACGTAACGTATTCGGGCACAGTCGCGGCTGCGATAGAGGGTTCAATCCTGGGGATACCGTCATTCGCAGTCTCGCTCGCAGACTGGGAGGTGAGGGACTTCGCTCCGGCTGCCAGGGCCGTCAAGAAGATCATCTCTCGATTTCTGGATTGGCCGTTCCAGGAGTTTACGCTATTGAATATCAATATCCCAAACCTCGGTGATAAGCCATACAAGGGCGCGAAGATAACACGGCTCGGCAAGCGCGTCTACAACGACATTATCGTTGAGAAGACCGATCCGCGCGGCAGGCTCTACTACTGGATCGGCGGTGAACCGGAATGGTTCGAGAAAGAGGGATCGGATTACTCCGCCTTGAAGGCCGGATATATCTCTGTTACGCCTCTGGCGCTGGACATGACCGCCAATGAGGTGTATGAGGAATTCGCTGAAATGAAGATAGACCTTTGATGAGCGGTAACGTCGGTCAACAGCCATTACAAAATGGTGCCCTGGCATCTATATCGACTTCGCAAGGGAGATCGTAGAAAACAGTTGACAAATCGGGAAAACAGGGTAAAATCAACGCAACAGAAATATCGGGGCGTAGCTCAGCATGGTAGAGCACTTGGTTCGGGACTAAGGGGTCGCTGGTTCAAATCCAGTCGCCCCGATATTTTTTGACAGGGATTGTCGATCGTTTGCTGACCATTCGTTATGACTAAACCTTATATAGGCGTTATCGGTGCTGGTGTCTGCTCTCGGACAGTGTCCGACCTTGCGTACAAAGTCGGGCAGAGAATAGCCGAATGCGGTGCTTATCTCGTCTGTGGCGGGCTGGGAGGAGTAATGGAGGCCGCCGCGAGTGGCGCCAGGTCGGCAAACGGCATTACGATCGGAATTCTCCCCGGTAAACAGAGGTCGGACGCGAACCGGTTCATTGATATTGTGATACCGACCGGACTCGGCGAGGCACGCAACACTATTGTTGTAAATGCAAGTGATGTTGTGGTTGCGCTGCCCGGAGAATTCGGCACGCTGTCTGAATTCGCGTTTGCTCTCAAGCTCGGAAAGCCGGTCATAAATCTTGGAAGATGGGACCTTGAAAACGCCGCTGTCATGGCGGCGGATGCAGAGGAGGCAGTGAAATTAGCACTCCAAATGATAAGTCACAACACAACTTAGCTTCGGCGAAGGTCCTGATCTCGGGACATGTCCAGGGCGTCGGATTTCGCTATTTCGCGACGTCGACAGCGAGCAAATACCCTGTTACGGGCTATGTGCGGAATCTCGATACAGGAGATGTCCAGGTCGAGGTTGAGGGCGACAAAGAAGCCGTGATGAATTTCCTGAAGGAACTTCGCGAGGGCCCAAAATGGTCGCACGTCGAGAATTTCCAGATCGAATGGAAGAAGCCGGAGGGCGCGTTCGAGGATTTCAGCGTCAAGTATTCATGAGCCAATCTCAAGAGTACTTGAAAGGGATAATTCGCAACGTGCCGGACTTCCCGGTCAAAGGGGTTGTCTTCCGCGATATCACTACGCTCCTCGCTGATCCGAAGGCATTTCAACTCGTCATTGATCAGTTATACAATCGGGCGGCTCAGCTCGAGATCGACAAGATCGTCGGTATCGAATCGCGCGGTTTCATCTTTGGTTCGGTCCTGGCATACAGACTCGGGTGTGGGTTCGTCCCTGTCAGGAAGCCGGGTAAGCTTCCGTATGAGACGATCAAAGTCGGGTATTCGCTCGAATACGGTACAGACGCTTTGGAGGTCCATGTCGACGTACTCAGCGAAAGTGACAGAGTAATGGTTGTGGATGATCTTATCGCAACCGGGGGGACACTGCGGGCAACGTGCGATCTGATCGAGAAATGCGGCGCCGAAGTCTCACTCGTGGCTCTCGTTATCGAGCTGTCGTTCCTCAAGGGGCAGGAGAAATTCAGAGATTACGAGTATCTCTCGCTCGTCAAGTACGACTCCGAGTGAGCCTGACCCCGGAATCGATTCACCTTTTTTCGGATACACTCCCGCACTCAAACATGAACGGCTGCCTCGCAATGGACTCGATTATGAACTCCGGCATGTCATCGATTACACCCTGTGCCGAGTATACTCGGAAGCAGTCGAACACGAGTCTGCGATTCATCTCTACTGTGTAGTCAGCCAGGCTTTCGGTCAAATCGCCGCCGGACGGTGGCTCGAACAGAGCGAACTGCACGGGTGAGTCGCAATCGAAATCGAGACCACGTAATTCGACGGTCTTGACGTTCGGATGGCTCACCGACTTGAAGCGAATCGTCATATTTTCGATATCGTATACACTGCTCCATCCCTCCTGGCTTGCAATCTTGACATTGTCGAGAATATCGTACGCATAGTCGATTCCGCGTCCGGATACCGTCGGCTTGAGTTCGCCTGCACGGAAAGCCGCTTCCACGAACCTGTCGAGTGATCGATCAGATTGCACGAACTCGGTGTCTCCGCCAAAAAGATTTTTCGAGCGCGAATACTCGAGTGAGGAATCGTATGTGCTGTTTGTGATGACCTTGACGGGCAGGTCATCCTCGGTGTAGGCGATCTGTTGACCGTCGATAAACTCGATGACCGCAGCGTTGCCATGCGCATCCGCGACAAAGAAATGCAATGGTGTGCTCGATTTACTGATCCGTATGAGGGTATCGCTTGTTATCACCTCGCCGACGGTCGTGTGATTATCCAACTGGTACTGGATCCACTGCAGCTCGCTGACAGCCGGTCTATGATCCGGTTCGGGATAAACTGTTTGCTCGAGCCACAGAGTTGCCACGACAAGGCCCTTCTCGTTCATCCCCTCCATTGGCCAATCGCGGCCAATTTGATTGATGGTTATGCTTCCATATCTGGAACCCCATGCCGCTGGGGGGGCTGGTGGCATGGCGAGTGCGGTCTTGGCAAGCCCGCGCTTGTTTACCAGCACGATCGCATCGCCACTGAACCAGTCGAAGTTTCTTCCAACAACCAGACGGCCGTTGTCTTCGAGCAGAAAACAGGAACACGCGCTCGCAGATGTGGCAGCCAGAAAAACAAAGAGAATGGAGGCCAGGGCCGTTCTGAAAACGTTATAGTTATTCATATCTTCAATTCCTTACGCAAGATCATATAAGTCTGTTTCGATTATACAATGAAATGTCTGAGCTTGCGGATGTAAAGCTGCAAACAGTGAAATGATGCACCCTTTTGAGTTGACACGAGATTCACATTCAGATAACATACTGAGCGAGATGCCCCCGTAGCTCAGGGGATAGAGCAGTGGTTTCCTAAACCACGTGTCGCAGGTTCGATTCCTGCCGGGGGTATTGTTAGGCGATGTTTGCGGAGGTTGCAGCACCGACTTGAATTGCTGAGATATCCGGGCATTGATTGACTGCATGCCAGGCTTCAGAGAGGACGTGGCTTCTCCCTGAAATGTGGACGTTTTCAAATTGAACGATGGGTACGCTCTGTCGTCCTAATGAAAAGAGAATTCGCATGTTACAGGGAGGATAAATGTTGAAAAACAGTTTGACACGGTTGTCCAAATTGTTATATTTTCAGCCTAAATTTTTGACAGGATTGACAGGAGGAGCAGATTTGATGAGCTATAGGTTAACGATAGTATCAGTCCTATTGGCGGTTCTGACGGCCGGCTCCTGCTTTGCGCAGGGTGGTGATTTTATGCTGGGTGAACCGGAGCTGTATAATCGTCTCGATCTCAACTGGCACGGTGCCGGTGCCCGCGCGAGAGCCATGGGTGGCGCGTTTGTCAGTATCGTCGATGATGCATCGGCTGTCACGTGGAATCCGGCGGGTTTGATCCGGGTCCTCGACCCGCAGATTTCGTTCTCCGGAGCCTATCGCAACCCGACGAATGCCTGGGACTATTCCGCCGAAGGTTTTGATACTCGCTCGTTTACAACTGACGAGGACATCTACAGGCTCGCGTATGCATCCTTCCTTGCTCCGATTACGATTCGGGGACAGCAGTTTTCGGGGAGTGTCGCTTTTCAGCGCATGAACGAGATCACTTTTGCACGATATACAACGCCGAGTATTCACTCCTCGATAGCAAGCACAGCGTGGGGAGACACCACTATTGCTACACAGACCTGGCAGTCATCAACCGGCGGCATCAATGCCTTCAAGCTTGGCTTCGGTACAATGGCTTATAATGAGCTCGCTTTCGGTATGTCAGCCAACATCTACTTTGGAACATCTGAGGACGTGACAGACGTGCAGGCGAGGTGGGTCGAAACGGTACTCGTCGGTACATTTCCGGTTGACATGCAAAGAGAATGGCGGGCGCATTTTTTGAATGACTCTGAGTATTTTGGATTTAGCCTGACATTCGGATTCCTCTACGAAAAGGAAAACTGGCGAGTCGGCGCCACTATAGACAACGTGGATATTGCGTTCAGCGGCGGTTTCAAGCTGTCCCGGGAATTCGATATTACACAGGCAGATACAGCATTCACCGGTGCGGTCGGATCTGCAACGCCTCCGGATAACCCCGCACCCAAGTGGATTCTGATCGAGCAGAAGGACAAAATTGAGATGCCGCTTACGCTAACCCTCGGTGGCAGCTACGACCCAAAAGAGAACCTGACATTGGCCGCGGATGTAGAGTGGGCGCGATTTGGTGCATCCCAAATCTCCGTCCTTGATAGCGGCGTTATCCGTAGTTCGGGAGAGAAGGACGAATTCTATACGGAATACTGGATGAGACTGATGAATTCGCTCGAGCTTCGCGTTGGCGGCGAATATCGCTGGGAGCGAGAAAGCGGAACGTACCCGATACGGGCAGGCTTCCGCTATTTCGCACACTATCTCTCGAGCATCGAAGATTTCCAGAATGGCTTTAACCGTGATAGAGATGGTATATTGCATGTCGGAAGCACGCAGGATTTCGGCAATGAGCGCGCGACCGGAATCGCCCTGACGGGCGGTTTTGGTGCTCGGTGGGAGACTATCTGGCTGGATGCCGCTGTTGAGTATTACATGGATAGTCGTGACGTCAGCGGAACGAGTACGTATGACTTCACCGCGGAGGACGATTTCGAAAGTCTCGCGATCACTTTGACATTTACCGGCTTCTTCTAAGAAGCAATTCGATACAGCAGATTAGACGATTGGTAAAACATTCGGCTTGGCTGAGCGAATGCCCGTCAAGCCGAACGGTTTTAGGGCGATAAAGAAGTAACGGGTAACCATCCCAAGTTGTCGCGAAAGGAACGCAGGAGATGGCGACAAGACAGAGACTGAGACGAAGAGACATGCGACAGGATCAGTTCGTGTCCACGATGCTGAGGGCACGAGAATATGTCGAGAACAACCTGACATATTTTCTGGTCGGCGTCGGGGCAGTTGTCGTCGCTGCTATTGTTGTGTTCCTGATGGTTTCGAGCGGTCAGGCCAGGGCGGACGAGGCCAAGGCCCTGTTCGGAAAGGCCGCTGTCGAATATCGTGGCGGCAATTACCAGCTTGCTATCGCGGACTTCCAGACGGTCGTTGATGAATACGGTGGGACCGATGCTGCCGCAATGGCGACCTACTACATCGCGAACAGCTATTTCGAGTTGAAGAATTACGATGAGGCCGAGAGCTACTACCGTATGTATCTCGACAACTACAATGCCGATCGAATGATTAATGTCGGAGCCCTTACCGGTCTCGGGCATTGCCTGAGGGCGAAGGGGCAGCCCGCGGAGGCCGCGGAGAAATTTCACGAAGCCTATCGCAAGCATCCGGATTCCTATCTGAAACAGGAAGCGCTCTACTACGGTGCCGAGTCGTATGCCGAGGCCGGTGATCCCGAGAGTGCGAGAGAGCTGTACGAGTTGTTTGAGGATATCCCCGGCGTTACTCAGCGCGCCCTGCAGCTTAAGCAGCTTCTCATCGAAAAGAGAGCACTGGATCCGGCAGTTGGAACATACGATTAAGGGAATATGGTTGCCGAGAACTCCCCGCTGAGGATTATATTCCTCTGGCACCAACATCAACCGTACTACAAAGATTTCGAAACCGGCAGGTTCGTGATGCCGTGGGTCAGGCTGCACGGCACCAAAGATTATCTGGATATGGTCCGGATACTCGAGGACTTCCCGCGGATCAAGCAGACCTTCAATTTCGCGCCTTCTCTGATAGATCAAATCATCGACTACACGGAGAATGATATCCAGGATGATCATCTTGTGCTAACTTTGAAAAAGGCGCCGGAGCTGAATGAGGGGGAGCGCACCGAGATAGTTGAGACATTCTTCTCGGCGAATCTCGGAACTATGATCAAGCCGAATGAGAGATATTACCAGATTCACGAGAAGGTGATGCTCTACAAGACGGATGTTTCGAAAGCTGCGAAGGCACTTAGCGATCAGGAGATCACTGATCTTCAGGTCTGGTCCAATCTCGCGTGGGTCGACCCCGCATTTCGGAACATGGAACCGGTGAAGGAACTCTTCGCCAAAAAGCGGGAGTTCACAGAGGACGACAAGGAGAAGCTGGTCGAGTTTCAGATGAAGATACTCGCCGAGATCGTGCCGGCGCATCGGGAGGCGCAGGATCGCGGGCAGATAGAGGTGTCTTTCTCTCCGTACTATCATCCTATTCTGCCGCTTCTTATCGATACCGAGCTGGCGCGGGAAGCCGTTCCAAAGATCAGCCTCCCGAACGAGCATTTCTCTCACCCGGAGGATGCGCGCAGGCAGATAGAGATGTCATGCGAGCTGTACCGGGATCTGTTTGGCAGAGATATGCGAGGAATGTGGCCGTCCGAGGGGTCGGTAGCGGAGAAATTGCTCCCGATTCTAACGGATTTCGGCATCGAGTGGATAGCTACCGACGAGGAGATTTTCTACGCGAGTGCGAGCCATCCCGAGTCCACGACGCGGGGGAACGGTAAGAGCCCCGCTAAGTCGTTCCATCATCCTTTCAGGATGAAGCGCGATCACGGTGAGATCGGAATCATCTTCCGCGATCACACTCTCTCGGACAAGATCGGTTTCGTCTACTCCGGATGGGATGCCGAGAAGGCCGCGAATGATTTCGTGAAGTCGCTTCTCGGGATCAGAGATCAGATTCCGAAAGATCGCATAAACCAGTTCGCGGTGCCGATAATCCTGGACGGCGAGAACGCCTGGGAATATTACAAGAACGACGGCGTCGATTTCCTGCGTGCGCTATACTCCAGGATATCGGATGAGCCAAAGCTGAAGACCATCACCGTGTCGGAGGCGTTCGATGAACCTGAAGCTGTGCGTGATCTGCCCTATCTTTTTGCAGGGTCGTGGATCAACCACAATTTCAGAATATGGATAGGGCATCAGGAAGACAACCGCGCCTGGGACTATCTAACAACTGCGCGGAATGCACTCGAGAGATTCGAGGAGAAAAACCCCAAGACGGATAAGAAGAAGCTTGCTGAGGCATGGAAGCACATCTATGTCGCCGAAGGCTCCGACTGGTGCTGGTGGTATGGGGACGAGCACTCATCTGACCACGACGCCCTGTTCGACAGGCTCTTCCGCTCACATCTTCAAGCGGTCTACAAGCTGATCGAAGAGGATCCGCCCAAGGATCTGCTCGAGCCGATACGAGGAGTTGGCGGGCAGGCAGGGCTCGATCAGCCGGTCGATATGATCTCGCCGGATATTGACGGTTATGTTTCGCATTTCTACGAATGGCACGATGCCGGGATGTTCGATTGTACCAAGGCCGGAGCATCGATGCATCGGGCTTTCAACGTCGTGAAGATGATCTATTTCGGTTTCAACGACCACTATCTGTATTTCCGGCTGGATCTCTTTACTCGTGCCGAGGATGACGCTGCCGCGGAATATGATTTCAAAATCCTTCTCAGTTCTGAGAAGGAGTACGCAATCGGTATGGGTTCACACGCGGACGTTCTCATGTATATGAAGAATCCCAGGGATGGGAGTTTCGAGGAGATACCATTCGATGGCCGTTCGGCGTACGGGAAGATCATCGAGATTTCAGTGCCTCGTTCCGAGATCGACTTTGACGAGAAATTCAGTCTTCGTTTTGCTATAGAGGTGCATAAGAAGGGGCAGCAGGTAGAACGCTGGCCCGCGTACGATTTCATCCACACCACAATGCCCACCGAAGACAAGTCGACCTTCTGGAACGTGTAGACATCCGGCGCGATTTGGCTTGACTTTAGCCTCTCAATTCTCGATATTTCGTGCTTATACTGGTG
>CAYQCE010000015.1:0-65721 GCA_964415885.1 uncultured Ignavibacteria bacterium
GGCCCTTAGTATATGACTTGAATATACATCATATAGTCCTTCCCGCAAAAAATGGTAAAATAAAAAGAGGTGCCGACTACTTTGTCAACACCCTGGAAGGGACCGGATTCCGGTCCCTTCGTTTTTCTTACCAATAATATGCAATATGCACTGACTATGAGCCGACGAAGAGGGCGTTGACCATTGCATCGCGCCGTTTGGTGCGATCATCGATCAGCTCAGACATCATGATCGGATACGTAACCGCATTGATCAGTGACTGCGAAACGCGCGTATGCTCACGTCGTCGCTGCCCGGAATCGGTGTCGTATTCATAATCGAAGTCCCATCCCAGAAGTAGCACTCGCGTGCCGAGTCCGTTCAGCTTCTTGACAAGCGACACGTAATCGCCATCGCATGCCACCAGGACGACGACATCGAATTGCTTGTGATAGGCGAGGTCGAGCGCCTCGACCGATAGCAGGACATCGACGCCTTTCTCGACCGGCTTCTGGTAATTCGTCTCATCCAGCGGAAGATAGTGGGTCAGAATACCTGCCTTAACGAGAACATCGTCAAATAGACGCTCCTTCTCAAGCTGCGCGGTCGCCGTAGCTGTCTGCGCTGATAGTCTGCCGCGGAAATAGTGCATTTCAACGATCTGGCAATACTGCTCCTCGACATCCTCGAGCTCGGAAATTTTAGCCTTCACGAAATCGTGGATACCGTCAAAAGAGAGTCGCGAGCCGCGATTGTGACCAAATTTGTAGTAATTACTTACCTTAAAGAAGTAAGTGCCGTCATAGAAAATACCTATGCGGATCAACTTGCTCGTTCTCGATTGAATCATTCAGATACCCCATGTCGCCGCAGCGAGCTAATTCATGTGATAGTGTAATGCAATAATAGATCATATTCTGTCTTATTCCAGCAGTGCGACCGCCTCTACTTCGACCAGAACATCTTTCGGCAATCGAGCAACCTCCACAGCGGCTCTCGCCGGGGGATCGCTCGTGAAGAAAGTGCTGTAGACCTGGTTGAACTCGGGGAAATCGCTCATATCCGCGAGAAACGCGGTGACCTTGACGACGCTGTCAAGACCCGAACCTGCGGCCTCGAGAACGGCCCTGAGATTCTTCATAACGAGTTCCGTCTGTTCTTCGATGTCGCCGTCGAGAAGCTCACCGGTCTCCGGGACTATCGGTATCTGGCCGGAGCAGAAAACCAGCTTCTGCTCTTCCGCCACAACCGCCTGTGAATACGCGCCGATCGCCTTCGGGGCCTGGTCCGTACTGACAATACGCTTTGGCATTCAATTCTCCTTTCAGGTCGAAGTATAATAGCTCCCGGGGGGCGTTCCGTCAATCCGAAGATTCGTTATTATTCGGGACCCATGAGATGAACGAATGCCTCGAGGATATTCGGGTCGAATTCTTCCTTGCTCTCGAACATGGTTTTCAGAGCATTGTACGTAGCGAGTGCATCCTGATAAACACGTCGTGTAGTCAAAGCATCGAAGACATCACATACGGCTATTATCTTCCCGTAGGGGTGGATTTCCTTCTCACCCAGTTCGTTCGGGTATCCGGAGCCATCGAGCCTCTCGTGATGCTGAATCACCGGATAGTAGGCGTCGTCATTGAGAATATCGGTCTCGTTCAGGATTTCCATTCCCCAGGTCGGGTGTTTGCGGACGATGCTGATTTCGGCGCGATTGAGCGGTGCTTTCTTATTGAGTATCCTTTCGGAGATACGAGACTTGCCGACATCGTGCAAAAGCGCTCCGAGCCCCAGATCATGCAGCGCCTTGCGGTCGCTCAGTCCGATCTGGTGCGCGAGCGCTACGGCGAATGTGCAGACGTTGACAGAGTGTGTGTATGTGTAGTAATCAAACGACGTGATCTTCATCAGATTCAAAAACGCCTGCCGGCCCTTGAGAATATAACCGACCTGATTCGCGACCATATCCTTGCTTCGCTGGATATTCTCACCGAGCTCCGGATTAGCGAGAACGTCTTTCACCAGCGCCTTGGACGTATCGTATATGATTCCCGCCTTCTTCTCTTCTTCGATCGTCGGATCCTGAATGATATCGCCGAGATTCGTTTCAATATACTGCTGGTATGCTTTCCTGGAGTCGGATCCGACGAAAAGAATATGGACGTTGTTGTCGAGTAATTTCTGGCGGCTTTCCTCGGAGAACGGGAGTCGTTTCGAGCGATAGAGCATAATCTCCCGACCGACTTTCAGATACAAGTCAAAATCGAGTATCGTGTCTACCAGCAGGGAATCGAGGTAGATAGGCAGGAATTTGGTTATCTGCCTGCCCGTTGTCAGGTCATGGATTTCCGGCATATCGTTCTGTTTATCGGCGTGTTACATTGACTCCCTTAGGATTCCCTGAAAAAAGGAAATCCCGCCGGGGAGGCGGGATTTTTAAGGGAAGCGGGAGAGCCACGCACATTAGGATGTGTAATTTTTGATCATCAGGAGAACACTTTGAAGCGATGCGGAAACATTCGTGAGAGTCTTGCCATATCTTTTCAGTAATTCGGAGTACTGCCAGCGCATAGAGAATGCTTTCGGCGGAAAACAGAACGTGTCGAGCAGAGTCTTGCGGTATGTCTCATCGATATACTTGGCCACGTAATAGGGATAGTCACCGGCGTCGTCGCCCTCGACCTCTCCCTTTATAAGCTTGTCTCTGTAGACTTCGACCTTTTCGAGCACAACCGTTCCGAAACACCACGGCGACATTATCACACCCAGGTTGTTGCCATCGGTATAGAACGACTTCACGGTCTTCAGGAGTATTTTGAAGATAATTCTCTGAGACCTGTAGAATGAGGTCGTTTCCTCAAGCGAGGGATCGGTGTTCGAGAGCTTGAGCTCCGTATCCTCCAGGCGGCGGTTGACCCTCTCCCAGAGCTCCTCGAGAAAGACATAAAAATCCTCGACATAGACTTTCACGTTTTCGCTCAGGGTCATGATGTAGAAGCCCTTTTCATCCTTCTTGATCCTGGGCTCGGAGAATCGCTCGAGCCTCTCCTGCGGGAATCCTCTTTCAATACTCTGACCTAACATGCTGCCGCCTCCTTGAGTTGCTTTCCGTTCCGTACTGCTATAGAGCAACGGATATGCCACAGGCGGCGAGATTGATCGCTTGGGCGGAGAGCAATTCGTCCCCGTTCTCTATGCGTTGTTCCGCAGTGTCTTAGCCTGCGTGTGCAACTTTCGAACAGCCATCTGCAAAATAAGTCATAAATGCACGGGAGTGCGCATAGGGATCGTGTTATATGAACAGGCTTGCAGCTTTTTGAGTGATCTTGTTTGACTCGGTTTTTATTGCGACGTATATACAGCGTATGGCAAGGGCTCTCGCGATAGATTACGGGCGACGCAGGATCGGCCTCGCGGTATCCGATCCGGAGTTCATTATAGTCTCGCGAAACTCGACTATTGAGATATCGGGTTTCACTGATGCCCTTAAGAAGCTGTACGACTATATAATTGATAACGAAATCACGGAGGTAGTTGTCGGTTACCCGCTCAAGGAGGATGGATCGGTGGGCGAAATCGCAGGGGATGTGAAGAAACTCACAGGGAAGCTGAAAAGGCGGTTTCCGGTTATACCCGTTACTTTAATGGATGAACGCTACACATCGGTTCTCGCCGAGAAGTACATACATGAATCGGGCGGCAAAATAGGTGACGATAAGGGGCGAGTGGACGCTGCTGCAGCATCGATTTTACTGGAGGACTACTTACGACAAAGGGACGAGAATGCGCGGTAGATTTCACGCGCTCTTCGAGATCGCGTTCTCGCTGTTTGTTTTTATCATTCTCGTTTGCCTGCTCCCGGTGTATCTGCTTCTCAGGGTTCTCGCCGGGCCGGTCGGGCGTATAAGAGGTAAGAGTGTATGAAGAAGGCAAGAGTGACATTCGGTTTGATGGCCGCGCTGGTTGTTGTCGCGGGCCTGTATGTCCTGATCTGGCTCAATACAGCTCCGGTAGAGGAGGGTACGGTATCGTTATACATCTATCCGGGTGATCACGGCAACACGATTGCCGAGCGCGTTGATTCACTCGGCGTGTTTCCATCCGGCACGCAATTCAAGATCCTCTCGAAACTGACCGGTCTCGATAAGAAACTCCAGGTCGGTCGGTACGACTTCACACCGGAAGACAGCCGGTACAATATTTACAAGGAGCTCCGTGCAGGGAAGTCGGAGTCGGTCAAAATCACCATACCAGAGGGATTGACGCTCGAGCGGACTCTCCGGATTCTTGCTGATTCGATGAAATACGACATCGCGGATTTCGACAGCCTCGCTGCAGATACAGCGTTTATACACTCCCTCGGTATTGAGGCAAACTCGCTCGAGGGTTATCTGTTCCCGGAGACATACCATTTACCATGGGGTGCACCCGCAAAGTTCGTCATCTCAACAATGGTTGCAGCTCTGCATGAGTTCATGGGCGATACGCTTCGCACGAGAATGAACGAGATCGGTTTCATTCTGCATGAGCTGCTGACATTTGCATCTCTCGTCGAGGCGGAAGCCGGTGTAGGTGAAGAGCGCAGAACAATCTCGTCAGTTTATCACAACCGTCTCGATATTAGCATGCTGCTTCAGTGCGATCCGACTGTAATATATGCACTCGGCGGCCTGAATCGTCGCTTGCTATACAAAGATCTCGAGATCGATTCGCCGTACAACACATATCGCTACTCCGGCCTGCCGCCCGGTCCAATCTGCGCCCCCGGAGGGGCTTCGATAATTGCCGCGTTGTACCCGGAAGTAACGGATTATCTTTACTTCGTTGCCGATGGTACCGGTCGGCACATATTCACTCGTACTCTTTCCGAACACAACAGAGCAAAACGGAAAGTAAGAGCGCAGCGAGCCAACTGATTTGTTTGCGCACTTGCCCCAAGGGTGACTTCACGCTGAGTCATCATTATCCAAATCCTTCTTACATCTACTTGTACAACTGTTTTTTTGTTGACTGAAAAACTGTAAGAGAGAAATTTACAGTCAGCGATAAAAGAAAAACCATCAAACCGGGAGCGGCATCATGCCAGCCAAGAAGAAGGCTACGAAGAAAAAGACGACCAAGAAGAAAGCTACCAAGAAGAAGGCTACTAAGAAGAAAGCCACCAAGAAGAAAGCCACGAAAAAGAAAGCTACGCGCAAGACTGCAAAGAAGAAAGCTACTAAGAAGACTGCGCGCAAGACCACGAAGAAGAAAGCTACGAAAAAGAAAGCCACCAAGAAGAAAGCTACCAAGAAAAAAGCTACGCGCAAGACTGCAAAGAAGAAAGCCACCAAGAAGAAAGCGGCCAAGCGCAAAACAACTAAGAAGAAAGCCGCCACCAAGAAGGCAGGGCGCAAAAGCCCGGCCAGGCGGACAACTGCGAGCAAGACAGCTAAGAAGAAGAAAACAACTCGCAAGAAAAAGTAGCTTTCTATCTATTGCTTCACTGCGTTTTGCGGGCGGCCCTGGCCGCCCGTTTTGCTTTGATCTCAGTCCGGAAATTGCTATAGTACCTGTATACAAAGGATGTTCTGGCTATGCGAAATCCGGGAAGGCTCGCCCGCTTTGCGCTGACTCTTACTGTTTTCCTCATCATGATTTTTCATCTGGAGCCGGTGACACTCAGTGCAGACGAACTCGAAATCAATGAGCCGATAGGTATCTATGTCCTTGGGGAGAAGGACGACACGCTCGTTACCGCTCTCTGCGATCTGACATGCTTCTACATGAAGCTCCGCGGATACGACCCTGTAATTCTCAATGACGCATGGCGGGACCGCGCACAGCTACACAGTGTGCGTAAGCTCCGCAAGAGGGCGGTCGACGATGGAGTCGGGACTCTCGTGCTGTTGAGATCGCATAAGGTCGATCACGATGCCGAATTTGAATTTTACAGAATCGACGGAAGTGCTCCAGAGGGGATTACCGCGCGAAATGTCTTCAAGATGCATCTGTCAGCGGTAGTCCATTCGAAGGCTGAGAGTAAATGGCCTGATGTTTCCCGGGAATTCAAGGGAGCGATCGAACTGGCGAACACATTTGTCACTACGGCCGGTTACAGTTGGATGTTCACCTCGAAGTCATCGATGAGACTCGTTTCGCTCGCTATCGACTCGGTGCTTTCGGTTTTTCCCGAGCGACCGGATACATCCAGAGAGCTATTCACGGCCATTCCGGCCAACGTTGTATGTGATCGAGAGTATGCGGAACGACTGGGGATGGACGTTTTCGCGACCGAGCTGGCCAGGCAGATGTACATGGCGAACTGTATCATGTCGGATCAGCTCGGTATAACACTTCACGTTCAGACGACAATGATGTACGATCTGCCGCATGACATCCGTTCGCTCTTTGACCTCTCGAATCATCTGTCAACCGAAGAGTTCGATCTGCCGGACGGTCTCCTGATTTTTTTCAGCGGCGCAAATCTTGAGAAGTCATCCCGGTACAAGCATACCCTCGGCGTATTGGGTCTTTCGGCTCTTCTTGGCAGGCGAGTCGTGATTGCGGGTGCTCCGGTTGACACGACGCGCGAAATGGCCGAGTGGGATTACCTGTTCGAGGGGATGATCATAGCCCACGAGGTTGGACATGCACTCGGCGCGATACACACCGATGACAAGAGATCGCTAATGTACCCCGTGATGAGTATTGCGAGCCCGTGTTTCGATTCGATGAACACAGCAAGAATTCATCAGTTTCTCCCGCTGCATCTCGGACAGGAGTGTTTCATCAACTCGCTCGATTACAGAAAGATGATCGATTCGCTGGCGGTCTTGTTTCCCGACACGATGGATTTGATAGGTGTGGCGCGCAGCATAATCTACGATCACAGATACGCCGCAGGGTTCATCGAGCGCGATTCCACGGTGAAATCAGACTTCTTCTACGATGCATCTTCGGCGCTTCAGCTTCTTATGATCGGGATTGAGGATGCCGCGCGTGCCAAGGCAGCCGAATCGATTGAAGCCGGAATTGCTCCGGCGAGATGGCTGGCCCTGGCGGGATATCTCTTTCTTGAGGCTGACAGTGTGGAGACCGGGTGCGCCTATCTGGATCGTGCGCGTGAGGCGGGGCTCAAACTCCCGATACCATCGGACTGTCTCAGGCCGGATTAAGCTCCTCCCTTTCTTCGCTTGACCGATCGCCCTCGATCCCGTTACTTAAGATTCGAGAGGTGGTGATGAGCATTAGTACCGAACAGATAGAAGATCTCGCCAAACTCGCGAGGCTTCGATTTGACTCAGCCGGACTGGAAGAACTCAGCGAAGAATTCGGCAATATCCTCGACTACATGGAGGTAATCTCGCGCGCAGCGCCCGGTGAGCGTGAGAGCAAAGCAGCACATCAATCAGTCCCTCTTCGTTCTGATGATCGCTGGGAATCTATGCCTGTCGAGGATGCCCTCTCGAATGCCCCCGACACCGACATGAACATGTTTCGGGTTCCACGGGTGATCGACAATTGAAAAACATCGGTGTCATTCCGGTTCGATATGAATCGAAACGATATCCCGGCAAGCCTCTTGTGAAGATTGCCGGGAAGAGTGTACTCGAGCATGTCTACACCAGGGCCTTGATATGCCCGGCTCTGGATGATGTTATAATAGCGACGGACGATGACCGTATACGGGTCGAGGCGGAATCGCTCGGCGCGGAGTGTTTTATGTCACAAACTCGGCATACCTGTGGCACGGAGAGAGTCGCCGAAGCGGTTCGATCGGGAAATGCCGATGTCGTTGTCAATATCCAGGGAGATGAGCTGACCATTCAGCCGGAAGACATTACGCTCGCAGTGGATACTCTCCTGTCGGACGAGAGCATATCATGCGGAACGATCTGTCATTTGATTGATGACAAGCTTGAGTTCGAAGATCCTAATTTGGTCAAGGTTGTCCTCGATGCCGACGGCTGCGCTCTGTATTTCTCTCGCTCAGCTATTCCAAACCGAAGCCGGTCGGGTGACGTTACAGAATATGGCTTCGGACATGTCGGCATCTATGCCTTCAGGCCCGAAGCGCTCAATCGGTTCGTCTCGCTCGGGCAATCGGATCTCGAAAAAGTGGAGAAACTGGAGCAATTACGCATGCTCCAGAACGGTATGAAAATAAAAGTGAACTTGACAAAATCCAAAAACATTAGCTTAAATATACCCCAGGATGTTCCACGGGCAGAAAAAATTCTGAAACAGCAGGAAGGATAGAAGTGCGGCAGGGCAGGACAAAGTACATCTTCGTTACGGGTGGAGTTGTCTCCTCCCTCGGCAAAGGAATCGCGGCATCATCGCTCGGTATATTGCTGAAAAAGCGCGGCTTGAGGGTTTCGATCCTTAAGCTCGATCCGTATCTGAATGTCGATCCCGGTACAATGAACCCGTTCCAGCACGGTGAGGTCTTTGTGCTGGATGACGGTTCTGAGACCGATCTCGATCTCGGTCATTACGAACGGTTCACCAACGAGAACCTTAAGGCAGATCACAATGTCACCACCGGCCAGGTATATCACACTATAATATCGAGGGAGCGTCGCGGAGACTATCTCGGCGCAACCGTACAGGTCATTCCGCACGTGACCAACGAAATCAAATCTCGTATCAGGAAGGCCGCGGCTGGCGACAACCCCGTGGATGTAGTAATATCCGAAATCGGAGGGACTGTCGGCGATATCGAATCGCTGCCGTTTCTTGAGGCGATACGTCAACTTGGCCTCGAAGAGGGCGGAGAAAACGTACTCTATATCCATGTTACCCTCGTGCCGTTCATTGAGGTTGCGGGAGAGGTCAAGACCAAGCCCACGCAGCATTCAGTGAAATCGCTGCGCGAGATCGGTATCCAGCCGAATATCCTGATCTGCCGCTCTATGAAGCCGATCAAGCCGGAGATTCGTGAGAAGATCGGCCTGTTCTGCAATGTCTCACCATTGGCGGTAATTCCAGCGATTGATGCGGAGAGCATCTACGAAGTTCCGTTGATGCTGCACGATGAGGGCTTCGACGACATGGTCACGCAGCATCTGAAGCTATTCTGTGCACCGCCCGATCTTTCAGATTGGAAAGCAATCGTTCGCAAAATCAAAGCTCCGAAGAACACGGTCCGAATCGCGATCTGTGGTAAGTACGTCAAGCTGAAAGA
This sequence comes from uncultured Ignavibacteria bacterium, assembly GCA_964415885.1. Classification (GTDB taxonomy): domain Bacteria; phylum Zixibacteria; class MSB-5A5; order JAABVY01; family JAHJOQ01; genus CAYQCE01. The sequence continues at coordinate 9,149 of CAYQCE010000015.1, forward strand.
TGCCTACAAATCTATCATGGAGGCGTTCGTGCACGCGGGTGTTGAGAATGACGCCAGGGTAGAGGTCGTTTGGGTGTCATCGGAGAAGATCAAGCAGAATGGCGCGGAGCTCTATCTCAAGGGAATCGATGGTCTTCTCGTGCCCGGTGGATTCGGCGATCGCGGAATCGAGGGCAAGATCGAGGCGATCCGTTATGTTCGCGAGAACAACATACCATTCTTTGGAATCTGCCTCGGCATGCAGTGCGCGGTTATTGAGTTTGCGCGCACAGTGTGCGGTCTCGTAAAGGCGCATTCCTATGAATTTCAGGAGGATACGGAGCATCCGGTCATTCATCTGATGCCCGACCAGCAGACAGTGACCGATATGGGCGGAACGATGCGACTCGGTGCATATCCGTGCAAACTCAATCCGGACAGCGCGGCGCATCGGGCCTACGGTAAGGAGACTGTCTCCGAGAGACACCGTCACCGTTATGAATTCAACAACAAGTATCGCGACCAGTTGATCGAAGCCGGCCTCAAGATAGTCGGTACATCTCCGGACGACCGCCTCGTTGAAATTGTCGAGTTGAACGGCCATCGCTGGTTCGTCGGTGTGCAGTTCCATCCTGAGCTGAAGTCTCGTCCCACAAACGCTCATCCGCTCTTCCGGGATTTCATCAAAGCCGCCCTGCAGTACAGACGGGATGTCGAAACCCGGGAGGAGGATGTAGACTCCAAAATCGAATCTGAAAAGTGATTCGTGTCGGTGACATAGAGCTTGGTGGAGATCGGCCCGTGATAATAGCCGGGCCGTGCGCGGTAGAATCGCGCGAAGTGGTGTTCGAAACTGCCGAACGAATAAAGGAACTAACCGAGAAATATTCTTTTCCCTTCATATATAAGTCTTCCTACAAGAAAGCCAATCGCACGTCCACCGATTCGTTCAGCACGATCGGCGAACATGAGGCCCTGCGTATCCTCGCCGAAGCCCGTGAAATCTATCGCCTGACGGTTGTGACGGACGTTCACACGCCCGATGAGGCCCGTCTCGCCGCCGCCGTTGTCGATATGCTCCAGATTCCGGCATTTCTCTGTCGTCAAACAGAACTGCTCGTGGCTGCCGCCCGTACCGGGCGCCCGATCAACATCAAGAAGGGGCAGTTTATGGCGCCGGAGGATATGGAGCATGCCGCTCAGAAGGTCGTGATGGCCGGTAACCCGGATGTAGCCCTCACCGAACGCGGGACTTTTTTCGGATATCACAATCTCGTGGTAGATTTCAGATCGCTCGTAGTGATGCGCGAGCTCGGGCATCCGGTGATCTTCGATTCGACACACTCGCTCCAGCTACCCGGCGGCTCGAAAGGTAAATCCGGCGGGCAGCCGGATTATATCATTCCTATGGCCAAAGCTGCCGCTGCGCTTGGTGTGGATGGCCTCTTTCTGGAGGTTCATCCCGATCCGGAGAATGCGCTCTGCGATGCGGAATCGATGTTGCATCTGGACCATCTCGATACTTACCTTGCGGAAGTCGATGCGATTTTCAGAATCGGAAAGAAATCATGACCTTGAAAGACAAGAGAGACCTGTTCGAGAGACTGAAGAAAATCAAGCTCGTCGCGCTTGATGTGGATGGTGTGCTGACCGATGATGCGATCTATATCGGGGCCGACGGAACCGAGCTCAAGCGATTCTACATCTCGGACGGTCTCGCGATTCGTCTCCTGACGCTGCTCGATATTGAGACGGGGATCATATCCGCACGATACTCTCCTGCCACCGACACGCGTATGAAGGAGCTGAAAATCCAATATGTGTATCAGGAGTATGACAAAGTAAGGTGTTTCGAGGAGATGATGAAGAAAGCCGGAGTCAAGCCGGAAGAGACTTGTTTTATGGGTAACGACGTACTCGATATCGAGGTTATGAACATGGCCGGCGTATCCGCGTGCCCCGCGGATGCAGTCCCGGACGTTATCGAGATCGCCGATATCCGCACCGGCAAGCCGGGCGGGCATGGCGCGGTGCGCGAGTTGTACGAGATGATCGCAGAAGCCAGAGGCAAGACTCTGGCGGAATTGGTGCCGACATGAAGGGAAAAACTGAGCGAGCCAAAGAGGTGATTCTGAGCCAGTCCCGGCAGGTCGCGCTTCTTGCTGACAGACTGGACTCATCCTTCGAAAAAGCCGTCGATATCCTGCTCAATTGCAAGGGGCGGGTTATCGTCACCGGCATCGGCAAATCGGGCATAATTGCGCGCAAAATCACCGGGACTCTCAGCTCGACCGGTACTCCTTCGAGCTTTCTCCATCCATCCGAGGGCATGCACGGCGACCTCGGCGTTGTTACATCATTGGATGCGGTCATCGTACTCTCAAAATCGGGTGATACGGATGAGCTGTCACAGTTGATTCCGCCATTCAAGCGACTGGGAGTGCCGATCATCGCTATTGTTGGCGACACCAAATCTCCACTCGCAGAGAAATCGGATGTAGTCCTCGATGCTTCCGTCGATACTGAGGCGGATGGATTCGATCTCGTGCCGACTACATCTGCCACAGCCGCACTTGTTCTTGGAGATGCTCTCGCGGTGGTGCTTCTCGAGGAGCGCGGATTCTCCCCGGAGGATTTCGCGATGCTCCATCCGGGAGGCGCGCTTGGCCGAAGGCTGCTTCTGCGCGTCGAGGATCTCATGCACACCGGCGATGCGATCCCGATGGTCACAGTTGGAGCACGCCTGAAGGAGGCTATCATAGAGATGACCTCCAAGAGGCTCGGTTTGACACTCGTGGTCAATTCCGACGAGAGCCTCGCGGGAATATTCACCGACGGTGATTTGCGCAGGACTGTTGAGAAAGGGAATGACTTTCTCGAGCAGCCGGTCGGCAATTATATGACTGAGAACCCGAAGACTGTCGAGGCCGATGCTCTCGTTGAACGTGCGCTCGCACTGATGGAAAAACACAGCATAACATCACTTGCCGTTCTCGACAATTCTTCAAAACCCGTTGGTGTGGTTCATCTCCATGATATTCTCAGACGAAAGATCGTCTGACCTTAATCATCTTCAAAACAAACAGGATTCGTCGACCTTTTAACTCTTGATTCAGTCAGGCATGCGTATTAAATTGGCCAAATCAAATTTGGTCGATAATGTGACGCTCAAGGAGCTAAAGATATGAAGAATTCTGTTGTACTCTGGGTTCTCGCAGTCGTGCTGACGCTTTCGTCAGTAGTCTACCAGAGGTTGACCGGGCCAACCCATCCCAGGAGCGGATCTGTCGAGATCGCTGGAGAACAGGTCGATTTCACGCTGCTCCGATCGCATGAGACTATCGAGGATGCACCTGTCCGTATTGAGGTGCCGGATGGGACAACAGGAGAGTTTCGATGGCGCAGGTACAAGAGCTATGACGAGTGGATGTCCGAGCCGATGAGGCGGGAAGACAATGAACTCGTGACAGAAATCCCGAAGCAGCCATCAGCCGGGAAAGTGATGTACCGTATTGTGCTGATAGATCAAGAAGGTGGGAGACACAATCTTCCCGATGAGCCGGTGATCATTCGATTCAGAGACCCTGTTCCACTTTATATACTGATTCCGCACGTGATACTCATGTTCAGCGGAATGCTCATCTCAACGCGGGCGGGCCTGGAGGCTCTGGCCAGGCGAAAGAACGCCTATCGGTATGCGGTTTTAAGTCTTCTGGTGTTCTTCACCGGCGGTCTAATATTCGGTGCGATAGTCCAGAAGTTTGCATTCGGTGCATTCTGGACCGGATGGCCGTTCGGTACGGACCTCACCGACAACAAGACTCTGGTGGCAGTCATGTTCTGGGCGATAGCGGTGTTTCGTGCACGGAGACCATCCCGTGGAAGAGGCTGGATCATCGCGGCGGCATTCGTCACACTTGTCATCTTCATTATCCCGCACAGTGTACTGGGCTCCGAACTCGATTATACGGAGCTTGAATCCGACATCGGCCGGTAAAAAAACTACCGGCCTCTTATCAACCGACCCGCATCTGACCGTTTCACTTTGAAAACCAATCTTCTAATTTGTGTTTCTGGACCTATTTTGTGTGAGCCGATGCCTAAACTCCCGTGCCGTTTCAGCCGAAGTGTAGCAAGAGCATCACATTGTAACTCAAATCACAAGATGAATGAATGAGGCAGAGAATTAAACACATTCGCACCACAATTGGGAGGTTCGGTATGAAGAAGGTGCTGATCAGTTTCTTCGTGTTTTGCTGCGTTCTGATGATTGCGAACGCCGCTGCATTCGCGGGGAAACCAAAGTTCGACCTGGATTGGTACGGCTATATCAAGCTGGATGCAGCCTATGATGACAACCGTACAAGTCATGGTAATTTTGCCATGTGGTCAGAGAACAGCAGGGATGATGACCAGTTCAACATGACTGCAAATCAGACTCGTTTCGGGCTGAAAGCTATGGGCAAGGATTACTATGACGTTGATGTCACCGGTCAGTTGGAATTTGATCTCTATGGCAGTGTTTCCGGCGGAACAGTTTCGGAGAATAAGGCGATGCTTCAGCTTCGCCACGCCTTCTTTGCTCTGAAATACGAGAACTTCAAGCTGATGGCCGGACAGACCTGGGACATTATCTCGCCCCTGTATCCGTCCACGGTCAACTACAGCGTTGCCTGGGGAATCGGTAACATCGGTTATCGCCGTCCTCAGATCAGTCTCTGGATCAACGCCCCGGCCGGCGATGAGACCACCGTTACATTCGGAGCGGGTTTCTTCCGTACTATCGGTGACGACCTCGACCCGACATTCTCACTTGCTTATAAAGAGACGGCCGATGGCGAGGATGACGGCACCGATGCCGCCATACCGTCATTCCAGGGTATTTTCGACTTCAAGCACAATTTCGAGTCCGGTGCAAGCATGAGATTCGGTGTATCCGGTCTCTGGGGCCAGCTCAAGGCCGAAACCAATTTCGGCAGCTACGAGGAATACGAGAGCTATGGTGTTAACGGTCACATTGTTCTTGCTCCGAGCAAGCAGTTCGGGGTCAAGGGTGAGGTTTACACCGGCCAGAATCTCGGAAGTTACATGGGCGGAATCCTGAACTCGAACAGAGTCGACGGTCTCGAGACCTTCGGTGGCTGGGGTTCAGCCTGGTTCAAGCCTGCCCCGAAATTCACGTTCAATGCCGGTGCCGGCGTAGATGATCCGAAGGATGAGGATCTCTCGAGCGGCGCTCGTTCCTACAATCGCGTGATTTTCGGTAATATCAATTACGACATCGTCGAACAGGTCACAGTCGGTTTCGAGGTCTCACAGATTCAGACCAAGTACATCGGTGAGGCAGACGCGGAGAGCCTGAGAGCTCAGACCGCGTTCAAACTGAACTTCTAATAGACCAGTTTCGAAGATCAACCGCCGGCGCTTACACGCCGGCGGTTTTTTGTTGGCAAAATCCCGTATCAAAAGTCCTTGCCTCAATCCCCTGTGCAAGGTAAATTCAGCCGGTTGATAGTTCTACATGGTTGTGGGGCAAAACCGTCCTCAATGAAGACAAGTACCTTTTACATATTGCCGGGAGATTAGCAATGACAGAAAAATCGAGACTCATATTTCTGCCACTTCTCTTCGTTCTGCTCGTGGGGCTGTTGGGCTCCTGTTCGGAGAAGAAGGAGGCAGAGCAGCCTGCTTCAGAGCTCATATCAAGAGATATTCTATTCGGAAATCCGGAGAAGACATCGCCGAGATTATCACCAGATGGCACCCGGATGTCTTATCTTGCGCCTGTCGACGGCGTTCTGAATGTCTGGGTCGGTGGCTTGGGCAGTGCTGAGGTGGTGCCGGTTACAAAGGACACGCTTCGCGGTATCAGGATGTATGCATGGGCGGAGGACAATCGGCACATTCTCTATCTTCAGGATAAAGGCGGTGATGAAAACTGGCGTATCTATGCAGTGAATCTTGAGTCAGGCGATACACGCGATCTGACACCGTTCGAGGGTGTTCAGGCGAGAATCGCTGCCATGGACAAGGAATTCCCGAATGAGATTCTGGTGTCCCTGAACAAGGAAAGTCAGCAGTTGCATGATATCTACCATCTCGATCTCACGAGCGGTGAACTCACAAGAGTCACCGAGAATCCGGGGAATGTAATCGGATGGGTCCCGGACGCAAACTTCGAAGTTCGTGCCGCGACGGCTGCCAATGAGCTGGCCGGCTACGATTTGCTGTATCGTGAAACGTCCGAGTCGGAATGGGAGACTATCGCGTCCTGGAGTTCGGAGAATGCGCTGAATTCGGCTCCGCTTACTTTCAGCAAAGATGGCAAGTCGCTCTACATGATCGATTCCAGGGATGTCAATGCAGCACGTCTGGTGGCGATGAATCTTGCTTCACGTGAGATAGAAGTAATCGCTGAGGACCCGATGTACGACGTCACAAATGTGATGTTTGATCCGGATACATATGATGTTCAGGCTGTGTACTTCGAGAAGGAACGTCAGGAAGTGGTGGTTCTCGATGAGGACGTCCGAGAGGACCTCGAGACGATCGCTGCTATCCATCATGGAGATTACAGCATTGTGAGTAGAGACAATGCCGATGATACGTGGCTCATTGGTTTCAGCGCTGATGATGGTCCGGTATCGTACTACTCCTACGATGTCCCAACCAACGCGTCAGAGTTCCTGTTCTTCCACAAGCCGATGCTGGCAGAGTACAATCTGGCATCCATGGAGCCTGTTCAGTTTACGGCACGTGACGGACTCGTTGTACACGGGTATATTACGTTTCCGCCGGGTGTCGAGCGAGAGAACCTGCCGATGGTGCTGAATGTGCACGGTGGGCCATGGTATCGCGATTCCTGGGGATACAACCCCGAGGCGCAGTGGTTTGCAAATCGTGGATACATATGCCTTCAGGTGAATTTCAGAGGCTCGAGAGGGTATGGGAAGGACTTCCTGAATGCGGGCGACCGCGAATGGGGCGGCAAAATGCACGATGACCTGATCGATGCAGTCGATTGGGCCGTCGAAATGGGATATGCCGATCCCGAAAAGGTTGCCATCTACGGAGGCTCCTACGGCGGTTATGCCGCTCTCGTCGGAGCGACTTTTACCCCGGACGTCTTCTGCTGTGCCGTCGATATGGTGGGCCCGAGTAATCTGATCACATTCCTGAACTCAATCCCCCCGTATTGGGAGACAATGCGCGAGATGCTTCATCGCCGAGTGGGCAATCCCGAAACGGAAGAGGAGTTTCTCAGGTCGCGTTCCCCGCTATTCAAAGTCGATCAGATCAAGATTCCGATGCTTATAGCACAGGGCGCGAACGACCCGCGTGTCAAGCAGGCCGAGGCAGAACAGATTGTTGACGCGTTGAAGAAAAACAGTGTAGACTATGAGTATCTACTGTTTGAAGACGAAGGTCACGGTTTTGCGCGACCGGAAAACAGGCTAAAATTCTACGCCGCTGCGGAGGAATTCCTTGCGAAGCATCTCGGGGGCAGATACGAGCCGGCGGGTGATGATTCGATGGACTAAATTCGAGCGCACAATAAGCATAACAGTTGAAAACCGGCCGGTCCCACATCAACGAGGGATCGGCCCTTTTATTTGCTCAAGATAACGGCAGAGTAGGTCATTACTGCTACGAACATAATAAGCGTGGGAAGCACGAGTCGCATCATCATCTCCCGGATCGTCACATGAAAGTACTGAGCTGTTACTACGAGGCATGGATGAACCGGCGATGTTATGTACCCGAAGAAGATCGATATGTAGATTGGTGCGAATATTGCAGGGTTAATCGTACCCATCGAGGAAAGATACACTGGGAGAACTATCGAGGCAGGAAGCTGAACACGACCTGTGAAAAATCCAAGCAGGAAGCCGGCCACGACAGCAAGGATCAAGGGTGGAAGAGGAATTCCGGCGATAAGGCTCTTGGCGTCTGATGCCTGGAAGATATTCAGGTAGAGAAACATACCTATTATTATCAAACCGAAATTCCATGGCTTGCTCCGCAGGATGATCGCTCGCGCATTCAGCGATACTCTGCTCAGTAACACAGAGAGCGTAAGTGCCGCGGTTACTCCGACAACCGTTGCAAGGCTTCCGATTCCGAGAGCCTTCTTGAGCGTGAAATCGAGTATGGGTGCGCTCAGGATTATCGCAAGTGGTAGCAGCAGGCCTTTCAGGCTGAACTTGTCAGCGTGTTCCTCCCTGCCGTTTACCTTTCTCAGCATGAAGAAATAGCCGAGCAAAACCGATAGCGCGAGGCCCGGTAGCATGTACAGGATTACCGTGTAGATGTCGAGACCGGCAATCTTTGCCGATGCCACAAGTGCCGGACTCAGCGGGTAGATGAGTATGAACAGGTGTCGGAACCAGTTGTTGATCGTCGCCTTGAGTATGTCTGATACGCCGTTTCCGGCCTTCTGCACGATTGGCGCGGAGAGAAGCGCTCCGCCGGGCATCGGAAGAAGGCCCATCAGCGAAGCGGAAAACGCAAGAAGATAGCGTCTCGGGAAACGCAGGTTGTCAATCAGGCTGTCGATCTGATAACTGTCTTTCATCGTGCCGCCCAATATGGGGATTATTGCCATCGCCAGAGCAAGATACAGGATCGAGGTGTCGGACAGAGTGCCGCCTATATTGGTAATCAGTTCATCGAATGGGAGAGTGAAGAGTCCGAGTACAATCGAACCCGTTATCAGCGCGATCGGCAGGCTTCTCTGCGAGATGAGAAGGATCGCAGCGAGCGACACGAGAAACCCGGCAAGTATCATACAGGTATCTTACTCAGGCTGAGAAGATTGTCAAGAAAATGGGCGTCGAAGAGAAGGTCTATTTAGTCCGGTAAATTTGAGAGTAACCGTCAGCTTCCGGACTTCTTGTGGCGGACGATCTTTCCCTCGATCATGTAGATGACGTCTTCGGCGATATTGGTGGCGTGATCGCCTATACGCTCGAGATGCCTTGACGTGGTAGCGAGGCTGATCAGCGAAGCGGTGTGATGCGGACTGTTTCTTATCTCCTGCTCCACCTGGTCATACATGGCCCGGTTGATCTCGTCGATCTCATCGTCAAGTTCGAGAACCTCTTCCGCGAGATCGGAATCGAGATTGATGAGCGCGTCGATTGCCTTGCGAAGCATGACCTTGACCTTATGAGACATCGACGGCAAATCGAATGGAGCGGAAATGGGCGCCCTTGCACAGAGATAGCTGGTTGATTCTGCGATATTGACAGCGAGGTCGGCTATTCGTTCAAGATCGTTGTCGATCTTAAGTACTGCGACTATGAACCTGAGATCCGATGCCACCGGCTGGTGGAGTGCCAGAATCTTGAGGCATTCCTCCTCGACCTCCACTTCCATGCGGTCGATTTCGATGTCTTCCTCGATGATTTTCCGAGCGAGCTCGAGATCTCTCTCGGTAATCGATTTGACCGACGTATAGACAGCTTCCTCGACCATCGTCGAAAGCTGGATCATCTTCTTCTTCAAGTCGTCGATTTCGTTAAGCAGAAGTATCGACAATTATCAACTCCGTTTTAACCAAACCTGCCCGTAATATAATCCTCTGTCTTCTTCTTATCGGGATTCTGGAAGATTTTGTTAGTGGGCCCAAACTCAATCAATTCACCCTGGAAGAAGAACCCGGTATAGTCAGATATACGTCCTGCCTGGTGCATGTTGTGAGTGACTATTACGATAGTATAGTTCTTTCTCAACTCGCCCACAAGCTCTTCTATCTTTGTTGTCGAAATAGGGTCGAGGGCGGACGCGGGCTCGTCCATCAGGATGACTTCCGGCCGGACCGCCAGGGCACGTGCTATGCAGAGTCTCTGCTGCTGCCCGCCCGACAGCATATAAGCCGAATTGTCGAGGTTGTCGTGAACCTCATCCCAAAGAAAGGCCTTCTTCAGCGCATCCTCTACAGCGTCCTCAACGGTCGATTTGTCAGTGATGCCGTTGACTCTGAGACCGTAGGCTACATTGTCGAATATCGATTTGGGAAACGGGTTCGACTTCTGGAATACCATACCGACGCGGCGCCTGAGAGCTGGAATATCTCTGATCTCCTTGTATATGTCTACGCCATCGAGCGTGACAGTTCCGGTCAAACGGGTACCGGGTATGGTGTCGTTCATGCGATTCAGCGTGCGGATATATGTGGACTTGCCGCAGCCGGATGGTCCGATCAGTGCAGTGACCCGCTTCTCGAGAATATCCATGGGAACGTCGAAAAGGACCTGATTCGAGCCGTAGAAGAAATTCAGGTCTCGGACTTTCATCTTGACGTTTCCGTCTTCTTTCTTCGGCCGCGGTTCGGGCATGTTCACTTGCTCTTCCTCCTGGATGATCTCCTCCAGGTCTTCGACAGACTTATCCTGCATATCCTCGTGCCCTTCTCATCTTTGATCTAATAATGATGGCAACGATATTCAACAAGAACGTCAGAACCAGAAGCACCAGCACAGTTCCGTAGAGGATCGGCCTGGTCGCCTCGATATCCGGTGATTGAGTTGCCATCACATATATATGATATCCGAGTTCCATGAACTGGTCATTTAACTTCGACGGAAGATATGGCAGATAGTATGCGGCGCCCGTGAACATAATGGGTGCCACCTCGCCGGCGCCTCTCGACACTGCGAGTATGCCACCGGTCAGCATTCCGGGCAGCGACTGGGGAAGGATAATCCGGACAATTGTCTGCAGTTTCGTGGCGCCAAGAGCGTAGCTGGCTTCCTTGATATCCGGCGGAATTGTCCTGAGCGCCTCTTCGGTGGATATGATCACGACCGGGAGCGTGAGAAGCGACAGCGTGGCCGCAGCCCATATAATCGCCGGCTGTCCCCAGACAGGACCGGATTCGTTGAGGAGTATCTTGTCCATGCCAGCACCGATGAATGCAATGAAAAATCCGAGTCCGAAGAGGCCAAAGACTATCGACGGTATTCCAGCGAGGTTTGCCACTGCTACGCGGATCATTCGCGTTATCCTGGAGTTTGGTCGCGTGTATTCCTGAAGATAGATCGCCGTGAGCACTCCGATCGGCACCACGAAGATCACCATCAGAATCACGAGCGCCACCGTGCCGAAGATGGCCGGGAAGATACCACCCGATTCCATTCCCTGCTCCGGCGGACTCGACAGGAAGTCCCAGCTAACTGTCCCGACACCGTGATAGAAGATGTTGAGCAGGATGACTGCGAGCATCAACACGATGATTAGAACGGCACAGAGAGTCAGACCCTTGGAGATCTCGCCGGTCACTCTTGTGACCGTCGTATGCCTCCGGGCCTCCGTGGAGTTTGATGTCAGCAGCTCATCAATGCCGGAATTCATTGCGTTTTACCCTGCAGTTTGGTCTTCAGTCTGTTAAGAATGAGATCGCCGCCAAGGTTGATGATAAACGTGAATACGAAGAGAAGCGAGCCGATAAAGAAGAGCACGCTGTAGTGAGCGCTTCCGAAAACCACCTCGGCCAACTCGGCCGCGATTGTCGCCGAAAACGTGCGGATCGAATCGGTAATGCTCCACGATATGACTGCAGCGTTCCCCGAAGCCATCAGCACAATCATCGTTTCGCCTATCGCTCTCCCAAAACCGAGCACAATCCCTGCTGATATCCCGGGCATCGCCGCCGGAAGTACCATGGTGAGAGAAACCTGCCACGGTGTGGCGCCGACCGCCATAGCAGCCTCACGGAGTGTGCCTGACACTGATGAAAGAGCGTCCTCCGCGATGGTGAACACGATTGGAATTACCGCAAGTCCCAGCGCGATTCCCGCGGTGAGCGCGTTTAATCGGAATGTCAAATCGAGAACATTCTGGATTACGCTTGCGAGCACAATGAGCGCGAAAAACCCCAGAACTACCGATGGTATGCCCGCAAGGAGCTCGATAATCGGTTTTATGAACTCTCGCAGTCGTTTTGGCGCGAATTCCGAGGTATAGATAGCCGCCCCGACCGCAAGAGGAGTTGCAAACAGCATCGCTATAATCGCAGCCTTAATCGTACCGATAAAGAGTGGAAAGAGTGAGTACTTGGGTATTTCTGATACGGGCTGCCATGAGTGCTTTTCAGGTCGTCCCTCATAGTACTTCTGCTTGTAGACCATTTTTTCGAGAGTGACCTCTTCCTGGATCTCCTCATCAGTGAAGATTGGCACAGCTTCCTTGAAGATGAAGATGAAGATCAGTAAGATGGAGATCATCGCGAAATAGGCGTTGATCGCTATGAATTTCTCACCGAGAAATTCCTTCAGCTTCGACTTGGGTTTGAAATTGTACTTTTCCACGGTTCCTGAACAGAACTATGGGGCGAAGTCTGCTCCGCCCCACAGGTTTACGATTTGCGCTAATCTTCTATTTTACCACGTTAGCCTTTGCCGCTTCGGCGGACAGCGGAACATAGTCTACTTTTTCGGCGACCTTCTGACCTTCCCTGGAGAGAGTCCAGTTGACGAGCTTTCTCAGTTCGCCGGTCGGCTTGCCATTGAAAAACCAGTAGAGCTCTCTCGAAATCGGGTATGTCCCGTTTGATACTGTTTCCACCGTTGGCTCAATGTACTCGGAATCCTCATCCTGCGCAACTGCAACGAACTTGACTCCGGTCGCCCACGCGAGTCCGCCGTAACCGATGCCGTTTTCGTCTTTCGAAACTGCGTTCACAACGGCGGCAGTACCCGGAAGGGTCTGGGTCTCCGGGGCGAAGTCCATCTTGTCCATAACGTGCTCTTTGAAGAAGGCGTACGTACCGGAGTTGTTCTCACGACTGTAGAGGATTATTCTCTTGTCCGGGCCGCCGAATTCCTTCCAGTTGGTTATATCGCCCATATATATGGCTCTCAAGTCCTCAAGTGTTAGGCTGTCGACATGATTCGACTCGTGCACAAATACCGCGATTCCATCCAGAGCAACGGAAACACGGAACGGCTCGATGCCGTTCTTGGCCGCCTGTTTGTATTCCTTCTCTTTCATTTCACGTGATGATTCGCAGATATCTGTCGTGCCGTTGATTAGCGCGGCAATCCCTGTCCCTGATCCACCGCCCGAAACCTGTATCACAACGTTCTCGTTGTGTTTCATATACTCCTCGGCCCATCTCTGGCCGAGCCTGACGAGGGTGTCGGATCCCTTGATTGTGATCGTGGTTGCGGCGCTCAGAAGGCCGAATACCGCGATCAGAATTGCCGTTGCGATCAAAATCCTCTTCATCCAATTCCTCCAATTTGAAAATGGTACACCTGTTCGGTTCAGAACTAACGACAACTGTGTGAGAAGTCTGTTAAGGAACAGTTAAATCTACCCGTCCTCTCTAATTGAATTTGAGCTGCATATCGAGTTGAAGCCGCCTGAAGTCTTGTGGTTCATCGCGTTGCAGTCCGATTTCGTTTGTGAAGTATGTCGCTTTTGTAGCCATGTTCTCCAGAACCTGGAATTCTCCCCCAATTTCGTGACCTCGTGCATCGGTTCCACCGCCGCGGAAGTCGGAATCGGAGAAAATGCCGATGACAGCATCTTTCTCGAGTTCTCTGTATAGATATCTGAATGCCCAGCTTCCCGGCTCTTTTGTCTTTCCGAGTTTCAGGCCAACGAGCCAGCCGGTATCAAGGCTGTCCGCCTCGGTATTGGTCACGAAATCGCCCATGGCGACCAACGGTATCTCGCCCAGGCTGTGGGCGACTTCAACGAAGGCCTCTATGAGACGGAAGTCCGATAGATATTTGCCGTTATTATCAATGCTGTTGCCGAGCGGATTATCCGATTGAAAGAAAGGAGCGACTCCTTTTGTGTAGTTGTAGTGGAAGTAGCTGCCACCCGCAGTCAACTCCGTCTCGTCTCCATTAAACGAAGTGCCGAAAATGAGCTGACCGGCCCCCAGCCAGGAATCCTCGTCCCTCGATCGTTCCTCGATGTAGAGCCCGGAGCCGATGATCTGTACGAATGAGTTTCCGAGATCATGCTTGAAATCGACCGCTCCACCCTCCGGATTCCAGTCACAATCCCAGAGAAGTTCCGAGTTGCCGGGAAGATAGAACGGGTTCTTCATCTTGCCGGCCGTCAGATTGGCATGCGGAAGCGCGGGACAGGAGATCGTGAAGAATGCGAGGTCGAGACGGATATCTTTCGTTGAGAACCCGTTCGTGAGAGTCTGATTTGTTGAAACAGGATCATCCGAGCCGGTAGCCAACTGTATTCTCACATTTGTGTGTTCGTTGATCTTTCCACCTAATGCGACTCGTGCTCTCAATCTGTGTCTGTGGCGAGCATCCGATTGATCGGTGTCGATCATCTCATGACGATACCTCAAATCCCCTTTTAGTCTGATGTTATCACTCCAGTCATTCGCAGGGCTGGGGCTGGGCAGAAAGATGCCGATTGCCAGGCTTGAGATCGACAAACCCAGCGCTCTTCTCAACCCCTTGCGCAATGATCCGATTATTCCTCCGTTCACTGTCAGTCCTTTCTGCGTAGTCAGAAGTCCATTTTCGACGAAAATGCCCACCTTGAGCGATAACCTGATTGCGCGAATTAAACTCTGCCCGGCGATCCTCCTTTCACCTGTGTTAACGGTGAGTTAGAACTGCATTAGCGAATGGTTAACTCATAATGTTAGAGTTGGATTATCGAAGGATTAGAGAAATGTTAGGATATTGTTAAGGGGGCAATTCGTTCGCTTGCATTCGCTGGTTGACTGTAGCTCGCGTTTTGTGCGGGGAACGATTGGTTCGTGGAGTAGAGCTCTTACCCGGATTCCAAAGCCGGGATCTCTATGGTGAACGTGCTTCCCTTGCCGGGTTCTGATTGGACCGACACCCTCCCTCGATGGGCAATAGCGATGTGTTTTACTATGGCAAGTCCCAGCCCGGTACCGCCCAGTTTTCTGCTGCGCGCCTTGTCCACGCGGTAGAATCTCTCGAACACGCGGCCGATATCTTCCGGCGCTATGCCGATTCCGTTGTCTGCGACAGATACTTTCAGGTATTTGCCTTCTCTTTCCACGCTGATTCTGACGAGCGTGTTTTCTTCGCTGTACTTGATGGCGTTCTCGATGAGATTGACTATTGCCTGTTCGAGCAGTGGCGGATTGATTCGTGCAGTTAGATTCTCATAGCAGTCTATGGCAATTTCGATCCCTTTGGCCTCGGCGTTCAGCTCGCAAATCTGTGCTGCAGATACGATTACATCGCACAGAGAATTTTCCAGCAGCGACAACCCGGTCTTCTCCGCCTCCTGCTCGATCCGTGATAGGCTGAGAAGATCTTCTATGATGGAGTCGAGTCTGTCGGCGTGTCGCCCGACAATGCGCAGGAACCGCCTGACCTCATCCAAGTCCTCGAATGGGTCATCGAGCAGAGTTTCCACGAACCCTTTGATCGAGGTGATCGGAGTCTTCAGCTCGTGCGACACATTGGCTACGAAGTCCTTCCTGATGCCCTCGAGCTTTTTCAACCGGGTGACATCATTCAGCACCAGGAGAGCACCGATTCTGTTTCCATCGGAATCATTCAATGGTGTACCGTGCCCCTCTATGTATCGCTCGGACTCGTAGCGGAGTACGATTTCTCGCATGCGGGCTTCTCTCGCAGCGAGCGTATCGGAAACGAGCTTCTGCAGGTCCGTGTTTCTGACCACCTCGTGGACCTTCCTGCCAATAGACTTGTCGACATCGAGTCTCAATAGACCAGCGGCGGCATGGTTGATATTGATCACCTTCTCTTTCATGTCTATCGCTATGACGCTCTCAGACATGCTCTCGAGGATAGCCTCCTGTAGATTTCGCTGATTAGTGATGTCTCTGATTTGTCGATCAAGCTCCGTTGCCATTCGGTTCATGCTTCTCGCGAGCTTGTTGACCTCCCGGCTTCCGTCTGTTCGTATCCTGGTATCGAATTCTCCTCTCGCGAATCTGTCGACTTCCATCGTGAGGCCCTCGATTGGTCGGCTCAGACGGCGTGAGATATAGAGGCTAATCAGGCCTCCGAGCAATGCGACAGCCAGGCCTGCAACTATAACGTTGTTTCTGATCTCTATCAGTTGCTCCTCGACCTCTGTCATCGGCAATGACGTTCGTACTACACCTGCTATTCCCGTTGAGTCCCGAATCGGGATGGCAAGATACATGAGAGTCTGATCAAGAGTGGAGCTGAATCGTTCAGAGGTCCCAATCTGCCCCGTCATAGCCTGGATCATCTCGGGTCTGTCGGCGTGGTTTTCCACTCTGCGTGGGTTCTTTTCCGAGTCACCGATCACCTGCCCTGAGGGAAGCATCACCGTGATTCGCGTATCTGTAAGTCTCCCGAGCATATCGCAGATCGAATCAACGGCAGCCACATGCTCAGCGTCAATGAGACCTGCAATTTTGCTATCCACGAGATTTGCTCTGATCTCGAGATTGTCCTGAAGCTGACTGATGTAGAAATCCCGAAGCTCGGACAGCGAGTATCTCGACACAGCGAGGACCGCGACGATTGTGATAATTAGATAGGAGGGGAAAAGCTGCCAGAGCATTCGCCGTCGAGCCACATATCACTCCTTGAACCGGTAGCCGATTCCTCTGACAGTTTCGATATACTGCCCTGATTTCCCGAGTTTCTTACGCAACCCGGCGATTTGAACATCTACCGATCGGTCGGTAACGATCGCGTTGTCCTGACGTATTCCGTCGATAATCTGATTCCGAGTGAAAACCCATCCGGGTCGGCGTGCCATGTAGTGCAGAATTTGAAACTCGGTTGGTGTGAGATCGGCGGTCTTTCCACCGGCGATCACTTCGTGTCTGCCCGGGTGGATCGCGATATCGTGGACTTTAATCGATTCGGTATCCTCGACCGACTCCCTGCCTTTTCTGCGCAGAATGGAGCGTATGCGAGCCACCAGGACTCTCGTGGAGAATGGCTTGATTATGTAATCGTGCGCGCCGATTTCGAGCCCCGTAACAACGTCCGCCTCCTCTCCGCGTGCAGTCAGCATCACGACCGGAATGTGCGCCGTGCGTGGGTCGTTCTTCATCAATCTGCAGACATCAAGGCCATCTATCCCCGGGAGCATAAGATCGAGAATTACAAGGTCCGGCATGTCGCTTCGCGCGGTATCGATGCCTTTCTCGCCGGAGGTAACACCGGTTACCTGGTATCCGTCGCGTTCGAGGTTCACGCGAATCAGCTCGAGAATATCCTCTTCGTCCTCGATAATTAGAATTCGTTCTTTCGCCACCTGGTCTCCCGGCTCTCTGAAACAGATGTTGGCTTTGATACTCCGGAAGATACATAATTGCCCGGAGTTGGCAAATATTATTCACATCGATCTATACGGCCAGGTCTAACGGCAACCCCGGAATGTGGGTTTCTTGAAAACCCCGATAGGATTTTCTTCGCGAACGCGTTTCGCTGGAGACAAAACGAGTGTGACCATCTCAAATGTCTCCCTGCTATGTTGCGGTTCTGAGAGATCGCCCCGTCGTCCCGTCAAAGGGCCTGTTGAGAAAGTTCGTACCGCTGGAAAAGCTGTCATCGCGAGGAGTCCCGCAAGAGCGGGACGACGCGGCGATCTCATAGTCAGGCAATACTATACGGCTGCTTTGAGATTGCCACGCTCGCTGCGCTCACTCGCAAAGACCGAGGTTTTGGGGTTTCTCAACAAGCCCATTTGTTCGGGCGTATGAAACCCGACGGCAGCAAGTGACGTTATAATCCCCGGGTCTGCGCAAGATTGAAGAGATTGACAGCCCGACCGACAATTTCGTCTGATTGATCCTGTTGACTGACGGTTCCTGCTTTAGTATCCTGTTACTCTCTGAGCGGCTCTCCGGGGGACGAAATGGAATCAGTGTCGAGCTTCCGAAGTGCAACGTGGGAGCGTATGTCTCGTTTATCATACAAACGCAAATATATGGGTATCTTATGTTGAAACTTGTCGGTACAGATGGAAAACAGCGCTATTCATGGAATCTCGAGCCGGGACGGTATCTTGTGGGGAGGAAGTCGGAGTGTGATTTCTCGATTCCGGATTCAACCGTATCCCGCAGACATGCTGAGATTGTCGTTAGCAATGACGAGACATGCCGGATTCAGGATCTGGGGAGCCACAACGGCACCGTAGTCAACGGCAACCGCATATCGGATGAAACATCACTGAAGGAAGGCGACAAGATTATTTTTGGCCAGGCGGAGTTCAAAATAGCTCCGGAACACGAGAGAGAGACTCGCACGAAACCAGCGAAGACCGAGCTGTCCGATTCTGATCCCAGGAACTCCGTTTATCTGTCGATAGATGAGGCGCTGCGACCGCTGCCGACAAAGGTAACCGAGCTTCCGGATCTCCTGCCAACCATATTCGATATGGCGAAGATGCTCGTATTGAATGAGCCGAAAGAGGTTATGCTGGAGAAGTCGCTCGGGATGATCTCCAAGATAATTCGGGCGGAGCGACTCGCGATTTTGACCGTCGACGAGGAGACGAATGATCTCTATACGGTTGCATCACTTCTTCCGGATGGCCGTGATCCGGGAGCTTTCGAGTTGTCACGTACAATCGTGCGGGAGATAGTGTCGAACAAGAATGCCATCCTGATTTGCGACCCGGAGGACGACCCGCGGTTCGCCGAACAGAAATCGATCATAATGTCCGATCTGAAGTCGGCGGTGGCGGTGCCGCTGTTCGATGAGGGCCGGGTTCTCGGAATTCTGTATGCCGACACATCAAACCCGTTGCACCGTTACGACAACGACCATTTGCGCGTGCTCGCCACATTCGGCAACATCATTGCCTCGCGCCTGCTGAACTACGAACTTCTCGAGCAGCGGGAGGAGCGTCAGGTTATGAAGGCGGAACTGAAGAGAGCGTCGCAGATTCAGAAGAACCTCCTCGTTTCGACTGCTCCGGATTTCGACAAATACGATGTCTTCGCCTTCCAGGAGCAGTCCAGATCGGTCGGTGGCGATCTATATGACATGAAGTTTCTCAAGGACGGGCAATTCTTGTTCGTGGTGGCGGATGTTAGCGGCAAGGGGATGGGCGCCGCGCTTCTCATGTCGAACATACTCGCCTCGTTCAGAATTCTATACGAGTCGAACCGCTTTGATCTCTGCTCGGCGGTAGAGAAGGTCTCTCTACAGCTTTACAACTACAGCAGGTCGGGTGACTTTGCAACGCTGTTCGCCGGTCTGCTCGATCCCGAGACCGGGGATCTCTGCTATGTAAATGCCGGACACAATCCACCACTCATCGTGCATCCGAACGGCGATCTCGATTATCTCGCGACCTCCGGGATGATGATCGGTGCCTTCGATTTCTCCAGATGGGATATGGGGAAGATAAATCTTGCGAAAGACGATCTCGCGGTCGTTTTTACGGATGGTGTTACCGAAGCTCAGGCGGAAGGTGAAGATGCCGAGCAGTACGGTGACGAGAGATTGGAGAAACTCGTTCGCGACTTCCGAAACGGTTCTCCACGGGAAATAGCCGAGCATCTGATGTCTGACATATCGGGTTTTGTTGGCGATTCGCCGAGGTCCGATGACATAACTTTACTGCTCATGAAAAGGACCGCAGAATGATACTTGAACCCGGGAAAAAGCTCGACAGATTTGTGATCAAACGGAAGCTCGGTGAAGGCGGAATGGGGGAGGTCTACCTCGCTGAGGATACCAAACTTGGCCGCGATGTCGCACTGAAGCTGCTTCGTTCTGAGTTTTTCGACAATAAGGAGCGTCTCGACAGATTCCGTCGCGAGGCGCAGACTTCCGCGAAGATCAACCATTCGAACGTGATGTCCATATTTGATTTGGGCTCAATCAGGGAAGCCGATACCGATCGCGAGATATTCTATATTGTGATGGAGTACGTTACCGGCACAGACCTGAGCGACTATCTGCGGACTCATTCGCTCGATATGGCCGGGAAGCTTCGGATCGCAGAGAAGATAGCGGCGGGTCTCGCAGCGGCTCACAGACTCAATATTGTGCATCGCGATATCAAAACCGACAACATCAGGATCGACGACGATGGAGAGCCGAAGATTCTCGATTTCGGACTCGCGAAGCCGATCACCTCGGCACTGAGCGGCGGCGAAAAAGACGATGCCACCCACACGATGTCGAGCGACTTGACTCAGGAGGGCAAGATACTCGGTACGATCAGTTATATGTCGCCCGAGCAGGCTCGTGGGGAGCAGGTTGATTCCAGGTCAGATATTTTCTCGTTCGGAATTCTGACCTACAGAATATTTTCCGGCGAATTTCCGTTCGAGGCGGGCGACCGGGTCTCGACACTCGCCAGGATTCTCGAGGGAAAGCACAAGCCGATTCGACAGGTGGATGGTTCGCTTCCCTATGATCTCGAGAGGATCATAGACAAATGCCTGCAGAAAGACCCGAATGAGCGATATCAGGATACCCGGGATCTCGTTGTGGATATTCGGGCAATTCGCAAGCAGTTCGAGAGCGGAATATCCGATACGAGCTCGATGATTGCGGATGCCGGGATTGGGTCAAGGAAGAAAAAGCGCTCGTTCAAACTGATGTGGCCCATTGCTGTGGCAGCCCTGCTCGTTGTGATAATAGGGGGCTACTTCATATTTCGTGGTCCGGAGCAGAGTGAGGCTGAGCAGGAGCCGCGCTCGATGTTCGCTGACCTCGAGAGCCTCCCGGGCAGGGTCAACGAGGCATTGCGTAAGTCAGGAATCGATCCGGATAGAGTCAACCTCAGCGGGCTGCAACAGCTTACACAGAAGAAGGATGCTCTTGCGATTCTCGGTTTCGAGAACAAGACCGGCGACGCCGAACTCGACTGGCTCCAGGCCGGATTGCCGGAGATACTCTTAACTGATCTGTCGCAGTTGGGTTCGATAAGTCTTGTCAGCAGAAATCGCGTTCTCGACTGTCTCACCCCCGAGGAGAAGGGTGTCGTCGATGGGCCGTCCCACGAGGCTTGTGTGCACGCTGCGCGATCGCTCGGGGCCTCAAAGGTGCTGTCCGGGTCGTTCTTCAAACTTGGCGACAAGATACGTATAGACGCTCGTCTGGAGGATGTCGAGACCGGTGAGATTTTGTTTGGTGAGAAGGTCGTGGGCACAGACCCGTTTGTCCTGGTCGATTCTCTGACTCACAAGATCGCGGAGTCATTGAATATGGCCGTTGCAGGGACCGGTAAAGTCGATGTGACTCAGATAACCTCCTCGAATCCGGAAGCGTACAGGCAGTACATCCTCGGAATGGAGCAGTTTTTCATCAATCAGGACGAGGCCACGGAGCATCTCAAGCGGGCAATCGAGCTGGATTCGATATTCGCGCTCGCTCATCTGCGTGTTGGCATGAGCTACGCATTCCAGAGTAAGATGCAACTTGCCGCACAGTATTTCCGTGATGCAGAGAGATACAGCAAGCGGTTACCGGCGCGCGAGAAGAGCCTGGTGGAGATTTACTCCGACATCTGGCTGCGTGCCAATTTCGATGACGCCATGATAAAGACCAGGACCTACCTTTCGAATTACCCTGAGGACAAGGAGGTACGCGGATTCTACGCTCTCATGCTCAGCCAGATTCAGGGGGACTTTCAATCGGCGCTTGCCCAACTCGATACGGTCATGATGATCGACCCTGATTTCTATCTGACATATCTTTGGTATGCCGACACCTACCGCAGAGCCGGTCAGAACGAGGAAGCCATCAAGTACGCCAAGGCGGCCAAGGAGATGCATCCAACCTCGTCGAAGCCGTACGAAAACCTCATAAGTTTCTACATAAATGCTTCGATGTACGACAAGGCCGAGGAGGAGTCTCGGTCGCTCCTCGAATTACATCCTGATAACAGAACTGCGCTCTATACTTTGTCGATAGTGATGCTGATCAAACGTGATTTCGACGAGGCCCGTCGATACCTGGATGTGATCGAAGCGAGTCATGGCGATGACCCATTTGTGATGATCGGCTATTACAGCCGACTGGCGAACCTGAGTGCATGGGAAGGCAAGTTCAACTCCACGCTCGACTATCTGAGACGTTCGTTGGATACGGCGTTGTCGACCGGCGACAGCGGACGTGTCACCTCCGCAAGCTCCACGCTTGGTACCTACTATATGTTCCTTGATTTTCCCGACAGCGCCTTGAAGTACACGAAGATGACCTTCGATTGGTCAACTCGTTTTGAGGGGCTCGATTATCCCAGGAAACTGGCTATGCTGAAGCCGGAACGCGAAGAGGAGGCCCGGGTACTGCTCGATAAAGCCCTGAGGAATCTCAAGAGCCGAGTGCCGCCCGAGACGTGGCATATTGCTGACAATCTTGAGAAGGAGTTCGAGGGGATTGTGGACGCGGATACATCCCGTCTCATCGAAGCCTACGAGGGTTTCATTGAGTCCCAGCAGGATCAGAGGTCTTCTATCTACTACTCGCTGGGCAAGACCCTTGTCAGGTTTGGAGAGTATCAGAAGGGTAAGGATGTGCTCTCCAATGTTGTTTCCGGAGACACCGAATCCACCACTTCGTTTCTCTATCTTTCGGCTGTCTTCCATATCGGAATTGCGGAGGAAGAGCTGGGTAATACGCAGGAGGCCATACGGCGATATCAGGAGGTGCTGAAGTACTGGGGAGATCCCGAGATCGAGATTGACGAGATAAGAGAGTGCAGAAAGCGTCTCGACTCCCTGCTCAGTTGAGGGCGTTTTTTTCGAATAATGTGCAACCTGAGGGATAGTTATTCAGTTTATTAACTATCGTGAAACTCCGAAGCAGTTCGACGGGGAAGTACATGGAATGCCGATATCGTGAATCAATCAATGCTACCAATCATATCACATCGATTTCAGGAGATGTCCATCTAATACAGGAGAGTTTCTATGTTTAGTTCAGTAATGAGGATTCTGATCTGCCTTTGCGCGCTGGCGGTATTGACGACCGGTGCCATGGCGTCAACTGTCCCTCCGGAGACAATGGAGAGGATCAAGGCTGCGGGTAGTGCAGAAGACTATCCGAACGCGAATGCACTTCTGATATACGATAAGACAGAAACGCGTTTCGAGGAGGACGGCACCGCCGTCTCCCGGCACTACAGCCTGGCGAAGATACTGACCGAAGGGGGAATCGACCGTTATGCGGAAGATCACGTGCCGTACTACAAGGCTTATGACACGGTCATGATCCACATCGCACGTGTAATCAAAGAGGATGGAACGGTCATAGAAGTTCCCGAAAGCCAGATCAAGGACATCTCGTCCGCGATGGGGCAGTCGATGAACATCTATGACGAAGATGCGATGGAGAAGGTCATCGCTTTCAAAAATCTCCAGGCTGGGGACTGTGTGGAGGTCTACTACACCGACAGCCTCTACAATGCTCCAATGGATGGTCATTACGACGGTGCTTTTGTGGTTCGTTATCCCGAGCCTATAGTTAAGATGGAGCATATAGTTAACGGTCCCGCGAGCAAACCACTCGAGCACTTCGTCAAGAACGGCGAAGTCGATTTCGAGAAGAAAAAAGACGGCGACCGCATCGTTTACAGATGGTGGGCTGAGAGTGTGCCGGAATTGATCAGTGAACCGGCAATGCCTTCGTATGTCGAGATAGCTCCGTTTGTTCTCTACACCACGATCGACTCATGGGAAGAAGTGAGCGAGTGGTGGCATGAGATGACGGATACGAAGATGGATATGTCTGATGAACTCCGTGCCGAGGTTGCAGCCCTGACCGCCGGATTGACAACCAGGGAAGAGAAGATCGATTCGATTTATCATTTCGTTGCGCAGAAGGTTCGCTACATGGGACTCGGAACCGGCAAGAAGAAGGGACTGGAGCCGAAGCCCGCGACGGAGACGTACGAAACGAAATATGGTGTGTGTCGCGATGTTGCCACTCTGATGGTCGCAATGCTGCGTGAGGCCGAAATCGAGAGCGAGATAGTCCTGACCAGTATGGGCACGAGAGTGTACGATGATCTCCCATACATCGGTTTCAATCATGCGATCGTCGCTGTGAAGAACGACGACGGAAGTTACAGCTATATCGATCCCACTGTAGAGAACAACCGTGACTGGCTGCCGGCGATGGAAGCCGAACAGCAGATTCTGCGCTGCCGCGAAAGTGGTGCGCCGCTCGAAGAGACGCCGTATGCCTCCCCCGAGGACAACCTCGGGCACATTAAGGCGGAATCCAGGCTCGATGAGAGCGGACTTTATTCTTCTGATGTGGCGATTACCTGCGACGGTTTCTATGACATGGCTCTGCGCCAGTTCGTAAGGATGCTTCCACCAGCTCAGCAGAGCATCGTATTCGGTTACATTCTCCAGCAAGTTTATCCGGGTGCGGTTCTGAAATCATTCGATACGAGTGACGCTGAAGATCTCACTGAGCCGCTCGAGCTCAGAATATCATATCAGATTCAGGATTATCCGCTCAAGGCCGGGGAGTTCACGTTGATGCAGAATCCGATTGCACTCGGGACGCTCGAGCTGATTTCACGAAGTGTACTGCAGTCGACGTCGCTGCCGGAGCGTGAGTACCCGTGGAATCTCGGTTTCACGTTCGGCGCGATAGAGGAGGAGACAATCACACTCCCGCGCGGATACAAAATCAAGTCTGTGCCGGATGCGGTGGACAAGGACTATGGACCGGTTGCGTACCGGATGTCCTACACGACCGACATTCCATCAGACATAGCCTCCTCGGGCGGACAGATCTCCTTCCGCAAGGAGTTCCTCATCAAGCAGAAGCAGATGAGCCCCGAGGAATATCAGGCGCTGAAGGAGATTCTCAAAGATCGTGAGAAGCTGGCTCGTGGTCAGATCATTATGGTAAAAGAGGAAGGCTGAGAAAAGGTGAGTGAGGGAGATTAGAGATGACATTCAAGTATATTATCGCAGTTCTGATTCTTGCGCTGCTCGTTTTTGCGTCGGCCGGCGCGAGAGAATTCACAGATGAGGACGTCAAAGAGCTGATCGAGAACGCGCCGAGTAAGGAGATGTATCCGCAAGCCGGTGTGATTATTCTACTCGATAAGGTCGATGTCCAGGTCGGCGAGGATATGGGCACGGTCACGGACGAGCATCTGGTCGTCAAGATTCTGCAGGATCGCGGCAAGTTCTCGTATGCGGATATCAAACGCAGATATGACAGAAACTCCGATTCGCTCGTTGTGATGAAGGCTGTAACACACCTTCCCGACGGCTCGATTCGGGAGGTTGAAGAGAAAGCCATCAATGACATCACGCCCGCTGAACTCGCCAACGCAGCGATTTACTCCAATATCATGCAGAAGGTGATCTCATTTCCGGCGATTGCGCCGGGAGTGACAGTGGAGTTGAAGCTGAGGAAGTACTCAAAGGCTCCGGAGGAGGGCGAGAAGGCGTATGCCTGGGGTACCGATCTTTTCCAAGGCAGTGAACCGATCTCGTACAAGGAGCTGACGATTACGTCGCCACAGGATGTGCCGGTCAGATTCACCTATCAAAACGAGGGCGTCAATCATGTGGTCGATACACTCGACGGTTTCCTGGCGCACAGGTGGTGGACCGACGGCGCCAATCAGATCATACCAGAGCCGTTCATGCCCGAGATGATCAAGGTCGCTCCGAGGCTGATTTACACGAGCGCCGAGAGCTGGGATGAAATCGGCGTTTGGTTCAGCGAGAAGTTCTATGCCCATGTTCAGACCGATGGTCAGGTGGCGGAACTCGCCGAGGAGCTTACCGATGGAGTCGAGTCTGATGCTGAGAAGGTGGAGGCGTTGAGCCTCTATGTCATTAATGAGATTCGCGACGTCGGCGAGACTTCCCTCCCGCTCGGTATCGCAGGCTACGAGCCGCATGACGCCTCGGAGGTCCTCGATAACAAGTACGGCGACTGGCGCGACAAGGCGGTTCTGCTCGTCTCACTGCTGAAGGCTGCCGGTTTTGACGCGCATCCGTCGTTCGTCCACAGAAGTGAACCGGATCTTGCCGAAGAGTATCCGTCTCTCAAGCAGTTTGATGCCATAACAGTTCATGTCCCGAATGTCCCCGGAGCGCCGGAATGGGTCAATCCGTTCGCGGATAACTGTGAGTTCGGCTTCATTCCGTACGGTCAGGGGATGAAGTCTTTCGTCGTGCGCGAGAATTCCTCCGAGCTTCTGCCGGTTGTGGATTATCCGCCGGAAGACAACCTCACCGCAGCGACGTTCGAGATTGATTTGAAGGAGAACGGCGACGCCGAGGGGCATCTGATCTGCGATCTCAAGGGGTATTTTGACTGGCAGGCCCGTATGAGACTCAAGAATGAAATGCCGAAGAAAACCGAGCAGTTTTTCTCGTCGGCAGCGAACTCCATCAGCGAAGGCGGACTTAGCGTCGAATTCGAGCTGAGTGAGCTCTCCGATCTAACCCAGCCTGTCAGAGTGGCGCAGAAGTTCTTCTCGCCGGAGCTCGGGATACGGCAGGGCGATATGATGATATTCTACATGCCGGATATTCCGTACAGTTTTGCGAGTCCGCCTGTGGCATCGGGAGAGGCGATGCGGTTCTACGACTTCGAGATAGACAGCGACCTGCTTGCTGAAACGAAGGCGTCGATACTGCTGCCGAGCGGTTATAAGGCCGTGTATGTCCCCGAGCCGATTTCGATCGAAAATGAACACGGTGTCTGGAGTTGCGAGTATGTGGTCAATGGTGACAAAGTGGAGTATACCGCGAGCATTAAGATAACCGACAAATCGCTCGATCCGGATGAGTATTTCACGTTCAAAGAGGCATATGACGAGTTCATAAGGCCGAAGAACAAGATGATTCTTCTCGAACGAAATTGATACATATCAACCAAAGCTATCTGGAGAAGGCGGCCGGAGTTCCGGCCGCCTTTTTTTATGCCGCGAGACAATATGTATCATTCTGAAACGCGCAATCCGCAATCAAACATCGCTATAACTGTCCGCTAAAGGCAATTTCCCAAACTGTCGAAACTACTTAAGATGCTTCTCTGATGCGGAATAATCAACTGACCCGTGGTTTATAGAAGGGAATAGGTTATGAAAAACTGCTACGTGATTGCTGTCATTTCCGTGCTTCTGGTGTTGTGTTTTGCAGCAAATGCGGCTGCACTCGAACCGGCAAAGGCTCCGAAGAGATCGGTTTCAACCGGTGATCCAAACCCGGCCACCGGTTTCGTGCCGCCCGATTTCGATCTACCACATCTCAACGGTTCGACCATCCCGGACTCGCTGCGTTCTCCTCAGGTTATCACACGTTTTGACTGGCGTGAATCCGGTAAGGTTTCATCTGTCAAGAACCAGGGAGCGTGCGGCGCATGCTATGCTTTTGCCTCACTCGCTGACCTTGAGTCAAAGGTGCTGATCGATTCATCGCAGACTTTTGATTTCTCAGAGAATAATGTCAAGGAGTGCGAGTTTTACGGCTCGAGCTGTTCCGGCGGCAACGCATGGAAGACGACGAACCACTACACACAGCAAGGCGTTGTGCTCGAGAGTTGCGACGCATATGTTGCCTCGGACGTGGCCTGCAACGGGACCTGCTCGTACGTAAAGAACGTCCTCGATTGGAGAGTCGTTTCGAGCTCCGCCATGCCTGCAACGCAGGATCTTAAGGACTATCTCTACGCACACGGCCCATTGTACACGACAGTCTTCGCGGGCGACGCATCCGATCCATCATGGCAGTCGGAATTCAATGCCTACGATGGCTCGTACGCGCTCCACCATCCCGGCACCTTCACGAGCAATCACGCGGTTCTGCTCGTCGGCTGGGATGACACACTCTCGCATGCCGGAGGACAGGGCGCTTGGATTGTCAAGAACAGCTGGGGAACCGGCTGGGGCGGAACATGCGGGTATGGCGCCGAAAGCGGCTATTTCTACATAGCTTACGGCTCAGCGAGTATCGGCACCTACTCGTCCTTCATGTATGACTGGCAGGATGTCGACCCGGTCGGAGATCTCTATTATTACGATGACGGTGGTTATGGAAATTCGTGGGGTTTCGCCAGCTACACTTACGGTCATTTGCTGGCGATATATGTGCCTTCGTCAAATGGGTTCCTTCATCGTGTCGAGTTCTGGACAAACGATGTGACGACTGATATCGATGTATATGTCTACGACTCATTCGATGGAGTCGACGTCGGTTCACTTCTCGCATCGAAACTGGATCAGTCGTTCACGGAAGCCGGGTATCACTCGGTCGAACTCGATTCTCCACTGCCGATTACGAGCGGAGATGATATCGCGATCATGGTGAAGATTCAGAACTCTTCATATGGATATCCTCTCATTTCGAGTGGTGGTGGAGCGCTGGAGAGCGGTAAGACGTACATAGGCCTTACTGGAACTTCCGGTGACTGGACGGATATGGCAAACTACAGCGAGGACGCAGCGATACGTGCCCGTTGCAGTCAGAGCCTTGTGGTTTCCGCGGATGACGGCCTGAATGATGAAATCAAGCCGTCAGATTTCGTGCTCGGAAACAACTATCCCAATCCGTTCAACCCGCGTACTCAGATCGGCTATTCGATCGGTGCCGAGAGTCATGTGACGGTTGCCGTCTACAACATCCTCGGACAGCATATCTCGACAATCGTGGACGAAATGAAGGAAGCCGGCGAATACACTGTTGAATGGGATGCAACCGATGATGCAGGTGAACCAGTGTCAACCGGGATCTACTTCTATCGGATTCAGGCCGGCGATTTCTCCGATACGAAGAAGATGCTCCTGTTGCGGTAGAAGTTGCGACATTCGATAATGAAGCCTCCCCGTCTGAGGACCCTGTGGAAAAAGGGCGGGTAGTGGAGTTCGGTCAGGTCCTGCCCGCCGCAGGCGGGTGTGACCTGACCGTATAACCGCATAAACAAAGGGAGATTCGAAGAACGCCCGATCACACGCCCGCGAATCGCGGCCGCAGTATCTGGCGTAACAAGGTTTTTCAATAAGCCCTCAGACAGGGGGCTTTTTTGGTGTCAGTTTTGGTCAGTTTTGGTCGAATCTATTTGCGGTACAACAATTTCTACATATAATTGCCGATTATGATCGACTATCTCGAATGGTACAAGGACCTCGAGGTCACCGTCTTCCAGCGCGACGACTCACATCTTCTGCTCTCCAGCTCGATGCGCGAGCCTACCGGGATTCTAATGCGACACCTGAAAGAGTTTGTGTCGGGATATGCCGGTGACGCCCTTTCGAGAGCCAACGCCCGTGGTCATCCCGATTTCCTCGAGGCTGTGTCATTGAGATATGGCTGCGCTTCAACACAGGTGGTGGCAACCAACGGCGCGTCGAACGCAATATATCTTCTTTGCAGCACATTCCTCGAAAAAGGCGACAAGATCGTTGTGGAGTCACCATGCTACGAGCCGCTTTTGTCAACGGCAATGGAAATTGGTTGCGAGATCGTGCCCTTCAATCGGAGGCCTCCGGAATTTGATATCGATCTCGATGAGCTTTGCGAACTTCTCGACGAACGAACTCGTCTCGTGATGCTCACTAATCTGCACAATCCGAGCGGGAGCTTCCTGTCAGATGATCGACTGCGCGAGATAGGAGATGTGATCGGAAAGCAATCTGATGCTTACATTGCGGTGGACGAGATATACAGGGATTTCGTCACTGAGCCATCGTCGAGTGCTTTCAAACTCGGAGATAGGTATATCTCACTTGCGAGTCTGACCAAGGTACACGGCCTCGGGTCGATTCATGTTGGCTGGATAGCGGCGCCGGAGAAACTCACGAAACAGATCCTGACAACGCAAACTCTGGTTGAGGGGGCGGGATCGAGACTTCTCGAGGGATTCGGAGCATATCTGATCGGACGGCTCGACGAATATATCGAAAGCTCTCACTCGACTGTGTCTCAGAATCGCAGGATTCTTGAAGAGAAGCTGTCTGCGTTTCTCGCGAGCGGTTTGCTTGAGGGTGCGATCCCGAAGTACGGCTGTATCTGGTTTCCGAAGCTGAATCGCCCGGAGGGAACGGAGAAGTTTGTCCGCCGCGCTGCCGATGAGAGCAATCTCTATCTCGTTCCCGGCCGATTCTTCGGATATCCGGAGCATGTCCGAATCGGGTATGGTTCTGCCACGGATCGCCTCGAGTCTGCTGTGGACGTATTCGCAAACGTTCTCGCAAAACCCCCTGAACATTGAGCGTCTTTGTCTTGTTTATCTGGGCATGAAGGAAATTATCGTTGCCGGCAGGGTTGATCGGGCCATACGCGAGGAAGTGTTTCTGTCTCTCGCTTCACTTTTGTCGACCCGAGTGCTTGTGGATTGTGATCTCGCCGGGGGTGGATTCCGCGGAATCTGGAACAGCCGCCCGGTGCGCGAGGAACCTTTTGCCGGCACAGTTAAAGTCCGGATCGATTCGAACTCCTGTATCGGCTGCGGACTCTGTAGCGAACAATGCAGGTTCGATGCTATCGTTACGGATGCTGAGAAGCAGAAGTATACCGTCATTCCCGAGAAATGTTTCGGCTGCGGCGTCTGTCAGTATATATGCCCCGAGGCTGGGATTCATGATGTCGAGTCGGAGAGAGGTCGACACTTCCGCGTAAAGACCAGGTATGGCACTCTGTTCTGCGGAGAATTGGATGATCCCGAGAACAATTCGGGCAAGCTTGCATCTCTTCTGAGGCGCAAAGCGAGAACGTACGCGTCATCACATGGCATAGAGCAGTCTGTGATACTCGGTCCGGACGGTATCGGCTGTGGGGCGATATCAACGTTGTCGGCTTCCGATTTCCTGCTCGTGTTGGTTGATGGCACCCATGACGGTCTCGACTCGGCGAAACGAATTCTGAGCATGGCCAGGTACTTCAAAGTCGAAGGTCACCTTCTGATGATACTCGATGCACCTTTTGAGTGCTTCGTGGAAGACATTGACGACTTTTCGAGGACGCACCGTGTCCCGCTGATCGGTACACTGGATCTGCGAAACCAGAGTTCACCGGACGAGTTACAGGATCAATTGGGTGCTGTTTTGCCCCCATTTTTAAGGGGTTTGGGACTTAATCAGCTTGCAAAAGGCGGTTCGGAACGTATCTTGTAGCGGCACGTAGAATTGCAGTGGGAGGTATACTATGAAAATAGCAGTTCCGACGTCAAATGGACTTCTTTGCCCTCACTTTGGAGGTTGCAGCGAATTTGCGATATTCGATGTGGATGACGAGAGTCGCGAGATCCGCGAATCCTCCACAAAGCTGGCGCCCGACCATCAGCCGGGAGCATTCCCGAAGTTCATGCTTGATAACAACATCAATGTCCTGATAGCGGGTGGAATCGGAGGAAGAGCCGTTCAGATTCTCGCGGCAAAAAACGTCGAGGTCGTGACCGGTGCTCCCGAGGAGCCGCCAGAGAAGGTCGTGAGAGATTATCTGCAGGGAAGTCTGCAGACTACCGATGATGTTTGCGATCACTCTCAGCATGGTCATGGTCCCGGACACGGACCTGGACCCGGACACGGACATAGCTGTGGTTCGAACCACAATTAGGCCGGAAATCGCTTCGTAACATCTCCGGGATTTCAGGCGCGCAGAGACAATCTCTGCGCGTCTTTCTTATCTACCCTTTATTTCGCCCCTGAGCAGCATTTTCAGCCCTTCAAGGGTCCCTTTCCAGACTGCATCCTCGCCGGCCATGATAGCGACGATGGTCTTGTCCTCGACCGATATCTCCATCACGAGTTCCTCATCGCCGATGTTGAAAACCGCCTCGCCCCACATGTTCGACGGTATCCCCTTTATTTCGCAGTCCAAGTCGGTCCGCAGCTCACCTGTTATTAGAGTATCTGACATGTTTCCTCCCGCATTCTTAGCTTTGGTTGTCAACTGCCCGCTATTTAGCGACTGTTGGATCGGTTTGCAAGAGAATACTAATTCGGGTATCGCGGCAGGAGCGCTCGAGCGACGACGATGATTTGGTCACTAATGTTCCTGACCGATGTTTCTTGTTGAATGCAACCTTTGAGTTAGCTATTCGGTCTATTGGTGAGATGGAGGAACCGATTGGATTTGTTTTAGACGGAGGATAGAATGTCAGCAGTCTTAAGTACCTCAGTCAAGGTCGCACTTGCAGCACTCATACTGAGTGCTCTCATTCCATCGAGCTCTCAGGCGGGGCTCGAGTCCGATTTTGATCAATATATACGCGCTGCCTCGGATGTGTGGAAATTCCAGGGAGCTGTCCTCGTTGCCAAGGATGGTCAGATCGTGTACCGGAAACCATTCGGTTATGCCGATCTTGAGCTGGATGTGAAGAACAGAACTCGAATGAAATTCCAGATTGGATCGATTACGAAACAATTCACCGCTGCCTGTATCATGCTGCTCGTGGAAGACGGCAAGCTTGCGCTCGATGAACCGATAACGAGGTATCTTCCGGACTATCCATCCAACCCCGGCGACAGGATCACGATTCATCATCTGTTGAGCCACACCTCCGGAATTCCCAACTACACCGCGATGCTCGAAGTATGGAATCGGCGCGCTCTGAAGACTTCAGTCGATGATCTCATGGCGACGTTCAAGGACAAGCCTCTCGAGTTCGAGCCCGGCCAGGATTGGAGCTACAGCAACTCCGGTTACATCGTTCTCGGAGCGATCATCGAGGCAACATCCGGCATGAGCTACGAGGAGTTCGTTGAGACACGGATCTTCGATGCTCTCGGGATGGAAAACTCGGGGTACGACCATCGCGAGGAGATAATCGAGGACCGCGCAAAAGGCTACTATCTCGGTGATGACGGTGAATTGAAGAACGCGAGTTTTGTCGACATGTCGGTGCCGTACGCCGCGGGAGCGCTGTACTCGACGGTCAACAATCTTTTTACATGGGATCAGGCGCTGTATGACGAACGTCTGCTTTCGTCGGAGTCGCTCGAGAAAATGTTCACTCCGGTGCAGAACAACTATGGCTACGGATTCATGATCCAGAATGTGTTCGATCGAAAACTGATCTGGCATAACGGCGGCATTGATGGTTTCCTGACTACGCTGAACCGTTGGGTGGATGAAAAGGTCACGATCATCGTGCTCTCGAACAACATCTCCGCCCCTGTGGAGGATATCGCAAACTCGCTCGCTGCTATAATGTTCGGGAGACCGTACGACATCCCGGTCAATAAGGAGCCGATTGCAGTCAATCCCGCGACCTACTCCGAATATGTGGGAGTTTACAAGATTGAAGAAGACGAGTATCGGATTGTCACCGTCGAGGATGGCTCGATCTTCTCACAGCGCACCGGAAGAACTCGACTCGAGATATTCCCCGAGGCGAAGGACAAGTTCTTCTTCGAGCACGACAACACAGTGACAATCACCTTTGTGCGGAACGATGCGGGTAAGGTCGTCAGCCACGTGGTCCATCAGCGCGGCGAGGATGACTCTGCGCTGAAGCTCGAAGGTCCCGAGGCCGGGGAGATTCTCGCGCGTGTGACTCGTGCGGATGTCGACCCCTCGATATATAAGAAGTACAGCGGTGAATACCAGCTTGCTCCGGAGTTCACTCTAATAGTCTGGACCGAGGGTAACAGGATTATGACGCAGGCAACCGGTCAGGCACCGATCGAGATATTTCCGAGTTCCGAGACAGAATTCTATCTGACTGCGGTCGATGCGCAGATAACGTTCATCGTGGATGAGATCGATGGCACGGTGACTGGTCTGATACTGCATCAGGGAGGAAGAGACATACCCGCCGACAAGATCAAGTAGATCTCAGTAAGATGTGCAATCGAAAGGCTCCTCGTAAGTCGAGGAGCCTTGGTTTTAATCGTGTTTGGTGAAGCCTGTTCTATGAGATTGATGATAGCGACTTATCAATGGCGTCGATCATGAATTCCGAATCCTCCTCAGTCAAAATCAGCGGTGGCAGGAAGCGCACCCATTCGCGGGTTGAGAGCGACGTCTTGACCTTGTTCTCGGCCATTCTCTCCTGGAATTTCGCAACCATCTCGGAGGATGTAAGCTCAAACGCTATCATAAGTCCCATTCCGCGGGCTTCATTTACGATACCGTGCTTTTCCTGCATCTTGTTCAGGCCATCGAATATCTGCTTCGAGCGCTCGACGACATTCTTCGTTACGTTCTGCTCTTTCATCTGTCGCGTTGCGAGTCGTGCGGCGACCATAGCCATTGGGTTGCCGCCGAATGTGCTGCCATCATAGCCCGGTTTCATCGATTCGCTGATTTTCTCATTTGTGACGACTGCAGTGACGGGATATCCACCACCGAAGCTCTTGCCGATTGTTATGATATCGGGGACGACGTCGTAGACCATGCATGAAAACCACTGTCCCTCTTTCTCCGCGGTGCGTCCAAACCCGGACTGAATCTCATCGACTATCATCACGCCATCGAATTCATCACATATCTCGCGCAGTTTCTTCGGGAAATCTCTCTCCGCTGGACGAATCCCCGCCTCCTCGCCCTGCACGATTTCCAGAATAACGGTACGTGCGCGTCCATCCTCGAAGAGCTTCCTGACAGCGTCGGCGTCATTGAACTCGACGAAATGTGCCCAGTCCTGCTCATCGAGAAAGAACGGTTCACGGTATGCGGGATTGTGGGTAACGGCCACCGCGCCGTGAGTCCGACCATGAAATCCACCCTTGAATGCAACTACTCCCTTGTTACCGGTGTATGCCTTCGCGATCTTCAGCGACTTGTCGACGGCCTCGCCGCCGGAATTCTGCCAGTAGAAGTAATTCAGGCCCTCCGGCATCATGTCATGGATTTCTTTCAGAAATCGAGTCCGTGGGATGTGAACCCGATCTTCCTTCATCGAGATCAGCTGCATAGCCTGATTGTATAGAGCCTTTGCTATCTCGGGGTTGTTCATGCCGAGATTAGTTGCGCTGTAGTTGCTGTCGAGATCGAGATAGGCGTTGCCACGGCTGTCGATAATCCATGCGCCGTCTCCGCGCACCGGTATGATATCCTTTTCGAGTTTGGATACGGGTATCTTGTACTTTTCATGAATATCGATAGCTTCCTGCGTTGATATTTCACAGTCTTCGATAAGAGCCGTAATTGATTTGACTTGATGAGGAGGACATAGCGAGCCAATGATCCGCGTGATCCGCCTGCCATTGTCCTCATCCAGTCCGACTCGCTCGTCCATAATGCCTTCGGCACACTTCTCTATAACGCCGCCGGCGGTATCGCCGAGAACAATCTCGAGTACTTCCTTGATTCGTTCGAATGTCGCGTTGGTACGTTCCGGATGTGAAACTCGATCGTTCACAATGCTCCTGTAGAGTTCGCTGCTATAGATGGGTACACCTCCTGTGCTTCGGATAGAATTGCTGTTACTGCTGGAATCAGAGTGTCTGTCTGGTCGGCTGCATATTGCTTATAATATAGGATATTTGAGTCGGAAGTCAAATAGCGAGAGATAACAGCTACAGAACTACTTTGCGGGGAATCTCCGCTGGAAGACGCACGAGAACTTCGTAGTTGAGATAACGTGTCATGTCCGAGAATGATGCGACGGTTATATGCCCTTTCTTCTGCTTACCGAATATCACCACCTCATCACCCTTTTTAACGCCTGGGAACTCAGTGACATCGAGCAGAAGCATGTTCATGTGAACGAGTCCGACAACATTGGCCCTGCGACCATGCAGAAGTACGTGCCCTATATTCGAGAGCATTCGAGGGAAGCCGTGGAAGTAACCAACCGGCACTATTGCGATTTTCTGGTCTCGGGTTGTGATGTATGACGTGCCGTATCCGACAAACTGCCCTGGCTTCACATCTTTGAGCGACATAATCCGGCTCTTGAAATTCATAATCCGCCGGAGCGGATTCGGGCGTTTAGGACCGCTGGCCGAGCCGTTGGCGAGATGGTAGTGCATCTCTGTTTCTTTGCTTGGCCAGAATCCGTATTGAGCGATTCCAACGCGTACCATCTCCATCTTTGTCTCCGGATATGTGAAAACACCGGCGGAGCTTGCGGTATGTCTGAGTCCGAGGTTCAGCCCCTGACTTCTTAGCCACGCGCATTGTTCGTGATATGCCCATATCTGGTTCTGGATGCGGTAGTAGTTGCCCACGCTTTCCGCTCCGGCGTAGTGCGTGCAGACTCCCTCAATCTTGATCTGCTCGGCGTTCGTTCGGATGCGCGAAACGGCCTCGGAGAGATCCTTGCCCTCCAGTCCGGTTCGGTTAAGCCCGGTTTCGAGTTCTATGTGAATTCGCGCCGGTTTGCGGAGTTTCTTTGCGAATCTGACGGCAGTGTTGAGTCGATCTAGATCGTACACATAGAATGCTATATCGTGTTTCACCGCCCACGCGAGCGCGTCGCTGTCCGCAGCGCCCATTATCATAATCTCGCTGTTTTCGAGGCTGCTCTTGTATGCGCGATAGGCTTCGTTTGCGGAGAAGACCGAGAAATGCCGGACGCCGCATTTCTCGGCGAGCGGGACGAACGTGCTGATGCCGTGTCCGTAGGCATTCCCCTTTATCACAGATGAAAAGAGAACATTCGGGCCAATCTGCTCACGAATGAACTGAAGATTCCGTTCGAGTGCGGATCTGCTCAGCTCTATGTATGATGGGTAAAACATCCCTACCGAATTCCCAAGTGCAGCCTGCTTACCGTGCCATCATCTCAGCGATGACCTTACCCAGGATTCTTACACCCGGTTCGATGATTTTGTCCGGGAAGTCATAGTCCGGATTGTGCAGCGCCTTCGTGTCGGTGCCTGATCCGAGCCCGAAGAGTGCGCCCTTGAAACTGTGCGTGAAATGCCCGAAATCCTCCGACCAGGAGAATGGAATATCGCGTTCGACGATATCCAAATCGCATTTTCGCGCCGCCTTCCGGATCGTATCCACGCAACCGATATCGTTGACTGTTGTCACGAACTCCTCCACGAACTCCGTCTTGTATTCCAGCTCGAATGTCTTTGCAATGCTGACAGCGATCTCGGTGCATTTGCCCGCAATCCTGTCCATCACATTCTGATCGTGCGCTCGAAGTGTCGCCATTACATGCCCAATTCCCGGGGAGGTCCCGAATGCCCGTTCGCCGACACGAGAGTGGATTATCGTAACCTGCGCAGCCTCGTGCAGCGCAGTATAGTATTGTGGAATCGCACTGAGTGCGCCTATGATCTGTGAGACCGCAAGCGCCGGGCTCTTGCCTCGGTCCGGTTGGGCGGCATGCGATGTTGCGCCGGTTAGCTCAATGATGAACCCCTTTGATGCCGAGGCGAAGATCTCGTCCTTGACTATTATGCTCCCGGTCGGGAAGCCGGGGAGATTATGCAGAGCGAATACGAAATTGGGTTGTAGTTCAGAGAACTTGTCGTCCGCGAGGACTCGTGCCGCACCTTGGCCGGTTTCCTCGGCGGGTTGATAGAGGAGGATCAGCGTTCCCCTCTCGAGTTTCCCTCTGCCGAACTCGTCGGCAAGTCCGGCGACAATCGCCATGTGACCATCGTGGCCACATTTATGGCTGACACCATCCTGCTTTGATCGATACGAGAGTTCGACCGAATCGGGTATCGGGAGGGCATCGAGTTCGCACCTGATGAGAATTCGAGGTCCCGGACTGCCAGACTCAAAAACTGCCGCAAGCCCATGACCACCGAGTCCCCGTAATATCTTAATCGGTTGCCGCTCTTGCAGAAAGGCAGCAATGAGATCGGCGGTGCGGGACTCGTAATCGGAGATCTCCGCATTCTCATGCAACGTGTGCCGCAGTTCTTTCAGTTCGTCCAGATTCAAAGCTCGCTCCATTCACTGCCCGAATCGATCGTGCAGGCGTAGTTATATAACATATTATCTGAGTCGTCGCAAACATCGGACAGATTTAGTTGAAAGCTGTCAAGGTGAGTGAATATGACCTGCTTTAGTCGATCAACCGGCAGACATTCTTGCGAACGGAACCTTGCGTCCATAGATGAGATCGTCTCCCCAGAGTGCGATGTGACGGGCGAAGGATGATCGCGATATTCCGGCTCGCACGAGATTGTGGGTGAATGATTCGGGGTGGCTGAACGGACAGACCTTCATGCAGAGGCCGCAATCCGTCCCTGCAATCCGCCAGAGTCTGAAACAGCTTTCGATCTGCAATTGCCACTTCTCAACGTTTCGGACATTTGTCTTCTGACCCTTTGGAATCGAACCGGACGGACAGTTGTCGGCGCATTTCCTGCAGATTTCGCAGAATGCCTGAACCCCCAGATTGATCGGTTTATCCGGCACAATCGGAAGATCGGTAGTGACTGCACCGAGACGGAACCTCGATCCGAACCGTTTCGATATCAGATACCCATGCCGCCCAAGCTCACCAAGCCCGGCGTCATGTGCAACCGGGGGGAGCATTATCTGGTAATTGCTTCCAGATATGTGCGCCCGTGCCGGATATCCGCGCTTACGGATTTCTGCAGCGAGCGCAATCGATATGACCGCTGCCTCCAGGTAGCGGACGGCTGTTTCCTCGGTAATCGGCAAGCGTGGAGCCGCTTGCACTCGATCGTATTTCATCTCTACCGTGAAGGCGATTGCGTAGTTGTGCGTGACGTCGATGGGTCGTCCCCATTCCTCCGGTCCGCGGCCGACATGCGAATACACCCACGCCGGATTCAACTCGCACACGCCGACCTCGTCGGCCCCAAACTCGGTCGCGAACTCTTTTACCAATTCGGTTGCGCGCTGAGGGGACAGAGCCTCTCGGCATTCAGCAACGTCGCCGTCGACATCCTGCACGAGATCATTAATGACATCGAAAATCGCCCCTGTGTACGTGGAGCGAATAGGCTCGAAAAACTTGCCGCCCGGCGCAAGAAGCTCAGGCTGCTGTCGAATCTGTTTGTCGACCCCCTCCTTCTCGGGATTCGCAGAGTAGTACCTTTCGTACCTGCCGTCACTGTGCTTATACTCCTCGCGAGCAAACATCGTGTCGCATTCATCCACTCTCTCGGTGACCCGGCCGATTTGGATTGTGGTGCTTCGACCGAGGGGGAGAAAGAAAACAGCCGCAAAACCGGCAAATGCAGCTATCGGTGCTGCGAGCATTGGCGTCGACTCGGCAAAACTCAGATAGTACAACACACAAAGCCCACAGAAGACCGGCAGGATGATTAAGGTAATCGTAGTTGCTCTACGTTGACGTTCCCGGATCGAGTCTCTCAGGAATAGCAGCAGTAGCAGAGAGGCAAGCAGGCCCGTACCTATGTATGCCGTGTCGATCAAGATCATATCAGCTCAGTCAATCTACGGCAAGAATCGGGCTATCGAAAGAGAAAATGCTGTCCTGGAGAATCAAACGGAATGTCAGTGCACCGTGCCTCGCAGTGATACGAGGATGTTCCTCCCCGGAGCGTGTATCCCGGAGCCGTGCTCACGGTACGATGCGTCGAGGATATTCTCAGCGGTTATGTTCAGAGTGAATGGGTGAAAGCTCGTCTCGAATCTCAGATTGACCGTAGCCCAGGAGGGGGTCCCGTCTTCCGGTATGCGTGTGTCGTCGATATCTCGCTGTGAGAGCCGTCGCTGGCTGCCGGCGGCTCGCACGAAGAACTCGATCCACCTGTTATCGTCGGTGTAGTACCTTATTGCGGTCATCCCCATCAGCGGGGGAATCCTGCTCAGGGGTTCATCAACGGTCTCGTTTTCGCCCCACGTCCAGAAGAGATTGCCCCGGACTTGGGCCGATCCGGTTATCCAGGCCGATCCGGCAGTTTCGAAACCGATAATCCGTCCCTCTCCGACATTCCTGTTCTGATAGATGTCGAACTCTCCGGCATCTTTGATGCCGTTGCTGTTTTCGTCAAAGAAAGTCAGTCCGTTGTACGTCCCCGGTCTGCGGTCAATCAGGTTGCGAAGCCTGGTTTGATAGACAAATAGTTCGCCTCGGAATCTGTTTCCCTTCAGCTTTGCGCCGAGCTCGATGTTAATTGTCTCTTCCGGATCGAGGCTGGTGGAGGGGGCGTCGACACCGCTGCTTGAATATTTCAGCACGACAAGATCGTTCAGGTTGGGGGCACGGAAACCGCGCGACACGCCCGCGATGAGGTTGACATTGTCGTCCGGCTTGAATGACATAGACAACGCACCGGTGAAATCGCTGTAGTCCTGCTCGAAGTAACCGAACGGCTGCTCCAGGTCTGACTTGGCCTTAAAGTAGCTGTATCGCGCGCCGGTGGTTACCGAGAGCCGCGGCAGGAGGGTGAATCTGTCCTGTATGAAAACTC
Source organism: uncultured Ignavibacteria bacterium (assembly GCA_964415885.1). Classification (GTDB taxonomy): domain Bacteria; phylum Zixibacteria; class MSB-5A5; order JAABVY01; family JAHJOQ01; genus CAYQCE01. The sequence continues at coordinate 49,316 of CAYQCE010000015.1, forward strand.
CGCCCGATGTATATCGCGATCCGTTCGGATATTCCGGCCGCTCGACCGTGCGTTCGCCATCATTGATGTCGTATGCCTCGGTTGCGAGTCTCTCGAAGTATGTTTCGAATCCTGCTGTCATGCTGTGAGTTTCCGCCGGAGAGATATCTATCTGCAGAAGGCCGCCGCGTTTTGTGAGATCATTTTCACTCAGAGACGTGGTCTCTGAGCCCGTTTTGCGTGTAGTCTTGCCCTCGAGCTCAGCCTGATAGGATAGATCGATCTTCACTCTCTTTACAAGCCCCGATTTCGGAGTCATCTCATATCCGGCTGAGACGAGGTCCCTGTTTTGCGGATCGTAGATATAAGCCTCGAAATCGCCGCTTTCGTACTTGTCATAGCGCGGAACATCATCCTGACGAACCGTCATCAGGCTAAGATTTAAGTGATGTCGTTCGTTTGGCGAGTACTCGGCTCTGCCGTTCAAGCTGAATTCTGTCCATCCGGTTGGGTCCTGCCGTCCTTTCGGCTCGCCCGCTCGAAGGTCGCCGATGCGTTTGTATGTTCCGCCCATGTTTACAGCGATCTCTTCGGATGCAACAAAAGACGAGAGATTCGCGGATCTCCCAATGTCCGCGCTCGAATAGTGGAGGCTGAAGTCTGCCCATCTGTTCATCCCGCTCTCCGACAGCGGAAGTCTCGCGGTGATCATATTCACCGCCCCGCCGAGGGCGTCGCTGCCATAGAGGACAGAGCTCGGACCTCGGACCACCTCGATCTTCTCGAGAGACTCCTGATCGATAGTGTTCATATACTGATTGCCGCCCGAACGGAATGTCGAGTTGTTTAAGCGGATGCCGTTGAAGAGGAGCAGGACATCCTTGCCGATCTGACCGCGCAGAATCGGAGTGCCGTGGCCGTGCGTAGTCTTCTGCACCAGCACGCCCGGTTCTTCCTTCAGCAAATCCGCGGTCGACGCGAAGTTCTTCCCACCAAACTCCTCATCTGTAGTAACTGAAACCGGTGTGGGCGTGGAAAAGACGTCCTCTTCGGACCGCGACGCCGTTACGGTTACTCCGCTCACAGGGATCGCAGCCGGTTCGAGGAGGATAGTAATCCGAATCTTCTCCCCGTCTATCGCAGAGACGTGTTGACGGGTCGGTCTATAGGCGACGTGCGTTACAAGAAGAGTGTGATCGCCGTCGGGAACCGCAACTGTGAATTCGCCCTGATCATCCGCTGCCGTGTGAATATCAGCCCCGATGATTCTGATGTTCGCTTCTGCGACGACTTCATTGCTGACAGCATCTATAACGCGTCCCTCAATAGTTGCTGAGGTTTTCTGCTCTGCATGTATTGTACCGTAAGCTGCGAGAAGAACGCAGCTTACGAGCAAGAGGCCCCGGATCAGCTTTCTGATACGATTTGAGTAGGATTGCATTTGAGTTCTTCCCCGATTCCGCAGGTTTCCATTCCGAAACAACCGCGATTAACCGCTGATCAGTCAGTAATTTAATACAAAATCTCGCCGATAGTAAGAGAAAGATGGAGAAATCCACAGTCACCGAGAGAATTCCGAATTCAGATAACTGTGAATGGTGGTTCGAACCCACGGACTGCCGGCTGGAATATTTATGAACAAGAGAATCGGCGATATACTGATCGAAAAAGGTCTGATTTCTGAGAGTGTACTTCAGCAGGCCCTATCCATACAAAAGCAAACCGGGAAGCGTCTCGGGCAGGTACTCGTCGATGAGAAGTTCATCACCGAGGATGATCTCGCGGACGCGATCTCCGAGCGCCTTGGTGTTCCGAAGCTGTCGCTCGAGAACATCGTGGTCTCTCCGGAGCTTCTTGATCTCTTCGATATAGACATGGCAAGGCGCCATCAGCTTCTGCCGGTCTTCAAGATCGGTCAGACCTTGACTGTCGCGATGGTGGATCCGCTCGATGTGGTTGCGATCGACGAGATCAAGTACCGCACAAAACTTCGAATCAACCGTGTGGTTGCGACGCAATCGGGTATTCGCGCCGCGATCGAAGAGAACTACTCTGTCAAAGACTCGCTGAATCAGGCATTGGAGGATGTCGCTCGGCAAAAGGAGACCGACTCCGCGGAGTTGGCGTTCGTCGAGCAGGGCGAAGAGCCGCTCTCGGCAGAAGCACCGGTTATCAAGTATGTCAATCTCCTGATCGCACAGGCGATCAAGAGCCGTGCATCGGATATCCATGTCGAACCGGATGACAAATCGGTAAGAATCCGTTACAGGGTAAATGGGATACTCCATCATGAGGGAGTCTCTCCCAAATCGGTGCAGTCCTCTCTAATCTCACGCCTGAAGATCATGGCTGATATCGATGTCTCGGAGAAGAGAGTGCCTCAGGACGGACGTTTTTCGTTCGAGTGGGGCGGTCATTCGATCGATGTTCGCGTGTCGACTCTGCCGACTATTCACGGTGAGAAGGTTGTGCTGCGGCTTCTTGATCGACGAAATCTCATCCTCGGGCTGGAGAACGTCGGTATGTCGAAGGTCCTGCTTCAGTCGTTCCGCCGGATCGTCCGCAAGCCGGAGGGTCTTATTCTCATCTGCGGCCCTACCGGTTCGGGAAAGACATCGACGCTCTATGCGGTGCTCGACGAAATCAATTCGGTAGAAAAGAATATCATCACTATCGAAGATCCGGTCGAATACAATCTGCCCGGCATAAATCAGGTACAGACTAACGAGAAGGCGGGTCTGACTTTCGCAAGCTGTCTTAGATCTCTGCTCCGTCAGAACCCGGATATCATAATGGTCGGCGAGATACGCGACTCCGAAACTGCCGCAATGGCGATCCGATCTGCGATGACGGGTCACCTTGTCATGTCAACTATCCACACCAATGATGCCGCCGGTGCAGTCACGCGGCTTCTCGACATGGGCGCCGAGAGCTATCTGCTCGCGTCCTCGCTTTTGGGTGTGCTGTCCCAGCGACTGATTCGGGTTATATGCGATAAGTGCAAGGTAGCGGATGAGATTCCGGATGCCATTCTCGAACAGATCGAACTCGATGATGTAACCGAGCCGAAATTTTACATGGGCTCGGGGTGCGATAACTGCGCTAATTCCGGCTACACTGGGAGAACAGGGGCATATGAGTTTCTTTCGGTTACTTCACAGATCAAGAATCTGATTATAGAGCATGCATCTTCAGGAGAGATCAAAGATGCAGCCATGGAGAATGGTATGATCACACTGCACAGGAACGCCCTCTCCAAGGCACTCGATGGCCGCACGACATATCGAGAGGTCCTCCGGGTGAGCCAGAAGGCCGAGGAGAGAGCGATACGGAGCACGGATGCCGAACCTGTATCAGTATAGAGTCAGAGACAAATCCGGCGTCTCGATATCAGGCAGCATTCGGGGCGACAACGTCGAGGCGGTCGAAAACTATCTAGAGTCGCTCGATCTCATTCCGGTCAGAATCAGACGCCAGTCAGAGTTCTCTCTCAAACAGCTTCTCAAGTTTGGCAGGATGACCGCGAGCCTCGAGGACCTGATTCTCGTAACCCGCAAGCTGTCCACGCTATACCGCTCCGGTGTTCCGATCATGCGCGCGCTGGAGATCGTCGCCGATCAGTATGAGGAGGAACCGCTCGGTGAGGTGCTTCTATCTGTCCGAGACGATATGGAGCGCGGAGAGAACCTGTCCGACAGCCTGGCCCGGTATCCACGCATATTCAAGCCGATCTACGTTTCGAGCGTACGCGCTGCGGAGGCCGCCGGTAAACTCGACAGCGTTTTGGACAGTCTCTCGGTTGCCATGGAGCAGGAGCTTGTCACGAGAGAGGAGGTCAAGAAGGCGCTCAGGTATCCAACTATGGTTGTGATCGCGATCGTGGCTGCATTCATGTTCCTGACAATCTTCATCATTCCCAGGTTCGCGGGTTTCTATTCACAGCATGGTGCAGGGTTGCCGCTTCCGACACAGGTTATGATCTCGGTGTCGGAGATGGTCCGCAATAGCTGGTATGTACTGCTTCCCGCGATAGTAATACTGCTGGTGGTCTTTGGTCGAGCTTTGAGATTGAACAGATTGAGACGTTCCGTGGATAGTTTTCTTTTGAAACTCCCGGTCTTCGGCGATTTGTTTGTTAAGACTTCGCTCTCGAGATTTGCGCATCTCCTGTCTGTGCTGATTGCGTCCGGAACTCCGCTGATCCGGAGTCTGGAAATCGTGCGCGATGCAGTCGGTAATGTCATTATAGGCGACGAAGTCGGCAGATTCGCCGAGGGCTTGAAGGAGGGTAGGAGCATCGACGACACCCGTCACCAGATGCGCCACTTCCCGAAGCTCGTGATTTCTCTCGTTCATGTGGGAATGGAATCCGGGACGCTCGATCTGACTCTGAAAGAAATATCGAGGTTCTTCGACAGGGAGGTTCATTACAGCTCGGGGCGTCTCACGAGCGCGCTCGAACCGATCCTGATTGTCGTGATGGGCGCGATGATTCTCTTTTTGGCGCTGGGGATCTTCCTCCCGATGTGGAACCTCATACAGGTATTTCGTTGAGAGGTGTTCAGAATTGAACCAGTTGTGTCGATACAGATTCCAGAGAGCTAAGAGAATAAGACATTGGAGGTTGCATGTTCTCTGAATCAAGAAGCCGTGGCCGGGTGATACCGGCTGAATTGTTCATAGTGTTCGTAGTGCTGGTGACAATCGTCACCGTAATCCTGCCGGGCTACAATCGGCACACCGCCGAGGCACGATCCCTCGTCAAGGATAGTGATATTGAGATAATCGCCTCGGCATACGACGGCATCGAGAACCCTGAAGAAGCGCGGCCGGTCGAGGTGCTGGAAAGGGCCGGATTCGATCTGATCGTAATCGTCCCTGAACTCGCCCCGGACTCCCTGCTTGCGGAACAGGTCGAACAGGATGACGGCAGGATCAAAGTCCCGAGGACTGTCTGGGTGTACGCTTCCGACCTCGAAGGCCTCTGGAAGGATGTTCGCTCGGCGTCCGACGACAAGTACTGATTTACGATAGGAGATACGCTTGCGAGAGAGAGGATTTACTCTATTCGAGCTGATGATCGTAATCGTAGTGCTCGCCATCATCGCAGGGGTTGGAATTCCACAGATCGGTGCCATGATAGAGGCATCAAGGGTGAGCTCCACGAAATCGGAATTGGTCGGAATCAAACAGGCGATAATTGGAGATCCTCAGGTGATCGCGGGCGGGAAGAATGTGGCTCGTGGTTTCGAAGGCGATGTAGGCAATCCGCCGAACCGTCTTCAGGACCTCGCGACCAAACCGGACACTGTTCCACCCTATAATAGAATAACGGGTCGCGGGTGGAACGGACCATACATTGATACGTCAGAAAACGCCTATCTCACTGACGCGTGGGAGCAGGCATATGTCTACAGCGCATCCGAACGTACTGTGAAGAGCATCGGGTCGGGTGAGGAAATCACGGTTGGATTTTAGAAGATGAGAAAACTCTCACGACAGGACGGCTTCACGCTAATGGAAGTCGTAGTGGTAATCGTTGTGCTCGGTATCATCGCGGGCATTGCGATGAGAAGTATTGACAAGTCGCTTGATACCGCCAGGGTCGAGAGTACTCGCAAGGAGATGGAACAGGTTCTTTTCGCAATCAGGGGGAATCCGAATCTCTATTCTAACGGCGTCCGCTCCGATTTCGGTTACGTGGGCGATGTTGGTGCGCTTCCGCCGGACCTCGACGCTCTCGTCTCGAATCCGGGATTGGGTACCTGGAGAGGCCCGTACATCTCGGCAGAATTCGCGGAGGCATCGGGCGAGTTCAAACGTGACGGATGGGGCGATCTCTATGCCTACGATGGGCAGAGTCTCGTATCCGACGGTGGCGGCAAGGGCACGCTTACGCGCCAGATACATAATTCTCCTTCGGAACTGCTGGCCAACACGGTAACCGGATCGATAACCGATGCAGCGGGGAATCCACCCGGAGACAGCTCGGCGAGCGTTCGAGTCATATTGACCTTTCCGGGTGGTGCAGGCTCGATGCGAGATTCCGTGGTGACCGTCTCTTCGGGTGGATCATTCAGTTACACGAATTCAATCCCGGTGGGGAATCATTTCATTCGTGCGGTGAACCTCTCGAGGCTGGATACGGTGCAGTCGTATGTCTCCGTGACTCCGAACACAACGGCATACGCGAACCTCAGGTTTCCCGGCGCGATCTGGGCATCCTCCGGCGCAGGCGGAGGCGAGTCGAGCACCGGGTCGATCGAGTACGTGCCCGCGTCATCATCCTGTCCCGGCGGAGCAAACGACCAGATAAGATTTCAGATCGAGAACAAGGGGATCGAACCGGTCACTGTATCGTGGATTATGGTCGAGTACGAGCAAACGCCAACGGCGTACTTCGAGCGAGTCAGATTCAACAACAAGACGGTGTTCAATTCGAGTTCTCCCCGCGCCGCGGCGGGGGATACCCTGAGTTTCTCTAGCGGGCAGACGATGAATCCGTTCACCCGGCGTACCGTCCGATTGCAGAGATTCAGGGATGCTCAATCCGGCTCGGCCGCCAACGTAGACATGTCGGCGATTGAGGTAACACTGACATTCGATGATGGTTCGGTGATAACATTTAATTCCGGAACATAGCCGTGAACACAACGACCACACATCATCACAAAACCCAGAATACGGAGCCACTTGCCGATTCGAGACGATTGCGGGAGTTGAAATCGCCTGTTCTCTTTACAGTCGATCTCAGAGAGCAGAGTCTGAATTGGACAGCGGTTGCCAAAAGCCGCAGAGCTGCGCCTGTGTTGCGCGGGTCAATCGAAATCGGATACACCGATTTGGAGTCGTTATCCGGATGGATGATGCGTTTCTTCGAGCGTCTCGGTGAAATCGACATCGATATCCATCTTATCATATCGGGGCCTGAGATGGTCCAGCGCTGTTTCCGGATACCGAAGGTTCCCCGCTCCGAGATTCCGGCGGTTTTGAGAAGCTCCGCGCGTAAGCTGTATCCGTTCGACTTGAACCGCTCCCTGTTCGGGTGGCGAATCTCCGACAGTGTGGAGTGGGCTGGAGGATTGAAGTACGAGATTTTCTCCCAGGCGCTCTCGAATGAATGGCGTGAATGGCTCTGCAGGATATTCGGCGACCGAATCGATTCGGTATCGCTTGTAACCTCATCCGGGCTGTATCTGGAGAAGATAATAACCGACCTGGTGCCCGGTTTCAATGAGTCTGGTACTCTCTTGATTCGATTGAACGGGCACACCGCGGAGACCGGGATTTTCCATGAGGGCGGGCTCGAGTTCTATCGCGAAGTAACGGTCGACACTCTTGCGGAAGACAACACTGTTTCCGACCTGAAGCGTATGATAGGCGAGAGCGAATCCATGGAGGACAATGCCTCTGCCTCGAAAAGCGAAGTTATAGCGAGCCTTCGATCGCTCGTCGGGGATGTCCTCGATTATTATTATGGTCAGTTCGGTCAGCGGAAGATCAAGCGAGTCATCTGTCTCGTTCCGTCAGAATACTCCGATTCTGTTGCAGAGTTTGCCCGGCAATCGATTGCGACGGAGGTTATCAACCTGAACACGGAGTCGGTGATCGCACGTCACAGCCGGATTGCCGGGATCACTTCCGTTTTCTCGGATTATCCGGTCTGGATTTCGTGCTACCCGAACTGGAAAAGACGCGATTTCGATATCAATCTTCTCCCGGAAGAGGTCAAGAGCAGGCATTCGCTTAAAATCAAGAATCGTCTGGCGGCGACCTCCCTGGTAATTGCGGTACTCGTGATGGCCGTTATGTCGATTCTGGCGGCGACCGAGGTCGAATCGCTCGAACAACATCTCACGAGGACAAAAGCAAACCTCGAGCGTCTGGAAGCCGATCCGGTACTGCCGCTGCTCAGCGCATTCGAAAGCCGGGTGGAGACCCTCAGAGAAAATGTCAAACTGTATGTCGCGCGAGGAGTGCCATCCATCAAGAGACCGTTTCTGGCGCTCTCGCGAAACTCAAAGGAAACAGTGCGCCTTGACGGCGTAGAGATAAACAGACTACCCTCCGGGTTTCAAGCGAATGTGAGCGGGTATTCTGTCGGTCCGAGTGATGCGCAGGAAGCGGAGTATTACACATATCTCCGAGCGCTCGAAACTGACCCCAACATCCGGGCGATTGCGCCGGGGATGAAGAAGATCGAAACACAATTCGGAAGGCAGAAGCTTGGATTCACGCACGAGGTTGTGACGAGATGAAACTGGATACAGTGACAGAGCACGGCCTTGAGCTGGCGATTGCATTGGTACTGATTCTCAGTGTCTGCTGGTACTTCTTAGTCTATGACGTCCAGGCCGAGAGCGTGCGTCGACTTCAGACTGAAATTGTAGAGACGAACGAGGAAATCGCCGAAGTCAAGCGAGATCTGGAGAAGGCGGCGAATCTGCGGTTCGAGATCGAAAAGTACGAATCTGACTGGCAAAGCTTCACGAGCAGTCTCGTTTCGACTGAGAACACCGAAGTCGTTCTCAACAGGCTGCGAAGCAAGGCCGACAGCCACAACGTCCGGATTCTGCAATCGCGCTTCGATTTCGCTCCGATGATAGACAAGATTGGGACCGGCGGCACGAAACCGCTGGCGGATAAAGCTCGGCTACTCATCGAGGGGCGCGGGCGGTTCTTCGCTATCGGAGACTTCCTCGACACGCTCGAATCGGAGCCGGTGATAGCAAGCGTAAATTTCGTCGAGCTGACCTACCAGCAGGCGGTTGATCCCGAGATATACTTCAAGGCGCGTATGGATATCTTCGTCTTAAATGATCTGAAGAGGGATAGATGACCGAGGGGAAGCGAAAGGCGATCGTATTCGGCATCGCCGGCATGGCTCTTGCCTGGGCGTTCTTCAACAGTCCACTGATGGAGAATAATGCAGGATCGGGCGATGCGGTGACTGAGCCGACGGCAGAGTTGCAGTCGGTTCTGGCGCAGAACAGCATTTCGACGACCCTACAAGCTTCCGCCGATGAATGGCGCGGCGACCCGTTCCCGAGAAAAGGGTCGGCAAGGCAGGTTGAGGCCGCGCCGCGAGAAACGCAGACCTTTAAGCTGTCAGCAATCTCGAAGGCCGGTTCCAGCTATATGGCCGTGGTGAACGGCTCGGTGCTCTCAGACAGGTCTGCGATCGAGGGCTGGCGCGTGATACGGATCGATGACAAATCGGTGGTCCTAACGAATGGTAGCAGCAAAAAAGTACTCAAACTGGGACGATAAAACTATGCGCAATATCAAATTCCTCGTGCCGCTGCTCTTTATGGCGCTCCTGGCGGTTACATCTGCATACTCGGCGCCGGAGTTGACTCGGCAGGACCTTGATGAGAAGGTAGTGACGTTGACGATTGACGACGGAAGAGTCGTGGACATACTCAAGCTGCTTGGAGCACAGAATGAGCTGAACCTGTCGATTTCATCAGACCTCCAGGGCAGCATTACAATAGCTCTCAATGAGGTAGCTCTATCCGATGCCCTCGATGTTCTAACCTCGGCTGTAAACGCTACATGGTATGTCACCGGGAACATAATCGTTGTCAAACCGGTCGACCAGGTTGATGTCCGCGAGATGCGGGCGCGGCTGTTCAAACTGCAGCATATTACGGCCTACGAGGCAAAGACTGTCGTCGATCCACTTCTGCCCGACGGTTCCAAAGTCGAGATCGTGACCAGGCTCCTCGCCGCGCGTGAGAGTACGGCAGGGTGGGACGAGATGCTTCAGGTCGTAACCTTCCCAATGGTCATGGAGCGGGTGGAGGAAATGTTGAATGATATCGATAGGCCGCGGCCGCTCGTCGAGATAGAGACACGAATAATCGAGACCACATTGCGCGACGACAGCAAGCTGGGTTTCGACTTTCCGGATCAGATTTCGGCAAAACTCGGCGACATTGACAACGAGAATCTCGATGTTATCGGTTTCGGATCATACCCGATCGAGGGTGGAAACTGGACATGGGGACGGATGACGTTCGAGGAGGTCAACGCCATGCTCGATATGCTTCTCGAGAGCGGCAACTCGGAGTTGATATCGAATCCGCGGGTCACAACCGCGTCCAACTCGGAGGCAGAGATTGAAGTGTCCACCACTATTCCGGTTCAAACGCTCAACAGATTCTCGGAAGGCGGAGTGATACAGGATATCGTCTCATTTCAGGACCTCGATGTTGCCATTCGTATGACCGTCACACCGAGAGTTGCGAATGACTCGACGATAACGCTCGACGTCAACACGATGGTCGAGGAGATTACCGGCTACACCGGACCGGCGGACAATCGTCGGCCTATAACATCCCGACGGTCAGTAAATACGTCGGTGACAGTCCGTTCGGGAGAATCGCTCGGTTTGGGTGGTCTGTTGAAAGAGGTCAAGCATAAGACTGTCAAGAAGCTGCCGATTCTGGGGCAGATACCGATACTCGGCAGAGTGTTCCAGCATCATACTGTGACGACAGAGAAAGCAGATTTGCTGATACTCATTACTCCGCGCGTGATCGGAATCGATAGTTAAATCCCGGAGAATTTGCCCTCGAGATTGAACCGATTCAGTAGATACGCCTTCAGTTCTTCGAGGTAATTGTCTCTCGCTTCCAGGAACGCAACTCTTCGTTCGATCAACTCAATATCCGAAATCTGGCCATCCTCGTAACGGGACTCGGCGATTTCGAGGCGGGTTTGCGCGAGATCAATCTGCTTACCCACAATTTCCAGCCGCCTGAATGAGACATCCATCTGAGTGATGAGATTCGTGATCTCGGCCTCGGTGTTTCGCTTCTGCTCCTCGAGCTCCAGTCGGGCACGTTCGGCCTCGATCTGTGCCGCTTTTATGTCCGCACCGGCCGAACCGCCGTCCCAAAGCGGGAAGGAGAAATTGAGAGCGACCTCCCAGCCTTTGGTGTCGATGTCCTCCTCTACTCCCTCCGTCTCGACGGTTCCCTGCCCGGTGGAATAGTTGGCCTCGAGATCACCGCTCAAGCCGTGGCCTGACTTCTGGTACCCGGCGGATCGTTCGGCTTTCCGGAACTCGATCTCCGCTTTCCTGACCGGTATGGACTGCTCCCAAATCTGAAGCATCCTTCGTGTTTCGGATTGCGGGATGTTGGACTCGACTTCCGGTGCATCAAGCTGTATCTCGACACCGGATTCGATCTCGAGCAGAGTTCGGAGTGTGCGCTCCTTCTGCTCCGCCTCGGCCTGTGCCTGAAACATGTTCAGCTCGGCATCGAGGCGCTCGGACTTGGAGATCAGCCAGTCCTCCTCGGATATGACTCCGTCAGTGAACTTAACTGAGTCGATCCCTGTTTTGAGGGATGCCGACCGAAATTTGTTCTCCTCGATGCTCGCCTTCAAATCCTGCTGAAGCAGTCCCACGTACGCCTCGACAACCTCGGTCTTGAGCGATGTTGCCTCTTCGAGTTTGGTAAACTGCGCTATCTCAAAGTCGTCTTTTGTGTTGCTGAGTTCATATTTCGGCTCTGACGGTTTGAGCAGTGGCTGACGGTAGCTGAAGGTAAAGAAACCCCTGCGGGTCTGCTCGCTAATGAAATCTCCCGGTGTCGCCGTCGGCCTCGTATTCGGATACCGATCATCTCGCGCGGTCAGATTCGCCGTCGCTGTGACATCGCCACCGGTCCAGAGAATACTCTGATTCAGTTCGATAAACGAGTTGAAATTGAGATCGCGTGTCTCATAGAGCCGCTTCTCGGTAGCACCGCCGAAGAAACGATATGATTCGTCGACACTGTAGGCCGGTAGCGAACCGTTAATCGAGATTTCCGGCAGGTAGAAATTTATCCTCTTCGCGAAGTAGTTCTGTTCGGCAACCTCCAGATTGCTCCGAATCATAGTCCCACGGGCTGTTTTGTTCAGAGTCATGTCAATGGCATCATCGAGCGTGATCATGCGGGCAGCGAAGCTGTCCGCTCCCGCGACCAAAAGAGCGTAAATCAGGACGAGAAAGAGTAACGGTCGTTTCATCGATTAAACCTCTATTCGTATCTCAGTGATTCAATGACATCGAGACTTGCGGCTTTTCGAGCCGGGAAGAAACCGAACAGCACACCGACTGCGGTCGAGACTCCGGTGGCGAGCACGATTGAGAAGATGGAGACAATCGTGGGCCATCCGGCATAGAATGCGATGGCTTTCGATATCACGAGTCCGAGAAACAGGCCGGCAACGCAACCGAAGAGGCATATCGTTATGGACTCGATAAGAAACTGCCGCATGATATCGAGCCGTCTGGCGCCGACCGATCTGCGTATTCCGATCTCGCGCGTTCTCTCGAGCACCGAAGCCAGCATGATGTTCATGATGCCGATTCCGCCCACGAGGAGTGAGAGGCCGGCGATCGCCCCCATCACTATATTAAAAATCTGTTGTGTCTCCTGTGATTGGCGAAGGAGTGACTCCGGGACCACGATCTCGTAATCATCGACACCGGCATGCCGTCTGGACAGAATCCGATCGACGAGTTTGGTTACGGCCGGGACGAAGTCGATATCGGTAACGGTAACCGTCAGTTGGTCAATCTCCGGCTCGTTGTAAGGTTTCTCCTCCTGTTCAGTATCGTCGCTGACGAACCTCCACCTCGATCTCTCCACTGCTGCCGGTGATCTCTCGAATTTCTTCCGCGCCGTGCTCAGCGGGATATATATATCCTCATTCAAGTTCTTGAGCTCAAATCCCTCGACCTTTCCACGCCCTATGTACTTGTCTGCCATTATCCCAACAACGGTGAAATCGAGATCGCCGATACGGATTTTCCTGCCGATAGCGTCGTCGAAGGCAAACAGCGACTTCTTGGTCTTGGCTCCAAGCACGCAGACCTGAGAGAAATCTTCCATATCCATATCATTGATGAATCGTCCGTTTTCCACCTCTATGGAGGAGGAGTAGATGAATGAAGGAATAGTGGATACGACTCGTGTGGGCGCCCGCTGACTGCCGTGGTAAACTACTGACATCGGCTCGTATCTCTGCGGAACCACATTTTTCACGAGTTCGGTGTAGCGGGCTATGTTCTCGCCGTCCTCAAGAGTCAGGGCCGGCGACTTCTGCAGCCCGACGTCCGATCCGCCGGCCGTTTCCGGAATCCTGGCGTTTACGATGACGTTGTTAATTCCGAGGATGGAGATCTGCTCGAGCGCTTCCTGTTTGGCGCCCTCACCGATCGACAGCATCGAAATTACCGCGGCGACGCCTATGATGACGCCGAGCATGGTCAGGAAAGTACGCAGCTTATGTGAACCGAGGGACTCGAGCGAGACTCGAAAGAGGAATCTAATGTCCATCGTTGTGCTTTACCTGCCGCCTCCGTTGGGCAGTGTCCTGCCCCTGTTCAGTTCGGGCTCTGTTGCTCTCTCGCCGGGCAATCCCTGCTCGTTGAGTGTTGGGTCTGTGAGACAAACTCTCTCTCCGCCTTCGAGACCTTCCGTGATCTCGATAAACATATCGTTTCGCCGTCCAACATCGACTGGACGCCTGTTCTTATCACCCAAAAACACGACAACCTCGCCTTCCTTCTCGAAGACCGATTCGATGGGTGCATACACGACATCCGGGATTTTGTCGATGACGATCTCGGCCGAGGCCGACATTCCCGGTTTTACGCTCTCGTCGTGATCCTCAATCAGGATTTCGACATCGAATACGTTAATCTTCGATCCGGGTTCCTTGCGGCGCGCCAGGGTGCCCTTCTTTATGACCTCACCCTGATAACTCTTGTCCGGGAACGCATCGAGCGTCACCATCGCTGTCTGGCCGGAGTCGACCTTTGAAGCGTCAACCTCGGATACGGCCGCCTCGACAATCATCTCAGACAGATCGGGAAGGTTGACCAGTCCCTGGCCGGGCCATGGCGAATCGCCCTCCTGTACTTTGCTGCGGCTGCCACCCTTCCATATCTCTAGATAGACTACCATTCCCGGGATAGGGGCCTTGAGTGCGGTCTGCTCCAGTTCCTTCCGTGCGCGGTCAACCTGGTCCCGGGCACGTTGAACCTCAAGTTCGGCCTTCGCAACATCATTCTTGATCTGTTCCAGCTTCGCTTTGAAATTCAACTCCGCAAGCTCCAGCTCCAGTTTCGCCTCCTCGGCGAGTTTCGGGGCCTCGTGCTTCATCTCGTCGTAGTTCCGCTGAGCTTTCTTGAGATCGAGGTTGAGCTGCTTTTCCTGGATCGTGTATTCTCGCTTCGCGCGTTCGAGTGTTGTCCTGGCAATCTTCAGATTCGACTCGTAGTCGTTGAGTTCGGTCTGCTGCTCGCTCGCGTCGAATCTCACGACCGGATCGCCCTCCTCCACCATCGAGCCTTCAGGTGCAAGCCATGTTATCTGAAGACCGCGAACACGGGGAGTTGTGACAGTGTACGCCCTCTTGGCATTCACGCTACCGTTGGCGTCGAGCGATATTACGAATTCCCCTCGCTGTACTGTGGTGGTTGGTGTCTCGGGGGAAACCGAAAATACGGCGTTTACCCCGTAGTAGCCTCCGAAGATTATGACAAGGATAATCCCGATGTAGATCACTGTTTTTCTCAGATTCATCTATCCCGCTCCCGTAACTGTTCTTTGGGCAAGCAATAAGTCAGCTGCGTTCTTAACTACGTCCCCTCTTGAGAGAAATCTCCATATAACGTAATACTGGAATAAACAGGGAAAGTTGCGTCTTTGTTCGTTATCAGACACCTGACTTGGCGCTTTCGAATAAGCGCTGACAGGACTGGATAGCTCCTGTTTTGTTCGGTTTCGAAACAGTTGACAAGAAAAGTCGTGTTTCGTCTCTCAGATGTCCTCTGAAATTGGCTAACTTCATAGAACCGATTCGGTTCAGGCCGATAAAAGAAACAGCAATCAATGTTATCCGGTCAGAATGTCGCGTAGCGATCTCAGCGGGTACCGCACTATTGAGGAAGCGCATTTCGCTGAGTGGTGAGGTGAATCTTGAGGGAATCGAGCTGATGACGCCAGTAAAGCCACAGTCGAGGTCTTTTTCGCTGGACCGAAGGACTATCGATGATGTACTCAATGTGCTTTCGTCCAGCACAGAAGAATCTGCTTTCGTACGTGAACTCATGGACGTGCTCCCCAATCCGCTGCTGATTATCGATGTGGAGAGTTATGAAGTCCTTTTTGCAAACGGCTCTGCCGGAGGTCCGGACCTGACGCCGGGTTTGAAGTGCTACCAGCATTCGCATTTGAGCAACAAACCATGCGAGGGCAAAGACCACATCTGTCCGCTCGAAAAGGTGAGAACAACCGGCGAGCCGACATCGGTTGAGCATGTCCATTATGAAAGTGACGGCACCGTTGCGTTCAAGCAGATTTACTGCAAGCCTATTACTGATTCCGCCGGAGTGGTTCGTCGAGTCATTGAGTACGTTGACGATGTAACTACGTCCAGACGTGCCGAACACAGTGCCCGGATGTCGTTGAGGATGCTTCAGGATATAATCGGATTTCTCCCGGATCCGACATTTGCCGTTAATCTCAAAGGCGAGATAATTATCTGGAATCAGGCTATGGAGGAATTGACCGGCATTTCATCGGAAGTGATGATAGGAAGGGGCGGTTGCCGTCACGCGGAGATTATGTACGGCGAAAAATGTCTCACTCTTGTAGATCTTCTGCTTCATAAGAGGAGCGAGCTCGAACGATACTACCCTGATGTAGAGTATCAGAATGGCAGGGTCGAAGTCGAGGTCTATCTGCCGAATCTTGGACGCGGCGGCTACTTCTGGTTCGTTACGAGTCTCCTGTACGACTCCGATGGACAGGTCATCGGTGCGATCAAGTCGGTGCGGGATATCTCTGAGCGCAAGAAATCGGAAGCAGAACTTCGATTGGCACACGAGTCACTCGCGCTGGAGCGTGAGGCGTTGGAGCAGAAAAACATAGCTCTGCGCGAATTGATGGGTCAGATAGAGAAGAGCAGATCTGAAATCGTGCGAAATGTTCGAAGCAGTGTTGATAGAATAGTCGTGCCGACTCTGCATGCTCTCGAGCAACATGTCGATGAAGCCGGGATGAAGTACCTCTGTTTTCTTCTTAATTCACTCGAAAGTGTTGTCTCGCCGGATCCATTCAAGGGAGAAATCGCGCACTCGAGTCTCTCCCGGCGTGAATTGCAGGTAACGGATATGATCCGTCGCGGGATGTCCTCCAAGGATATCGCGAATCTGTTCAATGTCTCGGTGCAAACCGTGACGAAGCAGCGGAAGCGCATCCGAAAGAAGCTGGGGATATCGGGACGGAAGATCAATCTTGAGTCATATCTCCAGTCACTCTACGCTCACGACGAGCCGACCACCTCTAACAATGTGTCTCATTCGGGAACCTGATTTCTCGGGATTCTGACTGCCTGGGTACGAAATGTACCCCTAA
>CAYQCE010000016.1:0-64409 GCA_964415885.1 uncultured Ignavibacteria bacterium
AAGCCGCCCCTTGAGCTGGCCCATGGGTTGGTCGCTGTATACAAGGCTCCTGGTCTCCAGAGCAACTTCAATCGTTGGTTCCTGCAGGTTGCCGGCGACTTGCCCATTCGCGAAGAAGTACCCGCCGAGATAACTTTCACCATAAACGTATGGAAGCCACTGCGAAATCGACATTGAGTCTGCATTGAAACGGAAGTCGACGGACTCATCGAAGTTGTAGCTTCCGGCCAATCCGAGCAACCCGCCGTTGGATTTAACTGTCACGCTGTCGAGCTGTACACTGCTATCCAGGATTGTTATGAGAGCACTGCTGTCGATTTCGATCAACTGCGTATCGACATACGCATCGGCGGAGAACAACTCCACCTGCATCGTATCCTCGCCCACCCGCAGTAGTCCCCGCGCCTGCATATCGATCGAACCGATTCGAGTCTCAAACTCGGGGATACGAACGCTGTCGGGGTTTACCACCAGGTACGAAAACAGCGACTGCCCGCTCAGACCCGAATACCGGTAGGCATCGGAGTATATCTCAACGTCACCGTTTGGATTGGAGAAGAAGTTGCTAATCTCCAGAAACGCCAAAAAGTCGTCCGATGTGAAATCATATATCTGCACCGAATCGGAGGAGAACGACCCGCTCAGGTTGGGATCTTCAGTAGGTCCGGTTAGCCGGAAAGTCGCCGTTCCGCGTCCTCCTATGTCCTGAAGGAATATCTGGTTTCGAAACTCGCCTATACGCGGCAGGTCAGCCTCTCCCGAAATATCGACCTTTCCCTCATACTCCAGCAGTCCTCCCGCGCGCACCGTCGTTGACTTGTATGTTAGTCGCATCGGATCGATGAAGCGCGCGGAGTCTTGCGTGACCACCATTGCTCCTGAAAGCGAATCAAAGGAGTACGCATCGAAACTGCTGCTGCCGAGGTCGGTTGTGATATCGAGAACGATCTCTTCTCCTCTGAAACTCTTGCCCTCCAATTCGATCCGCCCCGAAAGGCTCGACTCGAACGTGCCCTCTACTGCGCTGTTTATGTCGAGACCGTTTATACGGCCGGAGAATCGATACTCCTCCGGCTTCGTTGCGAAATCGATGCTTCCGGAGCCGTCAATCCGTCCTCCGAATACTCCACCTGACAGACGGTCGAACCTGACATTCCTGCCATCTATTGTCGCGATCGCCCGCACCTCGTCGAAATACCAGTCGAGGAAATCTCCGGTGACAACAATGTCTGTCTCCACAACTCCAGCACGATATCCGACCTCGCCATCGAAGCCGACGTCTCCTCTCAGGTTGAGCCCCGCAATCTCGGCGACTCTGGCTACATCAATCTGCGCAGTATCGAACTCAGCCGTCACTCCGAAGTCCGGCCTGGTGTTGATCTCAGATTCGAAAACGAAAACCGACGAATCAACCACTGCTCGCATTTCCTCTGCCATTATGACCGAATCCGCAACCGTGATCAGTCCGGAGAGCCCGTTGAGAGAGATGTTGTGGCTCTTGGATACGCCGATCAGCGTCTTGAGCTCGGCCTGGATGATCCCCTCACTCGAAGTCACATCTCCAAGAAGACCGATGCTGTCAACGTATATGCTATCATCACCGCCGGTGAGACGGAATGAACCGGCCGTCAATGTAAAACCGTCTATGCGAAACTCCGGTAAACCGCCGCCGTTTGTCCCGCCGTCTCCGCCAAATTCCGGCAGGACCAGTCCACCACCCGGTCCCCTGCGAATCCGGACATCAAGGCTGTCAATCACAAGGCCCTCAATATCCCACCGCTGACGAACAATGTCCCAGAGATTGTATTCAGCCTCTATGTATGCTATCGAAGCAACAGTGTAATCTTCTTCGGCGCCCTCATAGCGCACGATGATGTCGGACACATTTACGCCGTAAAGGAGCGATCCTCCAATGTCGCCGATAGATATCTTGAGATCGTACTTCCGCTCCACTGCCATCCTCAGGAACTCATTGGCCCTGTTCTCGAGGAAGTCAGTCTTTATAACAATGAGTATGGTAACCGCGACGGCCAGCATGAATACTATCAGCACGGAGAGCGGTATCTTATACCGTTTCTTCATCGCAGGACCTTCCTCAAAACCCTCTCGGCCAGAGCCGATGCCTCCGAGAAACGACTCCCCTCGGTCAGGTCCTTGACAATGTCAAGCGTAGCCCGGACCTCCTCCGGCCCGGCGCCCATGTTGAGAGCACCCCTGAGATGGGAGTGGAACTGCACGATGTCGCCGGTCACCGCCAGCGCAGCGAGAGTACACAGCTCTCGGAGCTCGGGATCGACATTTCCGCGCGACAATACCTTGCCGTATCCTTCCCAAACCATCCAGTAGTCGAGTTCCGGCGAAAGGTTGGAGATCGCTTCCCTTAGCGAATCATAGTTCTCGCCATACACCTTTCTGCAGAGTTTCTTACCTCGCTCGATGTAATGCTGGGACGACTCGCTATCGATCTTCTCGGCAGCGGGTGGTGTAAACTCCGGATACGCCGCATGGAACCGTTTAAGCCCCTCGATCGCACGGGGATATCCGAGGAAGAGATAGGATTGAAGTATTATCTCATAGAGCAGCTCTGGCTTAACCTTCCTGTCTCGGGCCTTGTGCAGACACGATTCGGCGACAGGGAATTCTGGGGCGGCAAGGGCGGCGCTCAATCTAATCGAGTAGGTCCAATCGTCTTTCAAGTTCGCCATATTTGGATGAGTCTCCCAAGGGAGCCTTTCCTGAGCTTAAAACTCAAATTACTGAAAAGTTCAAAAAACCTCAAGTCTGCTCTATGGTCAACAAACAAAAAGGTTTACGACCCATTGCGAGGCAGGCATATCCCAGTCACCAGCCCCGGCACAAGACAACACAGCAACCCGCGTGCCATAACTCCTCGAGTTTGAGTCCGGGAGTCACTTCATGGTTGACATTTTAATGTTTTTTTCGTAACCTAAGAATACAGAACCGGATTGCAGGATGGTGTTTTCAACGGCTGTGTAACCTGCTGTGTAGGCCGCTGTTTGTGCGGGAGATAAGAGTTAGCAGCACCATCAGGCATCACGAATCTGCCTAAAGCCAACAAACGCCACACGATCCAAGCGCAGATCCGGTACCTATCATACATAGAAAGGAGTGTTGAGATGTCTATAGAACTCGCATTGAAGTCTCTACGACTCGGCAAGCGCTCTAAATGCATCACCAGCATCGAAAGCATTCCACAACTCACCGACGAAGAGGTCAAGTACCTCAAACGAGTGACGGAGAAGTACCCCTTTCGCGCAAACGGCTATTACCTCGGGTTGATTGACTGGGATGACCCGGGTGATCCTATAAGAAGACTCATAATTCCGAACGTCGCCGAAACGAGCGGCTGGAGCGATCTCGACCCGTCAAACGAACGCGCAATCACCGTGGGACGCGGAATACAGCACAAGTACTCGACAACTGCTCTCGTCTTAACCACCGAGGCGTGCGGGTGCCTTTGCAGGTACTGCTTCCGCAAACGCCTCTTCATGGAAGACAACGATGAAGGCCGTCCGGACATCGATAACGCTATCGAGTATATACGCAGCCACAACGAGATAGACAATGTTCTGCTTTCAGGGGGCGACCCGCTCGTACTTTCCACCTCGCGGCTGGACAGAATTTTGACCGAGCTCAGAGAGATAGAACACGTCGGTGTAATCAGAATCGGCAGCAAGATGCCCGCATTCGATCCGTACCGGATCACTGAGGATCCGGGTCTGCTTGAGATGCTAAAACGGCACTCTCTCACCGACAAGCGCATCTACCTCGTGTGTCATTTCGATCACCCGAGAGAACTGACTGAGGAAAGCCGGGAGGCTATCCGCCTTGTCCAGGAATGCGGCGTAATCTGCCTGAATCAGAATCCGATTATCAGAGGAATATCCGACGCGCCCGAGACTATGGCCGAGCTATGGAAGGAACTAACTAATATCGGTGTAGCGCAGTACTACGTCTTCCAGATCAGGCCTACAGCCGGAAACGAGAGCTACCACGTCCCGATTGCCGAGGCATACTTCAGGTTCGAGAAGGCCAAGGCAATGTGCTCGGGTATCGCCAAGCGGGTTAGATTCGTGATGTCTCACGCCACCGGCAAGGTTGAGATTATCGCGGTAGACGATGACTACATATACGTCAAGTATCATCGTTCCAAAGATCCCGTTGACGACTACCGAATCAGATTTTTCCGCCGGGATGACAGCGCCTACTGGCTGGATAGTCTTGAAGAGGTGACAGCTCCGTGATGGCCAGGCATCCTTCGCAGTGACAAACTTCGGCCTCGCCTGACAGGCGGGTTTCTTTTGTGCATGTGTACCTGGAGTTAACTCGTCTTTGCCACACCGTCCGGTTTGGGGCCGAGTCTATTTACTCGAGTTCCTGAGCTCGTCGAGTTCCTGTTCGATCCTCCGGATCTCTTTCATCTGATTGCGTACTTCAATCATCAGCCTGTCCAGCTTGCGCTGAAGCTCCGCCCGGTGTTCCTCTGGAGACAGATCCGACTTGGGCGTACTGCTCGATGCCGTGGTAAATGTGCCGGGCTTCTCGAGCGTGGACAGGTGATACGAGTAGAAATCGGTAGAGGTAAGCTGAACGGTGTAGCTCAAAGACCTGCCATCCCGGAATGCCTTCAGCGTAACTATATCTCCCGGACGGTTCCTGCCGATCAGGTCCCTAAGCTCTTCAGCAGACTGAATCTCCCTGCCGAGGAAATGGGTCAGAATGTCACCGGACCTGAGCCCGACCTTCCACGCCGGCGAGTTCTTCAATACCTCCGAGATCATGACTCCGCTTGACAGCCCGAACACTTTTGTAAGGAACTCTCCGGCCATATCCTCCGGCTGGATACCAAGGAATCCCCTCTTGTTGTGAAAGCCCTCGATCACTCGAGCAGCCGCAGTCCGATAGTCAGAGGCGCAAATCGCGAGGATAACACCCGTACTCGGAAGTTCGAGACTTGCACCGGTGAACGACCAGGTCTCCGATGTGCCACCTTCGCTTTGATACAGTTCGAGCCCACCGAGTGCAACCGGCTCAGTTAGTTTGGCGGATATCATTCCCACCAGTTTGCCGGATGTGTTGACTACAGGACCACCGGAAAAACCGGGAGTCAGATTCGCCGACACCTGAAGGGAGCCATCCGCCCTGTAGCCGACAGCAGTTGCGAGACTTGCGGAGTTCGGGATTCCATAGCTGTTGCCGACAGCAAACATCAGCGATCCGGCCCTGACGGGTCGTCTCTCCGCGATCGGCATCGGTTCAAGCTGGCCCGGTATAACCTTCAGCACCGATAGATCGAACTCCGTGTCAATTCCGACCATAATTGCTGAGAATTTGCGTCCGTCCCACGTGTGCACCTCGTAACGGTTACTGCCACGGATTACATGTCCGGTCGTGACAATATTGCCCGAGGTGTCATACACGATGCCGGAACCGATAAGAGTGTCTATGTGACTCGGAGTGATTGCGTAGTTGGGGCCGAGCGGATCGGAATCACGGAAGGCGTAGACAGTGACGACCGACGGCTGAACACTTGACAGGAGCGCGCCAATCTCGCTATCGAGATCTTTCAGGGAAGCATTCGCCGGATTTGCGGAAAACAGAACGAGGGCGAAGACAAACGCCAGGACATACCTAATAATCAAACCACTCAGTCGCGGCATTCACCCTCACCCCCGATAGAAGCCTCAGTATGCAGCCTTCTTGACCAGACCGCCGTCAGGGTTCACGGTGGGAAGCACATAGCGGCTTCTGCTCGGGCCGCCTGTCTTGACATTCTGAATTCCGGGCCATGCGCCGGGGCTGCCGAACTGAGCCTTCTGCTCATCAGACAGCATATCCAGAATACGACCGTTTCTCATTGAGACGGCAACGCTCAGAGACTCGAGCATTGACTGCTCGAGCTTCAATCCACGAAGACCACTATTCACAGGCTGAGCGTTCGCATCGTATTGGGCGATCTGCTGACCATCCGGCTGCGCCGGATTCTCGACCACTATCTGCTCGCCACCGATGCCGATTCCGGAATCAGGCGAGAGCATGAAAGTGAAGGCCAGCGCCAGCACCGCGGTAACAGCGATTGCCGGAGAAAAACGCTTCAAGCCATAGAACAACAGTGACGGGGCCTTCCTCGGAAGATGAGCCTGGGAAGCACTCACACCCCGGGGGGCGTTGTGGATCTTCTCAAACAGCTTCATATTGAAGTTCTCCGAGAGATCCTGCTTCGGAAGACTCGAAACCGCTTGACTCAACTGCTCAGCGAGCTCTTTCTCTTTTCGACAGCCGGGGCATGAATCGAGATGCTGTAACAGTTTTTCCGTCTCACTGTACGAAAGCTCATCCTTAGAGAATGCCGAGAGTAAAGACCGAGCCTTTCGACAGTTCATACAACTCCTCCATATTGGGCTTCAACATGTTGCGAAGCATGTTGCGCGCTCGGTTCACGCGAGACTTAACCGTCCCAAGCGGAACCGATAGGATTTGGGCTATTTCTTCATATGACAGATTGTCAAAGTCACGGAGAACAAATGCCTGACGATACTTCTGAGGCAGTTTCTTAACAGACTTCTCCACGACCTGCTTAATCTTCGAGCTGTTGTCGATCTTCTCTTCCGGCGCCTCGAGCCTGTTCGAGAAATCGGCGATATCGACGAAGCTGATCCGCTTGCGGCGGCGAAGCTCATTCCTCGCCAGGTTCAGCGCAATCGTGTAAACCCACGTCGACACGGCATACCGGAAATCGAAGGACATGCGATGCTGATGAACACGGACAAAGGTCTCCTGAAGGATGTCCTCCACCGCCTCGGCAGAATCGAGCATCCTTATCAGCGTATTGAACAGCCTGTTCTTGTACCTGTTCACGAGTACATTGAAGGCAACCATATCGTCCTTCTGGACTCGACGCATCAGATCAAGATCCGACATCTTCTCACGGTCAAATTTCTTCTCTTTTTTCATGGTCATCTCTCAATTGTATACACGGCCGTTCAGGCCTGGTTCCAAATTTTCGCCACTCAAAATCACTCAGCCCTACTACAGAGCATAAACCATGCCAGTATCTAAAAGAGCACGTATCTCACGACCAGCCCGGCAAGCATAAAGCACAGTGGTACAATAATATAGAGATATGCGAGCCCAAGCCGGGTCTTGAAATACTCGACCGTTAGAACCAGACAAAAATGCAGCGGCGAGAGCAACACGCCCAAAAATCCACAGGTATAAGCCGTCGCCATAGCCGCAAAATCGACCGTGTCCGGCTTCAGGAACGGAAGAAGAGCAGGGTAAGTGAGTGTGACGAACGCCGGAGTAGCGCCGGATATCAGCCCTACGATGAACGGAATGAAAATGATCACCCAGAGCGGATCGATCCCTGCCGAGGTTATCTCACCGGCAACGACATACGCCGCGTCCGAATCAGCAAAAACCTGCTTGAATATCATAACCGAAAACACGAACGAGACGTACTCGAATGTCACGGCTTTCTTCAGGCTGCCGAGAAGCACAGGCTTCGAGAATCTCGTCGTAAGCACATACAGGAGCAACGCAAGAGGCACAGCGAGATAAAGCTCGAGACCGATCACCAGATTCAGCGCCACCGCCGCCAGGATGGGCCAGAGGCTGCCTATCAGGCTGCTGAAATTGCGCGCCGCCGACCTCTCATTATTGCCTGATATCTGCCTGCCAAGCGGTACGAGAAGAAACAGAATCCCGCCGATAATCATCCCCGCCGTCATAGGCCACTGCGCATTAACGACCTCCGATGTCTCGATTTCGAGAATTGATACAGTCAGGATTATCCCCGGATAAAGCGGCCAGACATACTCCAGAATATGACGGAACCAGTAGTTTATCGCGGCCAGCTTATGAGGCTCGATTCTCGTTCCCGATGACGACTCGTCGACGAGCGGAGCCGAAAGAAGCGCACCGCCGGGCATCGGCAGAAGCCCTATTAGAGCCGGCAGAGTCGCCATCGACGCACGTTTCGAGTGAATAAGCGACTCGACCGATCCGACGAGATCTGATGCCCTCCCGGAGTCCTTCAAGAGCGCTCCGAGGAACGACACGACCACGATTATGGTCATCAACTGCCAGGTCTCTGCCGAAATGAGAGCATTCCATACCGATCCACCAAGCGCAGTCAAGTCCATGCCAAAGAACAGCCCGGCAAGAATCGCACCTATCCCGATGGATGGTCCGATTCTGACTTTGAACCGGGTCAGAATCAGGATGATCGCGAACAGGATTATGAGTTTAAGACTCTGCATTCAATACCCTTGCGCCAAAAGATGATAACATATATCATACGGCTTGAATTGAGCAAGCCAAATAAGCGCAACGGCTGGAAAGGTGATGATTTGGAATTCCTGGATGTCTTGAAGAAGCGGAGATCGATTCGGTCTTACGAGGATAGGAAAGTTGAAGAGGACAAACTGCTTGATGTGCTCAAAGCCGGTCGAGCCGCGCCCACGTCCTACAACAATCAGGAATTCAAGATCGTGGCCGTCCGCGACAAAACCCGGATCGGACAGCTATTCCACGCCTGCAATGAGCAGGACTTTGTGAAAGAGGCGCCGGTTCTTCTCGTCTGTTGTGGGACCAATCCCGAACAGGAAATGATGTGCGGGCAACTCTCACACACGGTTGATGTGTCAATCGTGGCGACACACATGATGCTGCGCGCCACCGACCTCGATCTCGGCACCTGCTGGCTCGGCTCGTTCAATGAGAAAAAAGTAAAACAGATACTCGACATTCCGGACAATGTTCGTGTCGTGACAATTCTAACACTCGGTTATCCGCGATTTCAGCTCGCCGAGAAATCCCGAAAACCCCTCGAGAAACTCATCTGCTTCGACAAATACAGGTCATGATATTGTGCGGCAACCTGCACTATGCCCTGATATTGTGCAGCCACACCTGACCCCAGGATCCTCCCTGAGATGCCTCAAACCGGGCAGAGCAACCGATATTGCAGGTTTTTCGGCGAAAGCAGGGCCGCTGTACAGATATTACCCGCAGCATACGGCCGTAGTCGCAATTTTGGCAGGACAATTGCTAATATCTAAGCTACAGAGGAAATGGCTTTCCAAGTTTTAGATTGACTGTCTCTGTTCTGATGGATAGCTTTTTCGGCGTACAGAACAAAGACAGGAGGCATGGATGCCGGCAAAGACAGCAATATCAGTAATTATCGCAGGATTAGTTTTAATGTCAACCGCAGTCGCACAGAATGTTATCAAGGATGAGGGACCGGCG
This sequence comes from uncultured Ignavibacteria bacterium, assembly GCA_964415885.1. GTDB lineage: Bacteria > Zixibacteria > MSB-5A5 > JAABVY01 > JAHJOQ01 > CAYQCE01. The sequence goes on from CAYQCE010000016.1 coordinate 9,274, forward strand.
AACCTGACCGGCTACAACAGCCTTGCACCGAGGCTGCTCATCGACTGCCCGACCGCCGCGACTCTACCTCGAGCAAGCTTCGACGTTCACGTCCGGGATTTCTCGGGCGGCGGGTTATTGACCTCGATAAACATTGGACTCCATGAACAGTTTATGCTCGGTGTCTCGTACGGAGGCGTTGGAATCCTCGGCGAGAGCGAAGCGGAATGGCAGGATCATCCCGAGTTTCAGGTCAAATGGCAGCTCATCCCGGAGACTTACACTGTTCCCGCTATAACGCTGGGTTTCGAATCGCAGGGCTATGGCCCGTACATCGAGACGTGGGATCGGTATACATACAAGTCCAGAGGCTTCTACGGCGTAATTTCCAAGGGTTACGAGACTTACTACTGGGCGACCGGTTTCCACGGCGGTATCAACTACAGTCTCGAGCACACCAAGGACGACGACTCGAGCCCGAACGTGTTCTTCGGTTTTGATATGAGCATCAATCACAACGTGGAGATCGTGGCCGAGTATGATATCGCGCTGAATGATGACAAGGGACTTACAACCGAGACCGGTGATGAATTCGGCGGAAAAGGTTATGGATACTTGAACGTCGGGCTTCGCTGGGTGTTCTATGAGAGGCTCGAGCTCGGTCTCGACTTCAAGAATCTACTGAACAACCGCAGGGATACTGACACTGTTTCGCGGGAGCTCAGAATAAGTTACTACGAGTTCTTCTGATATGAGGAGGTGGTCTGATTGACCGCACGACTTCTTGTTATTTGTTCTGTTGCATTTCTGGCACTGACCACTCTTAACGGTTGCTATACAGTTTTCCGTACAGGCGATCTTGCAGGCAGGCACGACACTCCGGAAGAGACGGTTGCACACGGTCCCTCCGGAGCTGACTACTCCGGTGACGTTGCTTTCTCGGGCTACGAACATGACCGGTGGTCCTACTACCTGCGCACACCGTGGTGGGAGCAGTCGCTGCTTCTCAGATGGGTGAGCCATCAGGACGGCGAAAGCCGCCAGGACACTCCCCCCCCGATTTTCCTCCCGGCACCCAGAGGGTCCGGAGGACCATTGCCGATAGACGGCATGCCCGGAGTAGAGATACCGTCAAGACCGGTCAATCCGCAGGGATCATCCTCCAAGGAGGACGGCGGCGACGTCCGCTACAAGGACGACTCCTCAGGGGATTCAAATCCCCCGACTGACACCAACACGTCGAAGACCGATCGGAAGCCGGCGCGTCGCAAGACAGGGGGAGGCGACAAGTGAAATCGATCAAGGCAATGATTATAGCACTCGCAGCGTTGATTGCTCTCTCAGTGGGAACAGAAGCGCAGGAGGGCTTCCCGATAGATGAAACCTCGGCAGGCAACTTCTTCGGCGTGGGAGCGCGCGGACTCGGTATGGGCGGAGCGCAGATTGCATCCGGACTCGATGGCACCGCGCTCGTTTACAATCCGGCACTGCTCGCAAGAATACGCCGCATCGAGATTCTGGCAGGCATATCGCACGAAAACTACAGCAACGACCAGAATACTATTCCCATGACTTGGAACAATATTGCGGCTCTACCGGGTGACGGCGGCTCCAAATCGTTCACAAGTCTGAACGCTCTGAATATGTCGATTCCGGTACCGACTTACCGAGGGTCCGCGGTAATTGCATTTGGAATCAATCGCGTAATGTCATTCGATCACGTGTATGAGGTCTACCGAAGGGATCTGACGAACAACGCTGATGTACTCGGCACGGAGATCACCTCGGGCGGCGTGTACCTCTACACATTCGGCGGAGCGATGGACCTCTCGCCACGAGTATCGGTGGGCGCGTCCTTCAACCTCTATCACGGTGGCGAGGACTACACGTGGGAGTCTATGTACGATGTACCCGGATCACTGGTCGAGGACGAACAGTTCCAGCAGTATATTACGGCAGATTATACCGGCGTCTCCGCTAAGGTTGGTATGTCGTACAATCCGAGCCGCAATCTCTCGCTCGGGTTGACAGTCGAATCACCGATCAGTTTCGCAATCGACGGCGAGTCTCTCGAACTCGACCAAGCATCCCCCCCTATGTATGAATATGAGCTTCGGCACCCCTTCTCATTTGGGGCGGGAGTGTCGTACAGATTCCAGCGCATCAATTTCGCCCTGGATGCACACTACACGGACTGGACTCAGATGGAGTACACTGAGTATTCGGATCTCGCATTCAATGACAGACTGATCAATGTCTACTACCGGGAGACAGTCAAAATCAACGCCGGTGTTGAGTATCTTCTGCCGTTTGCAGGAGCCAAAGTTAGAGCGGGCTACATTCACGATCCGCTGCCCTACGCTGATTTTCTCGTCGAGGATGACCGGGGATTCGTGACTATAGGCGCAGGGTTCTTAATCGATCGCGTGATGACGGTTGACATAGCGTACGTTCACGGCTCATATGAGTTTGCGCGACCGTACCCGGATGAGAACGACAATGTCAGCATTCTCGAGACGCCGTTTGAGAAATACTCGATTAATAAAATCTTCGTAACTACAGCTTTCAGACTCTAATCGAATCTGGAAGAAGCAGGAAAAAAGGCTCCGCACGGACGCGGAGCCTTTTCCTATTTATCTGAAGTGAGAAGTCGTGTCTATTTGAAGCCGTGAGTCTTCCACTGCTTCAACACCAACTCGACGAACTCCAGCACTTTCTCTTTCGATTTCGCAGCGAATTCCTTCCCCCTCTCGACATCGAAGTCGGGGCGTCCCTCGCCGCGATCGTTGTAGATGAGCACCGTTCCCGGATTAGGATAAACATCCACACCGCCCGGGAATTCAAAAACGAGGTTCTCGTCGTAGTATTTCTTGTCGGCAAGTTCGGGGTCGACAGACATGACATATCCGGTCTCGTCCCAGCCGGCATGCCCGCCTTCGCCGCCGTAGACCTCTTTGGTGACATCGCCGCAAAGCATCCACCAGTGCACGACCACAACGTTCATGCCGAGTTCATGATGCGCTCTTTTTGCGACTTTCTTCAGCGCTGAGTTGTTGCCGCCATGACCGTTCATGAGCACGACCGAGTTGAACTTGTGCCGCTTGAACGATTTCAAGATGCTGAATACGTATTCCTCGAGTTGCTCGGAGGTAACAGTGAGTGATCCGGGATATCCGATCAGGCTGCTCGTGATGCCGTACCAGATTGGAGGAGCGAGCATGATGTCCAGCTTGTCGCAGACGTACTCCGCAATATCAACCGGTATGAACACGTCCGTACCGAGACACGCCGCACCGTGAGCTTCGAGCGTGCCGACGGGCAACACGATTGTGTCTACTTCGGACGGTACCACTTCACGCACCTGCTGCCATAGCATGCGTTCGAGTCTTCTTAACATAGTATTCCCTGTGTATTAGCTTGGAAGGTTCTTGAGGATTTCTTCGAGCATAGCTTCTGTCCTGCTGGCGGTTGCTTCATCGCCAACAAGGCGGAAGTGATTGATATCGGTTACGAGAAACTCAAGATCTTCGGGATGACGCAGATCATACCAGAGATCCATCTCGTTCCAGTCATAGTCATTCTCTTCGAACGCCTTCACCATCTGACTGTAGACACGTGTATCGTTCGACCAGTCGACATTCTCGAACAACTCCGGCACATAATTGCTCGAGGCAATGAGGTAGTAGCTCCCTTCATGAGTCGGACCGATCACCAGGTCGCGACTCGCTATTACGTTGAATGCGTTCTCTATAACGTTGGTTTGAAGCGTCGGAGTGACACATCCGATAAGCGCAACTCTACCGAAGCCCTCGTCAAAAGCCGACTTGACAGCATTCGACAGACGCTTTCCCATGGTCTTGCCTGTCGACTCGACAACGGAAAATCTGTTAGATTTATACGTTTTGGTTTGACCCGGATTTATCGTCTCGGCGAGTCCCTTCACAACCTCCTTCACAATCTTCGAAGTCTGACCCTTCGTGCAATGCACTTTGAGATAGACGTCAGCAAGCGTCAGGCAATTTGCTATCGTATCCTCGACGAACGCGCGATAAAGGCGCCGTTGCTGGTCCTGGCCGAGTGCTCCCTCGAACTGCCGCTGCACCTTCTCACGATTCTCATCGTCTATGAAAATGATCAGTGCCCGTTTCGTCTTACTAGTCATAAGCGCCATCCTGTGCCGTTGTAAACGGCAATATATCAAGACAGCAGGCGCAATTCAACATCTAAAACGAAAAAGATCAGCCGATGTTACCAAGCCACGGGAACCACTCAATGAACACGTCTGAGATGCGCTGAAGCAGGTTCGTAATCATGAGGATTCCAACGAGAATCAGGAACGAACCGCTTACAATCTCGATCGCTCTGAAGTGCTTCTTGATGAATCCGAACACTCCGAGGAACGTGTTGAAGACGAGCGCTGCGAAGAGGAATGGCACACCGAGACCGAGGGAGTAACCTGCGAGCAACCACATTCCCTTGAGCACCTGGTCTTCCTGTGCAGCTATTCCGAGCACGGCACCGAGTATCGGACCAATGCAGGGGGTCCATCCAAAGGCAAAGGCGAGGCCGATGAGGAATACGCTCAGCAGGCCGAGCGATTTCTTATTGTAGTGCACGCGCTTCTCATACATCAGGAACTTGAGCTTGAACACTCCGATGAAATGCAGACCGAAGATGATGATGATAACGCCTGCGACCTTGTTGAATATATCGATGTGCTCGCGCAGAAGACTTCCAACCGAGGTAGCGCCTGCACCGAGAAGTACGAAAACTGTCGAGAAACCGAGAATGAAGACTATCGATGAAACCGCGACCTTCCTCAAATTCTGCACTCTCAGCTTGGCATCCTTGAGTTCGTCGATATTAACGCCTGAAATGAATGAGAGGTAACCGGGAATCAGGGGAAGCACGCAGGGAGAAATGAATGATACAAATCCCGCTCCGAATGCTATTAGGAAATTGACGTTGGGTTCGCCAAACATTGCTCCTCCAGATCTGCTCCTATGCTTGATGACCTTCAGGGCACAACTTTGCAACAAACACAGATGTTGTAAACTACATTTTCTTCAGGGAATGAAGCGCCTCTTGAATAGCCGATCTTAATTCTTTCGTGGACATGCGTTCGACTATTCTGTCGGCGACTCGCTGGGCGACCTCCCGAATCAGCAGTTTTTCAGCCAGCGACAATTCTGCCGCGGGCGAGCCCTGATCGGTCGGCTTGCCCGAGAAGACATACTCTTTCTGAGACTCAGCTCCTTCCGGAGCGACATCAGGTTCGTCGGCATCGATCTTGGATGTCCCAATCTCCTCAATATCGAACGTCCCGGTCTTTGTGGTTTTCGATGCCGTCGGCGTTCCGGGAACGGCAGAGGCTCTGGGGATGTCCTTCTCCTCCTCGCCCTCCGGGGACTTGCCCGGTTCGCTTTCCGACGGTTGATCCTCGCTCAGCTCTTTCTTCATCTCGCGGATGAACCAGTTATAGTCATGCGGGGTGTGCACCTCAGTCTCTGAAGGCGTTTCCAACCCATACTGATCGTCCGCAAGCCGGATGCTGTCGTCGGACCCTCCATTGGTTCGATCGTTCATATCCCCCTCGTGGCTTTTGGGTTTATCTTCATTGAACAGATCAGTTACGATCTTGTCCGTGGCCTCATGATCTTCATCTTTTGCCATGAAGACATCGCCAAGGCCCGGCTCCTCTCTCTTATCCTCTTCGCCCTCGAAGATCGATCCGAAATCAATCTCCTCGTCGGGTTCGTCATCGATATTGAGTTCCTCGACACCGTCGGCGATATCGTCATTGCTGTCCTGAGACGGGCTCTCCGGCTTGTCACCGTTCAGCTCGATTCCCAGAAGCTCCGAAGTCATCTCAACAAGATCCTGCGGAGAGAAGGGCTTGTTGAGCGTGTCGTCCGCCTGAGAGGAAAGCAACTGGTGCTGTTGCACAATCTCGGATGTCGAAAGAAGCAGAACGACCTTGACGCGACTCGTCTTCTCAGAATCCTTGATCTGCGATGATACCGTGTAGCCGTCCAACTGTGGAAGGGACGAATTCAGAAATGCCAGATCTATGTCAGTGGTCTTGATTAGTTCGAGCGCCTCGAGACCGTCGGCGGCGGAAACAACTTCAAGCCCCTTCTTTCTGAATAGATTCTCAGCGACCCCTCGAACAGCCTCGGATTGATCCGCTATGAGGACTTTTTTGGACATCTATTTCCTTTTTTTTGAAAGGCGGGACGAAGCCCTCTCCAACGTCTTGCGTTCCTTGTCGGTCAATTTGTCAATTCCGACCTCATTTATCTTATCGAGGATTCTGTCAACTTCCTCCATCAATTTGCCGGTTTCTTCCTTGTCGCGCTCGTCCTTCCAATCCTTGTGAGCCGACTTGACTTTAAACAGTCTTTTCCGAAGGACCCCGGGGATAGCATACCCCTTGACATAGAGAAATCCGAATGCCGCACCGCCGAAATGGGTCCAGCGCGCAACGTTATCACCGGCCCCGGCGGCAAATGCGAGAATCAGGTCGAGGCCGACAATAAACATAATAAGATACTTCACCTTGATCGGAATCAGGAAGTACAGAAGCACCATACGATTGGGCCACAAGACGGCAAATGCCACCATCACCGCGAGCACAGCTCCCGAAGCCCCGATCACCGGCACAGTCGAACTCGGTGTCACGATAACCGTGAAAATACCCGCCGCAATACCGGTCAGGAGGTAGAACTTGACGAAACGCTTCGTTCCCCAGGTGCGTTCCACTTCGGAACCAAACATCCAGAGCATGAACATATTGAACAGAATATGAAAGATTCCGCCGGGATCGTGCAGAAACATGTAGGTAGCCACCTGATATACCAGCGGCCCGGTCAGTACCAGATTAGGCGTCAGACCGAAATAGCCGATCAGATAACGGGATGAGTCGAACAGGGTTATGAGATACAGCGCTACGTTGACGATCAGCAGCCACTTTACGCCCGTCGGGAGGCCGGTGTTGAAACCGAGTCTCATCTGATTGCCTGCATAGTATCTCATCTTATCGTAGTATCGGCGAAAACGGCCTCAATGCTTACCTGTCACTCAATATATGCAGCAACTTCGGCTGGTACAAGCTGTTCGGGAGAATCGCTCTTTGCTCAGAACAACTCCTGATGCAGCTTCTTGATGCAAACATCCTGCAGCGCTGTCATTCCGGTGTTCTTTACCATCTGCACGGCGTCCTCGTGACGGACCCCCTCCTGAAGCCACAAGACGTCCGCGGATGTATCGATTGACTCCCTGGCGATTTCCAGCACCGCCTCCGGACGACGGAAAACATCGACGATATCGATCGGCTCGGGTATATCCCTCAGTGTAGGATACACTTTCTCACCGAGGATGGATTCCTCTTTCGGGTTGACGGGTATGATTTTGTAGCCTTTATCCTGAAGATACCGGGCTACCTGGTTCGATGCCCGGTCTTCCTTGCTTGACAAACCTACTACAGCGATGACCTTGGAGTCATCGAGAATCTTCTTTATCTCATCCTTGTTCGGATTGGAATGTGCCATACTATCCCATCACCTTGGTGAGCCGGGCCTCGATATCCTTCTTCGGCACGGCACCGACGATCTGGTCGACAACCTCGCCTTCCTTGAAGAAGAGCAGGGACGGTATGCTCATAATACCATACTGCGTCGCGACCTTTGTGTTCGAGTCTACGTCAACTTTCGCAACCTTAAGCTTGTCGCCATACTGATTGCCAATCTCCTCCACTATCGGAGCTATCATCTTACACGGCCCGCACCACTCGGCCCAGAAATCGACGATAACGGGAACGTCAGATTTCAGCACTTCCTGTTCGAATGTGTCATCGGTTACTGCTACGGCCATTGTTTCCTCCAGAGGTAAGTTACCTTTCATTCATCATATCTTCAACGACAAGTCCAACCGGAATCGTTCCATAAGACAGGACCTTTTCGTGAAAATTCTCCAGTTGGAAGTCCTCGCCGTTTTTAGCACCGTAATTCGACCTTAGCTCGAGCAGCGCGTTCTTCCCGAGAGTATAGCTCATCGGCTGCGTCGGGCTTTGTGTGTACCGCTTCACCTCTGAGATGGCATTCATCTCCTCCAGCCCGGCGTCGTCGACGAGAATACGGGCGGCATCCTGGAAGCTCATGTTTCCGCGGTGCAATTCCACATCTATTATAACCCGGCAGCCTCTCCAAAGTTGATCCTTGAGCTGAAAAAGCCTTGTTTTGAGGTCGTAGAAGCCCTGCTCGAACATCATCTCCTCGCAGTAAAGAGCCCAGCCCTCGGCGAATACCGATGTTTGGAATGCCTTCCGTACATCCGACTCGACCCGATTGGCATGCAAGAGCTGAACGTGATGCCCCGGGTAACCCTCATGGATCGCTTTCAGCATGATATGCTGCCTGGAATGACCGGTCAACTGCTCCAACTGGCTCGGTTCCGGCATGTTCGTGTCGACCGGAGTGACCCAGAATACTCCCTGCTGTTTGTCCTCGAACGCCTGCGGTGGCACATACGCCGCGTACGGATACCGTCCGCGCTTGAACTCGGGCGTCTCCTGGATTACAAGCGATTCTGATTCCGGTATCGAGACGATACGATTGTCGACCACAAACCTCCGCGCACGCTCGACCTCCCGAATGTAAGCATCGAGAAGACCAGATGAAGGTGGAGTATCCTGCTTGAACTCTCTAACAAGATCGCCCCAGAACTTATCGCTGTCGATTTTCGAGGCCGCCTCGCGAAGTGCCTTCCTCGTAGACTCAACCTCATCACGACCGATCTGGAGAAGGTCGTCGCAGTCGTACTCGAGCAGATGCTCATGTTTCAAGAGATAATTGAACATATCCTCGCCGAGACGGTATTCACCTTTGGATTTCTCCATCAACTCGCCTTCGAGCCACCGGGAATACGCGTTCAGCGCCATGATGGCCTCGTTGTTGGCAAGCACGACCTCATTATGCAGATCCTTGACCTGACTCGCGTACATCGGGACCACACCGGCAAAGAAACCCATGCCGGACTGCGCAACCTCGATCCCCATGCGAGTCCAGGCGGCCGGGATATCGTCGGAATTCTCGAGATTGGCGCGTCCTTCCTCAAGCAAACGCGGAATTTCCTTCAATCGCGCGAGAACTGACGCAAGCCGTTCCTCCAGCGGCGCAAACTCCCGCATCAGAAGGACATACACCGACCAGAGCGCGATATCCGGATAGACCGTAGCATCTCGCTCCACACGGCGATATTCCTCCTCGAGCTTGAGCATAGGATCCAGCGCAGATTGGAGTATTCTGAGGTCTATTCTCTGGTCATGGGATAGATCTGACAGGTCTTTCTCGAAAGAGTCGAGCTGAGACAGGTAGTTCTTGAACCTCGACAGACTCTCCTGTCGGCTGTCTCGATCGAGACGCTCGAGTTTATCGTCAAAGTCATGAACACCCGATCCGGTAGCTATGACCGGGTTGGTCTCGAACCAGTAACGGAGAATCTCTTCTGATAATTTTGCGAATCTCTCATTCATCTGACTAATCCGTGGAAAACTTGTCAGACGAATATAGAGCGGAAGTCACATAAATCAAGGGTTTTATTGGGCCACGGCCTGACGCCGGCGACGGTTCTCATCGAACTGCCGAGCCTGCAGAAGAAACGCCTCCAGACGGACATCCTCGTTCTTGTCCTCGAGACCCTCGTAGGCGAGATTCAGCCACGGCAACCCGTCACAGTGCTTCTGGACTTTCTTCGACATGGCCGTCACGATCGTTCCCGGCATACACGAGAACGGCGACGTGTTGATGACTCCACAGGCCCCCCGATGGTAGTAGTCGATCGCCTTTCCGATTGAGAGAATCGCCTCGCCCGACAGCGACACATCGACAAATGGCTCCGCCAGTTTGACAAGACGCTCAACCGAAGCTTCATGCGCGAGCGGCACATCGTCCATCAACGCTTTCGAGAGATACTTCTCATCCCTTTTCTGAATCTTGTCCCGGACAAAACCGGAAAAGAGGTTCTTGAAATCGCCGTCTCGTTTGGAGGTATATTTGTAGGTGAAATTGGTATAGAGAACCCACTCGGACATCGGAGCGAGCCAGACCTCGGCACCGAGTTCCTCCAGACGATCGATCAGGAAATTGTTCGAAAACCGGTTAGATCGGAGATATATCTCGCCGACGACTGCAATAATCGGCTTCTGCTCAAAGCCATTCGCCGGCAAGCGCTTGAAATCAGTCAAAGCCGAGAACAGCACGGTCGAGAGGTCCTGGCGGCGCTCTAACGCACTCCCCAGAATCTTGAGATAGTGCTTATAGAGCCGCTCACATTCATCAGGATTCTTCACATACGGCTTAAATCTGCGATTGATCTTGAACAGCAGGTCCGTCGCCACCACTCCGGACCACGCCAACCGCTTGAATCCGCCCTCTACGAACTGGAAATCGTTGTACGAATTCTCGGAATCCGGAGAAAAGATCGGGACATCCTCATATCCCAGCTTGTCGAGTATTGTTCGATGAAGCAGATGATACTGCCCGAATCGACATGGCCCCCCTGCAGACGGCATGAAGAACGCGCTCTGATCGCTCCTGAATCCGGGCTCCTTGATCTTGTGCACGAGATCACCGGTAGTGACCTGACATGGGAAGCACTCCTTCCCGCTCGTGAATTTCTTGCCCCACGCAAGGCTCTCCCTGGTCGGTTCCGGCAGAGCCTCGGCGTCCGTCCCGCACGCCTTGAGAGCAGCGGCGAATGCCACAGCATGATCCGACATATACGGAACGTAAACCTTACGCTTGTGTCCATTCGAGCGCGGCGTTGAAGCTACCGGCTCGGGCAACTCCTTCGGCTTGTATGCCTTCAGGCTGTCAAGAAACGCCTCCAGCCTGGTCACAGCTCCGGCATCAGCGGAATGCTCGTCGATCTCGAGCTGAAGGTACGGCTTGCCCTGCATCTGCTTCGAAAAGAAGTGCGTGATAAACGAATCCGGTCCGCAACCAAAGTTGGTGATATACACGGCGAAGAGATTCGGATGCTCTCGAATGAAATCTGCCGCAGCGAGAATACGCTGACCGAACCGCCAGTACATGTTTCGATTGGTGATTCCCGGCATGTACTTCGAGAGCGGGAGCATGTCAATCGGAATTGTCTTCACACCGAGTTCACGTAACTTGGCCGGTATTTCGAGCGAGAGCTTGTCGTCGCAGCCGTTGTAAGGTCGTGAGATCACGACAACCGCCTTCTCGTCGGGATCGAGCGAGTCGAGGAACTCACGACCCGCCGACTGCAGCTTGCCGTAGAACTGCTTCTGCGCCTGCATCGCTTCTTTCACAGCCTTATGATATTCCGGATCGGTGAGTTTGAAGACCTCCTGTATAGGCTGCAGTCTCTCGAGCAGGAACCTCTCGTCCATCTTGAGATGAACCGGCACGGTCACCAGCCTGGTCCTGGTGTTCGAGAAGTCGACATTCGCCTTTACGTTGTACGGTATCGCCTGTATGTACGGGCAGAGATAGCTGTTACTGTGGGGCGAACCTTCGTCATGCACATTTATCACGCTCGGCAGAAAGATGTAGTCGACCCCCTTCTCGATCAGGTCCACTATATGGCCGAACGTCACTTTGATCGGAAAGCAGGTTTCTGCCGAGAAATTTTCGAGTCCGTAATTGAGAATCTTCTGATTTGTAGTCGCCGAAAGCACAGTCCGGTAACCAAGCGAATGGAAGAACGCCGACCAGAGGGGATAGAGCTCGTAATTAACCAGGATACGCGGAATCCCGATCCTGATTTTGCTGCGCTCCTCGTGTTCGACCCTCTTCGGCACGGAATACAGGAAGCGGTTGCGAAGCTTGTATAGATCGGTCCCGGTCATTTTTTTCGTAGAGTGATCGACGTCGTACTTCTCGCAGCGGGAACCGTAGTAGAGAGGCTCCTCACCCTCGATTACGACTCGACGAATCTCACACATATTCGTACAGTCTTCGCAAACAAACGATTCGATATGATATTTCTTGCTGGATAGATCGAAACCCTTGAATCTGCTGTCTGGCGTGGAAATCTCCTGACGGGCCAGCATGGCGGCGCCTATGGCGCCCGTGACATCGTGATGCGGCGGCACAGTCACCGACTTCTCGGTAACCTTCTCGAATGCGGCTACTACCGCACGGTTCCATGCTACGCCGCCCTGGAAAAAGATGTGATTCCCGATACGACGATCCTGCACAACCTTCGTGAGGTAGTTGTTCACAATCGAATATGCCAGACCGGCGACGAGATCATCCTTCTCCGCGCCCGACTGCTGATGCGCCACGAGATCCGATTCCATGAATACGGTACAGCGCTCGCCGCAACCAACCGGACATGATGCCCCGAGCGCGAGATCGCCGAATTCCTCTTCGATCCTGATGTTGAGCTTCTCGGCCTGCTCCTGGAGGAACGAGCCTGTCCCCGCTGCGCATGCTTTATTCATCTCGAAATCGACAACAACCTGATTGTCGATGGAAATGTACTTGGAATCCTGTCCACCGATCTCAAAGATCGTATCCACCTTCGGATCGAGAGCTATTGCAGCCGTCGCCTGTGCTGTGATCTCGTTACGAACGACGTCCGCGCCGACAAAATCGCCGACGAGGTATCTGCCGGAACCGGTCGTTCCGCACGCTGCTATCGAGATTCTGCCGTCGAGTTCCTCCCCAACCTCCTTCAGACCCTTCCGCACAGCCTCGAGCGGACGCCCCGCAGTCATCAGATATCTGCGAGAGAGAACGTTGTTGTTCTCGTCGATCACCACAACATTCGTTGAGAGTGAACCGATATCTATCCCGAGGTAACCCGTGGTTGTTTCCGGCGATATCTGACTGCCGGAAAGCGTCGTGTCATAGTATTTGCTTTCAGGGGAATTGTACTCGAGAGGTGGTGCGCCCTCGCCATCACCACTGTTTCTTTCGGTTGCGGCAAGGTTGGAATAAAGATCGAATACTACCGGCCTGTCAAGCTTCGCGACATACATCGCTGCACCGAACGCATTCATATTCTTATGAAGTTCGGGCACGACAAGCTCGCCCTCTTTCAGGCCGAGGATATCCTCGAAAGCCTTTATCATCCCGATGTTGGCGGCGACACCGCCCTGAAACGATACAGGCTTCGTGAATTTCTTGCCGCTCGCAATCGCCGACTTGAAATTCCGCGCTACGGCGTAACACAGCCCTGCAACGATATCGTAATCGGGAGTTGCAATCTGCTGGAGATGGATCATATCCGACTTGGCAAATACAGAACATCTGCCGGCAATTCTCGGCGGGTGTTTCGACTTGATGGCAAGCTCACCGAATTCATCCTCTATGGAAAGACCAAGCCTGTTTGCCTGCTGATCGAGAAACGAGCCTGTCCCGGCTGCGCAAAGCGAGTTCATGGCAAGATCGATCAAAAGAAGCCGCCCCGACAACTCGTCCCTGTTAACCAGTATCAGTTTCGAGTCTTCGCCGCCCATTTCGATAACAGTCCTGACATCCGGAAGGAGAAAATCGTTAGCCGCGAGGTTCGCGAGTACCTCGTTTAGAAAGTCGCCGCCAAGTCTTCGCTGCGCGAGTCTTCCGCCGGAACCGGTTGAACACAATCCACCGATGTTGGAAAACCCAACCTCCCTGTCGACTTCGCTCAGAGTCTCCTCGAGGCGGGTTACCGGCTGACCGGAGACACGCCCGTAATAAGTGTATTGGACAGATCCGGACTTGTCGACTACGACTGCCTTGAGAGCAACTGAACCGATATCGAGGCCGAGGTAATACTTCACGACGGAATTCCCTTTCCCTTCTGATTACCGAAACTTTTAAATATACGAGAGATGCCGGACTCAGCAAAACAAAAACAGGCTCGCATTGCAGAGCTCAGTCGTCTGGCTTTTCGACTGCTGATAAGAAGTGCGCGACTACTACGCTACTCCACAGGCGACATGTCTCTTTCTATGGTACCAGGACATCAAACTTCCAGTAATTATGAGTATCGCTCCAACCCATACGAGCAGTATCAGCGGCTTCTCCGACACTTCCACGATCAAGCGCTCCGTCGGACCGGATTCCGCACCACTCAAACGCAAACTGACCGTGCGACGTGACGGATCGAGATCGTCGAGATAAATCACCGCACCGCCAACACCGAGCGTATCCGCCTGAAATGACCTCGTTCCGTTATCGTGAACGGTCAGTGATGGTGTCACAGTAACTGTGTCACTCCCTCGGTAGGCGTATATCAGTGCACCGACCTTCATCTCCCCCGGTTCGCCGTGAGCACCCAGATCGTACTCCTCGAACTGTACCGTCCACTCACCGAGCGTTCCGGTTTCATCCTTCGAGAGCGTCAAGGATTCACCCGGCTTGACCTGCTCAACCTGTTCCGGAGCAATGTATAGATCGTATAACAGATTCGAGCGAACATACGGCTCGCGCATCAGGCCGCGGTTGTACTCATCATAGTAGAGCTTCGCCTGCGCACCGTACTCTTTCCCATTCTCATTCACAGTCACCTGAACCGCATTGTCGGGGTCAGTAATCTCTCCCGCCATTCCCGTATAAGTCAGCTTATATCCCATCACCTCGCCTGGCTCGCCCTTCATCAGCACGGCCTTCTTCGATGTCGCAAACACGCCCGTCGCGAGAAAGCCAATGAGGATGACTCCGAATCCGAAATGCGCGAGGAAGCTGCCTATTCGCGTCCCGATCTTCTTCGAGAAAGCGGCGTACAGATGAAGATTCGCAGCCGCTACAAACACCGCGCCGAATACGAGAATCAAGTGCTTCGCGCTCGATACGCCCAGCAACACTGCGACAATCACGCCGACGACTGCGACGGCGAAGGACGGCAGGGCTTTCTTGACGAAACTAGCCGCGTCTCTGCCGTTGGCCCGGAGATACATGGCAATCGCCGTTGTCAGGGCCATCAGAATGCCGATCGGCAATGCAATGTTCGTGTAGTACCTCATGCTCACATTCCCGGTGGACTCAAAGAACGGCAGGCGGGTGATCAGCGGCGATGATGTGCCTATTAAGACCAGTAGCGCGAACAGCGATGTCAAAACGAGTCCGAGCGATATGAAGAAATCGGATGACCAGGCACTCTGTATCTTCTCGCCGGTCTTGACAGATTTGAATCGATAGATCATCAGTCCGCCGATTAGCACCACGAACAGCAACAGGAATGATACAAGATAAGCGTTTGTCCCCAGGTCAGTGAACGAATGTACCGAGAAATCGGCAAGCACACCGCTTCGTGTCAGGAACGTGCCATACACGACGAGCAGAAAGCCGAACGCAGCGAGAAGCAGATTCGTCTTGCGAAGCTGCCCTTTCTTTCGTTCGATGAGCAGGCCGTGCAAGAGCGCGAGATTTGTCAGCCACGGTATCAGCGACGCGTTTTCGACTGGATCCCATGCCCAGTATCCGCCCCAGCCGAGGGTCTCGTACGCCCAGTAGCCGCCGAGAAAGATACCGAGTCCGAGGATCGCCGATGACATGGCAACCCACGGGAAAACCCGCGACGCCCATCCCTCGTAGTTGTTCTTCGTGAGCGCCGCCAGAGCATAGGAAAACGGCACCGCCATCAATGCAAACCCGATGAAGACCACTGGCGGATGGATAATCATCCAGAAATTCTGCAAGAGAGGATTCAATCCGCGCCCCTCGACAGGCATCGACGGAAGCATCCTGAAAGGTGACCGAACAGCAAGCAGCACCATCAGGAAAAGCGCACCGAGAAGATAGTAGAACATCACCGTCGGCGTCATCTCGTCCTTGCGCTTATATATAGCGAATCCGATTAGCGTCGTGAACAGAAGCCACAGCAGAAACGTACCGACCTGGCCCGCCCAAAAAGTCGAAAACAGAAGCAGGAAGGACAAATCGGTCGAGCTGTAGTCGTTGACATACTCCAACTGGAAATTGTGGGTTAGTATAAAATAGAGCAGCATCCCCGAGATTATCGCGGTGAAGCCCGCGAACAGGCGGTAGCCTCTGATACCGAGAGTCAAATAGGATGACTTCCCAAAAGCTGTCAGAGAGTATCCCGCCAGCGCAATGAGGCAGGATGCAAACGTCATTGCCAGTAATATATTGCCAGATAACACCTAGGATTCTCCCTCATACTTGGATGGGCACTTCAGAAGCAACTCATCGGCGTGAAACACACCGTCCTGGAACTTGCCCTTGCAGACAATCCGCTCAGCCTGGTCGAAGTTGCCGGGCATAGCGCCTGCATAGATAACAGTCATAGGGATTTCAGATTCATGCTCGGCGTCAATGAGGTCAAAGACAAGCCGCAGGCTGTCGGCATCATACTTCACACGGTCCTTCAGAACCTCACCGATAACCTGCACTCGCTTGTCAGTCTCCTGCGCCTCGGCGAAGGACACATACGGCGTCAGTGACTTTGAGAATGATGTGAATACCAATACGGCTGCGGCAATTATGATGACCGCCCCGACAATCCACTTACTTCTCACGCTTCTCCAACCTCTTGACTCTGTTGTTCAACCTATAGATAAGTACGAATATTCCGACCCAAATTATAAGCATTGATGCAAGCGCCGCAATATTATATGAATCACCCTGCATCGAGTTCCTCCAAATGTTTGTGCTCCAATGAGATGACTCTTCCTCCCAGATTGAATAGCCAGTAATAGATCGCAAGGAAACACGCCAGCGATGAGAAGAATATCGTTGCCACATAACCCTTGATATCAATTTGCCCTTCAGAAACAATGGTGTCCGACGGGTGCAGAGATTCATACACACGGGGGAGTACAAACCCGAACACCGGTACCGCCACGAAAGCCAAAATAAGATAGACCGCCGAAAATGACGCTCTTCGACGCTCGTCGGTGACCGCCTGACGAAGCGCGAAATACGCTGCATAGATCAGCATCAGAATCAAAATCGAAGTCTGCCTCGGATCCCAGTTCCAGTAGGCCCCCCAGGCTATCTTGGCGAACACAGCCCCTGTCAGCGTAGCGAGCACACAGAAGACCAGTCCCAGTTCCACGGACATTGCCGCCTTCCCGTCATCGAGCGGATTGCGCCGCTTGAGGTATAGAATGCTGTAGATCATCGAAACGGCGAACGCCACAAACGACACAAACGCCTGCGGGACATGAAAATAGAAGATCCGGGACCCCTCGGACCAGACCTGGCCAGACATCGGCGGTGGCTTGATGAACGCATACACTATCACCGCACCGAGATATATCAACAAACCGAATTTCAGTAAAGTAGTCATTCGTTCCACACGTACTCAAACAGCATGTACGACAGTGTAACAACAATCACCGGATACGCAATAAGAATCTTGACTTCATCGAACAATTCTGTCCATTTAACGCCATCGAGTATGCTCTCGGTTCCACCTATCGCCGCGATGAGAATGGGCAGCAGCAAAGGAAACGACAGTACGGCAAAGAGTGCACCCTTCATCGCTGTCTTCGAGACTATCGCCGCAATAATCGTGGTAGCAGCCGACAATCCGACGGTCCCGAGAAAAATCACCATCACGAACTGGATGTAATCCGGGACATCGAGATCCATAAGAAAAACATAGAGCACCACGAGCACCACTACGAGAAAAGCCGACAGCGCAAAGCTGAAAAGCAGCTTCCCGACATAGACAACTCCCGGATCAGAATAGAGCCGCAAGAGATCGCCGGTCTTGGATTCCTCCTCCTTCACAAAACTCAGCGACTGTGCCTGCAGACTCGAAAAGAGTATCGCGATCCAGATGAAACCGGCGTGAAGCGATGGCGTGTCAATCTGGATTCCAACTGTGAGACCGACCGCCACAACTGTTACAACCGAGAACAAAGCGAGCGCGTTGATCGCGTATCGCGTGCGCAGCTCCACCCGAATATCCTTGGCGGTCAACGCCAGCACCTTCCTAATCCAGCCCAATAACCTGCCCTCCGAAACGGACTTCCTGCTTCTCATTCGTCGCGAATATCAGAATGCCGTGCGCCTGAAAGTCGTGCATGATATGGTATATCCGCTCTTTGCCTGCATCATCCAGATTGGCTGTCGGTTCATCGAGCAGCAACACCTCGGGATTCGAGATGATCGCGCTGGCTATCTTCAGGCGCTGCTTCATGCCCGACGAATACTCGCCGTAGAAGTCATGCCCCCGGCCCTCGAGACCAACCTGCTCGAGTGCAGAGTCCAAATCATCGCCGTCGACTTCGATTCCGGAGAGCTTCGTGATCAACTCCAGATTCTCAAAGCCGGTCAGACTCTCGTACATGTTGATTTCCGGCGACACCAGACAGAGAGCATTCCGCCTTGACTCCTTACCGAGCACTTCACCGTTCCTGCTCAGCTCGACCTCACCCTTGCCGGGCACAATCAGCCCGGTTAGAATTCGCAGCAAGGTCGATTTACCGGAGCCGTTATGCCCGGTAATACATACAGCATCGCCGAGTTTGCACTCGAAGCTGACGTCGGTGATCACACGACGCCGACCGAACCGATGGCTCAAGTTCCGAGCCGAAAGTTGCAGGGCTTTGGAATCATCGTCCGCCATTCGGCAAATGTAGTTATTGGAGGGCGATCAGGTCAACAGTAAACGGGAAGATATTCGATGGATGTACGAAGGTCACCTGACAATGCTGCCGATACGTCCCCATCGGACCCGTGACGGGAAATGCGTTATGTTATATGCCAGAGATTCGAGCACCGAGAGCGGTTCACTGATCCGGACATTCGGAGCATTGGAATCCGGCGCCCACGAGAAGTGGACTATCATCGCCGAACCGAGAATATTGCTTCTCGGCACGCATCCCCAGAAACGCGAGTCATAGGAGTTGTCGCGGTTGTCTCCCATCACGAAATAGTGTCCCTCAGGCACCACGTATGGGCCGAAATTGTCTCGCATGCCATCGTACGCACTCCGGCTCTTGACGCGCCGGTCGGTGTGCTTCGAGTGCTCGGGATCATCAACGAGCACACTGTCGACATATACCCGTTTGCTTCGAATCTCCACCACCTGTCCCGGACCGGCTATACACCGTTTGATGTAGTTGATATCCGGATTGGATGGGAACTTGAAGATGACAATGTCACCCGGCTCCGGCTCGTCGAGAGACGGCAGCCTGACCGGCAGAAGCGGAATCTTGGCGCCAAAGACGAATTTGTTGCCGAGAATGAAATCTCCGGTCATCAGCGTGTCTTCCATCGAGCCGGACGGAATGTTGTAGGCTTCGACGAGTGATGTTTTGATGATGAGAGCAATTATGAGCGCACTGCCGAAGAGCTTTAAGTATTCCCAGGCTATCGTTGCCGCAGATTTCGGGCGGCGAACTTCAATCGGATCGTCCTGACTTTCCTTCTCTTTCTTACGCCATATCAGCTTCGACAGCTTGCTCACCTTGATGCCTCTCTGCGGGAGATTACAGGATGTCACTCAATTCTACACTATATACTGCGAACAGCACGACATTGTTTCGCCAAATCAATGTCGCTCAGTTGACTGCCTGCCCCAGCCGCTCCCAGCGGACCCTCTCGTAGAAGTGCAGGAAGTTGTAGCCTATATTCTGGAAGAGCGTAATCGGATTGCTCCAGTCTATGGTGGGGGCATGACGGTCGGTTCCCCACGACCAGTGTATGAAGAGAGCCTCACCGAGAATATTCTCCTCCGGTACGCAGCCCCAGAATCTGGAATCGTATGAATTGTCCCGATTGTCTCCCATCATGAAATAGTGTCCGTCCGGGATCGTGTCTGGTTCCAAGTTATCCCGCTTCGCTTCGGGGGAGGATTGATCTGTAATCGTGTAATTCGAATACTTCGTGAAGGAATCGTCATCGTATAGCACACCATCCACATACACCTGCTTGTCACGAATCTCGACAACCTGACCCGGCCCCGCGATACATCTCTTGACATAGTTGAGACTCGGATCGTCCGGGAACTTGAATATCACGATGTCGCCCTGCTCGGGATCGTCGAAGCCCGGAATACGAATATCCGTGAATGGCACGCTGACCCCGTAAATGAACTTGTTCGCGAGAAGGAAGTCGCCCACGAGGATCGTGTCCTCCATCGAACCGGTTGGGATTCTGTATGCTTCAATAACAAAGTGCTTCAAGACCAGCGCCATCATTAGCGCGATTGCGAGGGACTTGACGTACGATATGAACTCACCGGTTGCGCCGGATGTAGCCGGCTTCTGTCTTCGCTTGCGGGATCTGGTCTTGTCAGCGGCCATAATCCGAACATATTAACAAAGCAGAACGCAGTCCGCAATTAACTTTTTGCATGAATTTGGAACGAATATATGCATGAACATCTGCATGAATTGGCTTAACTGCCGTCAACTCGTAAACCAGCGTGTGATGTCGTTGTAGGTAACAAAGATTATAATCATAAGCAGAAACGCGAGGCCGATCTGCTGAAGGACCGCGCGCTGCTTCAGCGATAACGGCTTCCTTCGCACCGACTCGATCGCAAGAAATACGAGATGACCGCCATCCAGAACCGGTATCGGCAACACGTTTACGATTGCGAGATTGACCGACAGCATCGCGATAAATTCGAACAGCACTGCGGCTCCCTGTCGCGCCGCCTCTCCGGAGAACTCCGCTATGAAGAGCGGTCCACCGACCATTCGCGCGGATACCTGACCAGTGACGAGCTTAAAGAAGAAACCCGCGACGAGTTCTGTCATTTCCCAGGTGCGGACAGCACCATTTCCCATTCCGGCAAAGAAACCGACCGGCTCCCACCATACTTTGTCTCCGAGTCCGATTCGACCGATAGCCTCCTTCTCGCCATCTATATTGACGATCGTATCCAGGGCCGGAACGACCGGCACGGTATCGATCATGTCGGCGCGATTGTATACTACGGAGACCTCTTTCCCGGCCTTGTCACGAATAATCTCGACCATCTCCTTTACCGAACTCACGGATGTGCCGTTAACGGCCAGGATATGATCATCCGGCTTGAGACCCGCCGAATCCGCCGGGGAATCGGGCTGGATATATCCGACGACGACCTTGTCATCAAAGCGCTTCGGCTCACCCTGCGTCCAGAAGAGAACGGTGTAGATCAGGAATGCAGTTACGACATTCATCACGGGACCGGCGGCAATCACTCCCGCGCGCTGGAGAGGTGTTTTGGACATAAACTCATCCGGTGCCCCGGTCACCTCAGTTTCATCGGGTTGCTCACCCGCCATCTTGACATAACCGCCGAGCGGTATTATCGATATGCAATACTCTGTATCGCCCTTCTTAAAAGAAATAAGCTTGGGTGGAAATCCGAGCGAAAATTTTTCCACGCGAATTCCGACCCATTTGGCCACGAGAAAATGGCCGAGTTCGTGAACGAAAATGAGAACTCCGAGCACGAATATGAACGCCAGTATTGTTGTCACTTCTTGTTCCGTACCCTCCGATCAATCAACCGCGAAGCCGCCTTTCGGGCGTCACGATCGCTGTTTACGATATCGTCAATTGTTGAACAGTCGTTAACCTCGCTAAGTTCGAGAGTCTGCGCCACAATCTCCGTGATATCACGAAAACCTATGCTCTCGCCCAGGAACGCCTCCACGGCAATCTCATTCGAGGCATTCAGAATCGCGCCTGCATCTCCGCCAGCTTCGAGCACGGTCCTCGCGAGCTTCAGAGCCGGGAATCTCTCCGTATCCGGCTCCTCGAACGTCAGCTCCGTGCGTTTGTCGAAGTCAATCCTGCCAACATTCGATTCGATCCGGTCCGGATAGCTTAACGCGTACAATATCGGCAGCCGCATATCCGGCTCGGATAGTTGAGCGATGACCGACGAATCCACAAACTCCACCATCGAATGTACGACCGATTGCGGGTGGATTACAACATCAATCTGAGATGAATTGAGATCGAATATCCATCGCGCCTCGATTAACTCGAGGACCTTATTCATCATAGTTGCAGAATCGATACTGATCTTCGGCCCCATATTCCAGTTTGGATGCTCCAGAGCCTCCGACGGCGTAATCGCATCGAATCTATCTATCGGTACATTCTTAAACGGACCGCCGGAGGCGGTCAGTATGATTCTCCTGACTTCAGCCCTCTGCCCCGTCATTAAACACTGAAAGATAGCTGAATGCTCGGAATCGACAGGTACAATTTCTACGCCATTCTCTGCGGCAGTGCGCATAAGAAGCTGCCCGCCTGCCACGAGTGATTCCTTGTTAGCGAGCGCGAGTGTCTTGCCGCTCCGGATTGTTTCGAACGATGCACGGAGGCCCGCAAAACCGACTATCGCATTTAGCACGATATCGCATTCGACCTCACGGAGCACACACAGAAGGGCATCCTCTCCGCACTCCAGCCTCGTGTCCCCACCGGGCCGCCGCGACTTGAGCGCATCGATCGCATCGGCATCATTCAGTACGGCCACTTCGGGGTTGAATTCATCTATCTGTTCGGCGAGAGGATTACAACTGGTATCAGCGGTCAGTAATACAGGCCTGAACATATCTTCGTGCTCACGAATGACATCCAAAGCCTGAGTTCCGACCGAGCCGGTGGAGCCGAGAACGGCGATTCTTCGCGGAGTGGAATTCATCAGTCGATCAGTCGCTTTTTTCCGTGCTTCCGGTGCCGGGACGTGCTCTCACGATCGCCTTCTCGATATAGATATCCTTCAACGGCTTGTCCGACACACGCGGATACTGCTGCTGTCCTGTCGTCTCCACCCTGCTGATTTCATGGGCTACGGCAAGTGATACGGAATCCGCAACCTCGCCGAAAACGGTATATTTGCCATCATACATCTGGACCCGGCGCAGGGTTATGTAGAATTGACATGAGGCGCCGTTGATGTCTCTCGGCCTCGCCATAGCAAGCGTACCGTCGACATGCTCGATATCCGAAAATTCCGCCGGTATTGTCCACGGGCCCTTGCCATCGGGACGTCCACCCGGACTGCCGCCCTGAATCAGAACATCTCTGATAGCCCTGTGGAATGTCAGCGAGTCGTAGAAGCCGGCATTCACGAGCGTGACAAAGCTCGCGACATGCTTCGGAGCAGTCTCCGGAAAGAGATTCAGAACGATGTCGCCCAACGTCGTATTCAGCACAACTTGCGAATCGGCATAGGCAGAGGCATCGACCTCCTCATAGTTCAAATCCGCAAACTCCTCTTCGGCAGCCTGCGTCCCAGTGAAGCAGGTCGTGACCGCAAGAGCCAGCAGGAGACAGATAAAATTTGAGTATCTCATATCGCGTCCTTTCGATTGGTAGCGCATCAAATGGAATACACACTATTTGGTACAGAGGGATTATACAAACGGATGGGCGTTCGGTCAAAAAAAACGTGATATGGATATCGTGCGCAGAGTGCGTTGTGCTCGGAGAAGGGTCTCGTTTTACTTCGCAACCTCGATCAGCCTTCGAGCGTAGGCCTTCTTGGTCTCCTCGTACACCGCCGGGTCCGGCTCGAGTGCGGTCAAGCGTCCGATCTGCTCCCAGTCGCGGAAAATGTCGAGCATCCGGTTTCTGCCTCGCTGCTCGAGACCACGCTCGATCTCGTCATGATCGGCCTTCAGCAGGCAGTCGAACAGTTCGCCGATACCAGCGACATCCCGCTGCGACACGAGATCGAGAAGCGTCTGGGACTTGTCCGGTTCAGACAGCACTTCGATTGCCATGTTGACCGTATCGGAGATGTCCGGCTCCACACCTTCGTCAGCCATCGCCATGATGTTTCCGAGAGCCTCGCGAGCCCGAAGCTGAGACAGTGCAAATGCTGCCCTCTCTCTCACCAGGCGGTGCGTATCCCGCAGGGCGCCACAGAGAGCATCAACGATTACCTCTGAAGTCGGGAAATGTCTCAGAACGGCACACGCCTGTGCTCGAACGTTGTAATCTGAGTCGTTTTTCAGATGCTCGATCGCGGCATCGCGGACGGGTTCATTCGTGAAGCTCGAAAGGCGCACCATCGCTTCGGCTCTAACGAGCGCATCGGGAGCGGAGAGTGCAAAGATAAGACCCCGGTAGTTACCTGACATCTGCATGCTGCGCAGTTCATCGATACTATAGGTCATCTTCGTAACAACCCGATTTGGAGTTTCGATTGACTCTGGGTCCTGCGAATATCGACGCCACCAAAATGGAGTCGATACTACATATAGAGTATCGGCAAACCGTCGAAAATCCTTATGTCATATCGGATTGCACACAGATACTGTCTGGAAACAAGCGGGCCGCAACTCAGAGAATCGCGGCCCTCAGGCATATATACTGATCAGAGTGGGTCTACTTGGTTGGTCGTTCCCCGGCGAGATTCAGACGATTCTCCGCCCTTTCCAGAGCGGCGCGCGCACGGACGAGATCGATATTACTATCACTCATATTGATCCGTTCTTTCGCACGCTCGTAAGCGGACTTCGCGCGTCCGATGTCAATCTCCTCCACGAACTCGACCGCGTCAGCAAGAATCGTCGCAATATTATCCGAAACCTCGATGAACCCGCCTGAAACAGCGGCGGTCTTCTCATGGGTCTCGGACTCCTTGATCACGATCTTCCCGGGAGACAGCGAGGTAATAAGCGGAGCATGATTCGACATAACACCGAGGTACCCTTCGATACCCGGAACTACAATCGAATATACATCCTGCTCGTACAGAACTCGCGCCGGCGAAACTATCGACAATTTGAACATAATCTACACTCTAACTCTTCTTGGACTCTTCAAAACGTTCGTACACCTCATCGAGTGTACCCGCCATGTAGAACATCTGTTCCGGAATGTGATCGCATTTGCCTTCGACCAGCTCCTTGAATCCGGCGATCGAGTCGGAGATCTTCACATATCTGCCCTCGCGGCCGGTGAACTGCTCCGCCACGAAAAACGGCTGGGAAAGGAATCGCTGAATCTTACGAGCGCGTTGCACGATTAGCTTGTCTTCTTCGGAAAGCTCATCCATTCCGAGAATCGCGATAATATCCTGCAGGTCCTTGTATCTCTGGAGAATCTGCTGAACCTGACGGGCAACGCGATAATGCTCCTCACCGACGATATTCGGATCGAGAATTCTCGAAGTCGAAGCAAGCGGATCCACGGCCGGGTAGATTCCGAGCTCGGTCAGGGCTCGCGAAAGCACAGTCGTGGCGTCAAGATGCGCGAATGTAGTCGCCGGCGCCGGGTCAGTGAGGTCGTCCGCCGGAACGTAGATCGCCTGCACAGATGTAATCGATCCGGCCTTGGTTGAAGTAATTCGCTCCTGGAGCGCTCCCATCTCGGTGCCGAGAGTCGGTTGGTAACCCACAGCGGACGGCATCCTTCCGAGAAGCGCCGATACCTCGGAGCCTGCCTGTACGAAGCGGAAGATGTTGTCGATGAACAACAACACGTCCTGATGCATCTCGTCACGGAAGTACTCCGCAACTGTAAGGCCGGACAGCCCGACACGGAGACGTGCACCCGGCGGCTCGTTCATCTGACCGTAGCACATACAGGTCTTCGGGAGTACGCCGGACTCCTTCATCTCGAGCCAGAGGTCATTACCCTCACGAGTTCGCTCACCAACGCCGCAGAACACCGAATAGCCACCGTGCTCCTGCGCGATGTTACGAATAAGCTCCATGATGATAACGGTCTTGCCTACGCCCGCACCTCCGAACAGACCAACCTTACCGCCCTTCACATAAGGCTCGAGCAAATCGATAACCTTGATACCGGTCTCGAACTGCTCGGTCTTGGTGCTCTGGTCGGTGAATTTCGGGGGATCGTGATGAATGGGCATTCTTGGCGTGTCTTTCGGGATAGGCTCGCCTCTGTCGATTGGCTCACCGAGAAGGTTGAAGATACGGCCCAGCGATTCCTCGCCGACCGGTACGGTAATCGGGGAACCGGTGTCGACAACCTTCATACCGCGAACCAGGCCGTCGGTGGAACCGAGCGCAACGCACTTGACGACATTGTCGCCGACATGCAGAGCGACCTCCACGGTCACGTCGATGTCGCGCTCTTTGTCCTGGATCTTGATAGCATTGAGGATATTCGGCAGGTGATCCGAGTCGAACTCGCAGTCGACCGTAGGACCGATAACCTGCACGATCTTTCCCATGTTGCCTTCTACTTTTGTCTCAACAGTACCGGCCATTTACATAACCTCTATTGTTTCGAACCTCGTTTTCAAATTAGCAAGATCTATAGCAAAACTACTTCTCTAATGCCTCGGCCCCGGATACGATTTCGAGCAGCTCGCTGGTGATCGAAGCCTGACGTGCTTTGTTCATCGAAAGCGTGAGCGAATCGATCATCTCTCCCGCGTTCTTCGTCGCCGCACCCATTGCTATCATCCGCGTGCCATGCTCGGCTGCGAGTGCCGATGCCATAGCCATCTGCAACACGGTCTGCGTGTAGCTCGGCAGGAGTTGTTCATATATAGTCGCAGCGTCCGGCTCGAATATATACTCCTTCTCGGTCTCATCCGGCTCCTCCTCAGCAATCGACTCCTTCTGGATCGGGAGAAACTGCTGAAGCGTGATATTATAGCGTGCGGTGGATATGAAGTCGGTGTACAAGAGCACGACCCGGTCGACCTCACCCTCGGTGAACCGGTTTGTGAAGAAATATGTCATGTCCCTGATCTTCGCGAGATCCATATTCCCGCTGAAATCCATCCACGAATTCGCCATAGGGAACTCGCGACGTTTGAAATGCGTATGTCCCTTCTTGCCGACGCACGCGATTTCGAAGTTGTCCGGCGTCATATCATTCTCACGGATGAACTCATTCGCCTTCCGAATCAGATTGGCATTGTATGAACCGCAGAAGCCGCGGTCGGACGTGAAGAGCAGGAGCGCTGTCTTCCGGACCTCACGCCGCTCGAAATAAGGGTGTGAGACTTCCGAGGAGGCGGCAGACAGATGCCCGAGCATCTCGACCATCTTGTTGGCATAAGGCTTGTACGACTCGATGCGCTGCTGTGCACGGCGCAGTTTCGCCGCAGCAACCATCTCCATCGCCTTGGTAATCTGCTTTGTGTTCTCTACCGCGCGAATGCGCTTTTTAAGGTCTCGTACTGTCGCCATCTATACTACTCGCTTTTAGCCGATGAGCTTTTCAGTTGTCTTGAACTGGCTGTTGAAAGCCTCGAGAGCCTTGTGCATCTTCTCCTCGTTGTCCTCCGTAATAGCCTTCTCCTTCTCGATCGAATGGAGAATATCCGGATAGTCCTTCTCGACGAACTCGAACAGCTCTTCCTCATAGCGATTCAGATCATGCACCGGCATAGGATCGAGATATCCCTTTGCGCCGGACCAGATAATCAGCACCTGCTTCTCGAAGCGCATCGGTACATACTGACCCTGCTTCAGGATTTCAACCATGCGCGCGCCTCGATTGAGCTGAGCCTGAGTCGCGGCATCGAGATCGGAACCGAACTGGGCAAACGCAGCAAGCTCACGGTACTGTGCGAGGTCGAGCCGCAGAGAACCCGCTACCTTCTTCATTGCCTTCGTCTGGGCGTTGCCACCCACACGAGACACCGATATACCCACGTTGATAGCGGGACGAATACCGGAATAGAAGAGATCCGACTCGAGGAACATCTGACCGTCCGTAATCGAGATCACGTTGGTCGGAATGTACGCGGTAACGTCACCGGCCTGAGTCTCGATGATCGGCAGCGCGGTGAGCGACCCACCGCCCAGCTCATCGGAGAGCTTCGCCGCTCTCTCGAGAAGGCGTGAGTGCAGGTAGAATACGTCACCCGGATACGCCTCACGTCCCGGGGGACGTCTGAGAAGCAGCGAGAGCTGTCTGTATGACTGCGCCTGCTTCGAGAGGTCGTCGTAGATCACGAGAGCGTGCTTGCCGTTATCACGAAATTCTTCGCCCATTGTAACGCCGGCATACGGCGCAATGAACTGCATCGGGGCCGGATCGGTAGCGTTGGCTGCGATCACGGTCGTGTACTCCATCGCCCCGTGCTTCTTGAGTATCTCAACAACCTGCGCCACGGTCGAGGCCTTCTGGCCGATCGCTACATAGAAGCAGTAGACATCGGTATCGCGCTGATTGATGATTGCATCGATCGCAACCGCTGTCTTACCCGTCTGACGGTCGCCAATGATCAGCTCACGCTGGCCGCGACCAATCGGGATCATCGAATCGATAGCCTTCAGACCCGTCTGAAGCGGCTCTTTCACCGGCTGACGTTCGACAACGCCAGGCGCTCTCGTTTCGAGATTTCTGTACTTGTCAGTTGCTATCGGCCCTTCGCCGTCGATCGGCTGTCCGAGCGAGTTGACGACACGCCCGACGAGCGCATCACCAACCGGAACCGATGCAATTCGGCCGGTTCTGCGAACGGTATCGCCCTCTTTGATTTCGACGTCGGAACCGAATACGGCTACACCGACATTGTCCTCTTCGAGGTTAAGCACCATTCCCATAATATCGCCCGGGAATGTGACGAGTTCGGACATCATGACGTCCTCAAGTCCCCACACACGCGCGATACCATCGCCGACCTGAAGCACAACACCTACAGACTCGAGCTCGAGCTTGGTCTCGTACTTCGCGATCTCCTGTTTTATTATGGAGCTGACTTCTTCAGGCTTAAGTCCCATCTGAAACTCCGTCTATCTTGAGTAGATTCTTTACGAGTCGGTGTTTCGAAATCTATCTGAACGTATGTTAATGCACTTTCAGGGCTTTCAACTGGTCGTTCAAGATCTGGAGCCGGTAACGAATCGAGTTGTCTATGATTCTGTCACCGAGCATCACGATCACCCCGCCAATTATCGCCGTATCGACCCTGGTCTTGATCAGTACCTTCCTGTTCGATTTCTTCTCGAGCTGCTCTTTCAGCTTCTGCTTCTCACCCTCTGTCATATCGACAGCGGTGATCACCTGCGTCTTGACAAAGCCCTTATGGTCCAGAACTATCTCTTCAAACTCTTCTGCAATGGCGTGCAGGTGCTGGTCGCGATGCTTCGCGACCACGAGCATGAGAAACTCCTCGACGATCCTCGATACCTTGCCGGAAAAGACCGAACGCATTACAGTAAGCTTGTCCTGATCCCGCACCTGTGGTGCGGCAAGGAAATTCAGCAGCGCCCTGTCCTTCTCCAGCAGGTCATCGATATCCTTCATCTCCTCCGAGACCTGGTCGATGACATTCTTCTCCTGCGCAAGCAGGAACAAACCCTGAGCGTACCGTTTTGCTACTTCAGCAGCTAACATCAGACCTTCTCAACATCATTGATGAAACCTTCGATCAACTCGCGATGCTTGGCTTCGTCAAGCTTCTCGTTGATCATCTTCTCGGTGGCGGAGAGAGTCATTTTCACGATATCGAGCTTGAGCTGTACCTTAGCCTTGTCGACATCCCGGGAGAGCTCTTTCTTGGCCCGTTCTATCAATTCCTGGGCATCTTTCCGAGCATTCTCCTTTATTTCCGCAGCCACACTCTGGCCTTCACGGATCGACTCCTGGATCTTTGTCCGGGCTTCCGCCTCCGCCTCTTTCATACGGGCTTCATAATCGGCCCTCAGCTCTTCCGCCTTCTTCCGTTCGCCTTCCGCCGCGTCGAAATCGGACTGTATCCTCTCCCGACGTTCATCGATCATCTTTAGCAGCGGGCCCCAGGCGTACTTCTTCAGAATGAAGAGAGCGATTAGGAAACCGATGATGTGTGTTAATATCTGTTGCCACTCTAAACTGATCACAACAGACTCCTGTCTAACCGATTTTGGATTGCTGTGCCAACGTTGAAGGGCGGACATTTTATCCGCCCTCTAAACTGTTCTGCTTACGCGCCTATCTTGCCCGAAAGGACGAAGAAACCGACGAGCGAGTAAATGGTCAGCGCCTCGATAAGAGCCGCACCGATAATCATACCGACCTGAATCTTACCTGCGGCCTCCGGCTGACGGCCCATGGCCTCCATGGCCGAACCTACCGCGCGTCCCAGACCCAGCGCAGATCCCACGCCTGCGAGTGCAAGGCCTATCGGCAGCGCAAAACCCAATGCAGTCTGATAATCCATAGCTCCTCCAGAGAGTGTTAAACCAACGATTTAATGTTCTTCTTCATGGTGATCGTGCGGCATCAACAGCGAAAAGTAAACAGATGCCAGCAGACTGAACACCAGTGCCTGTATAGTCGATGTCAAAAGAGCGAGGAATATGAACGGCAGATGAAGCGGCAGACCGACCGGCGACGACATAAACGCCAGAGTCAGAACACCGAGACCGACAAACGCCGCAATAAGAACGTCCTCACCCATTATATTGCCAAACAAACGCAGAGCCAGGCTGAACGGCTTGGCGAGCTCCCCGATGATGTGGATCGGGAGATTAAGCGGCACCAGAACCCACGAGATAACATCCTTCGGCTCACCGGCAAGATGGAACAGCCATCCTCCCAGTCCCGCATGACGAATAGCGCTCGCCTGAACGTGTAGAAACACACAGATCGCAAGCGCAGCGGTCGTATTCAGATTTGCCGTGGATGAATGAAGGAATGGCACAAGCCCCGCGAAATTCATAAACAGAATATATACGAACAACGTACCGAGGAACGGGACATATCGTGGTCCCCATTTCTCGCCTACTATTCCGATGAAGAAATTCGACAGCCCCTCGACAATCATCTCGACTGCAGACTGAAGCCGCCCCGGCACGAGTTTCCGACGGCTGTAAACAATCATCGCCACCGCACAAAGGCACGCCGCGATGAACAGCGCGAAAACCACGACCTCGAAATGATGAAGGAACGGCATGATGCCTTCCTTCGGATGATGGAGCGCATCATTCAGAAGAGTGATTGCGTTCGGAAGCACGGGTACATCGGCGGCTCCGGCACCGTGCTCCGCGGCCTGCTGAGCGTGTTCGGCAACGACATGACCGACCGTGTGAGCGGTATCCTCGAGTTCGCCTTGCGTCGTAACCTGCCCGCCGTGCACGGTCATTATCTCCCAGAGGGGCAACAAGTTCATCGAGATGCTCCCTTCTTGCTTTCAGCAAGTTTCATCCATTTGGAGTCGACGAAAAGTATACCCAGGACTTTAAGCACTATGACTCCAAACAAAAGAACAAAGCCGATCATATATGAGGAGACCGGCGCAATATCGGCTGAGAGTATCAGGTACCCCGCGAAATAGAGTACCGGAAATTTGACTATGGAAATCGCGAAGATAGGCAGAGGCTTGCGATCGCCGGGCGTAATCGTATGCTTGATTATTCCCTTGATGAAATAAAGGTTCGCACAGTTGAAAATGAGGCCTATCGAGATTCCGAGTGAATATGACCAGTCGAAGTATACCGTACCGAATATAAAAATCGCGACTGATAGGATTAATGAAGTTCTGATTGTTCTGGCAATGAATTCAAGACCCATAGTTGCTAATCCGTCGAAATGCCGAATCTCCTGTGGATCGTTTTAATCATCCAAGCTGTCTGAGACTCTCTTGATGATTCTGTACACTTCCTTACCAGCTGCAACGAAACCGAGGACAACAAGGACATACATCAAGTATGGTTCTGTACCGAGCTTCTCGTCCAACCATCTACCGGCAAACAACCCGATTAGCGGTCCCACCGCGAGCATCGCGGGGATGATTCCGAGTAGTGAAAGCTGCCGATATAGCCTGTATTTCTCCTTCTTATCCGTTTCGCCCACCCAAAAATTTGAAAAGCAAATATAGAATATGCTCTGGTGATGTCAAGCAATTTGTGAAAAAATTAACAGACTTTCGCAAGCCGTTATGTCCATTTCCTTTACCCACACTATCTACGTTCGAATCGGCACCCCGGATTAGACCCCAAAACATAACCGGGCCACGCTGTCCAAAGCAGGCGCGTTGAACGTGTAATCGGAAGAGATATTCGCCCTGCTAATGCTCCGCAGGCGTCAGATCATGTACTGGGATGGTCGCTGCCATGGCTTTCTTGCGGATATCGGGGTCGGTGCCGGGTTGGGGAAGTCCCTCGATGAACCTGCGAAGGTAAATCGTAAATGTCGTCCCTGAATGAGCCGAAGACTCCACTTCTATATACCCGCCCAGGCTTTCAACTATGCGCCTGACTATCGAGAGCCCGAGACCGGTGCCGTCCTTCTTGGTAGAGAAGAACGGTTCAAAGACACGGTCATGCTGATCCGGCGGGAATCCGGGTCCGTTATCCGAGACGGTCAGCTTCACCCATTCGAAGTCCGAGAAACGGCCACCATCCGATTTATGGCTGACCACAGTGCTCGAGCCGACTTCAACGACAACCCTCCCCTTATTGTCGCCGATCGCCTGGACAGCGTTTACAACGAGGTTAAGAAGGAACTGCTTGAACATTTCCTCATCGCCCGAGATATATTCGGTTGTGCTCTCGGAGTGATGTTCGAGCGAGATGCTTTTGTTGTAGGATGAATGATGACGGACTATGTCGAATATTTCGAGAACCAGGTGGTTGACTTCCACCTTGGCGAAAGTTGGCCGCTTCACCCGTGCATACTCGAGGAATTCTCCGAGGATGTTGTTCAACCGAGCCGATTCCTTCAGCATGAGGTTCATCAGTCGCTCATTTTCACCCTCAGTCGGGATACTGTCTTTGAGCACTTCCACAGAGCCGGAGATTGCGGCGAGCGGATTGCGTATCTCGTGCGCGATTGCCGATGCGAGCTCTCCAACAGCCGCTAACCGGTCCGCGCGGCGCATCTTATCCTCGACCTTCTTCGCGAGTGTAAGGTCTTGAAACACCGTAACGACACCTCGAACGCCTGTGTCGCTTTCACCCAGAATCGAAGTCGACATTCCGATTGGCACGGTTTCGCCGTCTTCTTTCATCATGCTTATCTCACTTCGGATATCGTGCTCCGATGATTT
Organism: uncultured Ignavibacteria bacterium; assembly: GCA_964415885.1. Classification (GTDB taxonomy): domain Bacteria; phylum Zixibacteria; class MSB-5A5; order JAABVY01; family JAHJOQ01; genus CAYQCE01. The sequence goes on from CAYQCE010000016.1 coordinate 42,106, forward strand.
CAGAACCGCGAGTATTTTCTCAGCGAACTGGGGCATTGTCCCTTGAAAGACTTCGAGACAGCTCTTCCCCTTTATTTCGACTTCGCGGAAGCCGGTTATTTTCTCGGCAGCCCGATTGAAATACACGATGCGCCCATAGTTATCCAGAGTGATCAGCCCGGAATTGAGATGCTTCAGAATCTCATCGGTTTCGAGCCGAACTCGCTTTAGGCTCTCGGATGCATTGAACAGTTCGCGGTCCTTTGCGCGAATTCGCTCCGCGAGATATCCCGAGATAAAAGCCGACAGGTAGAAGATGCAGAGGTGGATGAAAATCGTGTAAAAGATGTCGTCGTTCAATACGTACAGACTTCGCACTGAGCCCAGACTAAGCGCCTCCGCCAACTCTGCGCCGGCTCCAAGCCACACTGCTACCGCGAATGCCATCGATGCGACCGTAGCGATCAGCAATGTGCCCACGAGACGGTATGCGAGTGCTGCAGAGACAATAGTCAGAACGAACAGCCCGGAGAACGGACTCGACAGACTGCCCGAGTTACGCACAATGAACGCTTCGAGAACAAGCTCACTTATGAGTTGAAGCGCGATAAGCTGCCCGGTCAGCCTGGAAAGCACCAATCTACGCCTGAAAGACATCGAAGCCAGGAAGAGCAAAGTTATAAGAGAGTACGCTACAAACGGAACATAGAGACCGAAGTGATTCCGGAATGAAACGATGATGCTCCCGAAAACGACGAGAAACACCACGAGTCGCAGGGGCATGAACCAGGTGTTTCTGAGCTCGCTGTGGTCTGTGTATTTCATACCGAAAAAGAGACATCTCCGGACAGAGCCGGAGATGTCGAGTTGAGTTTGTTTGGGCTTAGCTGATCTTGCCGATGATGTCGAACATCGGTAGATACATCGCAATCAGGATTCCACCGATGACCACACCCATTACAACGATGACGACCGGTTCGATCATCGACGTCAGAGCGCTGACAGCGGCGTCGACCTCCTCATCATAGAAGTCGGCTATTTTGTTGAGCATATCATCGAGTCCACCGGTCTTCTCACCGACGGAGATCATCTGGATTACCATCGGAGGAAAAACGCCGCATTCCTTGAGAGGTCCGGTAATGGTATCACCTTCCGCGATCGAAATGGATGCCTTCTTGATGGCGTTCTGCACGACCTTGTTCCCGGCTGTCTTTGCCGTAACGTTGAGAGCGTCGAGAATCGACACACCCGATGATATCAGGGTTCCCAGCGTCCGCGAGAATCTCGACACCGAGGATTTCCGGATCAGATCGCCGACAGCCGGCATCGCCAGCTTGAACCTGTCGAGTTGCAGTCGTCCGGATTCTGTCCTCCCCCAGAGGTGAATGCCGACGAAGAGCAGAACGAAGCCGATGATAATCATCGTGAAATAGTCGTTCAGGAATGCCGAAATCTGCAGGACGATCTGAGTCGGTGCCGGGAGTTCTGCGCCGAGATCCTTGAACATCTTCGCAAAGGTCGGCACGATGAACTTGAGCATCGCGACAGTCACGCCGATTGCCACGATGGAAACAACGATCGGGTAGACGAGTGCGCCCTTGACTTTGCGCGCGAGGGCATCGGCCTTCTCACGGTAGTTGGCGAGACGGATGAGAATCACGTCCAGCGCACCACCGACTTCACCAGCCTCGACCATGTTCACATAGAGCTCGTCGAATACCTTCTTGTGTTTTCGAAGAGCCTCTGACAGCGTCGTACCACTCTGCACCGATTCCTTGACCTGCGCGGTGATCTTCCTTAGCTCAGCGGCCTCCATCTGCTGGGACAGAATCTCGAGACACTGAACCATCGGCAAACCGGCGGATATCATCGTTGCAAACTGGCGGGTGAATCGCGAAATGTGTATCTTCTTTATGCCCGTACCGATCTTGATATTCAGATCCGACGGCTTTCGCGATATGGAATTCACCAGTACACGATTGTTCCGCAGTATCCTCTCCAGTTCCTGCTTGTTCCTGGCCTTGACCTGGCCGACCACAGGAGAGCCGGATACGGATTTCCCCTTGTATTCATAGACGGGCAAGGTAAACCTCCTTGCGTGTTCCTACTGTATTCTAAGCGGTTGCTCCAGTAGTTTTGCGCGATATCATCTCGTTGAGCTCTGTCGGATTCGCACTCCGAGCGAGAGCGTCACCAACGGTGATTTTCCTGCTCAGATAGAGATCAGCCAGAGAATCATTCATTGTTCTCATACCGTACTTCTGTCCGGTCTGTATGAGACTGTATATCTGATGTGTCTTATCGTCACGAATCACCGCGCGCACCGCTGGAGTCACAATCAGCACTTCCGTTGCCAAAACGCGCCCACCGCCGATCTTCGGAATTAACTGCTGTACTGCGACAGCCTGAAGAACGAACGACAGGGTCACACGAACCTGGTCCTGCTGGTTGGTCGGGAAGACGTCAATGATCCTATTGATCGTCTCCGCTGCCGAGTTCGTGTGCAGAGTCGCAAACGCAAGATGACCTGTCTCGGATATCCTGATGGCGGACTCGATTGTCTCGAGATCTCTCATCTCACCGACGAGTACGACATCCGGATCCTCTCGCAGAGCGTACTTCAGCGCCGATGCGAAGGTCCGAGTATCCGCGAATACCTCGCGCTGGTTGACGATACAATTCAAGTGCCGGTGAAGATACTCTATCGGGTCCTCCACGGTCAGGATGTGCTCCTGACGCTCGCGGTTGATTCTGTCAATTATGGCAGCAAGAGTCGTCGACTTACCCGAACCGGTTGGACCGCAGATGAGCACAAGCCCCTTCGGCAGATTCGACAGATCCGCTATTGTCTTCGGTATTCCGAGCTCCTCGAAGGTCTGGACTTTGAATGGTATCTGCCTCAATGCAACTGCAACATTGCCTCGTTGCACAAAGATATTGCAGCGGAACCGTGAGAGGTTCTCGATACCGAATGAGAGATCGAGTTCACTGTTCTCCTCGAATTTCAGCCGCTGCTTCTCATTCATCATTGAGTACGCGAGCTTTTTCGTGACCTCCGGGGTGAGAATGTCCATATCCATCTTGACGAGTTTGCCGTCAACCCTGACTACGGGCGGCACACCCACCGTCAAATGAAGATCCGAAGCCCCTCTTTGTATCATGATTTCGAGTAGTTCGCGCAACGATACCATCTTTATGACCTCTTATTATCGGTTTATAATGATTGCCTGTTTGATTTTCAATTTTCCTAAAGGCCGCCCGCAGAGCATGCCATAACTTCCTCAATATTGGTCAATCCGCGTTCGAGCTTTTTAAGCGCCGCGTGACGGAGTGTCAACATACCTTCTTTGCACGCCTGCTCCCGGATGGCCGGAACCGAGGCACTCTCGAGAATCATCCGTTCTATCGTTGAGGAGATCGGCATCACCTCGAAGATACCCGTCCTGCCTTTCATGCCGGTGTCATTGCACTCGTTGCAGCCTTTACCGTCGAAAACCTGAAACTTGTCCACCTGATCGTCCGGGACACCGAGATCAATCAACTGCTCCTGCGGAACGTCCACGGGCTCTTTACATTTCTGGCATATCGTTCGAAGCATGCGCTGTGCCATAATCAACTTCGTCGCCGATGCAACCAGGAAAGGCGGAATGCCCATATCTGTCAAACGGCTGATCGTCGACGGCGCGTCATTTGTATGCAGAGTCGAGAAGACCAGATGTCCCGTGAGCGCGGCGCGAATACCGATTTCCGCGGTTTCGCCGTCTCGAATCTCACCGACCATGACGATGTCCGGGTCCTGACGCAGGAAAGACCGGAGAGCTGCCGCGAAAGTAAGGCCAATACTCGATTTGACTGCGACCTGGTTGATACCGTCGAAGTTAAACTCGACCGGATCCTCTGCAGTCATGATATTGACATCAACCGTATTGAGTTGCTTGAGCGCGGAATACAATGTCGTTGTTTTTCCCGATCCGGTTGGTCCGGTCACCAGGATCATTCCGAATGGAAGGTGGATTGTCTTGTCAAACGCCACCAGCGAATGCTCCTCGAAACCGAGCTTGGTCAGATCGACCATCAGCGATTTCGGGTCGAGGATTCGCATAACGACCTTCTCACCGAAAATCGTGGGCAGCACAGATACGCGCAGATCGACCGTGCGCTCGCCGATCTTCACCTTGATTCGGCCGTCCTGCGGAAGACGCCTCTCCGAGATATCGAGATCGGCCATGATCTTCACGCGCGATATGATCGCGGCGCGATACTTAAACGGCAACGGCGCCATCTCCTGCAGCTTTCCATCCTTCCTGAAGCGCACCCTGATTCTGGTCTCGTAGCACTCGATATGAATATCCGACACTCCCTTCCGGATAGCGTCCGTGATAATCGAGTCAACGAGCTTGACGAGCGGTTTATCCTGAACCTGTGACTGAAGGTCCTGCTCATCGAGGTGCTCCTCGCTTGATTCGACCACTTGGAGATCGGAGTCCTCTATATCCTTTATTATCTCCGAGAATCCATCCGATTCGCCATAATAGTGGTCGATGGCCTGCGTGATTGCGGCTTCGGGCGATATTACCGGCTGAACGTTACAGCCCGTTATAAACTTGATAGCATCGAGGACGTAGATATTATTGGGATCGGATATTGCGACTACAATAGTCCTGCCGATTCGAGAAACCGCGATTACATTGAATTTCCGCGCTATATCAAGCGGAATCAGCTTGACGACTTCCGGATTGAGTTCGACGTCGGACAGACGTATAGCGCCGATGTTAAGTTGCTTCCCGATGAACGCGGAGAGCTCGTCCTCATCCTTGACTATACCGAGACGCACGAGTATTTCGTCGAGCTTGCCCTGCCCCGACTTGTGCATCTCCAACGCCTTGTCGAGCTGATCCTCATCGATCTTGCCCGCTTTCAAGAGCATTGTTCCGAGTTCGCTTGTCATCCGACCCGTTTCCTCCAGCCTGCCATCTCGTAAATCTAAGATTCTCCTATTCGTTAATCGTGGAAGATGTCGTCGAGCTTGTCACCAGCCGATGTGGTGAACTCCTCGCTGAGTCCGCTTCCATCGGACTCTTCTTTTTCAAGGCTTGCCTTGAAGATTTTCTCGAGGTCGTCTGATGCCTCCTTGGCATACAGCCTGACCATACCGATCGTGGTGCGGTCATCGAAGACCACAACGAGAATGCTTCTATCACCCACGAGCGACATATGAATGTGATCTCTCTTGCCCTGGTGAAACAGGACCGAGAACTCCGGTTCGCCGACGAGTCGGGCGATCTCTTTCGTGGACGCGAAGCTACCCGCCAGGAGAGCGGCGAGCGATGTAGTATCGAGCGACTGCGTGAAGCCCTGCCTCGTGACCAGATGCCCGTCCTTGTCGACCAGAAGCGCGCACTTGGCCTCCGAGCCCTTCAGAAGCCGCTTAAGCGCAAGGTCGATCTTCTCAGAATCGGCCTGATAGATGATGAAACTGTCGTTTGACACTTGTATCCTCCCGGTCTTACCTCTTGCCAAAAAGCCAGCGGAAGAGGAAGAACCCTTTCTTTTTCTGCTTTTTGACCTTGAGAGACTTCTGCATCGTCGGGACCCGAAACGCCGAATCGTCGTCATCCTCCGCCTTGTCTGCGGGCTTCTCCTCGGCCTTCTTCTCGGTCTCAGACGTGCACATCTTCTCCTCGGCTTCAGCTATCTCAGGAAGGCGCTCGTAGAGCTCCCTTTCCTCATTCGGTTTTTCCATTTCAGGAGGCTGGGGCATTGGCTGCTCATCCGCTGCCGGTTCCGGCACTTCATCAGACTGTGCCGAAGCGGGATCGCTCGATGCCGGACTCTTGTCGAACATGCCCATGCTCTGATCGTTATGGATGATCTCGGTCTGCTCCTCGTCGTCGGACATGTCTCCGTACTCGAGCTTTTCGTCGTCATCGGACTCGGCGGAATCAGATTGCTTCGGTTCCGGTTTCGGCTTTGAGGCCGACTCCTCGAGTTCGCGTGCCGCTCTGGCGATTGGATCCTCGTCATCCTCTGCCACCGCTACTCCCGTATCGACCTGATGCCGAGGTTCCTCCCGAGTGGACTTCGGAGGATGAGTCTCAGTCGGCTCATCGGCTCTCGCATAGCCCATCTCCTGTGAAGACTCGTCCGGCTGCGGCGTCTTGTTCTGTTCCGTACCGTGCGGAGGTGTCTCGGAGCTGGCGGCAAGATTGGATTTCTGCGGCTCCGGTGCCTGTGTCGGCTTCTGCTCCGACGGCTGAGGCTGAGGTCCAGGGGGCTCCGGCTTTGGAGCAGGTTTCTCTTCAGGCGCAGATTGCGCAGGCGTTGGATTCGGCTGAGCCGGCTGCTGCGCCGGCAGGGCTGTTTTTTCGTCCGCGACGCTGCCCTGTTCGACAATTTCTGTCTGCGCATTGAGTTCGGCATCCTCAACACGGCCCATCTCGGAGGTCCGCATGGCCTGCGGTGATTTCTTCGCCTTGTCCAGCACAAGCTTGATAACGTACTTCAGCGTGTCGAACACTCCGGTTCCCTTGTTGGCGCATGCCTCGAAAGTCTTCCAGTTTCCGGTATTGAGCAGCTTGTCGAGTTCGTCGATGCTCATTACATCCGGCAGGTCGCGCTTGTTGTACTGCATCGCAAGTGGGATGTCTTTCAGGTCGATTCCGTATTCCTCAAGATTCTCTTTCAGATTATTGAGGCTCTCGACATTCTCGTCGGCCTTGTCGCGCTGGCTGTCCGCCACGAAAATCAGACCATCCACACCGCGCAGAACGAGCTTTCGGGTCGCGTTGTAGAAGACCTGCCCCGGCACGGTGTATAGCTGAAATTTCGTCGTGAACCCGTTTATATCGCCGATATTGATCGGGAGGAAATCGAAATATAGAGTCCTGTCGGCGTCGGTCGCCAAGCTGATGAGATCTCCACGCGTGGTTCCCGGGACTTTGCCGTGCACATAGATTAGATTAGTGGTCTTACCCGACAATCCGGGACCGTAGTAGACGATCTTACAACTGACTTCCCGACTGTTGTAGTTTATTACAACCATTGAACCACTTTCCCGATTTTAGGATGTTCTGATTCGCGATATTGCGTGCTTCATCTCAAGCCTGATCAACCCGATATTCACATTCGGTTCGGCGGTCACGACAAGTATTCCGACATCGTTCGATGTCATGAAGAGCTTGCCGTGCTCGGCCTCGATAGTGAGCTGGGCCAGGTTCTCCTCACTCAGTCTTTCGAGCGATTTATTGATATTGGACGTTATCGATGCGGCGAGAGCGCCGACGGTCTCGTCCTGGTAGCGAGCATCAAGGTCTGACGCGATCACGATTCCGTCGTGCCCGACGACCATGCTGCCCGTTATCCCGCTCGTCTTATTCAGTTCAGCGAGAACGTTAAACATGGGTTTCCTCCCGAACCTGTTTCGGTTCAGCTTCCACGTATTTCTGATGGTATATTCGTTTTATCATTTCAACGGCCTGCCCCATTCGGACCTTCTCCAGCTCCTCAGACTGCCGGTCGGCTCCGACGAGAAACCACATATCGCACACCATAGTCAGATGCAGGCGGTAGGCGTCGACTTCCAGGTGGAACCCCTCGAGAACAAGATCGCCCGCCTTTCCGAGGCTGTTCTGAATCTCTTCGGCTATGAGCCGTCCGATCGGCGCCCAGGTATCTCGGAGCGTGAGATTGTCTCCAGCGAATGACACCGGGAGACCATCATCATCGAAAAGCACACAAAACTTGACAGCCGAGAGATCGAAGACATGCTTCATAGCAGTGTTGAAGTCATGATGCCCTTTCTCCACCGGCTCGATTTCCTTCGTTTTGGTGGCGCCGATTATCACCGGCTGGACCATAGGCCGAGTCGTTATCTCCGGACGCGTAGCAACGCGCTCCTCCTCGGGTCGGGCGGGAGAATATGCGAACTTGGCGCTTTCCCTCTCATCCGACAGCTCGAAGTACGTCCTGAAGAGAGACAACAGGATAAACGGCGTTGTGAGCGTATGCAGCAGAATTGCCGGCTTGTACAACCACATGCCGCCCCCGAAAGCCTCCCCGATTGGCACACCCGTAATCAGAAACAGCAGCACCGAAAAACAGAGCCCGGCGCTAATGCGAAACCCGAGACACATGAGTGACGCGGTAACGGCTATCTTGCCGGGCGGACTGTCCATGAACAGGTAAACTATGAGACCGAAATAGGCGAGTTCTCCGAGGATGTAGAGCACCATCGAAGAATCGAATTTCAGTCCCAGATCGTTGGGATAGAATATCAACGGCACGATCGCGACTATCAGGAACAGAAGTGCGGTGTGCCTTATTTCCTGAGGCTGAACCTGCATCTTTATTACCCGTTTATTCCTTCCTTAGGCCGTCTATTATCTTCTGTACTCTCAGTCTGAATGACCCGAGATTTATGTCACTGCGACCTATCACAGTTAGAATTCTCCCCTTCACTGAGATGAGGAACAGCGTCCTGTTTTCGGTCTCCACGTGCAGCGTAATCATCTCGCCGAATTTGATTCCCCCGAGTTCGGAGTCCAGAAGACGCAACAGCTCCGCAGACTCAGCGCCGAACGGTTCCAGATCGATCTCGACTTTGGTATTCGATTCGCCGACGAGGCCTTCGTTATTAGTCAGAAAAACAGCCTCCACACCGGGGGACTCTGCCACAATCTGAAGAGCGTCCTCGAAGCCTGCCGGCTGATCGGGAACCTCGGTCTCCGTATCGAAGACCTGGCTTGCCTTTTCGCTCTGCACCTGCGTACGATAAAACTCCTCGGCCTCGGCAAGCCTGGCCTTCTTCTCAGCCTTGCCCAATTCAATCTTCTGCTCGAGCTCACGGTAGTATTCATTCGCGGGATCCGCGACTTTCAGACGGTCGAGAATCAACTTCGCCTTGGAACAGAAACCCCGCTTGATCAGGATTTCGATTTCAAGGATATCGGTTGAGCGTGTTCTCCCATCGAGCCTAATTGCTTCCTCAAGCTCCTTCTCCGCCCAGTCATACAGCTTGCGATCGAAGTTCACCTTCGCCATCACGAGATGACCGGGACCATAGTCGGGATGTATCCTGAGCCCCTGCCTGCAGACCCTGAATGCGTGATCGAGTTCACCCTTCTTGCGGAGTGAATCGGCCAGCGCCGCGAATACCTGCGAGTCCGGATTCTCCTTGAGAATCTTCTCGCATTTCTCGATCCGCTCGTCTATTTCTACAGTGTCAATCATCCGATCCCTCAGGCCCGTCAGAGCGGACGTTTGCCTTAGCTTAGCACTCTTTTGATCTTGGAGATTCCAAGCATTATCGCACCGATTCCGATCAGCCTGACGAGCAGGACGACGGTATCGCCAATCGAGGCGATTTTCATCATGTCGAGTATGTTCAGTGCTTCACCGATCAACAGGATCATGAACGAAATCGCCAGTGTCTGCCATCCGGATGCCAGCTCTCCGCCCTTGAGAAGAGAGAAGATCGAGAGCGCCCCGAGGAAGCAGACAAGTATCACGACCGCGATCAGCGCATCAACGAGCAGGCTCGTGATCGAGGGGCTCCCGTTCGAGACCCCCGCTAATGCCGTGCTCGGAAGGATGCAGGCCCAGAATATGACTGTGAGACTAAAGAGTATTTTTGCCATCTTAACCCCGCTAAACATCTAACTTCTTGCTGTCAGATATCACCTGAAAGATATCATTCTCGAGATCGTACTTGGTATTTATGCTCCGCTTTTCGGCAAGCGGAAGTGAGATCGATTTCTTGATTTCTGACTCGACAGAACGCAGCACATTCACACCGAGCAGCGATCGCACAAAGAAGAGCTGCTCGTAAAGTATGTGGTTAAGGCCGCTCAATATCCTGTGTACGCGAGCTTCTTTCGGAATCTTCTGCAGTGTACGGTTCAGGCCCTCATAGTTGGCCTGGATATCGCTCGATTCTATGCCGGTGAAATATGCCCAGACTCCCTTGCGATATGTCGCGAGCATCTCATTGACCCTCGCATTCTGAGCGCCGAGCTTCCGTTCGAGCTTTCGCCGCACGGCATCGAAACATGCGGTGTACAGCCTGAGGATCAGCATCCAGAGCTGTTCCTCCTCCTTCGGATTAGCCTTTGGTTGCGAGGCCTTCGAACCGACGACCTCCACCAGTCCGGCCTGAACGAGCTTGTATATCCCGCGATACGTCGGAAATTCGCCAATTGGCGACCGGGAGACTATCTCCGGCACCGTCCGCTCACCATCGATCAGCGACAGTATCTGGAATTCCTCGAGCGATAAAACGAGTTCGTCCTTCTTCGACTTCGGCGTTACCACCACGCGAAGGATCTCGTTCTCTTTTGGGAGATTCTTCTGAATCTCGATCCACTCGTCGATACGCCTCGTCCCCTCCATGATCACGTTCATCGTCTGGAGCTCGACGAGCACATCCTTGACCTGCGGCAGTTTCCCCTCCTGGAAGACAAACTCACCCTCCGGCCAACTGAAGAGATTGTAAATTATCTCTTCGACCTGGAGTTTGAGGCAGTCCGCTATCTCCTCTCGGCTGAACAGTTCCATGTCAACGAGAACCATACCGAGTTTCTTCCCGGTACTCCTGTGCAGGTGAAGCGCCTTTTCGAGATCGACTTTCGTGATTCGACCACGACGCATCAGAAGATTTCCAAGAAAGTCCCCCTCATCGTTCTTGGAACTCGCATACACTATATTGCCGGACTTAAAGCATATCTCTTTCTGCACCTGCCCGCGAGTAATGGCGAGCACGCCGGTTTTCTTGCCGGTTGAAAGCAACTGCAATATGTCCGGAAACGCGACCGTTTTAAGGTTGCCGGTAAAGCTCATGGATTTTTATCCGTCCGGAGACCGGGTTATCTGTCATACCGTTTCTCTTTCCATTATCGGGCGTGGAAGTGTTAATCTTTACGCGAGTTGTGGTAAAAGTGGTTTGGATTCAGAGAGTTTACCGGGAAGCCGACGCACGATCCGCACTGTTCCGATTCAAAACAGCTGCGTCACTCCTGCACAGCCGCCGTCATCGCAATGTCTTTCTTATTGAAACGGAGCCTGAGTGCGCCGGATGTCTGAGTATCGACCACCCGGATTCCCCGGCTCTCGAGGTCGTTTTCAAGTAGAGCCACCTCACTATTTCTCCAGCGCGATGGATAGTTGTAGACAAGCACGATCTGCGGCTCAAAATCGACCAGTCCGAGCACTATTTCAGGCGTCGAGTTTCTCGGATATGGAACCGCGATGACATCCGCACTGCGTATCCCATTCTCATTCATCGCGGGTATCGCGCTCCAACCGGACACCCAGAGGAGTCGTATGCTATCTGCTTCGAATACAAAAGCTTCGGGGGCGCCAACGTCATTCAGATAGAGCCTCAGAGCTGTGGCTTTTGAACCGCCCGCAACCGATTCAAACTCAGTCGTATCGGGGTATCCCACATTAACGATTTCGCTGATCAGTGAATCTTCATCAGATACGAGTAGATCGACCATCTCCACCCTTTCAGCGGCGAGATACGGAGCCAGTGTTCGGCTTATCGGATCATACTCACTGTCGGGCTTAATGTTGGTTATTAGAGACTCGAATTCGCTGGGAACTTCTATATGCACGCAGTAATCCGAACCGACATCAAGGAAAGTGATCGCGGGCTTCGAGCTTGCCTTGCCGATAACTGACTGCCAGACAAAAACATTAGCCCAAACCAGACCAACGATTAGGAAAAGCGCCTTTCGCCTGCGTGCCTTCAGTGCATCAAAACCGAGAAATACGAAAACGTAGTAGAGAAAAACATGGTGCATACCCGGTGAGGCCAGGTTAAGCTTCACGACCGGCATCGAAGCGAACCACTCAACGGATTCGATCGACAGCCACAGGCTGATATGCGAAATTGATGCTATAACAGAGGATAGCACCGGTATCGGGGCAAAGATTATCAGTAGAATCGATGAGACGACAGCGATTGATGATATCGGGATCACAACCAGATTCGATGCAAACGTAATAATCGGAATCCTACCGAAGTTGTAGGCAAGGATCGGCGCGACAGTGATTTGAGCCGCGATCGAAGATGCGACAATTACGAGGAGGTAAACTCCAATGAGCCTGAGCAGCCGTTTCGGCCTCTCCGGCCTGGGCAGTAGTCCCTTGAGAAAGTAGATCAGCGCGAAGGCTGCGGCGAACGAGAGCTGAAACCCGACATCGTGGACCATGAGCGGATCGTAAGCGAGTATGGTCAATGCTGCAACCGCTATGATATTCAGCAGGTTAGCCTTACGGTAAATCATCCAGCCCACGATCGTCAATCCGATCATGACCGACGCCCGCACGACCGACGGTTGATTGAACGATAACTGGCAGAATATTACGATAGTGACCAGTGCCATCACATGGATCAGCCGTCTCGGCGACCCGAGCAACTTCAGAATCAAGGTGACCGTCGCGATAACGAGAGCGACATTCGATCCCGATACAGCGAGCAGGTGGAGCGTTCCGGTATCGCGAAAGTGCTCATAGACCTGCGGCGAGATGAACCGAGTTTCGCCGATGAGGTAGCCTGCAACAAGATGGCGTTCATCGCCATCAAGGTGCTTGTCGAAGACGGACAATATGTACTGACGCAGTGGAATAACGAGCTTCGATATAAGCGGATTTCCGGCTCCGCTGTCGAGCACTCGAACCGCCCCCCTTCCGCTCACCGATACATACGAATGGATTTTCCTCAGACTCAAAAACCTGCGATAGTCGAATCCGTGGAAATTGCGTCTTTCGATCGGGGACCGGACACAGCCCAGAACCGCCACACGGTCAGCGTAGCTGAACCGGTCATCCAGTCGGTCGATCCTGACGAGCATGGATCCCGATACCGGCACCGCTTGTCCGGCAACTGTGATGCTGTCGCACGCCACCGTCAGATATGTCCTGTCCGGCCTTACATCAGGCTCTTTGTTGAGAGAGCCATAGACCAGACTCTCGCTGCCCAAGTCATTGAAATGTGAGATGTGGTTATTGGGGAGATTTTGAGAGACAAGGTTGATCCTAAAGAAACCGAGCGCAAGAAGCATACATCCGGCCATAACCAAAGCCGATGTCATTCTCTTGAGCATGAGCAGAATTACAGCCAGCGAGAGCAGGAGCGCGACAAGGCAGAACGACACGAAGTCGGGCAGATTAAACTGCAGACCGACAAAAATTCCCCCTGTGAATACGAGCAAGGCGTAGAACGCCGGATATCGGGTCATCTGCGCTTCTTGATAAGTCTCACCACGGCATCGAGCTCAGGCAGCCCGAGTAGAAGGGAAATCCCCAGATACACCACAATCGCACCCCCGAGCAGAGCCGCAGTGTAGATCAACCAGTATATTTTGTCTCCTGTTACAATATCGAGAGGGATCACTCTCTGCGCAAGTATTAGTAGCGCGGCTATTATCACAGATTGAAAGATAATCGTAACCAGTCCGGAGGCGTGCCGCCGTAAAGACTCAAAACCGATTCTTCTGCTCAGGATAGTCAGCAGGATGCCGAAATTCACCCAGCCGGCGAATGACGCCGCGAGAGTCAGCCCTACATAGTCGAAACGCTCCTTAAGTGCAAAGCAGAGCGAGACGTTGACCACCACGGCAATCACCGATACTGCAACCGGAATCCTGGTCTCCTTCATCGCATAATAAACCGGTACAGTGATACGCACCATCGCAAACGCAGTCACACCGACCGAGTAGTACCTCAAAGCCGCCGCAGTCGCTACCGTATCCTCGGGTCCGAACTCATGATGCTGATACAGCAGCGCAATGATTGGCTCACCCGCAAAGAGAAGCACTGCCTGCGCCGGCAGAACCAGGAAGAGCGCGAACCGAAGCGACCGGGCATAGAGATCGCCGAGTGAGGTGTAGTCACCCGAAGCCGCCAGTCGGGAGGCATCCGGAAGCGTTACGGTCGCAATAGCCACAGCGAACAGGCCCAGCGGCAGATGCAGAATCCTGTAGGCGTAATCGATGTAGGATACAGCGCCGTCGGATAGCGTAGACGCGAGATTAGTCACGATGAAGACATTAATCTGCGTGGCAGTCAGACCGATTACCATCGGCGCGGCGAGTTTGAGGATAAGTTTGAGAGTTGGGTCCTTGAATTTGAAGCTCAGTTTGAATCTGAATCCCTGCTTGATAGCCTGTGGAAGCTGTATGAAGAGCTGCCCCAATCCACCGAGGAGCAGGCCGATGGACATGCCAAGGATCGGTGGATCGACGAACGGGCAGATAAGAAAGCCGGACAGGATCATCCCGATATTCAGCATCGCGGGCGCAAACGCCGGCGTGCCAAAAACTCGAAACGAGTTGAGCATCCCCATAAAAAGTGCCGCAATCGAGACAATCAGCAGAAACGGCATCATCACGCGACCAAGGAGCACGGTCAGCTCGAATTTACCCGGGATATCCTGGAATCCGGGAGCCAGCGCCGAGACTATCGCCGGTGCGAGCAAAATCCCGACTACAACGAGAACCCCCACAACGACAAGCAGGAACGACAACACGAGGTTGGCAAGCCGGAACGCATCCGACTTCCCCGCCTTTTTCAACTTCGTGGTAAAGACAGGAATGAAAGCTGCGGACAGGGCGCCCTCCGCAAACATGTCGCGGAGAAGATTCGGGATCTTGTACGCCGCAACGAAAGCGTCGTTGGCATCCGAGGCTCCGAACAGCCCGGACATGACGCTCATTCGCGCCATTCCGAGAATCCGCGAGGTCAGAGTGCCCGCAGAAACCCGTGCGGTCGAGCGTGCCAGGCTCTGTCCCTGCTTTTCATTTTCCATTGACAAATCCGCTTTTCTGCCTATATTCTGCGGACGAGTTTTTCAGCGCTAAAAAAAGGAGATACGATTGGCGCACCATCTTCATACTAAGAAAGCTATTCGCCAAAACGAGAAACGTAATCGGCGCAACCGTGCCGACAAGTCCAAAATGAGATCGGCGATCAAGAGTTTTCTCGAATCGGAGAAGAAAGAAGACAAAGAGAAGGCCCTGAAGCTGGCCCAGATTAACATCGACAGAGCCGCCAAGAAGAATATCATCCACTGGAAGACGGCTGCTCGCAAGAAGTCTCAGCTCTCCAGAGCCTATAACGAATTTGTCAAAGCTGCTTCCTGATCGAGTTTGAATCACGAGTACACATCCTCAACCGGTCACGCGTTGGCCGGTGTTTTCTTTCTATCTCCAGATCAGGCGGGGCGCGTGCCTCATCAGTGAGGGTCGCCGCGTGATGACCTTTCTGAGTATATCGACAGGATTCAGTGCGGTCACCGTCTGCCCGCCGAATATCTCGTTGACGAGCTCAACAACAAAATCGAATTCACTATCAGACATCTGTGAGAGAATCTCACGCCCGAAACGATAAAACCGAAGTTTGCGTCCGAACGCGCCCATGAAATCATTTGGATACGCACGAAGCTCTGACAGCCTCCCGCTCTTCACTGCTCGCGCCGCTGCCAGACCCGCCATCCGTCCGGAATGAAGCGCAGTCGATATTCCCGCACCGGTCAACGAGTCGATCAGTCGAGCGGCATCTCCTGCAGCCATCAGATTCGATTTGAGCATTCGTTTCCGCCCCTCGAAACACGGCACCAGACCCATTGACTTAAACTCAATTTTGCCATTCGGGAAACGCGTCCGCACGAAATCGTCGAGCAGTTCAAATGCGTATCGCTTCTTTGACATCGTCGGTACAGCTCCGAGACCGACATTGGCGGAACCCGGCCCCTTCGGGAAAACCCAGGCATACCCTCCGGGTGCAAATTCTCTGCTGAACCAGACCTCCGGGATATGCGGGTCTGCGTCGATTTCTGACATACGATACTGTGCACAGCTCTCCACTTGAGACGGCAGCAGGCTATCGGTCAGCCCTCCCTCACGGGCAATCGACGACTCAACGCCATCCGCCGCAATTATAACTTTGAACGAGATATCATGGGCGCCGTCATGATTTATCGCGGTGATTCTATCGAATTCGCTGCCGTTTTGCTGCAGTCCTTCCGCCCTCCAGCCGGTCCGAATATCAGCGCCGGCGCCTCGAGCGAGATCGGCGAGATGAGGCTCGAAAACATCCCGGCGCAGAACGTAGCCGGCATTGGGATGATCTATCAACGTCTCCTTGCCGCCGGGCGAAAACAGCCGGATACCATGCACATCCGTAGCGACGAATTTGCGGTCGAGTTCTACTACGGTGGTCAGACCAAGATGAGTTATACCCTCAGCACAGGTCAGGGGAACACCGATCCTCTCGTTGCGCTCCAACAGGAGAACATCGAGCCCCGCTCCTGCCGATGCAATCGCGGCGGAGAGTCCCGATGGTCCCCCGCCGACTATAACGACGTCATAAATCTTTTTCATCCTTCAGAACCAGCGCTCTCGATGGACAGGTAATCAGGCAGAGACGACACGACGTGCACGCTCCCGCCCTCTCGTGAAGCGTGTCGGAATCGAGATAGAGAGCATTCGGGCCGCAGACCGCTACACAGCCTCCACACCGTCCACATTTAACATCCTCTATTATGAGACGGAGTTCATCCATGATCAGCTAATTGTACGGCTGTCGGCGGCTCAATTCAAGCCAAAAAAGTGGTAGTATCGGGAAGCGGTCAGTCGTTCATCAGATAGACCGACTGCGGATAGTACGTCGCCCGCGAATAAGACATCCGCATCCTGAGAAGCTCGTCCAGGAAGCCGTTCTTCTCCTCGGCAGAAGCCTCTTCACTCAGAATCGAGAGCGAAATCTTGATTCCGAGGAATCGCCTCGGGAACGAGAAGCAGAGCAGATTTGCGGGTAGTTTTTCGCCGGCCGTGAAGAGATTGTCGACTTCAGATTTGCGATAGCAGGGCAGGAATATGAACGCCGCGCCTCTTCCGAAATAGAGATGAGTGTTGTTGCCCGGCTCCGGCGCTACCTTCACTATCTGAGAATTGGCGGAATAGGCCTGTACGAGAGAACGGAGCTTGCGTGTGAAAGCCGCCAGGTCCGATCTATCCAGGTTTATCGTATACGCCCGGTTGTCGCCGGTCAGCGCTATCACTCGATCGTTGTGGGATAACGCGCCGATATCGAGCTCGTCTGAGTTGACTGGTGTCATATCGAGCTTCAGCCTCGCGGCTATCTCGCTCAGTTCTTTGGTGGTAAGATGATTCACGACGTGCCGCCAGCTCGATAATACCAGATTCGGGTCATTTCTCGGCACGACTTGAACGAGAACATCCTTCACCCCGAGTCTTCTTAGTGCTTCCCAGCGCGCGACTCCGTCGAGAATGACCGGTCGGCCATCGACAATTTCGGTAATCGCAAGCGGGCTCTTCTGGTGGCCGTCGCGCTTGAGGTAATCCACCGCCTGTCTAATCGAGCTTTCGTTCGCCATGTAGAGAGGTTCGAGGCTATTGCCCGGAACTATTCTGAGTGAGTGCCATGATGTCTTCATAATCAGATCCTGTCGTTATTGTGCTTCTGCACCGCTATAGTGCAAAGAGCGTGCCTGACGGCATCGGTTCAATCAGATACAGCTCAATTGTGAGAGGAAGCTAAGGATCGATTTAGCAATCGGTTAGAGTGGGGCGTTTTCGGGATTGTCGTTTCGGCAGTTATCCTGCGTGCGGGATATCGTTGACAATTCAAGATGGAGCAATCTCGTGTCAAATTGATGCAACTGAGTGCGCAGGGAGAATATCAGCGGCGAATGTTGAAGTAGAATGCGTCGGATCGATTCACGATCTGGACGGCGTCGCCGGATGGGGTGAACTTTACCATCGGGAAACTCCGCGCCCAAGTCGAGTAGATCATATCATGTACGAATAGCGAGATCCCGTTCTGGTCAAGGAATGCCACACCGCCCTTTTCGTGTGCCTTGCGGCCGGCTTTCATTTCCGGAATGTCAAAACCGTAGGCTATCAACCCATCGACAGAGACATCGAAACTCGTAAGTACTGCGCCCTCCGGAATCTCGCGGAACGTCCACTCGTTTTCGAACGTGGGCATCTTGTATGACGCTACGGCACCCCTGTATAGAACAACGACCCTTCTCAGCGAGTCGGAGATAATTATGTCCTTTAGCGCTCCGATTTCTTCAAGGTTATAACGATCCGTCTGGATTCTGACTCCACTTCTGAAGAAGCTGACCGCACCGTCATATCCAGTAACCACAGTCGAGCCGTCTTTTGACACCGCGAACTTCCGACAGAGCCCGAAATCGTGGAGATGGTCACCGTTTGCATCGTACGACGACAGTCCGGAATCGGCGCTGTTTACAAAGAACATCTCGCCGTCACCGGAAAATCCGAGTCCGAACAGATAGGTTACTGGAATCACGGCCTGCTCCGTGCCGTCCGCTGAATAGAGCCTGACCCTCGAGAGCAATAGACCCTCGGCACCGTCGATAACCGCAGCGGCAGTGCGTCCGTCCGCAAGAACCACCGATGAACCGTTCGGCTTGTTCAGGCTCCACAGACGGTTACCCGCCAGGTTGTATACATCTACATTGAGCAGTGAAAACGTCGTCGGAGAGTGATCGTTGTATTTCAGAATCGCGAAATGCTCTCCCCTTTCAGAGTGTACGAGCCTCTGATTCTGACGAATTCTCTCGCTGAATACAAGCTCCTGCTTGGGTGAATATATCTTTATCAACTTGGGAGCTGGGTTCATCAGCGCATTCTCGGTCGGGACAGCGGGCGCTGAAACATCGATCGACAGCCGAGAGACCTCTTCCAGTTCAAGTGCAATGGCATACTGATTCAACAATGCGAGGACCATCAAAGTGATGATAAGGGTCGAGTTGCGCAATGTATTCATGGTGTTATTCCCGATAACTAATGTCGTTAAATGAAACTGTGGTCAGCGTTTTACTGCACCGCGGCCTGTCTACCCTGGTTATACATCCGAGAACATGCTATGTCCCGTAGATGTTTCCCCGGGACTTAGACCACAATTTAAGATTTAACGACGATTAAGTCAACGTGAGATCACCAGAGCCGGGAGGAGGAATCTGTATCGGCAGCATCTCGATTCTCAGTCTTGTTCTGAGCCTCATAGAATTCATAATTGAATTCCACTTTGAGCGGCGGGAGATCCGGCAACGATTTGGCGGCCCTGTTGAGTGACGCGGGCATCCAGGAGACTTTGAAGTTGAATCTGGTCTTGAATTGCTCGACAGTCCGATAGAACGGTCGCAGTCTTGAATAAACCGGCATCTTGCCGTTAACCTGATAGACGACGACTGCGGAATCTCCCAGTAACTCGAGTTGCTGGCTCTCCATCATCTCGGAGTTGTCGGCTACGAATTCGAGAAGTGAAATAAGCGCCCGGTACTCGCACTCGAAGCGATCCCCGATGAAACGCGTGCGATAGACGACACCGATATCCGGGATTACGAAAGATATGATTCCCCGATTGCGCTGGTCACTTCTTTCAGAGAAGTTATGTCCGTAAAAATAGCACTTCATCGTAATTCTCCCATTGCAGAGACATAAGGCAAGGATCATGCCATTACGGGGGATCAAACCGGAAAATAACATGGAGCACCTACAGTGTTGTCGCCCAATGAGTTGGAGCGTTACACCGGATCGACCACAACCGCGAATACAAACGTAAGGACTGAAGTCTATGCACCTGCTTGCACTATACGTGCATCATTCAATCGAGTCGGCCAGTGCCGACCTCAACTCGCCCTTCGCTTCAATGTAAGTGCCCGTTGCAGACGCCACCTCTTCTCCGTTCTCGTTTATAGCGGTGCCGACGGTTTTCGCAACCCTGCGCTTCTCTTCGACTATTCGGCCGACGAACTCGATTTTCTGCCCCGTAAAAACCGGCCGCTTGAACTTCACGGTCATCTCGGCGGTGACTGCGAAGATATCCTTTGCGAGGACGGCTTTGATCATGACCTCATCGAGCATGGCTGAAACGATTCCCCCGTGGAGAATATCCTTGTAGCCCTGATGCATCTCATTCGCTGTCATCTCTGAGACGACCGAACCGTCGTCCCGGACGAAAAACCGGGCTTTCAATCCGCAGGAGTTGTCGTCGCCGCATACAAAACAATTCCTGTATTTCGCCACCTCACGCATTCATGTCCTCCGTGTAGCTGATTTCGCAAACTACGTGACTCTGAGAATAGAATCTGCGGCGTTAGATGGCAAGCGGAAAGGAAAGAAGAAAGGCGGGAGGCTGTATCCCCCCCGCCCGAGTAATCAATTGTGATCTGGTCTGAATCAGTTTCCGAGAGTCGTGGAGTAGTTCCAGACCGTATTGTCGGAGTTGACCTCGACACTGGCGGCGCCGTTGTCAGACACGGAAACCGTGAAGCTCCAGTTGGTGGTCGTGGTCGCGGTCGAACCACTTTCCGTGACTTCAGCGGTATGCACGACGGTCAGTGTAATGCTGCCGTCGGACGGCGTGCTGTCGTCGAGAGAACCGCTGGACTCCTTGTCGAACTGAAGGTCCTCAACGGTTACCGTGAAGGCATAGTTGTTATGGGTCTCGGTCGATCCGGATGTCACATACTGGTCGAGTTCCCAATCCGCAGTGCCATCGACTATGACAGCATCCGAGGTGTACTCGGTGCCGCTGTAGCTGGCGCGGATATAGGTATCCTCCTCGTCGTAGTTCGACGATGTGCCATCGTAGCTCATGGTGACGTGTCCGGCATACTCGATACCTGTGGCGTGGATATCATACTGAGCATACGGATCGCCATCGAGGGTGAACATTATGCTGTCGACGACAACCTTGTTGTTGGATGTCGCGAAGCTGCCCAGATAGATCGAGTACCAGCCACCATCGTAGGTGTAGTCAATCGTGTCACCCGGGACCAGCGGGAGGCGATCGACCCAATTTGTCATAGTGTCGATCGGGAACTGCCACGGATTGGTCAGGGGGTTGAAGCTTCTCTCGACGAGACTGTCGAGAACGCTGTTGGCCTCAGCCGAAATAGACTGGAAAGCCGGATTGTTCGGATCTCCCTGCTTAACGGTGGTTGTTGTACCACTGTCGGAAGAGCATCCCACAAGCAGAGTGAAGATCGCAAGCACGGCAATAAACCGCAGATACACAGGGCGCAACATAACAACTACTCCTTCTTTAGAGAGAGTTTAGGGTTTGTTTTTCAAAAGCTGCGCCATGATTGCCTTCTGAATGTGCAGTCGGTTCTCCGCTTCATCGAACACGATCGAATGCGAACCGTCCATTACCTCGTCGGTGATTTCTCTGCCCCTCTCTGCCGGAAGACAATGCATGACCTTTACCTCGGGGGCGGCATGTTTCAGAAGCTCATCGTTGACCTGGAACTGTTTCAGGAGTCCCTGTTTCTTGTCGGCCAAATCCTTCTGACCCATACTTGCCCATACATCTGTATAGACTACATCGGCATCCTTAACCGCTTCTTTAGGGTCGTGCACTATCTCTATCTTCGAAACACCGGCATCCTGGGCCTTCTTCAGAATGTCCTTGTCCGGCAGAGTTTCGGGTGAAGTACCTATTACAAAATGAAACTTGAACAGCGTGGAAAGATTGAGCCATGAGTTGGTGATATTGTTGCCGTCACCGAGATACGCGATCTTTATGTCCTCGAATTTGTCGATATGCTCCCATACCGTGAGAATATCTCCGAGAATCTGGCACGGGTGTGTCAGATCGGTAAGACCGTTCACAACCGGAACAGTCGCACACTTACCCAGCTCCTCGACATCCGCATGGCTGAAAGTCCGTATCTGGATGAGACCAAGGTAGCGCGACAGCACGCGGGCGGCATCCGATATCGACTCACGTTTGCCAAGCTCGATCTCTTTCTCGGTGATGTAGAGTGAGTTGCCGCCGAGTTCAAAAATCCCGGTCTCAAACGAAATTCGTGTCCTGAGCGAGGCTTTGTGGAAGATGCAACCGACGGTCATTCCCGCCATAGGCTTCTCTTTGTACTTGCCGGACTTCATATCCCGCGCGAGCTGCATCGTCTCGAGCACCTCGTCGCGTGTGAAGTCGGTGATCTGAAGGAAATCCTTTGTCATGTTACCTCCTGGAGGTTGGTGAGTGAAGTTGCAATTTCGGCGTGAATTTATTCGATAGCGGGATAGTGTCAAGCGAAATGCTGACTCTGACTGGACGCATACGGTAAATCGGCCGGAACGGGCAATATCCGCTCCGGCCGTTTCGCGCGTCCCACTCTGTGGGTTTTGGTGGCGACAAAACATCAGACGACGCGCTATCATCGCAACTGTTGATGCACAGGAGGTTCCCTGCTGTCGGGGATACTACAATTGGAGGCGGAGATTATTCCCCGGGGAATTTGGGGGTGGCCCACCTTCTAG
>CAYQCE010000017.1:0-12882 GCA_964415885.1 uncultured Ignavibacteria bacterium
CGGGTAGTGAAGTTCGGACCTGCTCGCCGAAGGCGAGTGTGACCTGACCCATTAGGCGCGTAAACGAAGGGTGATTCGAAGAACGTCAGATCACACGTTTGCCAAACGCGGCCGCAGGATCTGACGTAACGACTTATTCAACAAGCCTCAGGGCGGGGGAACATGTCGGTTCGGATACGCTGGTAAACAGGTTATTCGTCGGTCTGATCTTCGTCCTTGCTGAGTTTGCGTTCGAGGCTTGCGAGGCATGCGGTGACATCGAAATAGACGGTGCTGTCATCCTTCAGCGTGATCTTATCGAGGCTGCGTTCGTTGTCACTGAGCAGCGCCTGCGCCTTTAGCTCGCCGCCGAGGTGCGCGACAATATGCGGCTCGTCCTCGATGCGGGTAACGAAATACGGTTCCTCACGCGTACCCTCTCCGGTCGATTTGATCCCCATAAGTACGGCGTATGCCATCTGCGATTCCTGTTCGGATCTCTGTGCATCCTGCAGCTCCCTGGCCGCGACACTCGCGATGATATGGCTGTGGATAGTGAGGAGCGTGTTCGGGAAACCGTTGTAGTGAATCTCGAGTGCCCTCTCATAATCGTTATTCTGAAGTGCCTCTGTCATGTCCGCGAGATCGGAAGAGTAGGCGTTGTAGCCGGGATGTTCCACGACGAGGTTGTAGACCTCGAGAAAGCTCTCTTTGCCGGGATTGGTGGCAAACTCGGTGAACTTCTTGAAGAGGTGCTCGATTGGATTGGGCATAGTGCTTTCCTGTCCGGTTATGAGGGGCGATACTTTTCAGCGAGCAACCAACCGATGAGACTGCTCAAATGCAACGTACCCAAATAGCTTATTCACGGCAAGGGATAACTGGGTTTAACGCGGGGCAGAGTGTATCCTGATTCAGGCGCCTCGGTGTCAGGCTGTTTCGGATGTGTCGCGCCCGGTCCGGCTCTGCCGTGCGAGCCAGAAGGCAGCTTCGCCCATGTCGGTGAATACTCTGATCGACAGGCCGACCTCGAGCGAGGCCTTCTCGAAGTGTCTGAAGGCTCGGACGTCATGTTTGACAACGAGCGCGCAGATGACTTCCGATGGCATTCCGGCATCGCGCAGGACACTGGGGAGAGAGTAGATGTCTGCGTCGGTAAGGCGGATGCGAGCTTTGATTGCGTCATTCAAGACTAACCTGGAGGAACTGGCCTTGAGCGACTCTATCAGTTCGACGGCAAACTCGCGCAGTGAATCGCGATATATGAAGCCGACCATCTTGATGTGCGTGACCTTCGAGACAGGGTCGTGCTCGATCTCGAAGCTGAAGTCCTTGGGCATGACCGGGAGCTCCTTCGGTTGGAAGGTACGCACTACCAGCCGCTTGTCAAGGAAAAGGGACGGCCGGGACGACTATCGTCGCTTGGATTGGGCGACTATGAATGCTGAGGCGAATTTCGAGCTGTCCTCGCGGAATTGACGGATCTCGTCTTTAATAGTCTCGACCCTGGTTGACAATGCAGGATCGCTCTTTAAAGAACCACGGAGCTTTTCGATCTCGAGTTCGAGTGGAGCATAATATGATTGCCACCAGACCTCGGCCTCCAACGTGAATTGTTCGATTACGGCGAAGCCGTGGTCGGAGAGCGAATCGAGCTTTGAGTCGATGTCTCGATAGTCATCATGGATGACCAAATAGCCTTCCGGCCGGAGGAACTGCTTCCAGGAGTTGATACCGGTATTGAATTCAACGATCCAGAGTGCGCCTTCCGCCCAAATGATATCGAAACTCTCGGGTGGGAAGTCGAGTTTGCGGATGTCGGATTCGACAACTTTGACTCTCTCGGTCAGGCTGGCTGACCGGATCTTCGCTCTGAGAGATTTGAGTGCTAGCGGGTCGTTATCTACCGCGACAATATGGCCATCGCTCAGCTCTGCCAGGAGCATGGTGGGGACTCCGGTGCCGCATGCGACATCAAGAATGCGTGGTTCGTCGAGATCGGGGAGAGTCTCAAACGCCCGCCGCGTGTACAAGCTGAGATTCCTCCTGCATCTGTCGATATCGATGCCCATTGAGCGGCCCTTAGTGATAAATGTGCTTCTTAAGCGGACACTGACTGCGCGGTGCAACCGAACAACACTACTTGTTCAATATCGGCGCCAGAACGTTCGTGGAGAAATACTCCATGCTCGTAGGGGTCGTCGATTGATCCGTACGCGGTGTTTCAGCCTTGATGCTGCCGCTGTTAATGGCATCATACAACTCTGTCATCTTCTCCGCGACGTTATCGCTTGCTCCCATGCCGGTGAGAGCAGACTTCATTTGCTGCGTGCTGACCTGTACATGTTTGACTTCCCGTCCGACCGCACGCGATATGATCTTCGCAGCTTCATCGAAGGTGTAGTCCTTTGGACCATGCAGCGGGACTACTTTCGGTTCATCCGGAGCCGGTCCGGTGAGGATTTCTGCTGCGGCTTCTGCGATGTCTCCGGTAGCAATCATAGGCACTCGCGCCTGACCCGAAACCGGCAGCAGTATTTTGCTGTCTTCCGCGATACTCTTGAGCGACATCAGGTAGTTGTCCATGAACATGGTCGGTCGCAGAATAGTGAGCTTCCTGGTAGCTTTCTTGAGGATTTTCTCAGAGTCGTGCAGTCCGTCGACTACTCCCGTACCCTCGCCCAAATGAGCTCCGATACTCGATAGGAATACGGTATGCTCTATGTCGTTTGCTTTGATGGCATCCGCCGCATTCTCGGCAAGCTTCTTATAGTACTCGCGGATGTTCTCCGATCGCATGTCGCCCGGATTGACCCAGAACAGAGCATCGACGTCCTTTGTGGCTTCCACGACGAATTCGGGATTCGTCTGATCTCCCTCACGGACTTCTGCGCCCTTGCTCGCCTCCGTCTTGAGCTTATCCGCGTTTCGAGCGAGCAGGATCAAATCGTGCTCCTTCTGCTCCTGTAGAATCCTGACAACTTGGCTGCCGACCTTTCCTGTAGGTGTAGTCACTGCAATTTTCAATTCGCCTCCGCGGGTACAGGTATGACTTTAGTAGTTCTATTGAAGAGTAACGACTGAGAGGCATTGTCGTTCCGCAGATATTAGAACTGGATAGATGCGAAATGAGAAGGCGACGCAGCAAGCGTCGCCTCAGATTTAGAATTGCATTGCACAGATTCTGCTCAACAGTCGGGTTGGCCGTCGTTGTCCGTATCGCACGGGGGCGGACCGCCATTAAAGACGTACGCTATGAGATAAACTACATCGTCAATGTCGGCGCCGCCGGAGCAGTTCGCATCCGCAGCCTCGACCGGATTTGGAGCGGGGCCACCCGAGAAGACATATGCAATCGTGAAAACGATATCATCGATATCGACTGAGCCTGAGCCATCGCAATCTCCGCAGACGAAATCGGTTCCGAGCGATGTTACGACAATGTCGTCGAAACAGGAGAGACAACTCTGCACTCCGAGTCTGACGAAGCCGGTATTAGAGAATCCGGAAAGGGAGTCGTCCTGCACAACGACTATGTCCTTGCCGTCCTTAAAAACCTCGAGCAGATTGTCGTTGGATATCCTGATTGTAAATTCGTGCCAGGCTCCATCGAGCCCATTCCATTCGGCTTCCTCGACGGGTACGCATTCATGTATCGCGAGACCCCAGTTGACGAGTACATCGACGCAAATCTCGGAAATCGACGCACGATACTCCACGCAAACCGCGTCATCATAACCCTCGGAGAACCAGCAAAGGCTTCGGCCGTAGTTATCGATAGTCTCATCGAGCTTGATCTTTCCCGTTATTGTGAAGCCCTCATCCCACGTAAACACGTCGACAGTTCGCGCCTCGCCGATGCCTCCGCAAGACGTGCATGCCTCAGCGCAGAAGAATGTTCCAGCGATGCCCCATTCTCCAACTGTCTGCTCCCAGCCCTCGTAGTCGCCATCCGAAAAATCATCGCTGAATATCACCTCATCGGCAAAAGACACAGGCGTGGATGTAAAAACCAACAGGGCGACTAACGCAAGGAGTCCATTCATAGTGTTATGCATCTTTCCCTCTTCCTGCTTTTGTATCGATTGCGGTATGGATTATCGAGCTACGGATAGGCAAATAAAAGCCTATCGTGGATTATATATATCCGGTTTGGCGATTTTCGCAAGCTCTTTTCTGTAGTTTTCTCTTCAATATGTAGAGTAAAGGGGATTATCGAGCTATGAAGACCTGTCGGCCTCCGACAGCTATCAGTAGATCCGGCGAGCCCCAGACTCCCCGCAAAATCAACTCGGAGAGGACATTGATGTTTGACCAGTCGGTACCATTCTTCGAATAAAGAACAGCACCGTCAGGACCCGCGGCGACGTAATGGGTGCCGGTCCAGGAGAGATCGAACGTGGTGAAGCCGCTGCCTGCGAGATATTCTGACCAGGCGGTTCCATCTGCAGATGTCAGGACCACACCCGGCGCACCGATGCCTGTTGCAAGCAGTCCGTCGGGAGAGGAGGCGAGATTGAGGAAGCCGGAAGCATTCGTGCCGGTGTGTCTAAGGTCCCAGTCGACCAGATTCTCGGATATCCATATTCCCGCAATGCCTGAATCCGGATGCATGATCTCACCAATCGCAGTATAGACGCCGTTAAAATACTCGACGCCCTGAAATCTACCCTCAACAGTTTGCTCGAGATTTTCCCAGTGCATGCCATCCCCGGAGGTTCTGACATCGACGAGATAGCGGTTGCCGTCTTTCAACTTATGCCCTCCAACCGCAACGAAACGGCTCTCCGCAAACAGGGCATCCGTTAGGGAACGGCCGGGCTCATAGTCGGGTATTGGGACATCCCACGCGATACCATCCGAAGAGACCATCAAAATCGGCTGGGTTCCCATTACCAGAAAAAGCCCATTGAAGTAGTCGATTCCATAGAATCGGGCATTTGGTTTCAGCTTTCTGGGAGCTTCCCAATTGACACCATTTCCCGATCTTACTATCTGGCCGTTCTGATCGAGGAGAATGTATGTTGAAGATCCATAGCATGCTCCCGTAAGTCCGGGATAGCCCTGCACATCGAGCTCGTATGTTTCCCATTCAGCACCCGGCATTGCTCTCGTCTCGAACGACCACTCGAAGGCCTCGTCGAGAGCGCTGCCATCCGCGAACCGGAGAGCGCTATCCACGGCGACCGTATAAGTCCTGCCGTAGTCGAGCGGAGAGACGAATACGAGGTGCACTGTATCGAAAGAGCACGTGATCTCGCCGACCGGACCGTCGCTTATGGACAGCGTATTGTTCGAGACCGTTGCGCCGTCCAGTGGTCTCGCGAATGATATCCAGACAGAGGTAGAGACTTTGACTTCCACCTGACCTGCGTGAGGATATGTCGAAACATCTATCGGAGTGTTTTTCTGCGGAGGGTCGGTAACTGTATCTGTGTCGCCGCATTGCAGTGCGAGCATGAATGCAGCCACACAGAGAAACAGACACACGAGTTTATTGAGTCTAAATGTGCTGCCTGAGTTGCTTTCGGTGTCCATATTCATAAGATACCGCACAATTTTAGATATCTGTCACTATGGAGTCAAGCCAAAAGTTAGAGGAGTGTTAATTTACAGATTCTTCCGGCAAGGTGGAATAGTTTTCCCATCATTCCCGACATTACAGCTTATCGAGACTATGGCTCAAGCGTTTACGGCAGCTACGGCAGGGCACGGTTGTTGCAGACTGTGACTGAGGAGCCTCTGTTCTCCAGGGAAGCAGAGTGCGTATCAGAGTTTGTGAGAGGAGGAAGCCGTTTGCCGTCTGCGAGTCTCGTTCTAATATCGATACTGCCGCTCGGACTGTCCGCAGTGCTTGTGTTTTTCGGCAAGTCGATTCGGGAGTCGCTGAATCTCTTTGCGATTCTCGTGCCGATTCAGGCGTTTGCAGTGATCCAGGCGGGATTCACGATCCCTCCGATCTATCTTCTGCTCATGCTAATCCTGTCAGGAGTCTATCTTCGTGGCGATCGTCTAAGCACGGACTTCCCGGGAGGCAAGCTTGTCGTCGCTTATCTGGCAACAGCAGTAGTCTCGACAATCTACGCGGCCGTGTTTGTCGATCCGCCGGACGTGAACTTTGCGGATTGGATGCGCTACAGGGCGAGCTCATTTCGCAGTCCCTTGCAGCTTATGCTGACGATATTCCATTTCGCCCCGCTTTTTCTGATCGCAGCGGCGGTCAAAACGCGCGACTCAGCGGAAGCGTTGATGCGGGTTTATCTCTGGACCGGTTTCGTGCTTGTATTACTGGGGATGTACCAGCTCCTTGCCTATGTTGTCGATTTGCCGATCAAGGATTTCACATGGTCGATCAATCTCATCCCAAACTCGACCGAACGCACCTATGGCAAGGTGCACGCGTATTCCGCGAGAGTGACCAATTTCTCGATACGAGGTACGTTCATTGAATCCCGCATGCTCGCAGACTATCTGCTGTCGGTTGTGCCGATTACGACTGCGCTCTGGATGACCGGTTCACGTGCTGTCAGAGAGCGGTTCGGGAAGCTGGCTTTGCCGTTCGTGTCGATTCTCGGATTGCTCGCGATATTCTTCACGATGTCGCGTTCTGCGTGGGTCTTTCTCGTGGTCGGACTCGCTGTTGCGGGCGTTTGCATCTCGCCCGTCAAATTCCTTATGCGCGGTGCGGTGGCGTTCATTGCCATGCTCGCAGTCTCCTCGATAATGATAGAGGCCGGGTTGTTTTCGGTCGGATCATTCACCGAGATCATCGCAGGCAGGATGAACCTTGTTTATCTTGCAACGGACCCGAGGGTTCAGTTTTTGATCGTGCTATGGGATGTATTCACTAACAACCCAATCCTCGGAGTCGGAGCCGGCAATTTCTCGATCTTCGCGGCTGCGGCTCTGGATGCGCCGGTGCTCGTTAGCGCGCATGGTGTTCTATGGGAGGCACTCGCCGAATTTGGAGTTGTGGGCTTTGTCCTGTTGCTCGGTGCGTTCATATCTGTCTTTGTTGCACTGGTGCGCGCAATCAAAAAGTGCGACGACACAGCCTCATGCGCATTGTTGATCGGTTTCTTATCGGCAATGACAGCGCTGTTTCTGAACAGCTTCACCGGGTCTGATCGTCCTCCGTTCTACCTGATATTCTGCATGGGAATGGCCGCAGTTTACAGCAGGATAATACTAACGAAGTGTCGCGGGGCTAAATCCACTTCCTGACCTTGAAATACGCAAACAGCCCCACTCCAATAACCAGTGCAGTCGTCCAGAACATAATGTAACCGTAGGGCAAACCAAGCTCAGGCAGGTTCATAGGCTGGTCGGTGTCGAAGTTCATGCCGTAGACGCCTGCGAGGAAGGAGAGAGGGATGAATATGGTCGCTATAATCGTAAGGACTTTCATCACTTCGTTCATTCGATTGCTTACACTCGACAGGTAGATTTCGAGGAGACCGGAGACCATGTCCCGGAAGGCCTCCACAGTATCAATCACTTGAATTGTGTGTTCGTAGAGATCTCGGAGGTAGGGAGCGGACAGATCATTCTTGAGCGGTGATTCCGACCTCTCCCAAGTGCTCACGAGCTCCCTAAGAGGCCAGATAGACCTGCGAATGAACGTTAGCTGTCGCTTAAGGTCCTGGATCATCCGAAGATCTTTCGGTTCCGGTTTCGCGATCAGGTCATCCTCCAGCTCCTCGATCTTCTCTCCCATGCTCTCCAGCACCGGATAGTAGTTATCGACGATAGCGTCAACGAGAGTGTAAGCGAGATAGTCCGGTGCGAGGAATCTCTCACGCGGTCGCGTCTTTCGAATGCGATCCCGCACGGCTTCGAATACATCGCCCGTTTGCTCCTGCAGCGAGATCACGTAGTTGTCTGCAACCAGTATGCTGACTTGTTCGCGAGTTGGGTCGTGTTCCGTAGTTTGGTTGTAGATCATCTTCAGGTTTACGTAGAAATAGCTGTCAGCGAATTCGATCTTCGGCCGCTGCCCGGTATTTGCGATATCCTCGAGTATGAGCGGGCTGATTCCGAAAACCTCGCCGATCTCGTTGAGAATCCTGACATCGTGCACGCCGGTTACATCGATCCAGGTAACGGTGGGGGATTTTGTGAAATCGACACACTCCTTGACACTCACATCTTTCAGTTCGGTGAGATTCTCCCGGTCGTAGTCGATAACGTGGATAGCTACCGGATCAGTACGTTCCTCTCCGACGTAAACCACCGCGCCGGGTTTGAGACCAAGCTTTCTCGACAGGCTTTTGATTAGTGGCGCCATCTTCAGTCCCCTGCTGTTTACATTGAATCTCTGCTCTTTCGATCCTCACTTCAACAACAAAATTGGCAACACGTAACCAACATTGCCCTTGGAAGATTCCGCACGCTTGCTATATTGTTCAAGGACGTAAATCTGATTGGATGTGGGAATGACAAACAGGCTATACCGCACACTTCCTGGCATTCTGCTCATTTTAGTTTTTGCGACGGCCTCGAATGCTGATGAGTTGCTGTTCTTCGACGATTTCAAGGACGGTACCTCGGACAATTGGATGGTTGATGAGTTCGGCGAGTTCGAGATTGTCGATGAGGCATTCTGCTTCCTGACAGTCTGCGAGCCGTGAGGACTCGGATCGCACGCGCGAACCGTGAGTTCGTTCGAGTTCACCGACGGCTTCAGCCTGCAGGCTTCGACTTTTCTCTCCGATACAACGGCTCAATTCAAAGAGCGCCGTATTGCGTGGTTCCACGACTACTACAACTACGTCCTGTTTCGTTATGACCAGACCGCAGAGTTATTTGTCTGCATCTGCGTGGTCGATGAACAGTGGCTGTTCAATGAAACGGTCGACGTGGAGATGTCGGAATGGGACGGTACGGATGGGCTGTGGCACGATTTGAAGATCGTGCTGAACGGCGACGACCTCCGAACCTACCGCGATGGAGAGTTGATCTTCGAATACACCGACAGTGCGCTGCATGATATGCCAAAGACCGGCTATATCCAGTTGTCCAACACATACGGCGCTACATGCTTCGATGATGTAGAACTGATCCGCATAGGCCCAGCGCCTCATTTACCCGGAGATGTTAACAGCAGCGGTGGGGTGGACATTGACGATATAGTATACCTGATCGAATATGTGTTCACCGGCGGTCCCGCCCCGACTCCTGTCGAGTCCGGAGACTGTGACTGCTCGGGTGGCATCGATATCGATGATATAGTATACGTCATTGGATACGTTTTCCAGGGTGGTCCGGAACCGGGATGCGGGGAGTAAGGGGGAGAACAAAAAAAAGCGACCAGTGCAGGCGAGTCCTTTCTACGCGGCGCGCTGTCTTGTGTCGTCCCCCCATTTCGCTTGACTAATCGCGCCCTCGGGTTACATTAAGGCCGGGAGGTAGCGTCATGGTACACGTCGTCGAAGATCTTCATGAAAGCATCATACAAGAATGGCCGTTCGCGGTAAAAGCCGTCGGACTCGAAGCCAGTATCATACGAGAAATACTTAAGCTGTCGTCCCGTCCGGGACTGATCAATTTCGCGGGTGGACTTCCGGCACCGGAGCTGTTCCCGGAGACCGATCTGAAACTCGCGTGCGAGCGAGCGTTCGACAAGTACGGCCCGTCCATGCTCCAGTACAGCCTGTCAGCCGGCATTTCGGAGCTTCGCGAGCTGATCGCGCAGCGAATGTCGAGCCACACCAGTCTCGAGTTCACGTCGGATATAATCCAGGTAACATCCGGCTCGCAGCAGGGTCTCGACCTGATCGGTCGAGCATTTCTGAATCCGGGCGATTATATTTTGACCGAGCGTCCGACATATCTCGGCGCGCTGCAGGCGTTCAATTTCTATCAGGCCCAGTATTGCACGGCGGAGCTTGAAGAGGATGGGATCAATATCGCTGAGGCCGAGGAGCAGATAAAGAAGCACAACCCGAAACTGCTCTACATAGTACCGAATTTCCAGAATCCGGCGGGGCTGACAACATCTGCCGAGAAGCGGCAGGCGCTGGTCGATCTCGCGAAGAAATATCAGATTCCGATTGTGGATGACAACCCTTACGGCGAGCTTCGCTACTCCGGCACGAAAGAGCCGTCGCTTAAAGAGCTCGGCGGTAATGCCGTGATTCAGCTCGGATCGTTCTCGAAGATAGTCTCACCGGGGCTCCGTCTCGGGTTCATAGCGGCTTGTCCTGAGGTAATGAGCACGATCGAGCGCGTGAAGCAGTCGACAGATCTGCACACGACGACTTTCACGCAGTATGTGCTCGTGGAGTATCTCAATTCGGGTCGTCTGGATGACTATCACATCCCACTGCTGCGCGAAGAGTATCGCAAACGTCGCGACCTGATGTTCGAGGTTATGGAGCAGGAGTTCCCGAGCAATGTGACATTCACGCGCCCCGAGGGAGGCCTCTTCCTCTGGGTGACACTACCGGCTACGGTGTCGTCATCAGACTTTCTCAAGACTGCAGTGGATGCCGGGGTCGCGTATGTACCGGGTAAGCCGTTCTTCCCGCACGGCGACAACGACCGTCACCTCAGGATCAACTTCTGCAACGCTTCGCACGAGAAGATACGCGAGGGGATCAAGCGACTCGCGGGAGTTGTTCGCGACAAGTTGTAGACTTGTAACAAGAGTGGATTTGTACGGGATGGCACTTGTCATCCCGTTTTTTATTTAGTGTAATCACAGATCAGTATTAAATTGCAAGCTCAACGAGTGGGACGATATGGCAAGATTCGAATTCATAAAGATGCACGGCCTTGGAAACGACTTCGTCATATTCGATGGCTTCTCACAGCGGATTCCCGAGACTCGCTGGTCGGAACTGGCGCAGCGTATCTGCAATCGCAATCTGGGGATCGGCGCGGACGGCGTGATCCTCGCGCTTCCGAGTGATGAGGCCGATGCGACGATGCGGATCATCAATTCAGATGGCTCCGAGGCTGAGATATCGGGGAACGGGCTTCGCTGCATGGTGCGGATGTTGCGGGACAGGGGGCATATCTCTTCTGACAAGTGCCGTGTCGAAACCGGTGCGGGTATAGTCGCTGCGGAAGCCGGAAAGGAAGAGGGCGCGGACTTTATGGTCCGGCTGACGCTGAATACGCCTGTATTCGAGGCGAAGAGAGTCCCTGTCACGATCGGAAAGCCGGAGTTCCTGTCTGAGAATGTTGAGATCGATGACAGAGGGTATTCGCTGACCGCGCTCTCGGTCGGCAATCCGCACGCCGTCGTATTCGTCGATAACTACGAGTTCGACTGGCGGAAGACCGGCTCGAAGATCGAAACGCACGAGATATTCTCTGAGAAGGCGAATGTCGAATTCGTCGTGATCGAGAACCCGAAACGCATCCGTCTCAAATCATGGGAACGTGGAGCCGGACCGACGCATGCCTCGGGGACGGGGGCCTGCGCGGCGGCGTGCGCGGGAATCAAGCTCGGCAGACTCGAACCGAGAGTCGAGGTCGTTTGCGATTACGGGAGCTTGTTCGTCGAATGGAACGGCGGCGATGGCTTGCTGTACCAGTCGGGGCCATCAGCGTACGTATTTGAAGGTGAGGTTGATTTCGACAGCCTATGACTCGGCAGCTTAAAGATGCGGCGATTGACTACTACAGACATCTTCGAATGATCTCGAAGAACGCCGCGCTTTTTCTTGCGGGCTCATTCTTCATAAACTTTCTCTTCTCAATCAACTTCCTCATATTCAACCTGTACCTGCGCGAGCTCGGATACTCCGAGAGCTTCATCGGACGGGCTCTGTCATCCGGTGCAATCGGATCGCTGGTTGCGGCGATTCCATGCGCTCTGCTTATAGCGCGATACCCGATCAAGCGAATGCTGATCGCGACTACTATCATGGTTGCGGCGTGTTTCTATATGATGGTTACAGTGCGTGAGCCGGCTCTTATCATGCTCTTTGCATTCCTGGTTGGGGCAAATGTCTCGTTTTCGCGGGTAGCGTCCGCGCCAATCATCATGCGTAACAGCACCCCGGAGGAGCGTACCTACGTGTTTTCGCTGAGCTTCGCCAACTGGATGTTTGCCGGGATTATCGGCAGCGTCCTTGGGGGTTATGCTCAGGAATGGTATGCCGCAATGATAGCTCCGGGTGCGGAGTCATACCGAATCGTGCTACTGGGGGGCGTTGTTCTCGGACTGTGTGCAGTAGTGCCGTTTGCGCTGATCAAAGCAAAGCCGCCATCGGATGATGAGCGGAAGATGGCGCTGAACAAAGCGCTTCTTCGAGAGCAGGGCGGAATACTGTTCAAGCTCGCCTTCCCGTTTTTTCTGGTTGGGATGGGTGCGGGGCTTATCATACCGTTCCTCAATCTGTACTTCCGCGATGAGTTCAACATGTCGACTGACCAGATCGGCATCTACTACTCGATGGTACAGGCAACGATGATCATAGGGACGATGGCTGGACCTGTGCTCGTGAAGAAATTCGGGATGGTGCGCACGATAGTCTGGACGGAACTTGCATCAGTACCGTTTATGCTTCTGATGGCCTTCTCGGGATACGAGTGGATCGTAATCGCCTCGTTTCTCTGTCGTGGTGCACTCATGAATATGGGACAGCCGATCGGGACAAACTTCGCAATGGAGATGGTCAAAAAGGAGGTGCACGGTCTCGCCAACAGCGTGACGATGATAGCGTGGACCGCAAGCTGGGCTATATCCACGCAGGTCGGTGGATGGGTCATTGACCATCACGGCTACGTGCCGTCGTTTTTGCTCACCGTTTGTCTCTATACCGCCTCTGCCATTCTATACTACTTCTATTTCTCCGGAGCCGAATCCAAGGAGGGCGGAGCGTATCATCTGCTGTATGGCGGGAAGCGCGATTTTAGTTGATTATTATGCGACTTCGGATATATTCGGCG
>CAYQCE010000017.1:12982-62435 GCA_964415885.1 uncultured Ignavibacteria bacterium
GTCTCGCCGAGTCGACACTATCCGCGATTTTGAGCACAGGGTCGAAATTCGGCGCTTCCGACAAGGGTGATGGCAAGACTGTTGTCATCGACTTCTCATCTCCGAACATCGCCAAGCCATTCGGCGTGGGGCATTTGCGCTCGACCGTGATAGGAGCGGTGCTATATCGGCTTTACGACAAGCTGGGATACAAGTGCATCGGTATCAATCATCTCGGCGACTGGGGTACGCAGTTCGGCAAGCTGATCGTTGCCTTCAAGAAATGGGGCGATGAAGCGGATCTCAAGGCTGATCCAATCAACACGCTCTTTCAGCTCTATACTCGCTTTCACCGAGAGGCGGAAGACGACGAGACACTCGAGGATGAAGCCCGAGGTGAATTCAAGAAGCTCGAGGAGGGCGACGACGAAGCCACAGCGGTTTGGAGGCGCTTCAAAGAGTACTCTCTTGCCGAGTTTGAGCGGATCTACGACAGACTCGGGATAGAATTCGATCACTACACCGGCGAGAGTTTCTACAACGATAAGATCGATGACGCCATCGAAGTTCTCAAAGATAAGGGTCTGACGAAGCGGTCCCGGGAAGCGCTCATAGTCGATCTCGAGGAGCACGACCTGGGGGCGTGCCTGCTGAAGAAGGGCGATGATGCCACTCTTTATGCCACTCGCGATATCGCCGGTATTCTCTATCGGCACCGCACGTACGACTTTCACAAGTGCCTTTATGTAGTCGGATCAGCACAGACTCTCCATTTCCAGCAGGTCTTCAAAGTGATCGAGCTCGCCGGATTCGATTTCCACGACGGTCTTGTGCACGTTCCGTTCGGGTGGATCAGATTCGAGGGGCAGGCGATGTCGACTCGGTCCGGCAGAGTCGTATTCCTCGACGAAGTGATCGACAAAGCCACGGAACTTGCGAGGGAAATTATTTTGGAGAAAAACCCGGATATCGAGAACATTGAGGAGACCGCGCAGCATATTGGAGTGGGCGCTGTGATCTTCGGCGATATATCTGTCAGGCGCAATAAGGACATCGACTTCCGATGGGAGGATGCGCTGTCTTTCGACGGCGAGACCGGGCCATATCTTCAGTATGCGCACGCAAGGCTGTGCAGCCTGAAACGGAAATTTGACAGAGAGCTGCCGGATGCGATAGATTTCTCGCTGCTCGCGGAGGAAGAGGAGAAGCGGGTCTTGTTAGCCCTGTCCGTATATCCGGATAAAATACGACAGGCAGCGGCTGAGTACGAACCGTTCGTGATTTCCTCGTATCTTATTGAGCTTGCACAGCAGTTCAACACTTTCTATCAGAAACATCGCATAATAACCGACAACGAATCTCTGTCGAATGCCCGAATGGCATTGTCGGAGGCGGTGAGAACCGTACTCGGAGACGGACTCGGGCTTCTCGGCATATATCCGCTCGAAAGGATGTAATTTGAAGTCGATTCAGGGTACAATCGATCTGCCTCCATCGAAGAGCATAGCTGAACGCGCATTGCACTGGGGCATTCTTCAACGGCGGGAAGTTGTGCTCCAGAATGCGGGCGGGCTGGGGCTCTCCACCGATCTGCGTGCGCTGGCAGAAGCTTCCGGTTTCGAAATCAAGGATGCCGGGAATGTGATCGAAATGCGGCAGAGTACCGACCACGGTCCGAAGGATGGCAGCATCGAAACCCGGGATATGGATTCATTTCTGAAGTACCTCGTTGCATTTGCACCGAACGGCGGTGATGTCGTAATTCGCAAGCCATCTGTCTCTGATGACGACCGGGATACACGGCTTCTGCTCTTTCGCCGCATGGGGATCGATTACGACCGCATCGAGGACGATAACATTCTGTATTGTCGGCCGACGCTCAATCCGCCCGAGAAGATCAAGTATGCTCTTCCTGACAAGAACTATCATCTTGTCGATTCACTCTCGGATGGTGTGCTCGTTTCGGGCTGTCAGGTCGAGATTAGCTCACACGTTGAGATTGACCGGCCTTTAGCCAGTTCCTCAGGCTCGACGGGTCTGACTTTCGAGCAGGTAATAGAAGAGTCTGAAGAGGACGAACTCGATCGCCGTCTAAGGCGCCTGAAACCGAAGGAAGAAGAGAAGAAGTTCGTGTATCGCCTCGCAAAACAGGCTGAGTCCGCGCCAATTCAGATAGAGCTTCCCGGAGATCATCTCGTGGCACTCTTTGTAGGAGCGATGGCGCTATCGCGAAGGAAGTCATCGGTGACAGTTCGTGGGCTGCTTAAGTCACCGGCGATAGCATTGGCCTTCAAGCTGTTCTCCAAACTCGGTGCGGAGGTGTCGGTCAGTGACAGCGAGGTTGAGACGGACACACTCGCGTTGTGCGATATCACCTTTAGCCGCACCGGTGATCTCACCGGAAAGCGGTTCGGCGGGGACGCTGTTCGAGGACTGCCGGAGATCAGCATCCCGCTTGCACTCGCCGGTATGTTCGCATCCGGGAAGACTGTTGTTCGTGATCTGCCGTTTGGCTCCGCCGATTGGCGCTTGCGAGTGTCGCATGTGCGCGAGATTCTCCACTCATGTGGAGCGAGAGTTGGCGAAATCGAAGATGGCCTTGTTGTCGAAGCCGGGCAGGAGTATGCCGTTAGTCGCTATCATGAGATCGACGATTGCCTCTGCGATTTGCTTCAGCAGTCGCTGGCGTTGATTCTCGATCATGACAGCGGGTTCAGCTCACCGAGCCACTTTCAGGATTCTCGTCTGTTCAGAATATACCAGAAGCTCGTTCAGCACTGAGCTCTGTCAGTTTTTCACTGGAAAGCAGTAAATGTCTGAAATTACCGAGGGAATACAGCTATCCGGACGGACGGACAAATTCGACCTGACCCATGGGCCGATTCTACCGACTGTTCTCAAGCTCGCGTGGCCGGTTGTCGCAACGATGTTTGTGCACACTGCGTTTATCGTGACCGACATGATCTGGGTGGGGCGTCTCGGTGCGACTCCGATGGCTGCAGTCATATCGGCGGTTTTCTATATATGGATTCTCTTCTCAATCGCCGAGATAGTGACTGCCGGACTCGTGGCAATCGTGGCACGCCACTACGGAGCGAAGAGATACGATAGGGCATCCTTTGCGGCGTCACAGTCAGTCGGATATGCCGCGATCTTTTCAGTTGTCATAACAACGGCCGGATATCTCTCAGCACCGCTTCTTATCGACTTCATGGGGACTGAGCCGGATGTTGCGAGGCTTGGCACGGAGTATCTCCAAATCCGGCTGCTCGGAACGCTATTTTTCTTCTGGTATGAGGTGGGAGTCTCGGTGTTCAGAGCGACCGGAGACACGCGCACTCCAATGCTCCTTTCACTTCTGGCGGTCGGAGGGAACATAGTGCTCGATCCGGTGCTGATTTTCGGGGTCGGACCGATTCCGTCAATGGGGGTCGCCGGAGCCGCCTGGGCCACCGTGATCTCAATGTCCCTAGCGGTAGTCGGGTTGGCGTTCTACTTGCTCAAGGGAAAGCTGACCATAGACTTGCGTTTCGATCAGGCTGTGAAGCTCGATTTCAAAGTGCTTCGTCAAATGGTCAAGATCGGATTGCCTATCTCGTTAAACGGCATACTCTTTTCCGTAGTCTACATTTTCATGAACAAGATTACGGCGAGTTTCGGCACCGAGGCAGTCGCCGCACTCGGTGTTGGTAATCGCAGCGAGGCGATATCGTATATGATCTGTTTCGGATTCTCCGTAGCCGTGGCGACGATGGTGGGGCAG
The DNA here is from genome assembly GCA_964415885.1 of uncultured Ignavibacteria bacterium. Taxonomy (GTDB): domain Bacteria; phylum Zixibacteria; class MSB-5A5; order JAABVY01; family JAHJOQ01; genus CAYQCE01. The sequence goes on from CAYQCE010000017.1 coordinate 16,725, forward strand.
AATCTCGGTGCGGGAAAGCCTGAACGAGCTGAGAGGGCGGTCTGGGTGACATTCGGAATCACGGCTGCGATTACCGGTGTGGTGTCAATACTGTTCGTTGTTATACCGGAGCTGATAACCAGGGCATTTGTATCCGATCCGATGGTGATCGATCATGCAAGCGACTATCTACGGATTCTGGCGCTGTCGCAGGTGTTCATGGCGGCGCTGATCGTGCTGGAGGGCGCGTTCTCCGGGGCGGGGGATACCCTGCCGCCGATGGTTATCGGGGTGCCCGCGGCGGTAATGAGATTGCCGATAGCCTACGTCCTTTGCTATGTGCTTGATGTTGGAGTGAATGGGGTTTGGTGGGCGATCACCTCGACTACCATCGTCAGCGCCGTAGTCCTTGTTTTTTGGTTTCGAAGAGGGAAATGGAAGGAACGAGAGATCGAGTAAACGGTTCATATCACGGAGATTATACTGGACAAAGTAGCGAGTTTTGGGCTATATTCGCAGATTCATTAGAGTGGTTCACAATGTGGTTGTGTGCCCGCCGTCGATTTGGTAAGTTCGAAACTATGATGTGACGGGTTCATATAAGTAGAGAGTATAACGAGCGACGACGAGGCTATGGTAGATACAGACTATCCCGTAGAGTATTACAAGAAAGATCCACTGAATTTGGTTTTTGCCGGCCTTGTGCTGGTAGTGTCCTTTATTGTCTATTTTCTCACTGTACAGCGCACGCTCTCTTTCTGGGACTGTGGCGAGTTCATAATGTGCGCATATGTTCTCGGGATTCCTCATCCCCCGGGGACACCGCTTTTCGTCCTTCTCGGCAATGTCGTTTCTAATTTTCCGATAGGCGAGGACCCATCGTTCAGGATCAATCTGATCTCGTGCGTGTCTTCGGCGTTTGCCGCGATGCTCGGCTACCTGACCGCGACGTGGTTCATTAGGAGATGGTACACGGATCAGGAGATGACATTCTGGAAGCGTGTTACGGTCTATCTCGGCGGTCTGGTAGGCGGGTTCTACTTCGCATTCGGGCGCACAAACTGGAGCAACTCGGTTGAGGCCGAGGTGTATGGCGCTGCGATACTTTTTATGATGGCCACGATCTATCTTATGCTGCTCTGGGTTGATTACAGGAAGACTGCCCGAGGGGAAGCGTTCCTTGTCGCCATGGCCTATCTCGCCACTCTCGCACTCGGTATGCACATGACCTCGTATGTTGTGATGCCGATGGCGTTTCTGCTAATAATCCTCGTCGATGAGGACTATCGGCGTAGCTGGCAGATTTGGATTACATATATAATACTCATGCTCGTTATCTACCAGGTCGTGCCTTTCATCATATCTGCGGCCTCATGGGTGACGATTGCCTGTATGGCGACTTATTGGGAGCGAATTAAGACAGGCTGGGTCTATACACTGGTATTGCCGGCGGTAGCCGTGTTCTTCTTTCTCGCCAAAGGAGCACCCTTTGTGCCCGTATTCGGCCTGTCGTTTTTCTTATGGTCGCTTTTGACTCTCACCGTGATGCGGCTTGATGCGGGTCAGAAGTTCTGGCGTACCGCGTTTCTTATTATGCTCGCAGCGCTGATGGGCTATTCTGTGCAGATTTTCATCCCGGTTAGGTCAGCTCAGAAGCCGCAGATGAACATGAATATACCCGACAACTGGGAGTCATTCAGGAGCTTTCTCGAACGCAAGCAGTACGGCTCGGAGAACATGATAACCCGTATGTTCGAACGTCGCGGCGAATTGAAGAACCAGTTCGGGAACCATCCGAGGATGGGCTTCTGGGGGTTCTTCAGTGAGCAGTATGGAATCAATGGCAAGAGATTTCTCGTTCTTTTCTTCATAGGATTGTACGGCATATACTATGCGATTCGATTCCACTGGAAATCAGGGATTTTCATGTTCCTCCTCATATTGGCGGGTACCGTTGGACTTGTCTTATATATGAATTTCGCGGACGGGACCCGTGAAAACAGGATGGTCGGGGAGGGGCATCTCGAGGTCCGAGACAGAGACTACTTTTGGACGCCGGGATTCGTTCTCTTTGGCATCGCCATAGGATTGGGGGTGGCGGCGTTTTTTGACATCGTTCGCAGCCTTATGTCGAGTCAGAAAGTGCCCGGAATTGCGCGGAACGTTGTGCTCGGAGTCCTGTGCCTCGCAGTGCTGCTGCCATATTCGGCGATAGCGAAGAATTACTTCATCAATGACCGCTCGAGAAATTTCATTCCGTACGACTACGCCTGGAACATACTGCAGTCTGCATCAGATGGGGCTGTGATGTTCACCAATGGCGACAATGACACATTTCCTGTATGGTGCTTGCAGTATGTCTACGGCGTTCGGCCCGACGTCAAGATCGCAAACCTTTCGCTGATCAACACGAACTGGTATATCAAGCAACTCAAACACAAGCTCGAAGTACCTATATCCTACACCGACGAGCAAATCGAGGGGCTCCGTCATATGCGAACGCCTGACGGGAATGTCTACCGGGTGCAGGATCAGATGATCGAGAATATCGTGAACACGAACAAGTGGGAGCAGCCTCTCGAATTCGCCGTGACAGTTGCGCAGAGGAACAAGGTATATCGCGGCAAGCCGCTCGACCCGTATATGCAGATGCACGGTATGTCTCTGCAGCTCTTCCCGAACAAGCAGCCGGATGCTGTTGAGCTCGAGGAAACCAAGAGGCTCTACTGGGAGGTGTTCAAGTATCGAGGTGTGACAGATACGACAGTATACAAGGATGAGAATGCGTCCCGCCTCGTGAACAACTACCTTTCCGGCTTCCTGATCATGGCGGACACTCTGCAACGGGCGGGCAAGGTAGACGAGGCTGCGAGCCACCTCTACAAGGCAATCGAACTCGTCGGCGGCGGAGTGGAGCCGTGGGCGTACCTCTGCAGGATGTATGTACTTGCGGGTAGATTCGAGGATGCCGAGAGAGTTCTCGATGAGGCTCCACCGGATATTCCGACCGACAGGCTTCGCATGTATCTCGCTACGGCTTATGCAGACAAAGGCGAGGTCGCGAAAGCCAAGAGCAACTACGAGATGGTGTGGGAGGAGTCTCCCGATTCTCGCGAGGTTTTCACTGAGATATTTCGCTTCTACTATGAAAATCAGATGCAGGCCGAACTTGCAAAGCTCCTCGCGGACTGGGCGCAGCGTCATCCCGAAGATCAGCAGGTCGTTGAGGCCTATGAGCAGCTGAAGAGAGAGGCCCCTCAGCTTTTCCAGGAAGATGAGACTTTGCCTGACACCCAGGAAATCCCTGCTGTAACTATTCCAGATACCGGAGCCGAAAACTAACTTGCGTATTCTTGCTGTCAATTGGCAGGACCCCAAGAACCCGTTCGCGGGTGGGGCCGAGATTCACCTGTGGGAGAATCTCAGGAGATTCGCGGCCGATGGAAACTCCGTTACTCTCGTTTGCAGCAGTTTCGAGGGGGCGTCCGACGAAGAGACCTATGACAATATACGAGTTGTCCGAAAGGGCGGGCGTTCGCTCTTCAATTACGTCGCGCCCGGCGTTGTTCGGCGCGAACTCTCGCAAGACAGGTACGATATTCTGCTCGAAGATATAAACAAGATACCGTTTTACACGCCGCTTTACACGTCGGACATACCGATCCTGTTCGTAATACCGCATCTCTTTGCAACGACTGTATTCCAGGAAATCAACTTCGTGCTCGGGACATACATATATCTCTGGGAGAAGCCTATTCAGTGGTGTTTCCGGAAGTATCCGTTCTGCGTAATCTCCGAATCGACCAAAGCGGATTTGGTGGCGCGCGGGATACCGGCTGAGAATGTCTCGGTCGTGGAGTGTGGCATCGATCATGATATGTACTCTCCGGGTGAATCCGTTACCAAGTACGAGAATCCCACTGCGCTGTACCTCGGGCGAATCAAGAAGTACAAGGGTGTTCAGTATGTCCTGAAGGCATGGCCCCGTGTTCTGAAGAATTATCCGGATGCACGTTTCATCGTCGCCGGTGACGGCGACTACCTGGGCAATCTTGTCGCCGAAGCGGGGCAGCTTGGTATCAACGATTCGGTCGAATTTGCGGGTTATGTGTCCTCTGAGTCAAAGGTCGAGATGATGCGGCGGTCACATTGCATTATCTATCCCTCGCTGAAAGAGGGATGGGGCTTGACCAATATCGAGGCGAATGCGTGCGGCACACTTGCTCTCGCAGCCAATTCACCCGGACTTCGCGACTCCGTCTCCGACGGAGTTTCGGGTCTTCTGTTCGAGCACGGGAATGTGCGTCAGTTGGCGGATTTGATAATCAGTGTGTTCTCTGACGAAAAACTTCGTTGCGATATCGAGCAGGGCGCTATAACATGGGCGGAAAGATTCAACTGGGATACATCGGCGGAGAGGCTGCTGGACGTTATGCGCCAGACTGTGACTAAAGGCAGGCCATAGGAATATACAAGATATCGGAGTTCGCAGGTTTGGATTATAAGACTCGCAGAAAGATACTTGTAGTTGTCGGCTACGCAATCTCCATATTCCTGATCTACTTCGCATTTCGCAAGGTGGAGTTTGCCGAGCTGTGGAATTCTCTCAGGTCGGCGAACTATCTCTGGATAGTCCCAAATCTGCTTGTTGTAATGCTCGCCATGTACTACCGTGCATATCGCTGGAAGTTTATGGTGAATCCGATAAAAGAGATTTCGATGGATAAGCTCTTCGCATCCACCATGATCGGATTCATGGCCTCGAACGTGCTTCCACTGAGGCTCGGAGAGTTTGTCCGGGCATGGTCTCTCGGCAGGATCACGGATACATCCCGATCGGCGGTTTTGGCTACTGTCGTGATCGAGAGGATTTATGATTCGTTTGCGCTGCTTACGATGTTCACGCTCATTTTGCTTTTCAAACGACTGCCGCTGCCGGATGAGCTTCAGAGTTTCGGCTACATCTTCCTGCTTGCCAACCTTGCGGGTCTCGGGATTCTGATCTTCCTCAAGATCAACCCGAGTGCGACGCTCAATCTCCTGTCCAGAATATTCTCGATCTTCCCGCGCAAGATAGCGAAGAAGGTCATGGAGCTCTTCGAGAAATTTACTGATGGCCTTGAGGTTATGGGCAACTTCCCTGTTGTCATTCGTCTTGCCTGGCAGTCGCTGGTGCTTTGGTTTTTGACCGGTATATCCAACTACTTTGTATTTCTCGCCTTTGGTCTCGACTTACCGCTCGAAGCATCATTTGTCGTACTCGTGATCGTCTCGATCGGGATAATGATACCGCAGTCTCCGGGATTCGTCGGAGGGTATCACATATGTGTGTGGTATGCGCTGAAGCCGTATGGCATCAACCAGGATATCGCAATGGCTGTGGCGGTAGTTCTGCATGGCGCTCAGTACATAGTCATAACACTCGTCGGCTTCTATTACCTCCGCCGGGAGCATCTCTCCCTGAAGGAAGCGGAAGAGGAGTCTATCTCGGAAGAAGAGGCATCTGCGAGTTAAAACCCTTGATATGCATCTGTTGACATAGACTATTTGGTCTCATATCCCCCGAAATCCCAAGTGCCTGGCCGACGATTCTTTTGTTGACTATCTTGGACCATGAATTATCTTAAATTTACACACGTACTTACCTGCGAAACATTTGGAGGAAAAATGCAAAGACGGCTATCCGCACTGTTAGCGGCTTTGCTGTTTGTCTCTCTATCAGCGATTTCCGCCCCTGCCCAGGAGGCAATCAACGGCGTGGAGATCCTTGAGGCGAAATGGCAGGGCGAAGATATCGAGTATCTCGATCGCGAAATTCTCGTGATGTTGAATCACGGCGTCACACAGGATGAATTCGCCGCAAAGCTCGCTCCCTATAACATTGAAATTGTACGGGACGCCGACCGTTTCGGATTCCTGAAGCTCGTTGCCGGGAGCCGGGATGCACATTTTGATCTGATCGAAACAATAGATCGGATGGATGTCACGCGTTATGCCGAACCGAATATGGTAGACCGGCTATATCTGACGCCCGATGATCCTCGTTTTGACGAGCAGTGGCACTACCACAACACCGGACAGGTTCCGCCGGGCGGAACGCCGGACGCGGATATCGATGCTCCCGAGGGCTGGGACATCTCAACCGGCGGCGCAGTCATCCGCGTCGGTGTGCTCGACAGCGGTATCCCAATTGAGGCCGGCCAGTTGAGTCATGAGGACCTCGATGATCCCATGCGTTATTTCTTCGGCTATGACTTCTCTAACGGAGATACCGAACCGAGAGACGACAACGGTCATGGTACTCATGTTTCCGGGACAATCGCTGCCGAGACCGACAACGGAACCGGTGTTGCCGGCGTAAGCTGGAATGCTGAGATTCTCGCGATCAAGGTTTTTGATGCCAACGGAAGCGGGTCGCACGAGAATTTCCGTGATGGCTGTATTTACGCTGTTGATAACGGATGCCAGGTGATAAACTACTCCGGCGGTGGGTCCGAGGGCGCCACTAAGGAGCACGGCGTGGCTTACGCCGACACCAACAATGTAGTTGTGTGTGCTGCAGCCGGGAATAACTGGCAGGGCTCGGTTTCATGGCCCGGCGCGTACGCAGCCAGCTACGATAACGTCATCTGCGTGTCATCGGTTGATCACAACGACCAGTCTTCGCCCTTCTCGAGCATCGGGCCATCGGTAACGGTTTCCGCACCGGGTGGGTACGGTTCCCCTTTTGATTCCGACGATATTTTGTCGACATACCCGAACTATCCGGTTACGATCACGACCGATTACGGTCTTCCGTTGAACTATGGTCCCTTGGCCGGAACTTCGATGGCGACACCGCACGTTGCCGGTTTCGCGGCACTGATTCTTTCGATGAATCCGGGATTGAGTGCTGATTCCGTTCGCAGGATTATGGAGAATACATCGGATGACCTCGGACCCGCCGGATTCGACAATCAGTTCGGATGGGGACGAATCAACGTATACAACGCGCTCTCTCAGATGGGTGCGATCGTTATCTCGCACAGCCCTTTGACAGACACGAGAGACACGCTTGTGGATTATGAGGTGCTCTGCCAGATATACGCAGATACTACTCTCGTCACCGACTCTGTGCTGCTCCGCTACGAGATCGATGCAATCGAGTATTCTGAGGTCTTGCAGCCAACCGGAGGGCTCAATGAGTATAACGCTTACATACCGTCACAGTCTCCGGGCACCGTGATTGACTACTCTCTGTTCGCGAAAACCGTTGCGGGCGATACTGATTCGACGGACGTTTATTCGTTCAGGGTTATCGATTATGAGGCAGAACTCACGACCTTAATCGAACAGAAGTCCGGCGGTGTGGACGATACGCTCTGGTATGACTTGACTGTAACCAATATGGGAGTACTGGATGATACTTATGATCTGACAGTGACCGGTGCTGCCTGGCAGACTACAATGTATGACTATCTCGGTCAGACTGAGATTACGCAAACTCCAAATTTGCTGATGGATGAGAGCTTCGATTTCAAGGTGTCGGTGATCATACCGTCGAGTCAGTACGGAGATACTGATACGGCAACAGTCGCAGCGACATCGACTGGCGACCCGTCTATCAGCTCGGAACTCGACCTCCGCACGACCTCGGTCGGTGAGCCGTGGGATGTCCCGTTCGTGGATAATTTCCCATCGACAACGATAGATATTGGCAAATGGGTGATAGTCGACGGCGCGGAAGTGAATGACGTCGGTCTCGAAGAGCCGTCATATCCTTACAGTTTGAATCTGAACGGTGATCCGTCCGGCGGCGACCAGGTGACCTCGCAGGCCATCGATCTGGATGGACAGGTCAATGCGCTCGTGCGGTACTCGTATCAGCAGACCGGTGGCGGGGAATCACCGGATGCCGGCGATGACCTCGTTGTTTCGTACTTCAACAATGCCGGCATATGGCTGTCGTTGAACACCCACTTCGGCGATGGTCCCGACATGACAGAGTACGTTGAGGTCGAGATCAACCTGCCGGCAGATGCTCTCCATGGTGCATTCGCGATAAGATTCGAGTGCTCAGCCACGTCCGGCGCGTACGATGACTGGTTCATCGATGACGTATATGTTGGACCGCCGCCGCAATTCGATCTGTCGATATCGCCTTCCGAGGTGGAGTCGTACGGCGCTGCCGGCGACACGGCTGTGCATGCGATTTACGTCATAAATGACGGACTTCAAACCGATACATATTCACTTGCTGACTCTGCCGCTATCTGGCCGGTGTCATTTTGGGATCAAACCGGAACTACTCAGATCACTGAGACCGATCCGGTTTCGCCGGGCGATTCGATCAAGGTAGTCGTTAAGGTGGAAGTCCCGGATGCCACCCCGTTTGGTGACGACGATGGCGCCTGGGTCAAGGCAACATCGGCAGGCGATGCGTTCGTTGAGGATCGCGCGCTCGTGACATCGATCTCCAATGGCCCGATCGGCCAGTTCCCGTGGTTCGACAACTTCCCGGATGCCACGCTCGACGACCTGAAATGGACATTCCGAGTAGGAGCACACCTCGTGACCGAGGCTCCCAATCCGCCGTCGCCGCCGCGCACACTGAATATGGATGGCGGCAATGATACGCTGGTTTCGCAGACAATCGACATGTCTGCGCTCGAGAATGCCTGGTTTTTCTATGCATTCCAGAGAGGCGGAGTAGGCGATCCGCCTGAGAACGGCGATGATCTCGTGTTTGAATTCAGGAGTTCGGTTGGCGAGTGGGCTGAGCTGTCTCGCCAGGAGGGTGGTCTGCCAAACACGGGTGGCTTCGAGATAGTCTCGATCCCTCTTCCGGGTGCATTCCTTCATGGCCAGTTCCAGTTCAGGATTCTCTCGTTTGGTTCGGGAGCGGGACAGGATGACTGGTATGTGGATGACATCAACATCGACTACGCTCCTGCGATTACGGTGATTCCGTCATCGTTCAGCTACACGCTCCCGATCGGCGATTCGACGGCTGGCGAGGTCGTTATCGACAATGGTGGGCCGGGTATGCTGTGGTACAGTGTAAATGTAGTTCCCGAGATCAACCCGCTGTCCACGATAGGCCAGTTGATTGCTTCCGGGAATGTGGCGCCCGCGACGTACGAGGTGGATCAGTCAGCGTTCGACGTCGAGCCTGTCAAGGGAGTCAGCGCCGGGCCTCCGGGAACGGATGTCGTCTTTGACGCCGGCGGACCTGATACCTACGGTCACATGTGGATAGATTCGGATGAGTCCGGCGGACCCGAGTTCGACTGGATCGATATCCAGGCAACGGGTATTGAAATCCTCGGACTCACGGACGACAACTACGTTGGCCCGTTCGACATCGGATTCAGCTTCGAATATTACGGAACCGAATATGTCGAGTTCTGGGTCGGTTCGAACGGCATAATCGGATTTGGAGATACCGCCAACTACAAGTCGTATCTCAAGGATATGCTGCCGAATACGACGACACCTAATAACATCCTGGCATGGTGCTGGGATGATCTGAATATTCTCGATGGCAACAACCCCGACGGTAAGGTTCTTTACGAACAGCAGGGTGACAAGACCGTCATCCAGTTTGTAGACTATCCGAAGTACAACGCTGCGCCGGGAGAGGTCATAAATGCTGAAATTATCCTCTTCAAGGATGGCACAATCAAGTACCAGTATGATACGATCGGTGATGGTTTCGAGAAGGATGATTGCACGGTCGGGATCGAGAATGTGGACGGTTCCGATGGATTGACAGTCGTGTATAAGGCCGACTATCTGCACGATTCACTCGCAGTCCTCTTTACGAACCCGATGGGATGGATCGATATGACACTCGAGAGCGGCTATCTTGCCGCACTCGAGGCCGACACACTGCCGTTCTCAATCACCACTGAGGGGATGGACGTGGGAATGTATTCGGCGAATATAAAGGTTATATCCAACGATCCGGATCCGGGTGAGTCACTCATTGAGGCTCCGATCGATCTTACGATCGAGGATGCTTATACCTGCGGTGATGTCAACGAAGACGAGAGCATCGATGTCGACGATATCGTATTCCTCGTCAACTATGTATTCAACGGGGGGCCCGCGCCGGCGGTTATCGAAGCGGCGAACGTGAACTGCAGTGGAGGGGTGGATATCGACGATATTACATACCTGATTGTCCATGTGTTCCAGGGCGGACCCGATCCTTGTATCGACTGTCCGTAATGCAGTGCTTCGGCCATTGCCTCATTGAGAAAAAAAGAGCCCCGCGATATGTGTCGCGGGGCTTTGATGTGACTTTTATCTTTTGATTTGTTTCCCGGGTTTCCGGCTGCCTTGATATAGCTCGTACCGGAGCAGCCTGCATTCGAGGGGTCCGTTGTAAAGCTTCGTTCTGCTTGATGTTCGGAGTCCGATCTTCTTGGCGGCCTGTAAATTGCCGGTTAGTATATGTGCCTTCCAACCCGCGTATTTGTCCTTCAACGTATCCCCAATAGATTCGTAGAGTTTAAACAGGTCGGCCTGATCGAGGCGCTCCCCGTAGGGTGGGTTGGCCATCAATGTGCCCGGTTCCGTGGGTGGCGTAAGTTTGCTGAACGAGGATCGTCGTATTTCGACGATATCCGTGATTCCGGCACGTGAGGCGTTCGATTGCGCAATATCGCAGGCTGTTTTGCTGATATCTGCACAGAGAATCCTGTTGTCAAGATGCTTGTCGACCTTCTCGAGTGCGGCTGATTTGACCTCATTGAACAAGTCAGGGTCGTAATCCGGGAATCGTGTGAAACCGTACTGTCTACCGATCAATCCGGGGGAGATGTTGGCGGCTATCAGGGCTGCCTCGATTCCAATCGTGCCCGAGCCGCAGAATGGATCGACGAACGATGTCGTCGTGTCCCAGCCGCTTTGGAGAATCATACCTGCAGCCAGAACCTCTGACAGTGGTGCTCCGCCCGCCTGTGTTCGATAGCCTCGCTTGCCGAGCGGTACTCCGGATGAATCGAGCGACACAGTGACCTGCGTGCCTTCGACGAACACGTTTATACGGATATCAGGCCTCTCTAAGTCGACTGACGGTCTGCTCCCCGTATCCGCTCTGATACGATCCACCACGGCGTCCTTAGTCTTCTGTGCGGCATAGAGGGAGTTCTCGATCCACGAGTCTTTCAGGATCGCATCGACAGCGAGCGTGGAGTCACCATCGAAATAGACGGACCAGTTCACTGTCTTGATCTGTCTGTAGAATTCATCTTCGTTGCGAGCGGTGAAACGCTTGAGTGGGACCAAAACCCGGACTGCACATCGCAGTCCGAAATTGGCTTCGTAGAGTAGACGCTTATCTCCAGCGAATGCTACAGATTTCATACCCGACCGCACGCTGTCACCGCCGAGTTTGGTGACTTCATCAGCGAGAGTCTCCTCGAGACCATACAGCGTCGTAGCGAGCATCTCGAAACGGCTGGCGTCTGGCCTGTATATTTGTGGTCTTTTGCTGGTCATAGCTATTTCAATCAACAAGATGGCTGAGCCGATGTTTCGGTCCTCTGCAAATCATACGTGACTTGGCTCCTTCTCCGTTATGTCACCTCGGGTCTGGCGGCCCCGGGAATCCGGGCAGAGTCTTCGGATCGGTCTCGAGCTTCCTCTGGATATGCTCAATAGCACGATCGAGCTGATCGTCGAATCCCTCTACGCGGCGCTCCGGGAGGTTATCCACCTCGATGTCGGGATATACGCCTACGTTTTCCATGATCCATTCGCCCTCGAGATTGAAAATCCCGAATTCCGGCGCGGTGAAATACCCGCCGTCGACAAGCCCGCGGAATCCGCGGATTCCGATAACTCCACCCCATGAACGCTTGCCCATCAATGGTCCGAGGCCGTACTCACGGAAGAAGTGCGGGAAATAGTCGCCATCGGAGCATGAGAACTCATTCAAGAGGGTGATCATATGTGCATGTATTCCGTATCCCGGCATTCTGCCGACGCCACCATTTCGCGACATCCCCATCGCCTTGACCACTCTCCTTAGCCTTTCGAGAATCAGGCTCGAAACAAACCCGCCTCCGTTATAGCGAACGTCAATGATCAGTCCCGGCTTCTTGCTCTGGTGGTAGAACATCTTCGCAAACCGTATGAGTCCCCAACTGCCCATGTCCGGAATATGTATATATCCGATCTTGCCGGCCGATACCGAGTCGACATACTCCCGATTGCTTTCGACCGCATCATAATACCGCAGCGTTTCTTCGGAACTGGTTGGCTTGATCTCGTAGTCTCTCGCGCCCTGCATAGTCGGTCTATCATTGACCGTGATAGTCACGATCCTGTCAGCTTTCTGCACCGTGAGCGAATACGGGTTGATATCAGCCGTTATCTCCTGGCCGTCAATGGCGAGCAGGTACTCACCTTCGGATACATCAACACCGGGATCGAGAAGTGGTGAGCGGAGATTGTCATCCCAATTCTCACCTTTCAAAATATTGACAATCTTGATTCGATCTACGGCCGAGTCGACCGCGAAATCCGCACCGAAGATGCCGACATTACTACCTTCTATTTCCGGGTAGTCTCCACGGCCAACATATGTATGAGAGCAGGCCAGCTCGCCGATCATCTCTCCGAGAATGTAATTGAGGTCATACCTGTGTGCCGCGTGGGGAAGCAGTTCGCGGTATTTGTCACCGACTGCTGTCCAATCGACACCGTGCATGTTGGAATCATAGAAGAAGTCGCGTTCGATGCGCCAGACCTCCTCAAACATCTGTTCGAACTCTGCACGCCGATCGATCCTCATCTTCATGCCAGATAGATCGAGCTTGGAGTTGTCGAGTGAGGCTCCGTTTCCGGATGTCGGGATAATGTGGTATCCTCCGCTCTTGCGGACGATCATCTTGCTCCCATCATAAGTGAGCAGAAATGAGCCGGTTCCTTCGAGAAAAATGTGATCCTTCTCTTCTTCGAGAACGAACTTGTGTATCGCGCCCTCACCCTCTGAAACCTTGCCGCGCATGCCGTAGATGGGCCGGGAGGAATAGAATACGGCGCCATCTACTGGTGCGATGGAACCGTAATTGCCGCTTGGAATTTCGATCTCGACCTGGCGGTCGAAAATGCCCTCGAAGTCGATACTGACCGCAACTTCGGCTTCGGAATCGTCAGTGTCACGAGCGTCCTTCTTCTCGTCGGAGTCGACTTGCACTTCGTCGCTTTCAGGAGCAAATGGTGACTCTGTACCCTTGTTCAGCAGGACCATGTACACGTTGGTTATCGCTTCGTTGACGAACTGGAACTCATACGATCCGAGTACCGGGTTGAAGTTTCTCTCAGAGAGGAAATACATGTACTTACCCGTTGGGTCGAAAGCCGGCATGTAGTCGTTCGTGAATCCCTGCGTAACCTGGTGGACCTGCTTATCCGCGACGGAGTATATGTGCACAGCCTGAAGCCTGTTTTCGATTTCCTTGTGATAGGTTAGATACTTACTGTCAGGCGACCAGTTGTACCACCTAATCTCGCTGTTCTCGGAGCTGTCAATTTTTGCAAGAGCTTTCGAATCAACATCCATCAGCCACAAAATGTGATCCTTGTCAGAGAAAGCGATCTTCTCACTATCAGGCGACCAGATTGGTTTATACCTGTGACCGTGGCCGTCGGAAGTCAATTGGGTTCTGTCCCTGCCATCATTGGAGATGAGATACAACTCTTCCTCACCGGACTCATCGGATATGAATACAATCTGTTCACCGTCGGGTGACCACGAACACTCTCGTTCTCTGGCTCCCGGAGTTTGAGTGAGATTTCGAGTGTTACCCTTCTCCCTGGGCACCGTGAAGATATCACCGCGAGCCGAAAAGATCGCCCTGTTGCCGTTCGGTGAGACCTGATAGTCTCTTCCGTCGGGGGAGACAGTCTTGAATTCGTCCCGCATGAATAGATGATCCGTGGCGAGAGATACTACGACTTTCTTGAGTTCCTCGGACGGGAGATCGAGGACGTAGAGGTATCCTCCATTCTCGAATGCTATCCCGTCCTTACCGAGGCTCGGCCACATCACGTCAAACTCGGTGAATTCCGTTACCTGCGCCTGGACTCCGGTCTGGAGATCGTGTGACCAGAGATTCAGGCGACCCGCGCGGTCCGAGCAGAAGTATAGCTTGTTCTCGTACCACATCGGCATGTGATCCGTGCCTTCCCAGTCGGTGATTCTCCGTGAGGACGTGTCAGCCATGTTGTATATCCAGACATCCTGTGCCATCCCGCCCCGGTACCGTTTCCAAGTTCGGAAGTCGCGGAAAATAGGGCAGTATGCGACGCTATTCCCGTCCGGAGAGAGACTCGTAAATCCCGCGGTCTCCATTGGAAGCGGAATCGGTATGCCGCCATCCAAATCGACGAGATACACGCGACCGTCCCACCAGTCCATAACCTCCTTGCGTGAACGGAACATCACCCGGTCACCGTCGGGATGCCATCCCATCACTATGTTTTCCGGGCCGAATCGCTCGCTGGTGCGCTGGATACCCGGATGATAAGTTAGCCGTGTCGGCGAACCTCCGTCGGACGGCATCACGTACACTGCGATATCGCCATCATACTGACCCGTGAATGCGATCATCGAGCCATCCGGCGAGAACTTTGGAAAATACTCGATCCCATCGTGCGTAGTCAGCCGGGTAGCTTCGCCGCCGCTGCGCGGAGCCGTATATACATCTCCAGCGTGGATGAATGCCACACGGTTAGTGTGAACATCCGGAAAGCGCAACAGCCGGGCTTCTTCGCCGTCTGCCATTGTCGCAAGTAGTATCAGCAGGGCTATCATCATTGTTATGACTCTATTCACATCTCCTCCCGGGCTTTCGTTTTCGGAGTGAGGGGCATCCGTAAATCCATCGGTAGCAGAAACCAAATGTAGGTCATTTGCACCGATCCTGCAATCACTCTTTTCTTGACTTTGGAATAGGCCCGCTCTACCTTGGCACAAACCAAACGGAGGTCGATAGATGATTTATGGCGTTATCATGGCTGGGGGAAAGGGAGAGAGATTCTGGCCGCTTTCGCGGGAGAACCATCCGAAGCAGTTGCTGAGGATCACTTCGGACAGGACCATGTTGCAGGAGACCATCGATCGCGTCGTCGACTTCATTCCGCTTCCGAGAATCCGGATTGTGACGGGAGAGAACCTATATCAGCCGATTCTCGACAAAATCGACTATCTCAAGGACGAAAATATCATAACGGAGCCGTTCGGCCGCAACACCTGCCTGACAATCGGACTTGCTGCGACGCATCTTTACAAGGAGGATCCAAAGTCCGTTATGGTTGTGCTGTCCTGCGATCATGCTATCAAGCCGCAGGAGGCTCTCATAGAGATTCTCAACACCGGATGTCAGGTGGCGAGTGACAAGGATTGCCTGATTACGATAGGAATCACTCCGTCCCGAGCGGAGACCGGCTACGGTTATATCGAGCAGAGTGACCTTTACGATCGCTTTGGTGCGGTATCGATGTACCACATTAAAGAGTTCACCGAGAAACCGGATAGAGTCACGGCTCAGCAGTACTATTACGACCGGAAGCATCTATGGAATTCAGGCATGTTCATCTGGTCGACCAACACGATTCTCGATTCTATTCGCAAGCACAAGCCGTCGATGGGGCAGCTTCTCGACGAATATGCGGAGAAGATTGGGACGGATGAGGAGCTCAAGGCCCGCAGGCATGTGTTCGACAATGCCGAGAAGGTGTCGATCGATGTCGCCGTTTTGGAACGAGCTGATAATGTGCTTGTAATTAAGGGCGAACTGATGTGGGATGATGTTGGGACGTGGCGCGCGATGGAGCGTGTTCGACGACTCGACAAAGACAACAACGTAACCGAGGGCGATGTGGTTGCACTCGACAGTTATGAATCGACGATTTTCAACTACCCTGATGATGGCATAATCGCAACCCTCGGGGTTTCCGATCTCGTGATTGTGCGATGTGACGATGTTGTGATGGTGGCTCACAGGTCGAGGACGAAAGACATCCCGAAACTTCTCGCGAAGTTGCGTGAGGACGAGAAGTATGAGAAGCACATGTAGATTTGCGGACTATATCGTTGCTGCCTGCTTAGCCTCAATACTGCTTATAATTGCGTGCGGCGGTGCCGCACGGAGGACCGGTGATGCGGAACGTTTTCCGGAGTACCCGGATGGCCGGGGGGATGTTCCGCTTGATCTCGACGAAGACTATTTCCGCGTTCCGGAGAAAGTGCCCGAGGAAGCTGGCGGCAGAGTTACCCAGCGGGGCATCGATTGGCAAACCATAGATTCGCTGAGAAGGGCCGGGGAGGGGATAGATTCGGTATCCACGATCTACCGCGTGCAGTTGTACGCTTCCCAGTATTACTCCGAAGCGAGTTATGAGAAGGAAATTGCGGCGGATGTATTCGAGGAACCTCTATATCTCAAGTATGAGGTCCCGTACTACAAGATTCTCCTTGGGAATGAGACCAAGCAGGAAGCGGGACGCAGATTGTTGTCAACCGCACGCAGTCTCGGATACGACAATGCCTGGCTCGTGCAGTCCCCGCCGGATTCGATCTACTACGACTTCATCATGCCGGATAGTCTCAAAGTGACTGCGGACAGCCTCTCCGCGGATTCTATAGCGGTTGACACGACGTCGGCCGAGTACGAAGAGCAGGATCAGCCTTGAAAATTATCGATCTGGATTCTCACCAGGATATTAAGCAGACAGCCCGAGTAGCAGCAGAGATAGTGTCCGATGGGGGAGTGGCGCTGGTTCCGACAGAAACCCAGTACGGCCTCTGTGTCAATGCCGAAAGCGAAGAAGGCCTGCTGAAGCTCTGGGATATCAAGCAACAGGGGCCGTCGTCTCCGAGTGCTGTATTTGTGGAGGACTTCGCGAAGGGAGCCGAGCTGTTGAGCGCTCCTCCCGAGGGGCTGGAAGCGTTCCTTGGACGATTCTGGCCGGGACCCCTGACGATCGTCGGACTGTCGAAACGATCTCACTGGCCGGGAATTGTCACGGAGAATAGTACGATCGGACTGAGATGCTCCTCCCATGAGTTCATTCGAGAGCTGGCGCATGTGTCCGAACACTTTCTCACGGCAACCAGCGCCAACATTCACCGCGAGATGCCTTCGACAAACAGACGATTTCTCACAAAATGGTTGGAGGGCAGGGTTGATATTCTTATATTCGACGGTTCCGTGCGGTCAGATGCGCATGCGTCCACGGTTCTCGATATAAGTGGCGGATCTCCGAACATCATCAGAGTCGGAGATGTAGCACCGGAGGAGATCATGGCGGCATGGCGAAAGGAAGTAGAGGCTTGAGCGAGAAAAAATTCCAGATAATGGTTGTTTGCACGGGGAATACATGCCGATCTCCGATGGCGCACGGTGTACTGGAGCATCTGGTCAATTCGGATGGTCTCGGCAATGATGTCGAGGTTGTTTCGTCCGGTACGGGGACGCTCGACGGCTACCCCGCCACAAAGGACGCCGTGACGGCCGCGTCGCGGGACGGAATCGATATCTCCGATCATCATTCGACCGCTATCACGGAAGATCTTGTCGATGACTCTGACTTGATCCTCGTCATGGCATACAATCATCTTTTTGAAGTGTTGGGAAAATTCCCCGAAGCCGACGGCAAGGTAGCCATGCTGAAAGCGTTTCCTGACCAGGAGCCGGTCGAGGATCTCTCTGTCGCAGATCCGATAGGGACCGAGTTCGAGAACTACAAGCGCACGTACAAGGAGATCAAAGAGGAACTTAAGCGTGCCTGGCCTCATATAAAGAGACGGATTTATGAGAAACTGGGCAGAGAGAAATAAGGTTTGTAGAAGGGCGATCACACTCCTCACAGCGTTTGTTGTCGTCACAATCGGGGGCGTACTTTCGGCGAGTGAAATCGAGACGGGGGACGGCATCGAACTCGATAGCTGCCGCGTCCTCGACGTGCCGTACGACTCAGTACCGGTGGACTCCAACTTCAGAGAAATCATCAACGATGCGTTCGGCCCGGGGGAATACCTGAAGTTCGATCTGAAATACAGCTTCATCACGCCCGGATATGCTGAGATGAGCGTCGATTCTGTCTTCGACTACAATGGTCGCTTGTGTTATTCGATTACAACGCGCGCAAGCTCCTACGGTTTCTTCGATAAGGTATTCAAGGTCCGCGACAGCGGACTGACATATATGGATGTATGGGGGCTGTTTCCGTGGAGGTTCGAGAAACATCTGAGGGAAGGCGGATATACCGCGAATGTCCACCAGGAATTCGACCAGTATCGTGGGCTGGCTTTCGAAAAGGAAGACACGGTTCTCGTGCATCGGTACATCCAGGACGTACTGTCGAGCCTCTACTATGTCCGGACCCTTGACCTTGAAGTCGGCGATACAGTGCATGTCGTCAACTACAACGATCGCGAGTGCTACAACCTGGCGGTGATTGTGCACGGCAGGGAAGAGATTGATGTGGAGGCGGGGACGTTCGACTGCCTGAAGGTCGAGCCGCTTTTGAAGTCCGCCGGATTGTTCAAGCACGAGGGGCGACTCACAGTCTGGTTGACCGATGACCGCCTCAAAATGCCGGTGCTGATGAAATCAAAGGTGATTGTCGGCCACCTTGCCGCCGAGCTAACCGAGTTTCGTCTCGGCGAACTGGTTTACTGAGACCCTCCAAACATCTCTCCGGTTGTATCCATTAAGAAGACCTGTTTTCAGTCAGTGTGTCTGATCCTCTCATTCGGCTTACTCGCCTGCGCTAATTGGTTGACATGGCATGCGATAACTCGTAATTTGACGCGCTATGAAAGTCGTGCTGCAAAGAGTAAATTCCGCTTCTGTCGAAGTCGATGGCCGGATTGTAGGTGAAATCGGCAGGGGGCTGGTTCTACTGGTTGGTGCGGGCAGGGAGGATGCTGAAGAGGACGTCCGCCTGTTGGCGGATAAGTCTCTGAATCTTCGTATCTTTGAAGACGACGAGGGCAAGATGAACTTATCCTGCCTTAAGCTCGAGTACGATGTGCTCGTAGTTTCGCAGTTCACTCTTCAGGCAGACACGCGGAAGGGAAGGAGGCCGTCCTTCGGCGATGCCATGGACCCTGCGGAAGCCGAACGGCTGTACGAACTGTTCGTGGAACTGTGCGAAAACACTGGACTAAGGACCGAGACCGGGGTTTTTGGAGCGAGAATGAACGTGCGGCTCGAAAACGCAGGTCCCGTTACTATCATATTAGACAGCAAGGTATGACTGTACTTACCGTAGATTATGACCAAGCAATCAAAGAGCGCATCCAGACCTTGGTCGGAGCCAGGAATATCCGTCTCGCTTCCGGATCACCGCGCCGTCAGGAAATCATGCGGAAACTCGGTCTCGAATTCGAGGTATACGTTACCGATGTGGACGAGGACATAACGGCCAGCGGAAGTTCGGACGGACCCATCGAGAGTTCGGTGGAAGTCACTAAACAGAAAGCGCTTGCAGGGTCTGATGGATTTAAGAGTGGACTGGTGGTTGCTGCGGATACGATTGTTGTGCTTAATGGCTCCATTCTCTCAAAACCTGTCGACAGAAAGGAAGCTGTACTGCACCTGAGACGTCTCCGCAAGAACGATCATTTCGTTTACACGTCGATCGTGCTCCGGAGTCTGCCATCGGGCGAGATGGTCTCCGGGACTGCCGAGAGCCGGGTGACATTCAGAGACGTGTCCGACTCTCAGATCGAGGAGTATGTGGCGACCGGCGAATCGGACGACAAGGCCGGGGCCTACGGCATACAGGGTATGGGAAAGTTTTTAGTTGATCGACATACGGGTTGTTTGGATAATATTATAGGTTTTCCGGCGTTGCTGTTCGCCGATCTCTTGGAACGACTATAGAATGCTCGGGGCATACATCTATGATTGAGTTTGCAAATAATGGGGAGATGCTGACTCTCGGCAAGCTTCTAAAAAGCGAGCGGGAGCGCCAGGAGCTGACACTTGAAGATATTGCTGAGAAGACCAAGATTAATGTCAAGTACCTTAAGGCGATAGAGGAAGAGCGTCAGGACGATTTTCCCGGCGAGTTATACTACGATCTCTTTTGCAAGTCTTACGCAGAGGCTCTCGGTCTCGAGTATGCCAAGATCAAGGCCGGGACATTTGCAATGAAGGACCTGCGGGAGGAGTCCGGCAAATCTCAGAAGAAGAAAGACTCCAGAGAGAGAGAATCCAAGCCAGAAGAGAAGAAGCCCCAGCCGTCGAAGAAAGATGAGCCGAAGCTTGTGTTACAGTCTCAGGAAGAGAGCAAACCATCCGAAAAGAAACGGGAGGCAGCTGGCGAAAAGGCAGAAAAGCAGAAGGGCGAAGGGCCGGATATGGTCAAGATCCTTCTCGGAATCGCCGGCGTTGTGCTCTGCGGTTTTATCGTCCTGATGTACATCAGCCTGTCATCCGGTGTCCCGGAGAATAATAGCGACACGAATGGTGAAATAGATCCGGCAGCCGTGGAAGAGTCAGACGATGCAGCCGCAGATATACTCGATTCGCCCGGCCACGAGAAGGTCGTCGACTCTACCGCGGGAGAATTCACCGGAGTTGATCCCGATCCGGATGACACGATAGTCGAGGGACCTGTGGAAATGTATCCAGAGAGCCTCGAAGTAGTGCTCACATCCTCCGAGGAATTCTGGGCGAGCGTTGTCGCGGACGGCGATACAGTGTTCAAGAGACTCGTAAGTCCCGATGCCGAGCGGTTTTTCTCGGCTTACGAATCACTGGAGATCACGCTCGGACGATGGGAGTTTATTACCGGGACGATCTATGGGCAGCCGATGAAGCCATTGTCCGGTTTCCACGTCCCGGGCAACAACGCAGTTCGCCTGAGGATCAACAAGGAAAACTGGGAGTCGTATATCGACTCCGCTGCTATTAAGAATGAGTAAGTTCAAGGCCGTTTTCCAGAAATTGAAGGTACTAACGTTGAAAAGGCATATACGGGAGCGTGTGATCAATATCGGAAGGGAGATCGCAGCTGCCGGTCGAGTTCTGGTTCTGCTTCCCGAAAACGAGCAGAGACGTCGTCGGCTTCTTGATAATTCGGCGGTTCTTGTGGAGGCGTTTCCCGGCTCGGAGATCTGCCTTGTTTCAGTGCCGGATGAAAAGGTCCGCGAGACGGCGCGCTCGGAGGGATTCAGGAGCTTCGCTCCACATGCAATGGAGATCAACTGGTATGGATTTCCGAAGAAGAACTTCTTCGCCAGAATCAGCAATCTTAAGAGCAGAATGGTCGTAGATCTCGACCTTCATCGGAGTTGCTTCAACGCGGCCATGTGCGCGGTCTCATCCGCGCCGATACGGATCGGTGTATTCGGATCGTGGGGACCTCCCATTCATAATGTGGAGATCAAGCCCGGCGATTCCGGAACCGAACCTGATGCACTGCACTCTTTGCTGAGAGTGCTCTCAAAACTCACTTCGGCTTCTACCAACTGAGGATTTCTCAATGTATCTGTCACGAATGCATCTTCTGGGGTTCAAGTCGTTCCCCGAGAAGACTGAACTGAAGTTCGATAAAGGAATTACGAGCATCGTTGGTCCCAATGGGTGCGGAAAGACGAATCTTCTGGACGCACTTCGCTGGGTATTGGGCGAGACCAGAATGTCGGTGCTTCGAGGATCACGACTCGAAGAGATTATATTCGCCGGTACTCGCGATCTCAAACCTCTCGGCATGGCCGAGGTGTCGCTTACATTCGATAATCACGATCGCGTAATACCCTCCGACTATAACGAGATCAACGTGACGAGGAGGTTGTTTCGCTCGGGCGACTCCGAGTTTTCGATCAATCGAACGCCGTGCCGTCTAAAAGACATCACCGAGATGATCCTCGATACCGGGCTCGGTCCCGGCGCCTACAGTGTGATCGAACAGAGCATGGTCGATGTTCTGGTATCCGAACGCACTGAGGACAGACGCATCCTGTTCGAAGAGGCTGCGGGGATTACGAAATACAAGCAGCGCAAGAACGCTGCCATTCGCAAGCTCGATGCCACCGAATCCGACCTTCTCCGCCTGCAGGACGTGCTCTCGGAAGTACACTCGCAGGTCAATATGCTCAACCGTCAGGTATCCAAGGCCGAGAGGCATAAGACATTGAGCGATGAGATCAAGCGGATCGGCATGTCGCTTTCATCGGCGGAATGGAACCGTCTCTCCGAGAGTGAAAGAGAACTGAAGAAGAAGCTTGATGGTTTGCGTGTCGATTCGGATGCAAATTCCTCACGCCTCAGTGAAATGGAACTGAAGCGAGAGCAGGCGATGCTCGAGAAGACCGAGCTGGATCAGCTCGTTCGGAAGCTTCAGTTGGAGCTGTCCGATGCCGTCTCGGAGTGTCACCGTCTCGAGAATCAGCTATCAGTGTTAAAAGAGAAGAAGCGCAATGCCGGCGAGCAGTTCCAGCGCGCGAGTTCCGATATCGACAGCCTGCAGCGGCGAAATGACTCGATAGATGAGGATATCGCGTCGAATGTAACCGAGGGGGACGAAGTCGAAAAAGAGATCGAGACTCTGAACGGCAATCTCGCCGACGCCGAAAACGATCTCGACATCAAGCTGACCGAGTTTAATCGACTGAAGTCGGAGCTCGATCAGGCGGAGCGAGAATTCGAGAGCATCCGCGACAAATTGACAGGCCGGCGCGAAAGCCAGCTCAGCCTCGATTTGCGGTACAGGACGGATCGAGATCGATACGACAAGCTCGCTGAAGAGCTTGATTCTCTCGATGGCAGGATCTCAGAACTGCAGTTTGAATACGATGAACGTATCTTGGCTCAGCGTGAACTCGAGAGGCGAATCGGACAGCTCGAGGAAGAGCTCAACAGCCTGCAGGATTCGATTGCAGGGAGGTCCGGCAGGATTGGCGACTTGGAAGCAGAGATCAACTCGCTGCGCAATCAGTCTGAGAAGGCGTCGACGCGACTCGAGTTTGTCGAAAAGGTAGTCTCCGAATACGAAGGTTACGGTTCCGGCGCGGCTGCCCTGGGACGCTTGAAGGATGAAATCCCCGGCTTGATAGATTCCCTGGCAAATCTCATTCAGGCCGATTCCGAGCACTACGAGCTAATCCAGGCGGTGCTCGGTGATTTCGCCGGTTATTTCATCGTTGATTCCCAGGATACGGCAGACGCCGTCATCGAGAGAGTTAAAGCGGAGAGACTGGGCAGAGTCGGACTTCTCGTGCTGGATCGCTTCAGTCACGAGCAAGACATTGCCTCCGACGAATCGACGGATCATCGCTCGGTCCGTTCTCTTGTTACGGGTGCTGACAGTATCAGGCCCGTGCTGGATTTTCTGTTCGAAGGGCATTTCATCGCCGAGAACGACAACGCTGGCTTTCAGCCAACTGAGCACTACTACTGGCGTGAGGATGGTACGCTTTTCGCCGAGGGCGGCAGGATTCGTTCGGCCGGTAAGGATGAAGTCGTCCTTGTCGGCAGAAAGGACGAGATTCAGAGGCTGAGGAAATCTTGCACGGAACTCGACAGACGGAGAGCAGAACTCGATGCCGAGCGAGTGGATGAAGTGGAGACGGGAGAGTCAGAGAAGTCGAAGGCTGCCGAAGTCGAGTCAGAGCTCGCAGTCAGGAAGACCGAGCTTACCGAACTGAGTATCCGGAATTCCCGGATGGAGTATGAGCTGACCTCACTTAATACCCAGCGTGCCGAGAAGACGAGTGCGCGCGAGCAGATTGCGGGCAGCCTCGATTCGATCAGCAGAGACAAGACTGACATAGAGCGAGAGCTGGGATCGCTTCAGGCGGGACGAGAAGAGCAGGAGCGGAAGATCGCGGGGGTTCGTGAGCGTCTCTCTGCTGCAGAGACCTTATACAACTCAACTGAGAGGGAATGCAACAAGCTCAGGATGGATCTCGTATCGGTTGAGGGCAAGCTGTCGACTCTCCGCGCCAACGGAGAGAGACTCGAAGAAGTCAAAGAAGATATCGAGCGCACAATAGTCGCGCGAGAGAACCAGCAGGCGGAGGCTACTCAGACAGCAGTGGAGTGCAGCCGATCGATCGAAGAAAACGAGGGCGTGCTAAAGCTCGAGTATGAGAAGGCTGATCGTCTGAGAGATGATCTCGCCAGAAAGAATTCCGATGTTGCAGATGACGAGGCGAAGATTCAGCAGATCGACGAGGGTCTGAAGTTACTCCGAAAGCAAAACTCGCAATCTGTCGAGCAGATTCACAGAATCGAACTGGATTTCTCCTCGGTGCGGTCACGCAAGGAGAACCTGATCGAGGATGCGCTCGAGCATTACGAGTTCGACCCATCGCGTAGTTCGCTGACAGTGAAGCTCTCCGAGGAACAGATCGAGCAGATGACTGAGGAGTTGACTCAGAAACGGGCAAGGATCGCGAACCTCGGCCCGGTGAATATGCTCGCCCTCGATGAATACGAGGAGCAGAGCAAGCGTTACGACTTCCTCAATGAGCAGGTGGAGGACTTGGTCAAGGCGAAGGAAGACCTGAAATCGACGATTTTAAAGATCAACACGACTGCCAAGCGGCTTTTCACCGAGACACTCGAGGCGGTGCGAACGAACTTCCAGGATGTGTTCAAGGAGCTGTTCGTGGGCGGCGAGGCGGACATTTGCCTCGAGGATGATACCGATCCGCTTGAATCGAATATCATTATCACCGCACGTCCACGCGGCAAAAAGATACTCTCGATACAACAGCTTTCAGGCGGAGAGAGAGCACTAACCGCCATCTCGCTTCTGTTCTCGCTCTATCTCGTGAAACCGTCGCCATTCTGCATTCTCGATGAGGTTGACGCACCGCTGGATGATGCCAACATCGGGAGATTCCTTATGATGATCCGACGTTTCTCGGAGAATACGCAGTTTATCATCATTACTCACAACAAGCTCACGATGGAGGCCGCTGACATACTGTATGGTGTGACTATGCGGCAGCCGGGCGTCAGCCAGATAGTAAGTGTCAATCTGAACAGTGAGGCAGACAGAAAGGCAATACTGGGTGAGAGCGAATCCGGCACCCGGAGTGAAAGTAAGTCGGAAGTCGAGGAGATGGTGGAGACCGAACAATGAAGTTATCTTTCAAGCGGCTGAAGGACGGACTGACCAAGACGAAAGACAACCTGGTCGGTCGTGTGAAAGATGTTGTGGGGCTGTCTGCCAGGGTCGATGATGATCTGCTCGAGAATATCGAAGAGGCGCTGATCGAGTCTGACGTTGGAATCGGGGCTGCCGAGCGGATCATCGAGGGCCTGGAGGAGCGCGTGAAGCGAGAGAATATCCGCGATGGTGAGGATGTCATGACGGCGATCAAGGCCGAGATCGCGGACATATTCGATAGCGATAATCACCACGAGAGTTTCTTCGAGATCAAACATAAGCCATACGTTATCATCGTGGTGGGTGTGAACGGTACCGGCAAGACCACCTCGATCGGCAAACTCGCGTATACGTTTCAGCAGAGCGGCAAATCGGTAATACTGGCCGCGTGCGATACTTTCCGTGCCGCCGCAATCGAACAGCTCGAGATTTGGGCTGACCGAGTCGGCTGCGATATCGTGAAGGCTTCCGCAGGCGCAGACAGTGCCGCGGTAGCTTTCGACGCCGTCAAGGCGGCGCATTCGCGCGGGACAGATGTCGTGATCATTGATACAGCCGGTAGATTGCATACCAAGGTGAATCTCATGGAAGAGCTGAAAAAGATCAAGCGTGTGATTGCCAAAGCTGATGCAACAGCTCCGCATGAGGTTTTGCTCGCTATCGACGCTACAACGGGCCAGAACGGCATACAGCAGGTGAAGGTCTTCAACGAGGCGCTCGATCTGACCGGGCTTATTCTCACCAAGCTCGATGGCACTGCCAAAGGCGGTATTGTGATAGCTATTGCCGATGAATTCAAGGTGCCTGTGAGGTTCGTTGGATTGGGCGAGAAGATCGATGATCTGGATGAATTCTCATCGAAAGGCTTTGTGGAGGCGTTGTTCGGATGATTGCTGCTATTGACGTCAGGACCAACGATAGAAGTCAGTTCAAAGACATCACATCCGAGGTCAGAAAGGTCGTGAAGGACTCCGGTGTGATCGATGGGGTATGTACAGTCTATGTGCCGCATACTACTGCGGCGGTTACAATCAATGAGAATGCTGACCCGACCGTGCCGCGCGACATCCTGATGATCCTAAACCGCGTCATTCCCTTTGATGATGACTACCTGCACGCCGAGGGCAACTCCGCCGCTCATATAAAATCATCGCTCGTGGGAGCGTCGGAATCGATCTTCGTGGAAAACGGCGATCTGCTGCTCGGCACGTGGCAGGGGATATTCTTCTGTGAGTTCGACGGCCCGCGTTCGCGGCGTGTGCATATTCATATCTCCGCAAACCAATGATCTGCTTCAGAATTATCTCAGTAGGAAGGCCTCCGTCCGACTGGCGCCGGGAGGGCTTTGAGCATTATATTCGAATGCTCAAACCGTATGCCCGCATTGAAGACTTGACGGTCAAGGAACAGAAGGTGCGACGTCAGACAGATATCGCGTCGGCTTTGGTTACCGAAGGCAATAGGCTTCTCGGCGCTGCCGATGGTGGCGGACGGATCATAGCCCTGCATGACCGAGGGAAGACATATACTACCAGGGAGCTCGCAGATCGCATTGCTGAGCTGACTCAGACTCAATCGTCGTTCAGCTTCATTATAGGCGGTGCATATGGTCTCGACCGGAACGTTCTGGATCGGTCGGATGAAGCCCTGTCATTGTCGGCCTTTACATTGCCGCATGACCTTGCGAAGATAGTCCTTGCCGAGCAGCTCTATAGAGCGCTCTCGATTCTAAATAATCTCCCTTACCACAAATAGCCGATCTGTTTTTGATGCTCTCTGTGCAGGGCCCCATATTGTCAGTCCTAAGTGCCTGTCGCATAATGTCTTGAGAAACCACCGGGATTCGAAGTTTTCCTTGACAGGCTTGTCAGGTTGTGTATATTCTATTTTGGCGTGGCGTCGGTTGACCGAGGCCACTTTGGCATTTGAAGGGAGGTCGAGATTATTGCCAGGCGTTAAAGTACGCGATGATGAATCATTCGAGAAGGCGCTGAGACGTTTCAACAAGTTCTGTGAAAAGAGCGGTGTCTTGTCGGATATCAAAAAGCATCAGCATTTCGAAAAGCCGTCAGATAAACGGAAGCGCAAACTTAACGCGGCGAAGCGCAAAGCGCGCCGTGCTAAGATCAAATCGAGACGATAGTAACTTCTGCTGAGGGTCGCACTATGGCTCTCCTCGAGAAAATCAGTTTGGATCTCCTCAGCGCCATGAAGGCGGGCGAGAGAGACCGCGCGAACGCCCTGCGAGGCATTAAGTCTGCGGTCAAGTATCGCGAGATTGAAAAGGGAGACGAATTGACCGACGAGGATGTTGTCGCTGTGTTGTCATCCGCGGTCAAGAAGCACAAAGATTCGATTGAGCAGTTCGAGAAAGCTGGACGGAACGATCTCGTCGAGAAGGAAAAGCAGGAAATGAAGGTTGCCGAGGAGTATCTCCCCGAGCAGCTTGGTGAAGACGAGATCGAACGGATTGTTGATACAGTAATATCAGAGACCGGTGCAGTCGGCCCCAGGGAATTCGGCATCGTTATGAAGGGTGTGATGTCGAAAGTGAAGGGACAGGCGGACGGCAAGCTGGTCAAAGAGTTAGTCAGCAAAAAGCTGTCGACATAGGGATTTGTACCCGGTGGCATCCGTCGCCGGGTTTCCATTTAGAGCATGGAGGCTGTGTATGAACTGGTTCGACATTGCGTTGATCACACTCCTTCTTGTGGCCATGGCTTTCGGCTCCAAGAAGGGTCTGATCAGAGAACTGATGGGCTTCTTCGCATTAGCCCTCGGTGTCATAATCACCGTAAAGAACATCGATTTCATTGCCCTCGAAGTCGCCAGGCATATCGATGGCTCCCCACTCGTTATCGCGGTCATATCGTTTGTGATCCTGCTGGTCGTTCTCTACGGTCTGTTCAGGCTCGCAGCGTACACTTTCTACAAGGTGGGGGATCTTCAGAATCTGGGCCGCAAGGACAAGGTCGGTGGAGCTGTGGTTGGAGCTCTCAAGGGATGGATTACGATTGGTCTCGTACTGTTTCTGTTCATGCTCCTGCCAATGCCCGGCGCGTATTACAGTGCGATCGATCGATCGGTGCTGACCCAGCCGATGATGAGATCGCTCCCGCTCCTTTTCGAGAGCACGAGTCCGCTGCATCCGGGTTCCGGGTCGTTCATTCAGGAAATAGAGGGATCTATCAATCAGACAGAGCAGATTCTGTCAGTGAGCCACAAGAAGAACTACAAGGACCCTGCAAAGAAGTACGCGCAACGTGAGAGGATCGATCTTGCGCTGACGAATCTCGATAAGTACCTGGGGCAGGGAACGGGAACCGGCAATTAGCGGAATCACGCGATTTCGCGTCTCAGGTGATTAAGGATGTCGAGAATTCGGCTGATCTCATCTGCATCACCCGACTTCTCGGCCTCCTTCAGCAGATGCGTATACTTGC
The DNA here is from genome assembly GCA_964415885.1 of uncultured Ignavibacteria bacterium. Taxonomy (GTDB): domain Bacteria; phylum Zixibacteria; class MSB-5A5; order JAABVY01; family JAHJOQ01; genus CAYQCE01. The sequence goes on from CAYQCE010000017.1 coordinate 45,278, forward strand.
GTATCTGTGCGTCCCGACGGCTGTTACGTAGTCGTGTCATATACTCGCGGTAAGCCTTCTCACGGTCGATTACATCGTCGGAATCATCCATCATCGATGTCAGGATGCGCATATGTTCTTCGTCTTCCATTGACTCCACCAGCGAAGAGAAATTCAGGCTCGATCCGGCATCGTGGATCTCAACGGCTTTCTCATAAATGGCTCTCATCTGTTCGGTCTCGAACCAGTCGGCATCGAGTTCCTTGACAGCATCCTCGAAGAGGTAGACATCGGATAGAATCAGCTCGAGCAGTCTCCGCTCCAGTTGGCCCCTGTCAGTGACAACGGTATATCCTCGCCTCTCAATCGCCCGGTCTTTGAGTGCCGGAATGCCCTTCGCGAGGGCATCCTCAGGCAATTCGTAGAGATCGGATAGCTCCTTCAGCATAAGAGCACGCGTCACCTCATCAGTGACCATCCCGATAAACTTCAGCATGGACTTGATCAGTGCTTGTCGTCCTGCACGGTTTCGTTCGTCCCACGGTGGATCAGCGACTGTCTTCGCAAACTGAAAGAAACTCTGTGAGTCGGAAATCGCTCGATCGATGGCGGTCTTTCCATCTTTCCGGACGAGCGAGTCGGGATCTTCGCCCTCGGGAAGCATTACCACGCGGACATCCAGGCCGACCGGAAAGAGATGCTCGGCGCATCGCTGGGCGGCGTTCTCGCCCGCCGGGTCCGAGTCGAACAACAGGTACACCGTATCGGCATATCGTCTGAGCACCATGGCATGTTCTTTAGTGAACGACGTTCCCGAGACCGCAACTCCGTTCCGGATTCCGGCCTGATAGAGCGACAGGTAGTCCATGTAGCCCTCGACTATCAATGCCTGTCTCGATTCTCGAATTTCAGATCTAGAATGGCTGAGGCCGTACATTGTCTTGCTCTTGTGATAGAGCGGCGTATCTGGCGAGTTCAGGTACTTGACCGTGTCTTTGGATGATAACGCTCTCGCCCCGAAGGCTATCACTCTGCGTGAGAAGTCGAAGATCGGAAAGATCAGCCGTTGACGGAATCGATCGTAGTAGCCGTCGCCGCGTTCTCGCTCGATTACGAGACCCGCCAGGTTCAGCTCCTCCATTTTGATATCCCGGTCTTTGGCGTAAGAGATCAGATTCTCCCAGCCGTCCGGCGCGTATCCGAGGCCGAATTCATCGATGGTCTCTTCTGTCAGGCCGCGCTTATCACGGAGATAATCCAGGACCTTTCGGCCGTTTTCGGTCTCTCTCAACCGGGATTTGTAAAGCTCGGTCGCTATCTCATGGGCGTAGTAGAGCCGGGCGTACTTGTCGTCGTAGGCTGAGTCCCGTTTCTGTTCCGGGAGCTTGATATTGGCTCTCTTTGCGAGGTATTTGACAGCATCGGGGAATGTCATCTGTTCGTGTTTCATCAGGAATGTCATGACATTTCCGCCGACTCCGCATCCAAAGCAATGGAATATCTGCTTGTCCTGCGAAACCGAGAATGATGGCGTCTTCTCGTGATGAAACGGACAAAGGCATGTCCAGTTTCTGCCACGCTTCTTCAGAGGGAGGAACTCGGAGAGGACGTCTATGATGTCGTTTGCCTCTCTCACCTGGTCTATTATATGGTCCGGAAAATATGCCGCCATGCTTGGAATATACAGGAGCGCGAGTCCGGTGTCAATCAGACGGATTTCAAGATTTTGATTGCACTAACATCGCTGAGTTTTACATTTAGGCAATGGAAAATCTCAAGTTCGTAAAAATACAGGGTCAGAGGATAGCCTATTCGGATGACGGCAGCGGTGATCCGCTGGTTCTGCTTCATGGCATAAGCTACTCACGTTATTGCTTCAGACACAATGTGCCGATTCTCTCCAAGCTGTCGAGAGTGATTTGCCCCGATTTGGTTGGTCACGGCAAGTCCGACAAGCCGTACTTCTTCGACTACTCGATATCGAATCAGGCGCGGATGGTAAGCGAGCTTTGCCGCGAGATCGGCATCAACGAAATTGTGCTTGGTGGATGCTCGATGGGAGGGGCGATTGCGATGCAGACCGCGATCGATTATCCTGAGTTGGTGAGGAAGCTGATACTGGTAGACTCTGCAGGCATGGATATAGACATCAAGTCGCCTAACTCGATCTTCAAGATCCCGATTCTGGGACACTTCGTGGCCTATCTCGCGGCGAGCGGTTTCGTTCGCAGTACGAGATCTCGAATGGCGAGCGATATCGAGGACGATTCGGATCTGGAGTTCAAGGAGTATCTTGGGGAGACGCGTCGGCTTTCGGCTCTCTTCGCCGGAATCAGCAATATGCGTGCGAACGGCACATTCCGGGTGGATGGTCTGGGGCGGATCGAGCAGAAAACTCTGGTGGTTTGGGGAGAGCGGGACCAGCTCTTTTCCGTGCGGAGTGCGCGCGCAATCGCCAGAAACATTCCAGATTCACGTCTTGTTGTCCTGCCTGAGGCAGGCCATCTGCCGAACGAGGAGAAGCCGGCGGATTTCAACCAGGTTGTGATAGATTTTCTTCTGGATCGGATTCCGCAGCGGATGGGGCGATAGGCGCAGTATCAATTCTGTGAGGGTCGGATACGTTATGTCAAAACTGGAGTTTGAGCTAATCACGGTCGGAATGCTCGAGGTGAACGCTTTGATCGTATATGATAGAGCGAGCAGGAAGGGCATTGTGGTCGATCCGGGTGACGAAGCAGAGAGAATAACAGCAACTGCTGACAGGCTCGGTGTCTCGCTCGAGAAGATCGTCTTGACGCATGGTCACGGCGATCACATCGGTGCTGTGGATGTCCTGCGAGACGAATTGGGTATTCCGGTCGCCATAGGTCGCGAGGACGCCGACCTCCTGACGAGCGCGGACCGCAATCTCTCAGTGCATTTCGGAGTGCGGTTGGACCTCAAGCCTGCTGACGATCTTCTCACAGAAGACGACAGAATCACTATCGGTGAATCGGATCTCAAGGTCTTGCACACTCCTGGGCACTCAGCCGGGAGTATCTCGCTCGCATGTGACGGACACGCTATTGTTGGCGATCTGGTCTTTGCCGGTTCGGTCGGACGTACGGATCTGCCGGGTGGCTCGATGGATATCCTGCTCGAATCCATACGCACAAAGATTCTGTCCATGCCGGACGAGACTATTCTGTATCCCGGCCATGGACCCGCAACCACGGTTGGCCGCGAGAGAACTACGAATCCGTTTATAACAGGGGAGTGGTAATGCCGTTTCAGTTTCCGCTTACCGATGCACACGTTCATCCGGATTTTTCTATAGATGCCAGGGGCTCGATTGATGAGTATTGCCAGAGGGCTTTGTCGCTCGGTCTTGCAGAGATCATCTTCACTACGCATTTCGACACCAATCCAGATCATCCCGAAGAATGCGAGATGGTGGTCGATGGCAGGAGAGTTGAGACTTCAGCGGATGCTATCAAGCGCTATTCTGATGCGGTATGGGCGGCCAAAGAGAAATACTATCCGCTCGGACTGATGGTGAAATGCGGTGTGGAGGTAGACTTTTATCCGGAGATCGATGAGAACCTGCTGAAGATATTCAACGATCCAAAGTTCGAGCATAAACTTGCGGGGATTCATCGGGTTGATGGTTGCTCGCTTGGATTCGAAGGCGAGACTGAAAAGCTCTTCGAAATGAAACCGGTCGCCAACGTTATCGAGGAATACTATAAACTCGTTACGATGGCCGTCAACTACCGCTTCTTCGATGGCATAGCGCATCTTGACTACTACCGTCGACACGCTCCAAAGGAGAAGCTGGCGGAGGTGGAGAGAAGCGACTACGAGTGTATAACCGAGTCGCTCGAAGCGATGTCGAATACGGCTACTATGATGGAGGTCAACACGTCCGCTATTCGGCACGGGCACAAAGACTACTATCCCACAATCGATATCCTGAATCTCGCGCGAAAGATGAATGTCCTGATACGCCATATTGGATCGGATGCCCACCGACCGGAGCATCTGGCAACTGATTTCGAGAACGCCGAGATCATTGTCTATGAAACAAACATGCATGATATCTCTGAAGGATAGGAATACTCTTGATCGGGGTTTTTTCGCACGGGATACGATTGCTGTTGCGAAAGACTTGATCGGGCAGTATATCGTCAGGGATGTAGACGGACACTCGCTGGCAGGGCGAATCGTCGAGGTTGAGGCCTACATAGGAGAGGATGATCCGGCATGCCATGCACGTTTCGGCCCCACCGATCGGAATCGGGTGATGTATGGTCCCGGCGGATTCAGCTATGTATATTTTATCTACGGTATGTATAATATGCTCAATGTTGTCAGTGACCGCGAGGGCTTTCCGGCAGCAGTATTGATTCGTGCGCTCGAACCGATTGAAGGCATCGACAAGATGATAGAGTTAAGAGGTGTATCCCGACTGCAGAATCTCACTTCAGGCCCGGGAAAGATCTGTGAGGCTCTTGACATCGATATTTCGTTGTCGCAAATTGACATGACGGAACGCGGGGCTCTCTATATTGTCGAAGGCAACCGGAAGGCATCGACAATAGCTTCAACATCACGTATAGGTATTAGAGAAGGGCTCGACCGTAAGTGGCGATTCATCGAGGAGGGGAACCCGTATGTTTCCCGGTAGTATGATCCACGTCGGTCTTGCCGTATCGAGAGTACTGGTTAAGCAGGATTCGTTTGATGGGATTTGATTTAACGCACATATTGATGGCGGTACCGATCTTCCTGTTCTCGTTGACCGTGCACGAGTTCGCGCACGGTTACATCGCCTACAAGTTCGGAGATCCGACAGCAAGGGATGCCGGACGGCTGACGCTCAATCCGATTCCGCATATCGACCTGATGGGTGCGCTCGTGTTTGTCTTCTCGGGATTCAGATTCGGATGGGCCAAACCGGTTCCCGTGTCACCGTTTCATTTCAGGGATCACAAGAAGGGAATTCTCTGGTCGGCGGCTGCGGGGCCTGCGTCGAATCTAATTCTCGCGTTTGGATTTGGGCTTATCTTCAGGATCGCACCGGCACTGGTCGGCGACCGGCAGCTTCTCGAAATAGTCGAGAGTTTCACAACATACGCCGTCCTGATCAACTGTGCGCTGGCATTCTTCAATCTGTTGCCTCTGCCCCCGCTGGATGGTTCGAAGATTCTTTACGGATTGCTTCCGTCCCAGTACGATCACATGATCATGGAACTGGAGCGCGTAGGGCCATTTGCGCTGATAATACTGATAGGAATCGGATTTCTCACCGGTGTATCCATCATCTGGGCTGTCATTGGTCCGTTCGTGCGTTTCTTTTTTGGACTATTCACTGGATTAGGCTGGTAAGTTGCGTGCAGTACTCCTCTCATTGCTTGCTTTGAGCGTCGTTCTCTTCACCGGCTGTATATCCGGGTTATCTGAGTATGATCCTTCCGCGCCTGAACCACCATCGCTGCAAAAGATCCGCGAACACGGAAGAATGGCTGAGAGTATGACAGTTGCGAGGCTGCTCCAAATAACGGTGCGCTCTAATAAATGGAATAAGACCTTCAGCGCCGAGCTTTACCACCGAAATGATTCCACAGTCTTCTTCTCGCGCGGCTTCCTCGGTAAAGGGGCATTCAAGGGCTTGGTGCGCAACGGCTCGCTGACAATGCTCTTTCTCTCGGAGAAGCAGTTCTACGAGGGAGATGCCTCCGGTTTGACAGAACCTGACCTGTCGGAGTATCGCTATGTCGTCGAAAGGGTTATATCTGTTCTCTCGGGCGATCTGCTCCTGGAGGGTGGCAACTCGGATCATTCGTGGCGGCAGCGGCTGTATCTGGGCGGTGACAAGATCAGGCTCGTGGCGTTCGAAAGCCGTGCTCACCCGGTCGCGATAACGGTTGATCTGAAGTCCCACTCCGATGAATTCCCGTTTTACAGGATCACTGAGATCGAGATAAGCAACTCAGAGACAGATGCCAGAATCAGGGCGAATGTGGTAGAGGATAAGACCGGTCAGGGTCTTAATCTTGGACCGGCCTTTAACTTGCCGGATTATTCCAACTGGCAGCGCATAGATTATGTGGAGTTGCGGTAGCTCTGAAGAGTTGACAAAGCCCGCACATAAAGGTACACTTAGCTTCCTGGACCGTTTAACTCACTGAGTTGATGCTATGATGCCGAGCCTTAGAAGAGTAATCTCATTCCTGAAGCCTTACTGGAAGCACGTAGTGCTCTCAGCACTTTGTATGGTCATATTCGCGCTGCTCTCTGGTGCGCTAATATGGATGATCGGCCCGCTTCTCAAGACTCTCTTTCTCGGCGAAGCAGATACCGCAGTCTCTATGCTGAATACTCCCGACGCACTTGCGTCCGGAGCGGATGCCGGGGATGGTATCGTCAGAGAGATCAACAACTTCATTCATGGAATCAAGGAGTCGATGCAATCCGGTGTCAATTCACTCATTGAGGGCGAAACGTCGCTCCTGACACTGCGGAATCTCTGCATAGTCGTTCTGATCATTGCTCTTGCGAAGTCGCTCTTCTTCTACTTCCAGGGATACCTTATGGCTTATGTCGAGCAGCGATTCATCAAGGATATTCGTGACAAGATATTCATGCAGTTCCAGAAGCTGTCTCTGTCGTACTTTCATAGTGCAAAAGTCGGCGATTTGCTCTCCAGAGTCACCAATGATGTCATGGTCTTGCGTGAATCACTGGACCAGGCATTCAATAGAGTAATTCGTGAGCCGCTTCTCATTGCGATTTACATTGGTTTCATGGTCGTGCTATCCTGGAAGCTGACAATAATCACATTTGTAGTGCTGCCGATAGCGTTCTTAATAATCTACCAGATCGGCAAGGTATTACGTCTGGTAAGCTCCCGTGCTCAGGCGCGGATGGCGGATGTCAACTCAGTACTGGAAGAGAACGTTTCGAACATGCGTGTTGTGAAAGCGTTCGGTGCCGCGGCGTACGAAATCGACAAATTCACGACTATGACTACCCACTACTTCCGTGAGCTGCTCAAGATTTCGCGAATGCGGCTGTTGTCATCTCCCGCGAACGAGTTCCTCGGGACATTTGCAGGCGTGATCATCCTCTGGTTTGGCGGCAAACAGGTTTTGGGAGAATCGCTTCTCACTCCGGAGGATTTCCTGCTCTATGTGATCGCGATGTTCTCCATAATTGCCCCGGCCAAGTCTCTATCGAACGTGCACGTCAAGGTGCAGGAGGGTTTGGCGGCTGCTGACAGGATTTTCGAAATACTTGATACACGAATTGTCGTAACCAATCGTCCGAATGCCAGGCCAATTGAGCGATTCGCGCGAGAGATTCTGTACGACTCCGTATCGTTTTCTTACGATGGGTCCACAGAGGTCCTGCAAGACATCAACTTCGACGTACATCCCGGTGAAGTGGTCGCTGTGGTGGGGCCTTCCGGCGCCGGAAAATCGACCCTGCTCGACCTGCTCCCGAGATTCTACGATCCGACGTCGGGACAGATTATGATCGACGGAACAGATCTGCGTGATATCGAGATCGGCTCATTGCGATCGTTGTTCGGCGTCGTGACGCAGGAGACGATGCTGTTCAATGACACGATCGCTGCAAATATTGCGTACGGGTTGAAGGAATATGATATCGACGAAGTCATCGCGGCAGCGAAGGTCGCGAATGCTCACCGTTTTATCACGTCGTTTAAGCTCGGCTATGACACACCTGTGGGCAATCGAGGCGTGATGCTCTCCGGCGGCCAGCGCCAGCGACTGGCAATAGCGCGCGCTGTTCTCCGCAGCCCGCAGATACTGATCTTCGATGAGGCAACATCCGCGCTCGACACTGAATCCGAACAGCTTGTGCAGGAGGCGATTGATCGGCTCATGATCGGGCGCACGGTGCTCGTCATTGCGCATCGGCTTTCGACAATCATGCATGCGAACAAGATTCTCGTGCTCGAAGACGGTCGAATGGTCGACGAGGGCACTCATGAGGAGCTGCTCGCGAAACACGGAATGTACCGAAAACTATATGACATGCAGTTCAAGGTGAACGGTCATGGGGTTGGATTCAAAAACCAGAACCGGCAGATGTCCTAAAGACACAGAGGTGTTCGTAAAGTGGATGGTGCTCGTCTGGTTCGTTGTGGCGGCATCCGAAGACGCCGCGATAAATTCAATTCGCGGAAGATTCAGAGAGTCCTTTTCGTACGGCATGACAAGCTGGAGGACATACTCAAGCAATCTTCCGCATGCGAGAACGCAAATATGACGCGATTGCTGATATGATGTTCGGTGAGTCGGTGACAGCGACCATCCTTCTGGATCTCATCGGGTCGGGTGCCTTCAAGCTCGGCGTGGGAAAGGATCGTCCAAGGCAATTTTTTGACGCCACAGCGTCAGGCGAAGATGTCGAAGGGGCGTATATCATTCGCACGATGGCTTCGCTCATGAAGCTGTTCGGAACGGAATACCCGGATGCGGCTGTGATACTGTCTGCTGCTCCGAATGCGCGTGCAAAGATGGAGGCGGTAATGCGGGTGCACTCAGAAAAAGTGTATAAGGTGCCGGAAGGCTGCAGCATACGAGAGAATGCCGGGCTTCTAAAACATCTCGACTTCCTTCTCACGCCCGATACGTCGATCGGTAATATAGCAAGCTGTGTCGATCTTCCGAGTCTGCCGATGTATCCGGGTAATATGGAGAATTTTGAGGTCTGGCGACCCTTCGATCCGTATGTGCGCGCAATTAACTCGCCGGACTTTTGCAGTACAGATTGTCTCCGAGCCGAACCCGTATTCAAGACATTCCGCGGGCTCATTGAAGATCAGCAGAGGGAGCCTGTGTCGACTCGTGGATAATGTCACAATTGTCATAATGGCGCGAAACGAGGAGCACAACATCGCGAGGTGCATCCTGAGCGCGCGGGAACTCGGCAAGGTGATCGTTGCGGATACGGGATCGTCCGATAGAACGATCGAGATTGCAGAGTCTCTTGGCGCCGAGACACATTCGATCGAGTTTGAGGGTTACGGCAAGTCGAAGCGTAAGGCATGCAGCTTCGCAGACTCGGAGTTTATATTGAACCTCGACGCTGATGAGGTGCTCAGTCCTGCATTGCGTGCGGAGATAGAGACGGTCGTCAATAGCGCAGGCGATCGCGACGTGTACGCACTTCCGAGACTGACGAATTTCTGCGGTAGCTGGGTATTTCATTCCGGGTGGTATCCGGAGTATGTCAAGAGGCTGTTTCGGGCGGCTCGTGCGAAGTTCAGCGAGGATGTGATACACGAGCACCTTGAATACGAGGGGGAATCGGAACGGTTATCCGGGGCGTTACTCCACTACAGCTATCCGGACATGACAGCCTTTGTAAGAAAGATGGTTACGTACGCGAAGCTTGGCGCAAAGAAATACCGCGATGCGGGAGGAAAGGCTCCAATCGCAAGGCTCTTGCTAAGCCCGCCTGTGAGGTTCCTGAAGAAACTCGTTCTTGATCGAGGCTTTCTCGATGGCTACATTGGACTATGGATCGCCGTGCTCTCGGCGGTGGGGCAATTCTGGAAGTACTGGTGTGTGTTGAGGAGATCATAGCTTGAGCGGCATACTCCATATCGATTTCGGCAAGACATTCCGCGGCGGACAAAGGCAGTGCTACAACCTGATCCGCTATCTCAAGCAGGGTGGGATCGATTCGGGATGTGTCGTGACCGCCGACGGTGATCTCGAGGGCAGACTCGAGGAGCTGAACGTGCCGACTTATCCGGTTAGCTACTCGGGGTTCGACATCGTCGCGGAAGCAACCCGTCTCAAGCGCGTTTGCAGCGAAATGGGATATGTCATCGCCCACGCCCACGACTCGCACGGACACAATCTCGCGTTGACTCTGAAGTTCATCAACCCCGCGATTCGTGTGGTAGTGACTCGGCGAGTGATCAGCGGCAAAGACAAGGTCTTTCTCTCTCGCTGGAAGTATGCAACGCGCAGCATCGATCTGATTATCGCGGTTTCCAGCCGGGTGAAAGATGAGCTGATCCGATGGGGTGTCAGCGATTCACGGATCGCGCATATTCCGAGCGGAATTGACACGAAGTACTTCCGCAAAATGGAGACAGGAGCATTCAAACAGCATTATGGCATTCCGGACAGGAAGCACTATATCGGGACCGCGTGCGCGCTCGACGAGAATAAGGACGTCGAGACTCTTTTGAACTCGGTGGCGAAACTATCGTACAAACAAAAGGACTTCATTCTGTTGATTGCGGGCAAGGGAGACCGTCTCGATGAATACAAGCGTCTCGCCAGGTTCATCGAGATCGAAGAGTATGTCAGGTTTTTGGGTGGGGTCGATGAGATGCCGCAATTCTACAGTCTGCTCGATCTGTACGTGCTCTCGTCTCGCTCGGAAGGCCTCGGTACATCGCTGCTTGAGGCGGGGGCGTGCGGCTGTCCCGTGGTATCGAGCAGAAGCGGGGGGCCAGAGGAATATATACGTCACGGCGAGAACGGCTTCCTGTTCGATATCGAAGATGATGAGGCCTTGTTGGGGATTATGTGGAAACTCCTGACGGATGATGCGCTTCGAAATGAAACCGCCGGCAACTTCAAGAAAACAGTCGAGCGATTCGACATAGAGAATGTGAGCTCTGAGGTTGCCAGGCAGTACAGGCGTCTCGCCGTTATGGCCGGGTGATATAGGCAATGATGAATCGATCCGTAAAAACGAGAGATATAAAAGGCCTGATGAATCTCGCCGAATTCGTGATCCAGGTCGAGGCGTACAACTCGAACATAAACATTGCGCTGATCCGAAAGGCGTATGAGTTCGCGGATAAGGCTCATAAGGATCAGAAGCGGCTGTCCGGCGATCCGTTTTTCCTCCACTCGGTTCAGACAGCATTGATACTCGCAGAGCAGCATCTCGATTCTACAACGATTGCTGCCGGACTTCTGCACGACGTTGTCGAGGACACGGATGTCACCATCAAGGATATAAGTCGAGAATTCGGTGAGGAGATTGCCGAACTCGTGGAGGGAGTTACGAAGATCTCCGAATACCGCGCACAGTCTGTGATTGAGGCGCAGGCGGAGAATTTCCGAAAGATGCTCCTGTCGATGGCGCATGATATCCGCGTTATCCTGATAAAGCTCGCCGACCGCTTGCACAATATGCGTACGCTCGAGCACGTACCGGAAGAGAAGCGGAGGGTGATCGCTGAGGAGACATACGAGGTGTATGCACCGCTTGCCAATCGATTCGGTATGGCTCGAATCAAGTGGGAGCTCGAGGATCTGGCGCTGAAGCATCTCAACCCGGAGAGATACGACTACATTGCAAGTAAGACTGCGGAGACCCAGGATGAGCGCGAGGAGTACGTCGCGCAAATCATCGCGCCTATCCGGAAGGCACTCGACAATGTTGGTATTAGCGCGCGGATTCATGGCCGTCCGAAATCCATCAACTCGATTTCGCAGAAAATGGAAGAGAAGCAGATCGATTTCGAGCAGATATTCGATCTCTTCGCGATCAGGATCATCGTCGAAGACGTTGGCGATTGTTATGCCGCCCTGGGACAGGTCCATCAAGTCTATCGTCCCACCGGAATCGGTTTCGATGATTACATCGCCAATCCCAAGGCTAACGGCTATCAGTCACTTCATACGAATATCGTTGGTCCGCGAGGCCGTGTCGTGGAGGTTCAAATCCGTACCCAGCAAATGAATCGAACCGCAGAATATGGTATCTCCGGCCACTGGCTTTACAAGGAAGGGAAAGATGCCCCCGGTCCCGCGGACAAGCAGTACAGTTGGCTTCGCGAGGTGCTCGACTGGCAGAAGGATATGACGAATCCTGCCGAGTTTCTCGAGTACTTGAAGATCGATCTGTTCCGCGATGAAGTATTCGTGTTTACGCCCGACGGTGAGCTCAAGCACTTACCCGCAGGCTCGACTCCGCTCGATTTCGCGTTCGCTGTGCACACGGATGTCGGACTGCGATGTAGGGGTGCGAAAGTTAACGGCAGGCTCGTACCGCTCACGACCAGGCTGAGCAGTGGCGATGAAGTTGAGATTCTGACAGCCTCGAATCAAGAACCGAGTCAAGACTGGATCAAGCTCGTGCACACGTCCCGTGCGCGCTCGAAGATCCGGCGGTATCTCAAGCAGAAGGGGTTTGAGCAGTCGGTTGACATCGGCAAGGACATGCTCGAGAAGACCTGGCGCAAACAGAACCTGAAGTTCCCCGAACAGGACAAGCTTCTGGACGCCGCGCAGGCCCTGTCATATACGTCGATAGAGAATATGTATGCCGCCGTGGGCAGGGGAGATGTCTCGATTGCGAGCGTGATGTCGAAATTGTTCCCCTCCATCGAAAAGGCGCCGAAGGAATCTATGGTCAAACGGTTCCTCGACAGGGCTCGTAAGGCAAAGGGAATCCGTATCAATGATGTCGACTCGCTCATGTTCCGGTTCGCTAAGTGTTGTCAGCCGGTGCCGGGTGAGAAGATAATCGGGTTCGTGACTCGCGGTCGTGGGATATCTATACACAGGATCGATTGCGAAGTTGCGTTGAAGCTCTCGGAAGACAGTGAGCGTATGGTCGACGTGCAGTGGGATGTCGATTCCGACGACTCGTTCCTCGTAAGGATTGAGGTTGTCGTTGACGACCGCAAGAACATGCTGCGTGATATTCTCGACTCGATTGCGACGGAAGATTTGAACATCCGTGACGCCGAAATGAAGTCCCATGAGGGCACAGCTCAGGGGAGTCTCGTGATAGAAATCCGAAACCTTAACCAGCTCCAGCGGGTTATGTCAAAAATATCGAAAACACCGGGCGTGATGTCCGTTTGGCGTTCACAGGGTGGGAAAGAGGCCGAATAGTGGCAGACAGCAACCATGATATAGATCCGCAGAAGGAACTCGCGAAGAAGAGTCTGCTTCGGCGTGACTCAATAATACTCGTTTCGGTGCTGGCTCTCGTGGGGATAGGATACGCAGCCCTCGATCTGGCAAGTGATCGCAGGGCTGGAATGCCGGCTGGGCATACTGGGATGGCGGACTTGACCGAGATGACCCTCAATCAACTGGTGAGACAGGGGAATCAGTTGATGGATGCCGGAAGGTATGAGCCTGCCGTGATGCACTATACACTGGCCCTGCAGCGGGATCCTTCGCTCGTCGACGTGCGCGTGGACAGAGGCGCGTGCTATTATGCTCTGGAACAGTATGACAAGGCCATCTCCGACTTCGAAGAAGGTATCGAGCGCGAACCCGATCACGCAATCGCACACTTCAACATGGGGATCACGTATCATTCTATAGGTGAGGACTCACTCATGGTTGAGTATTGGAGAAGATTCCTCGAGCTCAGCCCGGAAGGTGATCTCTCGGAGCGAGTTCGTGACGCGATAGAGGAATTCATCGGGACATCGGAGGACGATACCTGAAGAATTCGGAGTTCAGGTGCGAAGGGGGATCGAACAGAGTGCGCGCTACTTTCCTCAACACAATTGGCGAGTCAGTCCAAACACTCGCATCTGATTTGATTCGATTCGTTTACCCGCCCGAATGCCTGGTTTGCGAGGAGATCATCTCTGGAGACGGCCCATACTACTGCGAGAAGTGTCATAGTTCGGCGACACACCTCCCGAGGCCTCTTTGTTTTGCGTGCAAGGCGGAGATTGACGACATAAGGCGTGGATGCCCGAATTGCAGGACCTACAACCCATCGCCGATTTCGCTCCTTTGGGCAGTCGGCATATTCGATGAGTTTCATAGACCTATCGTTCACGGTATCAAGTACTCCGGTCTCGACCCGCTCGGAATAGAGATGGGCGAGATTCTCGCTATAGATCGTATGGGAGTCACGGATCACCTTCCCGAGATCGACGTCGTAATCCCCATTCCGCTGCACTGGAGCCGTGCAATATCACGCGGGTTCAATCAGAGCGAGATTGTCGCGCGGCCTATAGCGGAACACCTTGGGGCAAGTTTCGAATGCGATGTGCTCATGCGGGTGCGTCGCACTTCCGATCAGACCGGTCTGAACGCCGCTCAGCGCCGTGAGAACATGCGAAAGGCGTTCGAGATCGTAGAGCCGGATGCAGTTCATTCGAAGCGAGTGCTTCTCGTGGATGATGTCACCACGACCGGCGCGACACTGGAGGAGGCCGCGACGGAACTCCGCCTCGGCGGCTGCAGAAACGTCTATGCGGCCGTAATCGCGGTGGCAACCGTGGAGGTGCATGTCTGATGTCGGATCTGAATGATGATTCGGTAGAATACCCCATCGATGGCACGCTCGATTTGCATACGTTCCACCCGAGGGATGTTAAGCAGCTTGTGCCGGATTATATTGAAGAGTGCCTGAAGCGCAATATCACGCAGCTCCGGATCGTTCACGGCAAAGGCACGGGTACTCTCCGTCGGATGGTCCACTCGATACTCGATTCCCATCCGGCTGTCGAGTCCTATCGGCACGAGAGCGGCTCCGGCGGTTCCTGGGGCGCGACGGTCGTCGATTTGAGGATGCCCGAATAGCGCGCTGTAATCTGCTTTTTGTTGACTGTGCGAGCCCCCAAGGCTACCTAATTTGCATGAAATCCTGTACCAGACCTGTCACGATTCTGCTCGCTTTCATTCCGATTGTCATGTCGGTGCTCGCCGTAAGTTGCGTTATGCGCCCGCCCGTCGACCACAGTAAAATGAACCTCGTAACCTGCAAGTACACTTTTTCGAGCACCGAACGGGAGGACGCCGATCGTATCGCGAGAGTGGTTGAAAGATATCGACTCGATGACTACCCGTTCTATATGGAAGTCGGTATTGATTCGATATACTGCGAATTCACGCTCGGTAACCTTGAGGAGATCGACCTCATGCACGGAGAACTGAAACTCCTGCCGAGGTTTCGGAACTCCGCTGATCGCTACCGATCCGGTGGAACGCTTATCTTCGCCGAACAGAGTCCCACACTCGCGGTTCAATACCGGGCTGTGCAACTGGAGGGCGGGCTACAGATGACATTGAGGATCTCGATAACGCCCGGAGCACGGCTCTTCTATGCTGCGGACGGAGATTTTGAGACCGAGGTTGATGACATTCACATCGATGAGAATGGCACAGTGAGAATGCCGATCGCAGTGCGGGAAGGGCAGAGATACATCTACGGCAGGACCGTCCTCGGGGATGTTATGAAATGCATCAGAATCTATATCTTCACCGGCGAGACCGAGGAGATAAGCCTCAGCGAATACAAAAGCCGAGTGCGAATCGATCCGGAAATGTAGCTCACACTTTCAAGGGCCTGTCTTCAAGCCCGAATATCCAGAATCGAATCGTGCATCTCATGCGCCGTCTTGAGTGCGGAGACATTGAAGCTGACTCCGTGCTTCGCTATCAGCATCCCGACCATATCACGGGGAACATCGGCTTCCTCGATATTCTGCAGGTTTCTGGCGTGCTGTTCCATCTTGAAAATGTAATTGTGGATTCCCTGAATTGAGTTTATATACATAGTGCCTCCTCAGTATGGATTATCGGAATCGAGAGCGGTCGATCTTAGCGGATGAGAATCCGTGCTGAGAATTGCTCAAAATATGGAACGAACGCTCTGTCTCGCGGTAGTAATGCTAAGCCATTGGAATATTTGAGATTACGTATTAGAGCCAGCAAGTCGTCCGGCGGGAGGAGTTTCGTTGAAGATCAGGTCATGGGGAATCGCGCAGGTGTATGCATATGTCGTCTGTCTCGCGGCAACGATAGCATTCACAGTGCTAACGATCGATGGCCTGTTCGGCATCGCGCGGATCGCCGCGCCTGAATACACTATGGAGCGGTACGAGTTCGAGCAGTACCGAAGAGCTGTGCGTGCAGCGATCGAGCAGGATAGCGGCGAATCGAGTGTTGTCAGGGACTCGGTGCGGAAGCCGGCCGATCCGCTGTCGAGCTATCGATCACCTGATATGATGATGATGCCCACTCCGGATGATCTGGTGCAGGCGCAGACGCGACACGGTTTCAGGTCGCTAATTAAGATGTTGACAGGGTGGATAGTCTGCGTGCCGATCTTCGTGTTGCACTTTCGATGGGGGAACCGTCTCGGCCGGGAGGATACCAACGGGTGAAGACATTGTTCGCTGAGGTCTGCCTGGAGTTCAATTCCGGATGCGAATGACCGGAATGGCCATAGAATCGGGTTGACAGGTGCACAATTCCAAAATATATTCGGTACTTTGCTCTGAGCGGAAAAATCTTTTGAACTAAGCATATTGAGGAGTTGATTGGGTGAAAGAATACACTATTGAGCAGATACGGAACATCGCGCTCTGCGGCCATAACAACGCCGGAAAGACCATGCTGACGGAAGCCATGCTCCATGTTACCGGTACCAGTTCCAGGTTCGGTAAAGTGGATGACGGTACTACGGTTTCGGATTTCACCGAAGAGGAGATCAACCGAAGGATATCGATCTCCGCGACTCTTCTGCATGCCGACCACAATGGCACGAAGTTCAACATCATTGACTTGCCGGGATTCCCGGACCTATTCGGCGAAGTCGTATCGTCCCTTCCTGCTGCTGACCTTGCCCTGGTAGTGGTGAGTGCAACTGCCGGCATTGAGGTTATGACCGAGCAGGCGTTCATGCAGGCCGAGAAGTACGGTATTCCAGCGGCCTTTGTGGTAAATAAGATTGACAAGGAGCATACGGACTTTAACGCCACGGTTGCGAAGATACAGGAGGTCTTCGGACACAAGGCTGTGCCGGTTCAGATTCCGATCGGTCAGGCGCTGACTCTGAAGGGTGTGATTGATTTGCTGCAGATGAAGGCCTACACATTTGACGACGGCAAGGCGACTCCGACCGATATGCCTGCCGATCAGAAGGATGCGGTCGAATCTGCGCGCGAGAGCTTTATCGAGAATATTGCCGAATCGGATGACGCTCTGCTCGAGAAGTTCTTCGAATCCGGTGAACTTTCCGATGAGGAGCTGACGAAGGGCCTCAAGGCCGGTATCCAGAATCGCAAGCTGTTTCCGATTTTTGTGACAACAGCCGAGAGCGCGGCGGGTGTCTCCACGATGCTCGACTTCGCTGCGAAGTATTTCCCGACTCCGGCGGATCGGGGCGAGGTGAAAGGCTTTTTGCCCGGGAGCGATCAGGAGAAGAC
>CAYQCE010000018.1:0-61089 GCA_964415885.1 uncultured Ignavibacteria bacterium
GCCTGACTATGAGATCGCCGCGTCGTCCCGCTCTTGCGGGACTCCTCGCGATGACTGCTCTGCATGAGGCCGCAGGGTTTTTCAACAAGCCCCTTCGCGGGAATGACGAGGGAGGAGATCAGACCCGGGCTGACTGCCAATATCCCGTGGCTGGTGTACGTCCCGTGCACCAGCGATCCATCTTAAATCCAATACGCTCGAATCAGCGAATACGTCGAAGGTGTGGAGCACATTTTGGGTCTCGTGAAAGTCCTCAACCATGCGGGGAGAAAACGTCGCCACCGGCAGATCCAGTGCGACCGGCATGTTCTCTTTCTGTTCCTTCATTCTTAGCTCCTCTGTGTCACTTTAAGTGTTTTCGATTTACGTGACCCACGAAGCGGATGCGGTGCATCTCTTGCCGCCACACTGTCCCGAGTTACGGGACAGCCCTGCTCGCGGAGTCATCGGACTGTAGGCTCTTCTACGTATCGCAGCGTGGATTAGTTTGGTCTATAATGAATAGTGGTATCTTTGACGTGAGATTGCGCGGCAAATGGTTAGGATAGGGCACTTTTCGTTTTCGGTTGTCGGTCAGCCCTGATTACCCTGTGATGTCAAATAGAGTGAGTACTTAGAAAATGATTGCGCTATGTTCCCGATGCTCGTAAGATCTAAAGAAGATGAAGGAATTCCAAGTATGCAGATGACATTCTTGACGAAGACACGGCCAAGCGGGCAGTTACTAAAATGGGTCGGCAACAAATACCGGTATGCGCATCTAATAGCCAACCTCTTTCCAGATCAGTATGGGAAATACATTGAGCCCTTTGTGGGCACCGGCGCGGTTCTCGCAACAATGTCGCCTCATAGAGCCGTGGCGGGCGACATCTTGAGACCATTGATAGATTTCTGGAAGCTGGTGCAAGAGACGCCATCGACCCTTATCGAACACTATGCCTTAACTATTGAGCGGTATAGTTGTGATAGGGCAGGCACTTATAAATCTATCAAGGAGCGATACAATTCAAAGCCGAACCCGTTGGATCTTTTAATCCTGAGCAGAACCTGCTACGGTGGTGTGATGCGGTTCACGAGAGAAGGGCTCATTAGCACTCCTATTGGGCCACATCGACCCATAAAAACCGAAACCTTTAAACTCAGACTCTGGGAATGGCGTCAACGCGTGGAGAATACCGAGTTTGATTGCGCGGACTTTGCTGAGACAATGGAGCAAGCCGAGTTCAATGATTTAGTCTATTGTGATCCGCCATATGTTGACACGCAGTCGATACTGTACGGTGCACAGGACTTCAAGTTCAGGACGTTGATCGAATGCATTGACCGATGCAAGATGCGCGGTGCGAAGGTAGCCTTATCAATAGATGGAAATAAGAAGTCAGGATGTAAGTCGATTGACCTCGATTTGCCAAACGGCTTGTTTGAGCGTGAAATGTTCCTAGATTGCGGTTCGTCTATGCTAAGACGATTCCAGAATGGTGGGCGCCGAATGATAGGAGAGGATGTCAAGGAGCGTTTACTGCTAACTTGGTGATTTCGGCGCGTCCCACGATTTCACAATCGCTGGCCACCGATGAAACACTTCACGACCAAAGATAACCTCGTCCACAAGATGCATATGCATAGCATCAATCAGCCGGCAGAGATATGATCTACCCTTTACCCACCAAGTATAATGATCGTCTACAAGTAGATAGTGCAGTACACGCTCGGATGTGAGCTTCTCAGCTTCATTGATTTCGAATCCATCAAGCAGAGTTTCATATACCCCATCCGCAACCCTACTCCCAAATGTTGTGGTTCCGTAATACTCCTTCACTTCCCAAATTGCGCGCGGGTTACGCAGCGTGGGATAAGCACCATCGATTCTGCGCGAGAGCGTTCCAATGAGACGTCCAGTTGAGTCCTTGATCGTCGCAAGCTGACCGGGGTTGTCCACGAAATCAGTTGATCCCAATGCGATTTCCGTCAGCATATTGATTATGCAAGTGAAGTATGCCTCGTGCCTCTTCCTCCCTGTTTGCTTGTTCATTGGCAGAGAGCATTCTGGCTTGACTGCCTTCTTCAGTTTCAGGAATTCGCTCGCTGCCTCTGCTTTGTTCATCAAGTTTTGACTTACTTCACCTACAAGAACATCAGCTCGGTAATTCATGTAATCGCATACGCCGTCTGCGACCACTTTTTCAACCGAGAATTCATCCGCGAGTTTAAGTATATCGCTATTTTTGTAGTGTTTGAGTGTCCCGGGTTGTCCTTTTCTCCCGCGTAACGAGTAGCCCAGCTTCTCTGATGCTACTCTGACGAAAGCCCAGAAATCGGGTGATCGATCTATGTAGTTCGAATTAGGTTCCAATTACTAACCACTTTGCAGTAACTCTGTTGCCTTGCAGCGCAAAGATGAAGCGATCCTACTGAGGTTGACTATCGAGATGTTTCGTTCCCCTCTCTCGACCGATCCGATATAGGTCCGATGCAGACCGCATAGCTCAGCAAGAGCCTCTTGGGATAAACCGAGCTTATTCCGGCGATCACGTATGTTCTTGCCAACAATCAACAGGATGTCATCAGCCATAACCTATTAAACGTGCATTCAGACTATAAGTCTACAGACTATAAGTAGCAGAATATTGCTCTTCGAATGCGGGCGTCGACCTCATCCGGTTTGGCAATTACCCCCCCCGCTCCCATCGAGCATAGATTGAATTCCTTGCGGATCTATAGTATCAGAAACATGGAGTTTTAAAACTGTCGACTTCTGGACTGACACGTGATCCGCTGATCTCGATTTAGTGCAGAAATCCTCTCCCCAACATAGATTCCGCGATTGACTTTTTCCGGAACAAACCGTATTAGTCCATGTTTGAACAACCAAGACAAATTAGACCGAAGTTCTAATGACCGGGCTTCAACGGGGTGATGAGATGAGGATGTGGGCGCCTTCCAAGCCCCTTTCGACCAACAGATTAAATCGAATTCAAAACACGACCAAAAGATGTGTACACGGGAGGTAAGAATCCGTAATGGCACAGGAAAATGAGAATAAGATAACCGTCGGAGTGCCGAAGGAGACATTCCCGAATGAGCAGCGCGTCGCAGTCGTGCCGGATATCGTTACGCAATACGATAAGTCCGACATGCACGTCGTGGTCGAGTCGGGAGCGGGCGATGACGCCGGAGTTACCGATAATCAGTTCCGCAACAAGGGTGCGACTATTGTCTCC
Source organism: uncultured Ignavibacteria bacterium (assembly GCA_964415885.1). Classification (GTDB taxonomy): domain Bacteria; phylum Zixibacteria; class MSB-5A5; order JAABVY01; family JAHJOQ01; genus CAYQCE01. The sequence goes on from CAYQCE010000018.1 coordinate 3,222, forward strand.
GACCGCAAGGATGTGTTTGAGAAAGCGGATGTCATTCTTCAGGTACGCGGACTCGGCGCCAACACGAAAGAGGGGAAGAACGATCTCGAGTTGTTCCGCGAAGGACAGACATTGATCTCGTTCTTCGAGCCGCTTACATCCTACCAGGAGGTCAAGGAGATCGCCGACAAGGGCGTCAACCTTCTGGCGGTCGAGCTCGTTCCGCGTATCACGCGCGCCCAGAGTATGGACTGTCTTTCTTCGATGGCAACCATCGCCGGCTACAAGGCTGTACTGCTTGCCGCCTCTGCCCTGCCGAAGATGTTTCCTATGATGATGACCGCTGCCGGCACTATCGCCGCAGCGCGCGTCTTTGTAGTCGGCGCGGGTGTTGCGGGTCTTCAGGCGATAGCCTCCGCCAAGCGGATGGGCGCGATCGTGAAGGCGTATGATATCCGTCCCGCGGTCAAGGAGCAGGTCGAGAGTCTGGGTGGCAAGTTTGTCGAGCTCAAACTCGACACCGGCGAATCCGAGGGCAAGGGTGGCTACGCCAAAGAGATGGACGAGGAATTCTACAAAAAGCAGCGCGAGATGATGATGAAGGTGATTGCCGAAAGCGATGTCGTCATCACAACCGCCGCTGTGCCGGGCAAGAAGGCACCGACCCTGGTCACGAAGGAGATGGTCGAGGGGATGCAGCCCGGTTCGGTAATCGTGGACATCGCCGCGGAACGCGGCGGCAACTGCGAAGTAACGAAAGAAGGCCAGCGTGTCGTGCATCAGGGTGTCACCATACTCGGGCCGGTTAATCTACCGGCGTCGGTGCCGTTCCACGCGAGCCAGATGTACGCGAAGAACATCTTCACGTTGCTCAAGCACCTCGTCAAAGACGGCAAGATCGAATTCGATATGGAAGATGAGATAACTCGCGAGACTCTCGCGACTAAAGACGGCGAAGTCTCTAACCCTCAAATCCGGGAGTTGCTCGGAGTTGAGAAGAAGAGTTAAGGGAGGATGCAGCTGATGGATTCGTTTGTAATGATCCTGACAGTCTTCGTGCTGGCGATATTCGTAGGTTTTGAGATAATCACCAAGGTCCCGCCGACACTCCACACACCGCTTATGTCCGGGTCGAACGCCATTTCCGGAATCACGATTATCGGCGCAATGGTGCTCGCGGGACAGATGGAGAGCAGCAAGCTGGCCACGATAATGGCGTTCGTTGCGGTGATATTCGCGACCATCAACGTAGTCGGTGGTTTTCTGGTGACAGATCGAATGCTGAATATGTTTAAGAAGAAGGGCTAATCATGCTGAGTGGGAATATAGTAAATCTGGCGTATCTCGTTGCGGCCGTGCTATTCATACTCGGCCTGAAACGTCTGTCTCATCCCCGGACGGCGGTCGGCGGAAACAGAATCGCGGCGCTGGGTATGGCCCTCGCGATAGCCGTTACGCTGCTCTCGGGTAAATTTGATTTTCAGTACATCATAATAGGTTTCGCGATAGGCGCAGTTCTCGGCCTGGTTGCCGCGATCAAAGTCAAAATGACTGCCATGCCCGAGATGGTCGGTCTCTTCAACGGCTTCGGCGGCGCAGCGTCCGTGCTCGTTGCCGGTTCGGCGCTGGTTGCCGCGATGCACGCGGTTTCGATCGAGGCTCCGGATATGCAGATGAAGATTGCGACCGTGGCATCCGGGATTATCGGATCGGTAACATTCTTCGGCAGCTATGTCGCGTTCGGCAAGCTCGCGGAGTTTCTCGCGGTCAAGTGGAAACTCTACTGGTGGCAAAGGATCGTCAAGTACGGCTTCTCGGCCATCGTTGCAGCCGGCGGGATATATTTCGGCGTTGTTTCCATCGAAGATGCCGGTGTTCCGTTGTCTGTTGCTGTCATGGTCTGCAGTGTTTTGATCGCGGGAATCCTACTGATAAAGAAAGACAGGTTCCCGGGGATGAACGCAATCAAGGCTATCTCCGCTGTTGCAGCTATCGCACTCGGTGTGATGGTGATTATGAATCCGGGTAACATGATGCTGTTCTGGGTTATGATCGGTGTCGCGGGCGTGCTGGGCGTGATTCTCACATTCTCAATCGGTGGAGCCGATATGCCGGTCGTGATCGCATTGCTTAATTCCTATTCAGGACTCGCTGCAGCAGCTACTGGATTTGTCATCAACAACAACGTGCTGATCATATCCGGATCACTGGTGGGAGCATCAGGGCTCATTCTGACCTCGATGATGTGCAAGGCTATGAACCGGTCGCTCATTAACGTGCTCTTCGGAGTGCTCGGACCCTCAGAGGGGGCAGCCACTGAGGATGAGGTCTATGAGGGCAAGATCAAGTCCACATCGGGTGAGGAGATCGCAATGCTGTTCGACGGCGCATCACAGGTAATGATAGTGCCGGGTTACGGTATGGCCGTGGCGCAGGCTCAGCATGCCGTTCGCGACCTGACCAACCTGCTCGAATCTCGAGATATCAATGTCGAATTCGCGATTCATCCGGTCGCCGGTCGTATGCCTGGACACATGAACGTGCTTCTCGCCGAGGCCGATATCCCGTACGACAAGCTTCAGGAGATGGATGACGCAAACTCGATGATGGACCAGACGGATGTCGCGATCGTCCTTGGCGCAAACGACGTGGTGAACCCGGTTGCGAGGACCGATCCGAGCTCGCCCATCGCCGGTATGCCCATCATCGATGTCGACAAGGCGAAGACCGTAGTTGTCATCAAGCGCTCGCTCAGCCCCGGATTCGCTGGAATCCCGAATCCGCTGTTTGCGCACGATAACACGCTGATGTTCTTCCGGGACGGCAAGAAGGCAATGCTGGAGATCATCAATGCGGTCAAAGAGTCATAAATGACGGAGGCAGATGATGTCCGATGAATATAGAATTGAGAAGGACTCCATCGGTGAGGTACGAGTCCCGAAGGATGCATATTACGGCGCGCAGACTCAGCGCGCCGTTCATAATTTCCCCGTATCCGGCCACAAACTCCCGGTCGGGTTCATATGGGCGGGTGCGACGATCAAGCGTGCCGCCGCCGAGGTCCACAAGGAACTCGGGCTTCTCGATGCGAAAATCGCCGATGCCATAATCAGTGCCGCCGATGAGGTCACCCGGCATCGGCATGACGACCAGTTTGTAGTCGATGTCTATCAGTCCGGCGCCGGTACCAGCCATAATATGAACTTCAACGAGGTGATCGCCAATCGCGCGCTCGAGATAATGGGCAAGCCGCGCGGCGATTTCTCGACTATCCAGCCAAACGATCATGTCAACATGGCGCAGTCGACGAACGACTTCATCCCGACTGCGCTCCGGTTGTTTTTCATGCACGATTCGGAGGACCTCCTTATAACGATTGAGGGGATCGAAAACGAGTTTTTCCGGAAGGCGGAGGAGTTCGATCAGATCCTGAAATCCGCGCGCACGCATCTTCAGGATGCCGTGCCGATTCGGCTGGGTCAGGAATTCGGTGCGTATGGTGAGGCAATCAAGCGGGGCCGTCTGAAGATAGAGTCGGCGCGCGATGCTCTCGGTGAGATCGGACTGGGGGGAAGCGCATCCGGCACGGGCCTGAATGTCCACCCCGAGTACCGTGAGCGGATAGCCAAGAAGCTCGTGAATCTGACCAGATACAATATCCGGCCGACAAACAACTATTTCTGGGCCATGCAGTCCTTGGCGCCGTTCGTCGATTTCTCTGCGGCTTTGCGAAATCTCGCGATCGAGCTGTCGCGCATAATGAATGACCTGAGGCTCCTATCCTCCGGTCCGACAACGGGTCTCGCCGAAATCACGCTGCCGCCGGTACAACCGGGATCGTCCATTATGCCCGGCAAGGTCAATCCGGTGATGGCGGAGATGATGAACCAGGTCTGTTTCGGGGTCATCGGATTCCACGAAACCGTAGCCTGGGCGGCCGGAGGCGGACAGTTGGAATTGAACGTGATGATGCCGATGCTCGCCTTCACTATCGGTGAACAGATCAAAATCCTCAATGGCGGACTGGGTGCGTTCCTGAACAAATGTTTAGTAGGTATCAAACCAAACGAGGAGAATTGTCGTAGATTTCTTGAGAGGAGCATGGGCCTCGTGACAGCGCTGAACCCGATTATCGGGTATATGAAGGCGGCGGAGGTTGCCAAAGAGTCTCAGAGGACCGGACGCTCCATAAAAGAGATAATCCTCGATAAGGGTTATCTGACCGAAGAGCAGATGAACAAGGTTTTAGATCCCGGTCCCCTAACGAAGCCGGGAATTCCCAGCGTGGATTAGTTCCACATCCTCCCTTTTCTGTTGGTCGCCCCTGCCTCACCGGGCAGGGGCATTTTTTTGTACTATTTTTCAATTCTTTTCTCAGATCGGGGAACAATTCTACAACTTGGACATTATAGCTCTATGAAAGCAGGAAATTCCAATTAAGGATGTAATATCAAAAATGAAAAGAGCGATAGCAATAGCAGTTTTGAACCTCATGATGCTCTTTTCGAAAGGATCTGCAGCTCAGATGATGAAAGCTGAACCGACAGCAACTAAAGACAAAGAGTTTGCGAATATCAAGTTTGAGACTATAGACGGCGATACAACTTCGCTCGCCAACTTCCGCGGCAAAGTGGTGCTCCTGATCAATACTGCCTCTGAATGCGGTTTCACGCCACAATACGGTGGTCTGGAGAAGCTCTATCAGAACTATAAGGATCAGGGATTCACAGTTGTCGCATTCCCGGCCAATAATTTCAAGAATCAGGAGCCGGGCACGGATGAGCAGATATGCGAGTTCGTGGAAAACAAGTATGGCGTGACATTCCCGATGATGTCGAAGATATCCGTGAAAGGCGATGATATTCATCCCCTGTACGAGTATCTGACGGTGGAATCGCCGGTTCCGGGTGAGATCCCGTGGAATTTCACCAAGTTCCTGCTCGATAAGGACGGGAATGTGGTGGCGAGATACTCACCAAAGGTGGAACCGACAGACAAAGAAGTTGTATCGGAAATAGAAAAGCATTTATAACACATCTCCTTCTATCTCCCGCATCCCAGACTGCCGGTGCCACTGACGCAGTTACGCCGGCAGTCTATTTTTTTGCCCTGAATCGATTATAGACAGATAGACCTGCGAGGCGAGGCAGCCCGAAGCGTAGTGGTTTTCGACTATGGCGGCTGGTACGGCAGAACCCTAATGCAGTTATGCCATCTTCTTGAACGGAACCGCGTCGGTGGCCTACAGCTTCGGGTTTGCGGAAAGAAAAGTTTTGGGAGGTTTAGTCAGGTTCTGCGCGCCGAAGGCGGGTATGACCTGACCATACAGCCGCATGAACAAAAGGCGATTCGAAGAACGCCGGATCACACGCCCGCGGAACGCGGCCGCAGCATCTGGCGTAACAAGGTCTTTTAACAAGCCTCAGGCTATAGGGCATCTGGCTTTTCGACACAGGGTGCACAGACCAAGTGGCGAACACGTAGCTTATATAGCGCTTATATAGCCTACTTCCGCATCGAAAGCGAAATTCTCTTGCGGGCCAGATCCACCTCGAGAACTTTCACCTTTACTCGCTGGTGGACCTTCACAATATCATTAGGGTCCGTAACAAACTTGTCCGCGAGCTGACTGATATGCACGAGACCGTCCTGATGCACGCCGATATCCACGAACGCCCCGAAATTGGTGACATTCGTTACTATTCCCGGCAGAGTCATACCCGGATGGACATCCTCCATCGTCTGAACTGAATCATCGAACGAAAAAGCCTCATATTCCGAGCGTGGATCACGACCCGGTTTGGCGAGTTCATCCATGATATCACGCAGCGTCGGCATGCCGACCGTATCGGTCACGTATTTCTTCAGGTCGATCTTTGAACGCAGCTTTTCATCCTGCATCAGATCCGTCACAGTGCAGCCAAGATCTTCCGCCATTTTTTCGACAATATGGTAGCTCTCCGGGTGAACGGCGCTTCGGTCCAGCGGATTCTCCGCCTCGGCTATTCTCAGGAATCCCGCCGCCTGCTCGAACGCCTTCGACCCGAGACGGGGCACCTTCTGGATGACCTTCCGGGACTTGAACGGCCCGTTCTCCGAACGGAACTTCACGATATTCTCTGCGAGTTTCGGTCCGAGTCCGGAGACATATGTGAGGAGCTGTTTCGAGGCAGTGTTAACCTCGACTCCCACAGCGTTGACGCAGCTCACTACTGTGTCATCGAGCGAGAGACGCAGCCGCGACTGGTCGACATCATGTTGATACTGCCCGACACCGATCGATTTCGGATCGATCTTGACCAGCTCGGCGAGCGGATCGAGAAGGCGTCGACCGATGGATACCGCACCCCGCACGGTGAGATCGTGATCCGGGAATTCCTCCCGCGCGACATCCGACGCGGAATATACAGAGGCACCGGATTCGTTTACCATCTCCACCGAGACATGATTCGGCAAACCGAGCTGTTTCAGAAATGCCATAGTCTCACGGCTCGCTGTGCCGTTTCCGACTGCGATCACATTGATCTTGTACTTCTCGCACAGTGCCTCGATTTCGCGGACGGCTTCCGTCTTCTGCGCATCGGACCCGAACGGGAATATCGTCGAATAGTGATCGAGATTCCCCTCCCGGTCGATGCAGACGATCTTGCAACCGGTCCTGAATCCGGGATCAACAGCGAGCACGTTCTTGCGGCCGAGAGGCGGCGACATCAGAAGCTCCCTCAGATTGGCCGCGAAAACCCGGATCGCTTCCTCGTCTGCGAAATTCTTTGTATTGTTGCGAATCTCGGTTTCCATCGACGGCGCAAGCAGCCGCTTGTAGCCATCCTCGATCGCAAGCCGCACCTGATCGGAAGACTCGTGATCCCCCGTGACAAACATGTCAAGCAGGATCGCATGCGCTCGCTCAAGCGGCGGTTCGATGGACAGTCTCAGATATCCTTCGTGCTCTCCCCTTCTCAGGGCAAGGAAACGATGAGAGACAATGTCGCGCAATGGTTCTATATAGTCAAAGTAGTCTTCGTACTTCGCCCCTTCAGTCTCCAGTCCGTCGACGACCGTGCTTTCAATGACGGCTTCCTTTTCGAACAGCGTACGGATCCGTGCGCGAGCGTCTGCATCCTCCGCTATCCACTCAGCTATAATGTCTCGCGCGCCGGCGAGAGCCTCATCAACAGTCTCAACACCCTTCTCAATATCAACGTACGATTCCGCTACTGCCTGCAGATCGATATCTTCCTGCTCGAAGATGACCTCCGCAAGCGGCTCAAGACCTTTCTCACGGGCGACCGTGGCGCGAGTCCTCTTCTTCGGCTTGAACGGAAGATAGATATCCTCCAGTTCGGCCATAGTGTCAGCGGCTTCGATTCTCTCTCGAAGCTCGTCAGTCAGCAGCTCCCGCTCCCCGAGCGATTTCAAAATCGCTTCTCGCCGTTTATCCATCTCGCGAAGCTGCACTATTCTATCACGGATAGCCGTTATCTGGACCTCATCCAGACTTCCGGTGGCCTCCTTGCGATACCTCGCTATGAACGGTACGGTCGCGTCGTTGTCGAGAAGCTCGACCGTCGCCTTGACCTGCAGCGGCCGGATGCTCAACTCCGACGCTATTCTCTCATAATGTATGTCGCTCATCTCTACATGCCTCTCGATAGGTACTCTGATAACAAGTCAACTTTTAAGATATGCAATCATGCGCAAAATCAAACCCGATTTTGTGATTTCCGAACCGATTTAGTTATGGCACCTGCTCTACTACGACCATATAATTGAATCATTCTGATAGCATTTCCGTATGCTATCAAATATGGAATCTGGTACCCATGATTGAGATAAGATGGAGACATTCGAATGCTCGGTGAACACGCCCTGAAGCCGGTCCAGGAAACGGAGCGAATATTCTCGATAGATGTACTTCGAGGTTTCTCGCTTCTTGGAATCCTTATGGTAAACGCCCAAATCTTCGCCTATCCATCCACAGTTCTTTTCAATCCCATGTCCTTCGGGGATTTCGCGGGTATGAACAGGGTGGCATGGATATTCGGCTACCTGTTTTTTAACCAGAAGATGATGACAATATTCTCGATGCTCTTCGGAGCCGGTGTCATCCTCATGCATCAGCGCGCGCTAGCGAAGGATGTCCCGTTCGGCAAGATCTACTTCAGGCGTCTCCTCTGGCTGTTTGTCATCGGAATGATACACGCATACCTGATCTGGTATGGCGATATCCTCGTTCCATATGCGCTCTGTGGGTTGATTCTCTATCCGCTCCGAAAACTTTCACACAGGTGGTTGATCAGCTTGGGGGCAGTCGTTCTCCTGATCGGAATGGGGATCACGTTCGCATCGGGTCTATTCTTCACTTTCGTACAAGACCAGGCGAAGGCAGCGGCCGCTGCGAAGGCTGAAGGCAGAGAGCCAACCGAGCAGGAAAAGCAGTTCGCGGAGGTCTACGAGCAAGTCAAGCCGGGATTCGATCCGTCGGAGGAAAAGCTTCAGGAAGAAATCGACGCGATGCGCGGCTCGTACATCGAGACAATCTCGTATCAGATCATACCGACAATAATCATGCAGACGCAGGCATTTCTCTTCTATCTCTCGTGGCGTGCGCTCGGGATGATGCTGATCGGGATGGGACTCATGAAACTCGGCATATTCTCGGCGGAAAAATCGATGCGGTACTACGCCACGATGTCCGCAATCGGATATGTTGTCGGGCTCACTCTCACCGGAATCGGCACAGCGACTCTCATCGAGCACGAGTTCGACTTTGCGCACTATTTCAAGATCGGCAGCCAGTTTGACTATGTCGGCAGCGTGATTGTGACATTCGGGCATGTCGGTCTCGTGATGGCTATCTGCAAAAGCGGCGTGTTCCGTAAACTCCGCGAACATCTCGGAGCGGTAGGACGGATGGCGTTCAGCAACTATCTTTTGCAATCCGTAATCATGACATTCATATTCTATGGCTGGGGACTGGGATATTTCGCGAGGATCGATCGCTTTGGACAGCTCCTTATCGTGCTCGGTGTCTGGCTTCTCCAGATAGTGATCTCACCGATCTGGCTGAAGCACTTCAAACTCGGCCCGGCGGAATGGCTCTGGCGGACGCTGACTTACTGGAAGATGCAGCCGTTCAAGCGTGAAGAAGAGCCGAAAGATCCAACGCTGGCAGCAGAGTAGCTGAAGCCTCCACTCGAATTGTTCGAGTTTTCGCGGACCACGGTCCAACCGCCAGGCAGGAGTGTGTCCTGCGAGCCGCTTCCTCCTAACGTTGTGTCTGTTCCTGCGTCCGGTTGCAGCCGAACGTGTGAACAGACACGCATAAGATTCTATAATCCAGCAACTTATCGAACGATCGGCGCTTATACCGCCTTTTTCCGAGGATCAGGCAACTCCAGAAAAGCGCCAAAGCCCTCCACACCTACTCGCAGATATTGGTTCTGTCGCCAGGCAATTGCATGACCTGCGATTCCAGCATCAACCTTGTGCCGCACTTCACAAAGAGACAATACAAATCTTCTCCTGTTTAGCTCACGGGCACGTCTAAGTTCGGAGAAACCAAACTCGACCAAGACGTCGAATCCCGCATCACCTTACCCCTAACACATTGCACTCCAGCCTACTGCATAATCTGATCCACTTTACGGTAATATCTTATTCCAGAGCCGACCAGCTTATCCAAAGTGCTGCCATCCTGTGAAAGAAATCACTTGACATCTTGTATTATTATTCATATCGTTTTACTAATCTTTACGTACCATATATGGTACAATACTGTGGGAGAAAGAGAGAGTCGGGGATGAAGTTTTCCACAAGAGCGAGATACGGTCTACGTATGATGATCGAGCTCGCTCGTGAGCTTAAGAAGCACAAGCTCGTCCATCTCGGCAGGATTTCCGAGATCACGGGCGTATCTGAAAACTATCTCGCTCAGCTCGCAATTCCCTTGAGAAACGACGGACTGATAATCGGAGTCTCCGGCAAGAGAGGCGGATATCATCTCTCGCGAGCCCCGGAGAATATAACCGTCGCGGATATCATAACGGCTGTAGACGGCCCGATGACTCTCACCGATTGTGTGATGAACCCGGATATATGTATGAACTCGAGCTTCTGCGAGGCTCGGATGATCTGGGTGATACTGAGTGATGCCATGGACTCACTGCTAAATCGATTCACTCTCGCGGATATGATCGACAAGAACAGGATTGATGAAATCCGTGAGGAGTATGGGCATCTTCAGTTGCTGGATGCGGACAAGTTTTTATCTGCCGTGGACGCAAGGGCCAACGGCGGACATAGATAGAAGAATAAGCAGATTGGGATAGAAGGAGAGGTATCAACACCTATGATGTGGCTTCAGATTTTCTCGCTTGCCTGTGTCGCGGTGGCAATACTCGCGATTATCGGCAAAGTCTTGCGCTATCTCAGAGCGCCTCAACACATGCGTTGGGAACTCTACCCGGTTCCGCACGAGAAGGGCAGAGCCGAGTATGGTGGTTCCTATCTCGAAGAACTCGACTGGTGGACAAAGCCGAGAGAATCGGACAAGATCAACGAACTCAAGGAGATGGCCGAGGAGGTGCTGCTCCTGAAAGGCGTGTATAAGAACAATCGTCGCGTCTGGAGCTCTTCCTTCCCCTTCCATTTCGGAATGTATCTCCTGATCGGCTGGCTTGTACTGCTTCTCGGCGGAGCGATCCTTCAACTGGCGGGCATTCAGGTCGGAGTCGACTCGAGTGTGTTCGGCAAGATCGTGCACTACCTGACCGCAGTCTGCGGCTACGCAGGTCTTGTCATGACAGCATTCGGCGCGCTGGGGCTTTTCATCTGGCGAGCAACTGATGATCGGCAGAAGGAATTCAACGCCCCCATCGATTATTTCAACCTGTTACTGATGGCGGGCATGTCGATAGTTGTTCTCGTTGCGCACCTGACTGTCGATCCGGCGTTTGCCGCTCTGCGGCAGTATGTAGGTGCCACGGTGACATTCGCGCCGGTCAGCGTACCATCAACCTTATTCGGAGTCTCCGTCGGACTGTTGTCATTTTCGATTATGTGGGTCACGATAACGAGGATGTCGCATTTCGTCGCGAAATACTTCCTCTATCACGCGGTCCGCTGGAACGACGAGCCGAACGAGCGAGGCAGCAGAATCGAAGAGAGTCTGGTCAAGCTCTTAAACGAGAAGGTGACCTGGAGCGCGGATCATATCCAGTCCGGCAAAACCTGGGCTGAAGTGGTCAAGGAGATGAAGAAATGAGTAACGATAAATCGACAAACGCAAAACTCAGAGTCAAAGATATCGGGAAGAAGGCGGATCCGCTCGTCAATATCGACATGACCAATCTCCCGAAGCTCCCGTATCCGTACGAGGACTGGGAGGATCCGCCAATCGAGGAACTGTCCGAGAAGAAACGTGCCGGACGTAATGTAAGCCTCGATGGTGTTATGAATGTCGTCATCGAGGAGCCGGAGACGGAAGAAGAGAAAGAGGAGATGGTCGCGAAGTTCCTCGTCGGCCTGCGCAAACTCCTCTCGAAGGAAAACAACTGGACATTCCTCAAGCCGCTCATGCTCTCTCTCGATAACTGTGTCAAGTGCAACACGTGCCAGGACGCATGCCCGATTTTCGAGTCGAGCGGAAAGCTGAGCGCTTACAGGCCGCTCTTCCGATCCGATCTGCTCCGTCGTATAATCAATAAGTATGTCAAACCGGGTGGAAAGCTGACCGCGAAATTTACCGGGTCCGACATAGATTTGAACTGGGATACAGTAGCGCGCCTGGCGCAGTTGTCGTACCGATGCACTCTATGCAGGCGCTGTGCACAGACCTGCCCGATGGGTGTCGACAACGGCCTCCTCGCTCGCGAGATACGCAAGCTTTTCAGCCAGGAGCTCGGCATCTCGCCGCAGGAGCTTCATGCCGACGGCACGATCAAGCAGCTCGAAACCGGGTCATCCACCGGAATGAATCCCGAGGCGCTCCTCGATCTGATGGAGTTCGCCGAGGAGGACATCAAGGACCGCACGGGCCTCGATATCAAGATTCACCTCGACAAACCTGATGCGGACATTCTCCTGATACACAACGCGGGCGAATTCCTTTCATGGCCGGAGAATCTTGAGGCGTTCGCGATTTTGTTCGAGCTCGCCGGAGTGAGCTGGACGCTCTCCTCCGATATGGTCGGATACGATTCGGTGAACTACGGTCTATTCTATGATGACACCCAGTACGCGAGAGTGACTCTTAAGCACGCCGAAGTCGCCAGGAAACTTGGTGTCAGGAAGGTTGTCGTGGGTGAATGCGGTCATGCGCATAAGGCGATCATGGCTATCGGAGATCGTATCTGGCTCGGCGAATCGAACATTCCGCGTGAGTCATGCATGGCAACGATGGAAGACCTGATCTTAAACGAGAAGGTAATGATCGATCCACGCAGAAACGATTTTCCGGTTACAACGCATGACCCGTGCAACTTCACGCGCTCGATGGGTATTATTGAGCCGCAGAGACGGATTCTGCGCAAGATCTGCCCGCAGTTCCGTGAAATGACTCCGCACGGCGCGCATAACTATTGCTGTGGCGGCGGTTCCGGATTCGCAATCATGCAGTCGCATAACTTCCCGAACTGGAAGATGGCGATCTCCGGACGCAAAAAGTTCGCCCAGATTCTGAATGCGTTTTCGAAGGAGGAACTCGCGCCGGACGTGAACAAGTATGTCTGCGCACCCTGCTCTAACTGCAAAGGCCAGATTCGTGATATAATAACGTACTTCGATGCGAACGAGCGCTGCGGCTTTCTGTATGGCGGATTGGTCGAGCTCATTGTAAATTGCATGACGGACGTTAAGGAAGGCTTTATCGACTGGGATGATTTCCATTAATACGGGAGGCAGATAGCTATGGCCTTACAAGGCCTTTTTTCAAGCTCAAATCATGAGTCAAAGGATCCGGATGAACGGTTAGCCGCGGTCAGGGACCTGAACGATATCGCCATTCTCTGCAAGCTCGCCAAAGAGGATGGCTCCTCGCGTGTCCGCCTTGCGGCTGTGGAGAAGATTACCGACCAGGATTCTCTGAGCGACATCGCACTAAACGGAAACGAGATAGACGCCCGAATCGCTGCGGTCGAAAAGATCGACTCTCAGGAGGAGCTTGCGAGGATCATAAAAATCCGCAAGAACTATCAGCTCATGGGTGCCTGCTTCACAAAGATCACCGACCGCGATATTCTCGAGCGAATTGCGCACGATAAGGATTACAACATGTCCGCGCGCCGGATGGCGATAGAGAACTTCGCCAACGAAGCGTACCTGTCGGAGATCGAAGAAAAGAAATCGCGCACTGACCCGCCGACATCTCCGGAGGAAGTCAACGAGTTGATCGACAAGTATGGCGCCGAGAATCTCGCTCGTGCACTCGGGCGATTTCGCGGCAGCAAGTCAGCGATTGTCGCGCTCGGCGAGATTATTCGTCACGGCGGAGATGCGGGAGAAACCGCCCTGGAGTATGTCGCAAAAGGCCTGACATATTCCAACAAAGAAGTTGCAGATGCTGCTCATGAGGAGCTCGCCAGGATCTATGATGGAGTGCTGATCGCAAAGCTTATCTCGCTCATGGACAATGCGCGACTTCGTGACAAGATATTAGAGGTGCTGAAGGAGATCGATCATCCGGATGCACGGCAGATTGTCGAATCGGAGGATGAGTAGGACAGCCGAGCCTGTCGAAGGAGGATAGTACTGTGCCCAAAAAGATACTGATAATCGATGACGAAGAAGACATGCGGATTTACCTCCAGACTCTCCTTGGAAAAGCCGGTTACGATACGGAGACCGCGATAAACGGCAGAGATGCCCTCGACAAGTTTCCGGACATCGATCCGGACCTGATAACACTCGATATTCTCATGCCGCAAAAGAGCGGCCTGAACTTCTTCCAGGCGATTCGAGCTCGCGGCGGTTCGAAGAATATACCGGTGATAGTGCTCTCGGGAGTCACATCACACCAGGAGTTCTTCGATAAGGAGAAGCTGGAAGGTCCTACGATATTCGTAGAGAAACCTATCAACGCAGATGATTTTCTCTCCAGAGTGAAGGAGATGTTGGGAGAGTGATTGGATGTCCGCGCTTGACGGAAAGCTCCTGTCAAAAGCTTATCTATGGTCGGTGTCATCGGTATACGGTGTAATCACCGCTACCGTTATCATCGCCGGAATACTTCTCATCGCCTCTCTGGCGTTCGAACCGCCTGTATTCGCTGCGGTCGCAGCAATTCTCCTATTCGCGGCAGGTTTGACAGCCAACCGGGTCCGTCACTCGGGAGCGGTGCTCGACTACCCGGGAATCGACAGGTTCTTCCAGCAGGTGCCGTGCTACCTGTCGATACAGAACCGCAATCTCGAGATTATTCGAACAAACGCGGCATTCCGCGAGGATTTCGGGGACCGTATAGGCGAAAAATGCCATCTCGTCTACAAAGGCTCCAAAGAGATATGCCCCAACTGCCCGGTGATCCGAACATTCGAGGACGGCAAAACACACTCCACGGAAGAAACCGTCATCACCAAAAGCGGCGAAGAGGCTCGAATGATAGTCTACACTCAGCCGGTGACCGATGAGCACGGGACTATTGTCGGTGTGATGGAGATGTCGACAAATATCACCGAGTTGAAACGCCTCCAGGAACAGATCGAAGAAAGCCGGCGCGAGTACCGGTATCTCTTCGAGAATGTACCCTGCTATATTTCGATTCAGGACAAAGACCTGAAAATTACCCGTGCGAACAAGAGATTCCGTGAGGAATTCGGTGACCCGGAGGGAAAGTACTGCTACGAAGTATTCAAGGGCAGGGATAGAGAGTGCCCCAACTGCCATGTGGTCGAGACATTTGAGGATGGCAAGATACGCGGAAACGAGTCAGTCGTCATCGGCAAGGACGGCACCCCGGCGCACATCATCGCCTACTCCTCCCCCATTTACAACGACAAAGGTGAAATATCGGGCGTGATGGAGATGTCTACCGACATCACCGAGGTCAAAAAACTCCAGCGCGAACTGACCCACATGGGCAAGACTATCGCGGTGATGGCGCACCGGATCAAAAATATCCTGATGGGTCTCGAGGGCGGCATCTATGTGGTCAATACCGGAATGGAGGATGGCGACGACGGCCTCGTCAAACAGGGCTGGGGAATGATCCAGCGCAATGTCGAAAGTGTATCGCGGATAGTCAAGGACCTCCTCTACTGCTCGAAGGAGCGTGAGATGGAGTTCAAGCAAATCGATCCGACAGAGGTCGTGCGAAATGTCTACGAGCTCTTTGAAGGCCGGGCGCAGAAGGACGGTATCTCATTAAAACTCGAAATCCCCGACAGCATGCCGGCGGGCCAGTTTGACCCGGATGCACTCCACAGCTTGTTCACGAACCTCGTGACCAACGCATTCGATGCCTGCGTGAATGATGCCACCGAAGGGAAAGAGAGCCACCATATAATCATCCGGGGCGCTATGGAGAATTCCGGTAAGTATGTCTTCGAGATCGAGGATAACGGCCCCGGAATTCCAGGCCAGGTTGGCGAGACCGTGTTCGAAGATTTCTTTTCCACCAAAGGTCGAGAGGGAACCGGCCTTGGACTTTTGGTCGCGCAGAAAGTCAGCGAGGCGCACGGCGGAGTGATCACGTACAAGTCTTCGGGTGACGAGGGAACGGTCTTCCGCGCGGTCTTTCCGCTTGAATCATAGATAAGCAATACACTGCAAGTCCTGTATAGCTCAATTATATCTTGTTTTTGACGATCACTATTTCTATGTTCTGATCAACTGCGAACTGATGAGGGAATTGACATGGCCAAGAAGATCCTGATAGTCGATGACGAAGAAGATATCATACTTTTTCTCGATACTCTGTTCAAGAGAGCCGGCTTCGAGACCATAACCGCTCGTAACGGGGTCGATGCACTCGAAGTATTGAAACAAGAGAAGCCCGATCTTATCACTCTCGATCTTCAAATGCCGAAGAACACCGGCACGGATTTCTATCGTAAGATGTCCCGCGATAAGGAGTTCAAGGACATTCCCGTTGTCGTGATAAGCGGGCTTCCCGGACGACATCTCGCGGTACCGAAACCGATCGCAGTATTCGAGAAACCGATAGACAGGGACCGACTCCTCGAAGTGGTCCAAGAGGCTATCGGCGATTAACTGCCGCAAGCTGCGCTGAACTTTCGGCCCAACCACGCAGTTTCTATCCTCACTGTTCAGGAACACTCTCCGCGCGAGTGCCATTATCTCTGGTAGAATTCCAACTGACTTTTGGAATCTCGGAGATTGCGCTGGATTATAAAGACGATTCAATCTATCTTCTACAGATCAAAGCGGATCGATTCTGGCTGCTCACAAGGACTACCTGCAGGAGGAGAAATGAAGTACATACCCGAACCGTTTAAGATCAAGACGGTCGAGCCTATCAAGATGACTACGCGCGAATACCGCCGGGACGCAATAATGGAAGCCGGCTATAACACATTCCTGCTGAAAAGCGAAGATGTATTTATCGATCTTTTGACCGACTCGGGCACGAGCGCAATGAGCGATGCCCAGTGGGCCGCACTCCAGATGGGCGATGAAGCGTACGCAGGCAGCCGCAATTTCTATGATCTTGAGAAGACCGTGCAGGACGTGTTCGGCTACAAGTATTTCGTGCCCACTCATCAGGGTCGCGCGGCTGAGCATATCATGTCGAAGCTTCTGATCAAGCAGGGCGATTACGTCCCCGGCAATATGTACTTCACGACAACGCGCCTTCATCAGGAGCTTGCCGGCGGCAAGTTCGTAGATGTTATAGTGGATGAGGCACACGATTCGACTTCGGAGTATCCGTTCAAGGGAAACATAGATATCGACAAGATGCAGAAGCTGGTCGACGAGGTCGGAGCCGATAGAATCCCGTACGTGTCTTACGAAACCTGCGTCAATATGGCCGGCGGTCAACCGATCTCGATCGAGAATGCAAAGGCCCTTAGAGAATTCTGCGATAAATACGACATCAAGATCATGCTCGACAATACACGTACTGTGGAGAACGCATATTTCATCAAGAAACGCGAGCCGGGATACGAGAACAAATCGATACGCGAGATCGTAAAAGAAATCTGCACGTACACCGACGGCTGTACGTGCTCCGCCAAGAAGGACGGGTTAGTCAATATCGGCGGATTCCTCGCCATGAACGATGAAGACTTC
This sequence comes from uncultured Ignavibacteria bacterium, assembly GCA_964415885.1. GTDB lineage: Bacteria > Zixibacteria > MSB-5A5 > JAABVY01 > JAHJOQ01 > CAYQCE01. Next base: position 20,451 of record CAYQCE010000018.1, read on the forward strand.
TTCATCGACGCCAAGGCACAGGTCGTTGTCTTCGAGGGGCTTCACACGTACGGCGGCATGTCAGGCCGCGATATGGCCGCCCTCGCTCAGGGAATACGCGAGTCGGTAGCAACGGACGATTACATCAGGTACAGAGTCGAGCAGACGAATTTCCTCGGCGATCTTCTCAGCGACGCAGGCGTTCCGCATGTAATCCCGCACGGTGGTCACGCGATATTTCTCGATGCCCGAGCTTTTCTCTCCCATATCGATCAGGAGCAGTTTCCGGCACAGGCTCTCGCCGCCGCGATCTATGTCGAAACCGGCGTTAGAGCTATGGAGCGGGGGAATGTCTCGGCGGGACGTGACCCCGAAACGGGCGAAAACAGGAAGCCGAAGCTCGAACTCGTACGGCTGACGATTCCCAGGCGGGTCTACACGCAAAGCCATCTCGAATTCGCCGCGGAGGGCATAATCGAGCTGTACCAGAACCGCGACATGATCCGGGGATTGAAATTTGTGTTCGAGCCGAAACAACTTAGATTCTTCCAGGCGAGATTCGAGCCCGTCTGATTCAACGCTGCGATACAGCAGGAGACCTATTCTCATGCCCGGTGATGATATCATCAAAAAGCTGCTGCACAAGTATCCGAAAGTGAAGGATGCACTGCGCAAGGTATATGCCACAGTCAAACCGACTCCCGAACTCGGCGAGTCGTTCTGGAAATGGTATGCCCTGTTCAAGGAGTCGGAGAGCTGGCCGCTCGAGCAGATGCGAGAGCATCAACTCGATCTGCTCCGAAATCTTCTTACAGAAGCGAAAGCGAAGAGCACGTTTTACCGTGAGAGGCTCGCTCTGGTCGATGTAGAGAAAATCGATAGTATCGATGAGTTCGCACGCAGAGTCCCGTCCCTGACCCGAGAGGAATTCGCCACCAACTATTCCGAGATCATTCCCGGGGACGAGCCGGGAGAGCCGCTCCGCAAGTGCCAGACATCGGGAACGACGGGCACCCCGCTACAATTTTATCACGCCGCAATCGATGACGAACGCGAGCTCGCAGCAATTTTCCACAACTGGAACCGGGTCGGCTTCGAGCCGGGCAAATCGAGGCGCGTGGAGCTACTCGGGCTCGTGCAATCGAATCGGATCTACGAGATATACCCCGACCGCAACGTAATCAGGTGCTCAATACTGCACTTGAAACAGGAGCACGTGCGCGAGTACGCTGTGGCTATCCGCGAGTATGAGGCCGAATTCATGGCCGGATATCCGAGCGCGATCAGCCTGCTGGCCTCGGTCGTGGAAGAAGAATCGATAATGTTTCCCAAACCTAAAGCCATCTTCCTCGCCTCCGAGCACGTTTACGAAAAGCAGCTCGAGACAATTTCCCGCGTGTTTCCACAGGCAACGATTATGGCGCATTATGGGTGTTCAGAGCGCACGCTTCTTGCAGTCTGGTGCGAGCATCGTCGCGACTATCATATCCTTCCACATTATGGTCTGGTCGAAACAGATGAGTCAACCGGCGAGATCATCGCAACAAATCTCGTCAATACATTTAACCCGTTCATTCGATACAGGATGAACGATACTGTTCTCGAACAGGAGCGGGATCCATGCCCCGACTGCAAACGACCATATGTGCCACGAATCGTACGGATCGGGGGCCGTCTCGGTGATTATCTTTACAGCCCGGAGAAAGGCTTCATAGCTCCCGCACTGATCACCTACCCATTCCGATCGATGACGACAGTCCGCGAGATACAGGTATATCAGGCCGAACGGGATTCCATCGTCCTGCGATATATTCCGACCGGCAAGGCGACCGAGAAGGAGCTCGAAATTGACCTCAACGACATGCGGTCCAGGCTTACACGGATACTTGGCAAAGGAATGACGATCAAGGCCTATCGTGTCGACGAGCTTCCGCGCGGCACCACGGGCAAATTCAAGTGGATAGTCAGCGAGCTTGACGAAGCGATGCTGGGATAAACAGTCCGCCTGCCTTCCCCCTCAAACATCGAACAATCAGTCCACTCGCATGTTCTGAATAGCAGATATGTCTAAAAAGAACAGCCTGTCGAAATACAAAGAGAAGCGCGACTTTCGGAAGACCGGCGAGCCGAAGGGCAAGTCTAAGAAGTCGAACAGTGGGCGAATATTCGTGATACAAAAGCACGACGCGAGCAGCCGACATTATGACTTCAGAATCGAGATCGACGGTGTGATGAAAAGCTGGGCAGTCCCGAAGGGACCATCGACCAACCCGAGAGAGAAACGTCTCGCGATCGAGACCGAGGACCATCCGATCGACTACTCCGATTTCGAGGGCGTGATCCCCGAAGGTCAGTATGGCGCCGGAACCGTCATGGTCTGGGATACCGGAACGTACGAGAATATCAAGAAAGACAACGGCCGCAAGAAAGCTATGTCACGCTGCTATGACGACGGCCAGATCGAGATCAAGCTCGATGGCGAGAAGATAAGCGGCGGCTACGCTCTCGTGAACACCAAACGCGGCAAGAACAACCAGTGGCTTCTGATCAAAATGAAGGACAATCATGCGGACGCCCGCCGCAAACCAACCAAGAGCCAGAACAAATCGGTCAAGACCAGCCGCACGATGAAGCAGATCGAGAAAGAGGAGAGTGATTAAACTGGCTTTACAGATTGACAGGTTCGAAAATGCGAAAAAGAAAAAACAGCCGGATTTCTCCTCACCAATGCTCGCCACACTCGTACATGAGACATTCTCCAAAGAAGACTGGATATACGAACGCAAGTTCGACGGCGTCCGTTGTATTGCAGTCTCGAAAGACGGCGATGTCAAGCTCTATTCGCGCAATGAAGAGGAGCGCAACGCCACATATCCGGAGATAGTCGACAATCTGACAAATCAAAAAACCAGTGATTTCATTATAGATGGAGAGATTGTGGCGTTTGAGGGAGATGTGACGAGTTTCTCGCGTCTCCAGAATCGAATGAAGATCAATGACGAAGAAGAGGCGCGCAATTCAAACGTCGCAGTATATTACTACGTCTTCGATGTCCTGCACGCCGACGGTTACGATGTCGCCAATCTCCCGCTAAACGACCGCAAACAGATTTTGCGCGAGCTGCTCGACTACGAGGACAGAATCCGCCTGACGCAATATCGCCGGGAAGAGGGCGAAAAGTATCATGAAGAGGCCTGCGAAAAGGGCTGGGAAGGTGTGATAGCGAAGGACTTCAGCTCGAGATACATGCACTCTCGATCGAAGAAGTGGCTCAAATTCAAGTGCGTGAAACGACAGGAACTGGTAATCGGTGGATTCACAGACCCCGAGGGCAGCCGCAAGGGATTTGGGGCATTACTGGTCGGTTTCTACGACAACGGTGATCTCCGATACGCGGGTAAGATCGGGACCGGATATGATGACAAAACGCTCGTTGAGTTGCGAGACCGGATGGACAGACTCGAGCGGGAATCCTCGCCGTTCGAGGATGAAGTAAAAGAAAAAAACGCCCACTTCATTCGGCCCGAGCTCGTTGCCGAGATTGGGTTTACCGAATGGACCGAAGACAACAAGCTCAGGCACCCGAGGTTTGTCGGCCTCAGACGCGACAAGGACCCGAAGATGGTCGTAAAGGAGGAACCTGAATAAATGAGCGAGATCACCGCCGGAAAACACAAGATTGGGACGTCCAACGAAGACAAGGTCTTCTTCCCGGGCGAGGGTTATACCAAAGGCGATCTCATAGAGTACTACCGAAAGGCGGCGAAGTATATCGTGCCGTATATGAAACAGCGGCCAATTTCGATGCTCCGCTATCCGGATGGTATTCAGAAAAGCGGATTCTATCAGAAACAGGCCGGCAAGCACTTCCCGGACTGGATCGACACGATCTCTGTCAAGATCGAGGACGGCAGAAAAAAACATGTGATTGTGAACGAGGAAGCAACGCTCGTCTATCTGGCCGACCAGGCCGTAGTAACACCCCACATCTGGCTGAGCAGGAAAGGGAATATCCGAAAACCGGACCTCTTCGTTTTTGATCTCGATCCGCCGGATGGCGAGAGCTTCTCGATGGTAAGAGATGCAGCGAAATATCTCATCGAGCTCTTCGAGGAGATCAAGCTGAATGTCTATGCACAGGTGACGGGCGCAGTCGGCATTCACATCGTGATTCCGATCAAGCCGGAAGCTGCCTACGACCGCGTGCGCAGGTTCGCGCGTGATGTGGCGGATTTTCTCGCCAACGAACACCCTGATTCGCTCACCACAGAAGTCCGCAAGAACAAGCGAAAGGGCAGGCTCTTCCTCGACACTGCACGCAATGCCTATGGCCAGACGATCATCGCTCCATACTGTGTGAAGCCGCACAAGGGAGCACCAGTCGCGACACCCGTTTCACTCGATGAAATCTCGAATTCCAGCCTCAGACCGAACAAGTACAACATCAAGAACATTTTCCGCAGGCTTTCCCGTAAGGATGATCCATGGAACGGGATGTTTCGAGCCGCCAGAAAGCTCGGTCCCGCACAGAAACGATTCGAGAAACTGAAGTAAGTCGAAGGCACCAAAAAACCGCGGTGCACACCAAAGTACACCGCGGCAATTTCTGCTTATTGTGCGGAATGTGGTAAATGTCCGCCGACTCTGCAGTCGAGGCAGGCTACTCTTTCCAGGTATCCGCAACTTTGCCAACGAGCTTGGCGCCCGGCTTAAGAGTCTCCTTCCCCTCCTTCCATCCGGCAGGACAAACCTCGTTACCTTTCGTTTCACGAACCTTCTGGAACGCCTTTATCTGCCGGACCATCTCCGGGACATTTCGTCCCACAGGCGGTGTCAGAATCTCTGCGGCTTGAACGATACCGTCGGGATCGATAATGAAACGCCCACGAATATCGACGTTTTCGTCATCATCAAAAACCGAATAGAGTTGACCGATCTTGCCACCGGGATCGGCGAGCATCCGAAACGGGACACCGTCCGGCATGAGTTTTATCAACTCATGCTCCTCCCAGCTCTTGTGAACGAATTGACTGTCCACCGAGCAGACGAGTACTTCGACATCCATTTTGGCGAGTCTGTCATGCTGTGCGGCGACCGCCGCGAGTTCGGTCGGTCAGACGAAAGTGAAGTCACCGGGGTAAAACATCAGAAGGACCCATTTACCCCGCAAGTCTCTGAGGCTTACCTCCTCAAAATCCTCTTTGTAGTAGGCTGGCGCTGAGAAGTCGGGCGCCTGGCCACCAACACGAATCATGCTCGATTCTCCTTTCCAAAAGTGTTAGCAGGTTCACGCTTGCCGTCTTCAGAACGCTACAACAACCTTAGTCGACAAAAGTTACTAATTTATGTCTGATATAGCGTGCTCATGGCATATGATGCACGGAATTGTTCCGCGAAAGTGATTGACGAGGATTGCCGGCACTCGCATTTTGCAGTGGCCTGTCATTGGAACATGCTCGGGACGTATCATTGTAATCACATTGTAGTGAAGAACGAAATTCGACATAAGTAGAAGCCGGGGAGGAATCATGGAAGTCACCATAAAGACTATTCCCAAAAAACGAGTTGCGTATATGCGGCACACTGGACCATACATGGAGTGTGGCAAAACGTTCGAGAAGTTCTGCAAATGGATGGCTCAGGAGGGCTTCGATCCGCAGAAAACCGTGATGTACGGCCTGTCATGGGACGATCCCGAAACCGTTCCCGCTGAAAAACTCCGCTACGACTGCTGCACGGAAGTCGCAGAAGATGTCGAGCCGGAGGGCGACATCAGAATTCAGGAAATCGGCGGAAAGGAGTACGCCAGCACCGTTCACAGGGGACCGTACGAGAATATGCCGAGTACATTCCGTAAGCTGTTTATGGAATGGATACCAGTATCGGGGCGAGTGCCCGATGAAAGCGCGTGCATGGAGATCTATCACCCCGACAAGATGGACATGTCGAAACCGGAGTCTCTCGAGACGGAAATCTGCGTGCCGCTGAAGTGAACGTGCGAAAACAGTGTGAAGGCGGGACCGAACGATCCCGCCTGTATCAATAGGGCATCGTTACTTGTCCTGATCCGGACACGGTTCCGGCGGTATCATGGACTAAGGATGTCGAATAATCGACTGGGGAATCGATAATAAAATGCCGCTCCGGGTGTTTTTTGTCAAGGACTATTTGAAGATGGTTGAAGACGGGTAGCGAGATGTTAGGATGAGTAGCGAACTTGCTGGAGAAAACGTCCTAAATTGGGTGAATTTTGTCGGCTCTTCTGCCGATCTACGAAGATAGCTGGAACTTAAGCGAGCGGAGGCCGTTTAAGTTCTTGACAAGCGTGGCGATCTCTGGTAGATTTGTCATGTTAGCAATTTTTGGTTACCCTCACTGCTTTTGTCGAGGTATGCGATTTTAGAGAAATCAGTCAGATCCCAGAAAAAAGCCAGAAACGGTGACCGCGCGCAATAGGGCGCTTAGAACCGGTTTATCTCGACAAACGCAATCCCCGAAGGGATCCAGCTCAGTTCGGATAAACGCAATTTTGGAGTGTAGAATGAATATCTACATCGGAAACATGTCTTACGAAACGACAGAGGAAGATCTTCGTCAGGCTTTCGAGCAGTACGGCGAAGTCTCCAGTGTCAACATCATCACTGACAAGTACACGGGCGATCCGAGAGGTTTCGCTTTTGTCGAGATGCCGAGTGATGACGACGCCAACAAGGCAATCGAGGCCCTGAATCGTCAGGAAATCGGCGGCCGCACGCTCAACGTCAGCGAAGCCCGTCCGCGTCAGGACAGAGGTGGTCGCGGCGGCGGTGGTGGCGGTCGTGGCGGCTACGGTGGCGGTGGCAACCGTAATCGTTGGTAAGACCTACCGATACTTCGTCTGATAACAGAGGGATCTGTTGAAGTAGAAAGGCCGGCTAAAAAGCCGGCCTTTTTGATTTGATAGTACATTGACCTGTGCGCGGGCCGAGACATCGTGTCAACTTGATATTTTCTTTAGACGCTTGATCTCCGCTTTTATCTCTGTGACTACTTCTGGATTCTGGATTCTTTTTTGCTTATTCTCAGTTATCGAGTAGACATAGAAGACCTTTCCACCGAATTCTCTCTCGAACTTGGTGTGCGTCTCTTTCTGTAGAGTCCTCTCTTTGAAAATCTGTGGAATCTGAGAAACGTCCGCCACGGGTTTGATCTGATATCCGATGTGCTTTCCACTTATTGTTGAATAGAAATCGACATTGTAGACCCGATCCCATTCATCAGGTGCGGATTTTATTTCTATCCCAAGCAGTTGCTCGAGTTGGCCGTAGACAGTTTTGATTTCTGTCACGTAACCATCGTATGTCCGGTTAATCACCAGGTTTATAACATAGTCTATACAATCCTGCTCGCTTATCTGCTCAATTTCGGATACAAGAACCTCGGTGATCTTCACATACAGTTTCTGTCCGAGATCAATCAGATGTTCTCTTGGTTGGACGTTAGAATAGTAATAGGATTCTCATTCGGACAACGAGTTTGGTTGACAGAGCCGGATACTCTCCGACGTTGGCCCCACATTGCGCTTGAAATTGAGTTGGAAGCGATTTGTAGCAGAATTAAGAACCCATTCCTTTGCCACGGTCACGCCCCCATAGCGCGAAGTGTTCGATTGGAAATGTCGAAGGAGTTGTCGATCCTCGCAAGACCCTTCTTGATCAGATGCGCATTGATGAAAGTCCTGTTCTTAAGATATAGATATGCTAAGAGATTCTCTGATTCGTCATGTTTCTCGGAGTCAAATCTGAGAAAAACCTTCTTACCTTTAAGCATATCGCGAAGAAAGTCCATTGCTGCGTGCTCACTTCCGGGTATGGGGTCCACGCCGAGTAAGCGCACAGTGACACCATTATCAAGTCTTAGCTTGTTTACGTTAACTATCTCGGCGACCGAAAAATACTGCTGTCGAGGACCAGATTTGGAACTGACACGGGAACCGAATGACATCTTCCGTGGGTCGACACGCTTGTTCACTCCATGAGGGTCAGCGAACAGATAAGGCAGCGTTTCGAAGTCAGATTCGCTCGGGCGTGACTCGTCCGTTTCAAAAACCAGATCACCTTCAGACAACAAGTCTTGCCCGCGCTCGATCTTCTCGCTAATCAGGCTCATAAATCCCTGATTAATCTCATATCCAATGGAATTCCTGTTGTTGCGAAGTGCCGCAAGAGCTGTGGTTCCACTACCAAGGAACGGGTCTAAAACGGTTTCCCCACAGAAACTGAACATCCTAATCAAACGTCTCGGCAACTCGCAGGGAAACATAGCCAGATGATGTGATTGTCTTTCCCCGGAGAAATTCCAGTGGCCGTTGAAAAATTCATTCCATTCTTCTTTCGACAGCTTGGATGCCTCTTTTTGCGCTGGAGAAGGATGAGGAGCCTTGCCGAGTTTCTTGAAAATGAGAATAAACTCATAATCGATCTTGACGATTCCGTTTCGGGGATAAGGGAAAGAACCCATGACCGTTGCACCACCAGTGGTGTTACAGGTGGTGACCTTTCTCCAGATTATTGAGCCCATATAATCGAACCCAATTGTCTCACAAAACCGAATTATCTCGGTTCGAATCGGGATGACCTTGTATCTGCCATAATGGACAGACCGCGCGAACTGGTCTCCAATATTCACACACAGTCGGCACCCGCTGTGTAGAACCCTGAAGCATTCACGCCAGACCAGGTTAAGGTTGTTTATGTAGTCCGCATAAGAGTCATCAAATCCCACCTGCTCTTCACTACCGTAATCTTTCAGTTGCCAGTAAGGTGGAGAGGTTATGATGAGATGAACACTCGAATCCGCCACTTTCGCCATCTTTCGAGCATCACCATTCGTGACTATGTGTCTTGTCTTCTGCATGCGTTGTCGACCCTCGTAGTTTCTCAACTACAATTATACCAAATGCTATTTGTCGTTGCAATCATTTATGCAGAGTGCCGGCGTGGTATCATCCGCACAAAAAAGCCGCCGTGCGGGGGAGCACGGCGGTCATTGTATCAACACTAATAATGTTGACAGAGAGGTAAATTCAAAGCCTATCTCAACGTGCCAACATACTCTGTCGTGAGCTGTTTCCGGCGAGTGCGCGGGTCGGTGTAGTCCGGGAGAATCATCGGAGCAACGCGACCGTCCGCGACTCCCGCTTCATCCACCTCTTTATTGTACGCAACTGCGTGCTCGAGGTTCAGTGCCCCGTCCTTATACTGATCTTTCACGTACGATGCAGCGCTGCGTCCGGCAATCCGTCCGAAGACCATGATATCGAGCAGCGAGTTGCCCATCAGACGGTTCTCGCCGTGGATACCGCCGCCGACCTCGCCTGCCACGAACAGGCCCGGCAGACACGTGGTGCCGTCCGGCTTGAATTCGAGCCCGCCGTTCTGATAGTGTAAAGTCGGATAGATCAGCATCGGCTCTTTCGCTATATCAATACCGAATCTCTCATACAGGATGTGCTTGCCCGGGAACTCCTTCTCGACCGTGCCCTCGCCCGAGAGCATATCGATCATCGGAGCATCCAGCCAGATACCGAGCTTGCCGGTGGGAGTCGGGACTCCCTTGCCGCCAACCGTGCATTCCTTGATGATCGCGGCAGCCTCGACATCACGCGGCTCGCGCTCATTCACGAACTGCTGGCCGTCGATATTGACCAGATTTGCACCGGAGCCACGGAACTTCTCGGTGATCAGGATCCCCTCGGCCTGCTCCGGGAATACCACGCCGGTCGGGTGATACTGCACCGTGTGCAGGAAACAGATAGGAACACCCGCACGGTAGGCCATCACGATACCATCGCCGGTCGCACCGTAGTGATTGGTTGTCATGAAACCCTGGATGTGCAGACGGCCCGATCCGCCGGTAGCCATGATCACGGCCCTGGCCTTGACGACCAGATACTCCTCGGTCTCGAGATTATACAGAATCGCACCGGCGCAATGACCGTGCTCGTTTTTGATAAGCTCTACCGCCGGCGCGAACTCCATCATCACGATTTCGCCGGGACAGTTGCGGGCCTCGTCGCGGACCGTGCGCATCATTTCCGCGCCGGTTATGTCCGCGGCGAAATGCATCCGCTTGCGGGACGTACCACCGCCATGAATCGTCTTCAGGGTACCGTCGGGGAATTTCGAGAAATTGCAGCCGAGGCTCTCGAGCCAACTGATAACTTTCGGTGCCTCGGTCACGAGTGTTTCCACCAGTTCCGGATCATTCTTGAAATGTCCGCCACCCATGACATCGAGATAGTGATAGTACGGCGAATCCTTGTGCCCTTTGGTGGCAGCCTGGATTCCGCCCTCGGCCATCATCGTGTTGGCATCACCGTGACGGAGTTTCGTGGCGATCATCACCTTGTGACCCTGTTGCTGCGCGAGAATTGCAGCAGAGGTTCCGGCGCCGCCACCGCCGATCACGAGGATATCCGTCTCGTAGTCGGGACTCGAAAGGTCTATCTTCTCCGGATCCACACGGCATTTCGCCTCGAGCAGATCGGCCATCTCATGCGCGATAGCGTAGCCCTTGCTCGGGCCCACCTTTACCTCGCGGCGGCCTTCCTCTTTGACATCCGGATGATATTTCAGCATCTCCTTGCGCTCATCGAGCGACATGAAGGGCACTTCCTCGTTGCGCTTCTTACGTTCCACACGTTCCGCACGCGTGCTCTCCACGACCTTGATTAGCTTCTTTAGTTCCTCTGGATAAGGCATCTATCAATCTCCCACTGAAGTTCAATCTTTACAGGCAGGCGTTTTCTTTCGGAGCCCAGTCTTCGCCGGCGCTGGCCGGTTCGAGCTCTCTATCCTGATATGTATTGCGAAGCTCCTCTGCGGCCATACCCTTGAGCTTGTTCAGACAGTCGGTGAAGCGACCGTTTGCTATGTTTGCCACCATTGTCTTCAGATGTTCCGCGTTCGGTGTCAGGTAGGCGCCGTTGAGACGTCTCGCGAGCTGCGCGATATGATACTGCGGCATCTCCGCGAAGCAACGGCTCGCACAGAGCCCGCACTGAATACAGTCGAACGATATTTCGGCTGCGGCCTTGATATCACCGCGCTTGAGAGCGGAAACATAATCGAGAACCTGAACATCCATCGGGCAGACCTTGGTGCAGGCATTACACGCCACACAGCGCATCAGCTCGGGATAAAGGCTGAATATCTCTTCCGGCTTGCCCTCCAGTTCGGAGAAATCATAGACCGCGCGATTCGCCGGGTAGAACGGCAACTGCGTGAGATACATATCCGGTTCGACCACTGTCTGGCATGCGAGCCCGGTGTAGATTTTGTAGTCCCCCGGTTTGCGGTATACGGTAGAGCATGCCCCGCAGACACCGCCCCGGCATCCGCAGCCACGGATATACTTGTACCCGGCATACTCCATTGCTTTCATGATCGTCAGAGTCTCGGGAACCTCATAGCGCTTCCCCATGATATGGATGGGAATCAGCTTGGCCTCGACCTCTTTCGCCACATCTTGAGTTGTACTCATTTCGACCTCGCTCATATATTCCAGTTACAGTTTGCGGTTATGCCGGAACCTTCTCGATAAGATTCCGCGACTTCAGAAGCTCGACCGTCGATTTGCGATTGAGCTCGAAATGTATTTCTTCGACCGGCACTCCGAGCGCCACAGCGAGAAGCTGCGTGAAATAGAGCACCGGCACCTCCCTGGCATTATCGTACTTCTCGATCATCTTGTCCTGGCGGTGACCGAGGTTATAATCGCAGAGCGGGCAGGTCAAAATAAGTGCATCCGCGCCGCGCGAGACAGCATCGCTCAGGATATCGTATGACACCTTGAGCGCGGCATCAGGCGCGCCGAGCACCTGGTACGATCCGCAGCAGACATTCGCGGACGGGAATTCTACGACCTCCGCTCCGAGCACGTCGATGAACTCTTCAAAAATAGACGGAGCATCGGGCGAATCGACGGCGACATCCTTCGGTCTGAGCAACGTGCAGCCATAGTAAGGCGCGACTTTCAGGCCCGCCAGCGGAGCCTTGATCTTCTCTTTCAGCTTGTCCCAGCCGACCTCGTCTCTCAGGAAATTGAGGAAGTGGACGACGTTCAGTTCGCCGCTGTAATCCGGCTCCTCATCCATGAAATCGTTGATCGTCTTTTTCTTCGCCTCATCCGTCCTCATCAGCTCATTAGCACGCGCGAGTGTGTTGTAGCACATAGAGCAAAGCGTAACCACGGTATCCGCGCCCTCCTGCTGTGCGCGCACCAGGTCCCGCACGGGCGCGACCATGTGGATCAGATCGTCGTCCGCGAGCGAATACACCGCGCCGCAGCAGTTCCATCGGTCGAGTTCCTTGTAGTCGATACCGAGCGCATCAAACACCGCGAGAGCCGATGATTCGAGATTCTTTGCTTTCGTCTTGAGCGTGCATCCCGGATAATAGCTAACTTTCATTGCTCACCTCACGATGTCATCTTGCGGAAACCAGAGACCATCGCAATCTGCGGAAGCTCCACGACCTCTTCGGGCTGGAGGTTGGACGGCTCGATGTGGTTTTCGTTCGTGCGAAGTTTAGCGAGCCTGAGCGCTTCCATCACCTTGGTGATATCGATGCCGCGCGGACATCTGACCATACAGGTGTGGCACGATGCGCAGACCCACGGAGTATTGATGTTCTGCAGGGATTCATAATCGCCGAGCTGCAACAGCGCCATCACCTTGCGAGGAAAGGCGTCGATATGCTCAGCCATCGGGCAGGAGCCGGAGCAGGTTCCGCACTGGAAACACTTGCTGAACTCCTCACCGCTTATCTCCCTGACCTTGGAGCGGAACTTTTCGTCCTTAGTCCGCCTGGTGATGATAAGTGGCATAGATACCTCTAAATGGAAAGTAACCTACTGCGTATTTCGATTCTCGATGGTGCCATACACGGCCGATCTCATTAGGGAATCTCCCGCATCCCTCGTGAATCATTTCACAATTCAGGGCCGTATAATAACTACCCAATATATACAATACGCACTGAAATTCAACCGTTTTGCCGATATTTCAACAAAATCTGGATAGCACTTCTTCGCCAACCCTATCACCCCTTACTCTGCGGGTATCTTGATCCCATAGCCCGACTATCGAGCGCCCTTGCGGAACTTGTTCGGCTCCGACGGCATTAGCCCGATAGATGGGATTCCGTGCTGAACCAGTGCAAAAGGAGAAGTATATGAAACGCCGAAGAGGCAAGATCACCACGCTGGTGCTGCTCGGTTTGCTGGTTCTGACAACCGCAATACAATCGCGCGCCGACAATTCGTTCGAGGACCTTTCGAGGCTCTCCGATCAATTCGAGCTGCTTTCATCCGAGATAGGTCCTTCAGTGGTTCAAATTTACTCGTACGGAATCACCCCGGCAGTGGGGATAAGCCGATCCGCCGTATGCTGCCCAAGCTTCGCTATGATTACGGAGTCGTGGTTGCAGCCGGATCGCTCGAGGCGGCATACTATCTTGGCGCCCTTTTACCGGGCGATGTGATCTATGAGGTCAACCGAAGCAAGATCGAGAATCTCGAGGATCTGCGGCTGGTTGCCGATGGACTTACGGTCGGCGATCCGGTGGTGGTTCAGGTTGAGAGGGACGGCCGTCTCGAGTTTCTGACATTCGAGATGGAGTAGACGTGAGTCGCAGTTCGTCGATATAAATATCGAGCGGCTCGAACGGTTTGTAGACAAAAATCATCAGAAACGCGATCTGTTCCAGATCCGTTAACCTATCCTCAGGTGCGCGATGGATCTCCCCGACGGGAATGGTGATCCTGTTTACACCCTGATTAACCAGGAACGCGCCCGTATAACGATCTTCGAATTCCATATTGTGGTGGTGATCATCGATTCGAACAGCGAGAGTAAACGAGGTATCCCTCGGTACATACACGCTGAACACGAGATTGTGATCGTGAAGCCAGTTCGGGAAAGGCTCTGTCAGCTCCACTCCACAATATTCCCCCGGATAGAAAGTCAGCTTGCCGACGGAATTGCCGACAGCGTCGTCAAACTCGGGGGGTGGAGGGACAGCCTCGAGACTGGCGTTCTTTGTCTCGAGGAACTTGCCGAAAAGCGCGGAATCATACACGAGTATCCGTGGATAGAGGGCATTGCGCTGGAAGTACGCCGCTCCCCATATCACTGTCGGAATCGTGGCTATAATCAGTACAATTGCTCCAAAAACGGCGATTTTCCTCCGGTGTATCGCCAGTATACCGCTACCCTTTCTAACTCGCCGATCGATGAGAGTGAAGAGCGAAAGAAAACCGGCCGCTCCGGCAATGTCACGAATCAGATCCCAGACGTCCGCATCCCGAGGGCCGACTATCTGAAAGAGCTCGGCCGCCGCTCCGATAATGACGGTTGCGACAAAAGCGGAGAAGTACATTCCTCCGAGATTTCTATCCGAGTCCTTCCTCACAGTCGAGAACAACCCGAGCAATATGATTGAGATCAGTCCGAAGAGCGGGGTATGCCCGAAATCGGTTACTTCGCGCCAGAAGTATGTATCCCCCGGGAGCTTAACAAGATGAAGAAACGCGAGCGCTGCGACGGCTCCGGCGAGATAGAGAACTACTCTTGTCGACTTGCTAATCTGCATGTCCAACAAGGACGAACCTAACTCTCGATCTGTCAAGCGCAAAAGAGATTCGGGCTTTGTTGCACTGCACCAAAGCTGCTGTCTCATAGCGATTTAGGTTGATAAAAACCTTGACGTACGATTCATATAAGCAAATATTAAGCGGTCAAGAATCTCGCCCTATTTGCGGGAACAAGGTGGGGATCGGTCGGTAGTAGAACTGATTGCCTGCTAATTCGGATTTGTGGGAGCTGGTCGAGTTGCTTTACAGAAAAGACGACAGTGACGCGGGACGTCAGGATGGCACGAGCACGATGCGCCGCAAGAGCGAGCATCTGCGTATTGTCGCCGAGAAGAATGTCACCCACTCACGGAGCACGCTTCTCGAAGACGTCCGCCTGATTCACCAGGCGTTGCCTGAACTGAATCTCAACGATATAAATATGTCAGCCGGATTCTTCGGCAAGACCCTCGCTGCTCCACTAATGATCACGAGCATGACCGGCGGATCCGAATTCGCCGAGAGAATGAACCACGGCCTCGCGGAGGCTGCAGAGCGCTCGGGGATAGCGTTCGCGGTTGGCAGTCAGCGAGTAATGCTTCGGCACCCGGAAACAACCGGACATTTCAGGGTCCGCAATCACATTCCAAACGGTGTCCTGCTCGGCAACATCGGGGCAGTACAACTCGAGGAGTATCCGGTGGATGTCATCACGGGTCTTGTGGAGGATATTGAGGCCGACGGAATCTGCGTGCATCTGAATACGGCGCAAGAACTGGTGCAGAGTGAGGGACATCGTGAATTTAAAGGTATTCTCGATCGCATAGCGAGGCTGAATGAGGCTCTCGACGGCAGAGTGCTAGTGAAAGAAACCGGCACGGGAATTTCGCCCGACACGCTCGCGAGCCTCGATTCGATCGGGATCAAGTATATAGACATATCCGGCAGCGGTGGGACATCCTGGACTAAGGTCGAAATGCACCGCGCTGAGGAGAAACTGCTCAAAGAGATCGGCGAAACTTTCGCCGACTGGGGCGTGCCGACAGCGTTCAGCACAATAGCAGCTTCTCGAATATGTGCGGAAGACTGCTGTATCATAGCTTCTGGCGGTTTGAGCTCCGGTTTGGATGTAGCGAAAGCCATCGCTCTCGGCGCCGATATCGGAGGCGTGGCCCGCACGGTCCTCCTGCACTTCCTGAACGGCGGCGTTGACTCTGCATGCGAATACATTGAGCGATTAAAGGAGGAGCTTAGAATTGCGATGCTTCTAACTGGATCTATAGATAGCAAGAGGTTGAAGAGGGTTTCACGAGTCTACACGGGTGAATTGCGCGAGTGGCTTGAGAGTTTCGGATGGACGGAGAAAAGAGAAAGCAGGAAATGAAGAGAATCCAGATCATAAAGCAAAAAGATAAGTCCGGGCGGGTTCTCAAAACCTCACGAATCCCGGGCTTCTACCGTTTGTCGGTGGAGCAGCGCCTGGCGTTCCTGGCGAGAGCTTTCGACCTGACCGAAGATCAGATATCGCAACTCAGGGAGGGGAACGCTCTCCGTATCGACCATGCGGTCAACATGGTCGAGAACGCGGTCGGCGTGCTCGGGCTTCCACTTGGACTCGGGCTTAACTTTCTCGTCGACGAACGTGAGCATCTGGTTCCGATGGCCATCGAGGAAGCGTCGATCATAGCGGCTGCCTCCAAAGGTGCTCTCATCATTCGACGAGCCGGTGGTTTCAAGACAAGCATCGATGAGCCGATAATGATAGGCCAGATTCAGATTCTCGAACTGGACGATCCGAACGACTCCGCCAACCTGATTTGTCAGAACAAGGATCTCGTGATAAATGCCGCCAACAGCGCAGATCCGAAGATGACTGCTCGCGGCGGCGGCGTATTCGATCTTGAGACTCGCGTCATCGACGGCGGAGCCGACGTGGGCGAAATGCTGATCGTGCACTTGCTGGTCAATGTGTGCGAGGCGATGGGCGCAAACGCCGTCAATTCGGCCTGCGAAGCGGCAGGACCCGTGCTACAGGAACTCGCAGGCGGCCGAGTCAACCTGCGCATACTGTCGAATCTTGCCGATCGAAGACTCGCGCGAGCGGAGTTCCGGGTACCGTTCGAGGCGCTCAAGACCGGCGACATAGACGGCAGACTCGCTGCAACGAATCTCCGAGAGGCGAGCAGGCTCGCGCAGTATGACGCATATCGTGCGGCAACACACAATAAGGGCATATTCAACGGAATCTGCGCGGCGGCCCTCGCGCTCGGTCAGGACTGGCGCGCTATCGAGGCGGGCGGACACGCATTCGCGTCTCGTGACGGTCACTACCGTGGGCTGACTACATTCGAAATCGAAAACAACCATCTAGTTGGAAAGATAGAACTGCCGCTTCAGGTCGGCTGGGTCGGCGGCGCGGTCAACTCGCATCCCGGTGTCAAGATACTCCGCGCGATCAGCGGAGTCGAGAACTCATCGCAGCTAGCCGGACTCCTGGCATCAGTCGGGCTGGCGCAGAACTTCGCCGCATGTTACGCCCTCGCAACGGATGGCATCCAGAAGGGACATATGGCGCTCCACGCTCGCAGCGTGGCAATCAGCACGGGCGTGCCGTTCGAGGATGTCGAGAAAGTCGCGTCCGAGATGATCCGTCGCGGCGAGGTACGAGTGTCGGCAGCAGATCAGATATATCGCGAGATGCAAAGCCTGCCGTCACTGCGTCGTTTCGAGCCGGAGATGCCGGTCGAGTCGTTCGCCCGTGGCAAGGTTATCCTCTTCGGTGAGCATGCAACAGTCTACAACTACCCGGGTATAATTTCGACGATTGATCTCGGGTTGAAGGTACGAATAAAGAAAGACCCACACGGTCCCCGGTTCCTGATGCCGCACTTCAAGCAGGCGTTCCCGGTGCCGAAATCGGACAGAGACGTCCGTCTCTTCTCACGTGCAGCAGATACGGCGCTCGAGATGTACGATCTGTCTACCGAGCCGATCGCGATCGAAGTCGAATCGAATCTTGTGCCGGGAATGGGCCTTGGTTCGTCAGCCTCATTTTCCGTAGCTCTCTGCTCGGCTCTGAAGAAGTATAAGGGTCTCGGGAATCACACCCAGTGGGATACGACGACATTCGAGGACGCTCAGCTCCTGGAGGCCGTCTTCCACGGCAACCCGAGCGGCATGGATGCCGCAACTGTGTTGTCCGGTGGAGTGATTTGGTTCCGCAAGGGTCCGCCTCGCGAATTACTTCCAATCCGCGTTCCCAAGCCGATGACCGGTCTTGTCTGCATAGTCGAACCTGGCGCGAGAACTATCGAACTCGTCAACCTCGTTCAACAGAACCACAGATCCGATCCGGATCGAATCGACAGCATATTTTCCGATATCGGGAATCTCACGGTCGATGCCGGTGTCGCACTTGGAACGGGTGACGCCAAAGCTGCTGGCGACCTGATGGTCCGGAATCATGATCTTCTCGCGAAGATCGGCGTTTCAACACCCGCGCTCGATCGCGCTGTCGATCTGCTCCTGGATCGCGGAGCGCTCGGAGCCAAACTGACCGGAGCCGGTGGCGGTGGCGCGGTGGTTGCACTGGTCAAGGCTGACCAGCAGTATCGTCTCGCCGAAGAGCTTAAGGAAGAATTCGCGCTCGTGTTTCCGTTCACACTCGGTTCAACGATATGATCCAGACGGCAAAAGCGAAAGCCTATGCCAACATCGCCCTAATCAAATACTGGGGCAAAAAAGATAAGTCGTTGAACACACCGGCAACACCGTCGATCTCACTCGCAGTCGATTGCCTATCGACAAAAACCACGGTCACAACAATCAACGCGAAAAACGATCAGATATTCCTGAACGGCAAAAGAGCAGATTCCGCGAGCGCCGAACGGATCAGCGAATTCCTCAACATATATAGAAAGAAGAAGCTGCTGACAGGCTCGTTCAGGATTGAGTCCAGCAATTCTTTCCCTACAGCAGCGGGGCTCGCCTCGAGCGCCTCAGGATTTGCTGCATTGGCTAAAGCACTTTCCGCATTCGTACGGAAGACTCAGACCGATATGGATATCTCACGATTCGCAAGGATGGGAAGCGGTTCGGCAGCAAGATCCGTGACCGGCGGTCTATCACATCTGCCGGTCGGCAAGAATCCGGCATCGAGACTTCTGCGCATGCCCGACGAGATAGACTGGGGAATGGTTATAGCGATTGCTGAGACCGGGAAAAAGAAGATCGCATCCCGATCAGGAATGAAGCTGTCAGAAACCTCCCCTTACTACAAGGCCTGGATCCGGCAGGCCTCGAGAGACTGCAAGACGATGCTCGGGCTGATCGAGAAACAGGACTTCTCCGCAATCGGCGTGCTCGCCGAAGCTAACGCGCTTGCGATGCACGCGTGCATGATCTCGGCCCGGCCGGGGATTGTCTACTGGTCGCCCGCCACGATACGTCTTATAGAGACATGCAAACGATACCGCGAATCGGGCCTTGAGTGCTATTTCACCATCGACGCCGGAGCTAACGTCATTTTTATATCCAGACTCACAGACATTCAAAAACTCGCCCGTCGGCTTCGTTCTCTCAAGGGCGTCAAACGCGTGCTCTCGGGCAGACCCGCCGGGGGCGCAGAAATCGAGTTCGAACAATGAACCAGGTAACAGTACCCGGAAAGGTCATGCTATCCGGCGAGTATGCGGTGCTGCACGGCGGGACCGCAGCTATGATGCCGGTCAGAAGCAGACAGCTCATCATAACTGAATCTGACAAGCCAAATATCGACAGCCTGCCACCCGTCGTGCAGAAGGCGCTCAGGTTGCACATCGACGAAACCGCTATGCATGAAGCCGCGATGCCTCTGCAAGGTGTCGATATCGACTACTCCCAATTATACACGAAAGACAGCTCGGGCAACGATATCAAACTCGGCCTGGGATCATCGGCCGCCGAAGCAGTGGGAGTCATAGCGCTTCGATTCGAGAGATCGAAACTGCCGTGGGAGACGTACGCCGTTAATATCGCAGCGTATGCCGACGCCGTGCATCGTGAAGCGCAACATGGCGCCGGGAGCGGCGCGGATATTGCGGTCTGCGCGTTTCAACTTCCGTTGAAATTCGGAAAGACCGAACAGCAGGTCATGGTCGAGCAGTTCGATAGCGAACCGTCTGCGTGGGAACTTCCGCTAAATCTCGTATACTCCGGTCAGCCTGCGAATACGCGCGAAATGGTAGCGAAGTTCGAGGAGTGGCATGACTCCGACCCGAAGGCCAGGGAACCGGTCGAGCAGCTCGTCAACTGGAGTCACATACTATCCAAAGCCTGGTTCACGGAACCGAAAGATGAATTTCTCCCAAAGCTCGACCTGTTCAACGATGTGCTGGCCTCCTGCGCCGAGAAAGCAGGGATTGAACTGAAGACCGAGCGGCATCTCGAGCTGGAGGAGTGGGCGAAAAAGCACGGCGGTCGCGCCAAACCCACCGGCGCGGGTGGCGGAGATATGATACTCCTCATAGGCGATCTTCCACTGGATGAACTCGACAGCGAAGTCATCCCGCTAACTTGATCCGAACGGCAAACTTGCGCATAACGAGCATCGTCGTATATTTGACATATGCCGAAGGATCAATACAAAATCCGCGAGGAGTTCACACTCGTCAATTGCTGTAATCCCAAACCGGGCGACCCGATAGTTGCCTACCATTCGCACGGCGACACGATCAAGATTCATCGCGCGGACTGCCCCAACCTGAAAAGCCTGAATCCGGATCGACTGATCGAAATGAAGTGGGGGGATGTACTCGAAGAAAAGGACTTCGTTCCGGACGAGCTCTATTACGGACTGGAGGAGAACGATTTCCGTATACTCGATCTTCACCTCAAGGTCGGCCTGGACTACTCGCACAAGGTAGCGAGAATACTGTATCTACCCAGAGAAGAGGTATTTGAAAGGCACCAGAAACTGAGAGAGCTCGGGCTTCTCGAACGAGTCGAACCGACAATGATCCGATACCGCAAAGGAGTGGTCGACAACAAGTGGATCAAACACCGCAACCACACCTACTACGACCTGACCGACAGAGGCCGAAACTACGCCGAACACCACAGCCGAAAGTAGACTGATCGCTAAAACTCGAGAATATCGAATCCGACACTCACGCTGAAATCGTTCGTGTCGTATGCCGATAGCTGCCACGTAAAATTGAGCTTCAGCCCGACAGGCGGTATCCGTCCTATCTGAAAACCAGCTTCGTAGTAAGGCTCTTCCGCCTCCGCGAGTTCGTACGGTCGCGACCGCTGTACACCATCATCCATATGTGTCCAGAAACTACCTCCGTAGAGTCCGAACGACAGCGGTAGTTTCTGTAGAAACGGTAGACCCGACTTGCGAAACAGCCGGTTTCCGAAGTCATGGAAGAAGTATGCCGTCGCAACTCGTTTGCCGTAGAAATTATTCTCGCCAAGTGTTTTGAAGCCAAGATCATTGTCGACCAGTCCTCCGAAGTCAACGACGTAGTGGCGTTGAAGCGGTAGTGGTTTGTCGTTGACCAGGTCTGGAGTAATGTCGTCTCCACCTTCTGCCAGTGCACCGACAAGTCTGACTTCCGAAGTACCCAGCCCGCCGATCACATGTCGATGGTAGAGATCGGCATCCATCGCGGCATAGACAAAATCACTTCCGAAGGACTTCGCCGATATCTCCGTGCCCAGCTTTAACAGTGTGTAGTTTGATTCATACGCCGGTCGTTCGTCGCCACGGATTTTCATAAGCTTACGGGAATCATAGTCGATGTCGAGAGAATATGCCCGAAGCTTGCCGTCGTCGATATCCGGATTCGCACGGTGCTTTTTTGTCTCGCGAAACATCGAATACTCGGTTGCCTTATCGACAGAACTCTGAAGATAGTCGAGATACTTGAGGCTCACGGTAGTGTGCTTGCCAGCCCGGAAGCTGAATCCGGCGTCGAATCCTTCCTCGAGGTAGTAGTCGAAGGGGTCGGTCTTGTTCAGGGCTGCACCGATTGTCGGGTTTTCGTTTCGGCTCGACACTACAGTCTTCCAGTTGACTATCTTGTCGCGATAGCCGACGTTCAATTTCAGCTTGTGACGATCCCACAGGGTAAAGATGGTGCGGTAGTTGTGCTGCCAGTAATCACCGGAGAACGCATACCCGCTCGCGAGATAGAGCTTCGTGCGTGGTATGAAATCGAACGTTTCGCCCCAACCGAGGTATGTACCCTCGACTCGGTTGAAATGGAATAACGCCGGGCTGTTGAGCGAGGTCAATCCCAGCCCCAGAGCATTGAGGAAGTAGAATCCGGTACCCTTCGGCGCATTCGCGACAGAATCGAGATAACGGTACCCGCCGAGTTCCTCCTCAGTCAGAGGTATCAACTGTTTGGAAGCCCACACTGTCGAATCGACATCGAGCGCATTCTCCGACATCTCGAAGACATACTCGTCGAATGTGTCGTCCGGCAGCTTGAAATTGAGATGATACTGATGCAAAGCGGCGACATAATCCAGAAAGAATCTCGGCACACCGGGGAAAGGAAGCTCGACATCCGCCTCGAAACGAATCTCGACCGGCATCCAGTATTCATCGTCGAATACCTCATATCTCTGAGAGAAACTCGGGTCTTTGATATAGCTGTTGTTGAACGCCTCATTGAACTCGCAGTCGATCCCGACTACGTCGTAGGTTGAATCTGCGATCAGTATCTCGCCGCTGAAGAGCAGTGTCGATTCGCTCTTAGGCCGCATATCGAGACGGAACACCCAACGATTATCGACCATGATTGTATCAATCAGATAGTATTCGTAATACTTGAGAGCATCCTCGGCGGTGGGTGAAACGACCGGTTCACCGATGTCTATCCGGTTCTCGTTGAAATTGACCGGATTGCCGGCGGTTATCAGAACTTGCGCATTCTCGAGATTCGCAGAGCGTCGCTGCGCAGTTATGACCTCCTTGTACTTGTCAGGAGACTCCCAGAAACATTCGTGCTGAGACTCGGTGATCATTACTATGGTTGTCGAGTCCTCCTCGCCCTCCTTGCGTACGACCAGTTTGACGTACGCTTCATATGAATAGCTCTCGAACCGTGAGAGAATCTCCTCCTTGCGCTCGATTGCAGCTACTATGATCTTCTCCCCCTCGGTAAGCCCGCTTGCCGATACCTTGATTCCGGGCACCTCGATTCGGGAGCGTTGCATTGAGATGTCCAGTTCGAAATCGGATCCAGTGAGATTCACTGTATCGATCACCGAGTAGTAGGATAGATGACCGAATTTCAATCGATATGAGCCGGTCCTGAGTTTCAATCGATAGTTACCCTCCTCGTTGGCAGAAATTGATATCTCGGTATCGAGAACTCGGATTGTTGCGTATGGAATCGGCTCTCCGGTATCAGAGTCGGTCACAGTGCCGGTGATCGTGGCGGCTATTGTGTTGCCGCTGAAGAAAAGGACTATCAAGACTGCAGGGATCAGGACAACATACGGGATGGTCCCATTGACTGATACCACGACGGATTCCTTCCTGCCGGGCGAGGTTATCTCAGATGTGACATGATATCACTTTGAGGGTTGTACGTCAAATAACAGAGTGAGTTGTCGATTTTTGAGGAGTTATAGAGAGGCGCGTTCAATGCAGTCTTGAACGGAAATCTCAACCACGGGCAAGGGGCGTTTACTTTACCCCTATCTCCCGGTTGATTGCTTCGATTATCTCATCGATATTTTCACCCTTCTGCTCGACAAGTTCACGCAGCGTACCCCAGAAAACCTCACCGCACTGCACGCACATAATCCCGCGTTTCTGAAGGAAGGTCGTCAACTCAGGGTGGTTTTCGATTATCTCATCCACATGGTCATCCGCCGATATTGCCCTAATCTCTTTCATATCAATCACCTCACATATAAGATAATCCCGAAACCGATATGATGCAGAAAAAACCGAAGCTCAGCAGGGGTGTCAACTCGAACAAAGGTAATCGAAGTTTGTTTTATGAAGTAGAATATGACGAAGTGGATTGAAAAGTGCAGTTTTAGACTGCGGAGATAGAATGAGCACAGAACGCAGACATAGAGTGGTAATAATCGGCGGCGGCTTCGGCGGCCTGCATGCCGCCAGGCGCCTGAAGCGAGCCGATGTTGATATCACGCTGATAGACAAACGGAATTTCCATCTCTTCCAGCCGCTCCTGTACCAGGTCGCAAGCGGAGCGCTGTCACCTGCAGATATCGCAACCCCGCTTCGAGTGATATTCCGCAAGCAGCGCAATGTCCGCACTATCATGGGCACCGTTGTCGATATCGATCCCGAGGCGCAGGTTGTGCATCTCGAGAACGGCGAGGGGGGTATCGAGTATGACAGCCTGATTATGGCCGCGGGTGGGACACACACGTATTTCGGCAATGACGACTGGAGGAAGGACGCCCCGAGTCTGAAGACTATCGAGGACGCCACCCGGATTCGGCGGAACATCCTGTACGCTTTCGAGCAGGCGGAGAAAGAGACAGATCCTGATGTGAAAGCAAGCTGCCTCGCATTTGTGATCGTCGGCGCAGGTCCGACAGGCGTCGAGCTGGCCGGCGCTCTGGCCGAGATGTCGAAAGACATGGTCCGAACTGACTTTCGATCGGTCCGCTCGGAGGATATGCGCGTGATCCTCATCGAGGGTCTTGACTCGGTTCTTCCGCCTTTCCCGAAGGAGTTGTCTCGCGACGCCAGGAGATTCCTCGAGGACCTCAACGTCGAGGTGAAGCTGAACACGATGGTCACGGGTATCAACGGCGACAAGATAACATACAAGGAGAACGGTGAAGAGAAACAGCTTAATGCGCACACCGTGATCTGGGCAGCCGGAATCAAGGCCGCTCCGATCGGGGATGTCATATCCAGCGCGACCGGCGCCGAGACCAGTAAGGGCGGTCAGATCAAAGTCGGGCGGTATCTGGAGATCGAGAAGTACCCGAACATATTCGTCGTCGGAGACCTTGCACTCTACCAGCATGGTCTCGACGAACCGCTGCCCCAGCTCGCACAAGTTGCCAGGCAGGAAGGAGAATTCGTCGCGGATGCCATACGGCAGCGCCTGAAGGGCAAAGAGCCCGGTATGTTCAAGTACAAAGATCGCGGCATAATGGCTACAATCGGCAGACACAAGGCCGTAGCCGAAGTTCTCGGATTCAAGATGTCCGGCGCTTTCACCTGGATGATCTGGCTGTTCGTCCACCTCATGCAGATGGTCGAATACGAAAACAAGATTCTGGTCTTCGTGCAGTGGGCATGGAACTATGTCACGCGCAACCGTTCGGCACGTCTGATCACCGAAATCGAGGAACTCAAACAATCACCGAAATACCAGATCGAGGGCCAACTCGAGCAGAAAAAGCCGGACTACGCCAAGTGATACTGCTTCCGTAGTCATACGCCGGAATTCGATTTGAGACTGCCTCACGAGGCACAAAGCGGTTACGGCAGATCCTGATCCCGATGAGAATCGGGATTGTGATCTGCCGTCCCGTCGGTCACGCACAGATATCTGCAATTTACGAACGGTCAGTTCACACTCGCCTGAGGCGAACAGGAAATGGCCGAACCAATCCATCAAATTTCGAGACAGCCTCATTTCATCTGCCAGAGTCATTGCGTATATTCCATTCAGAAGGATAAAAGCCAAACTGCGGAGATTATATGCCCAGGATTGATTGGTATTACTATCGTCCCGGTTGACAGACCTGCAAAAAAACAGGCGGGTACCTGGATGAAAATGGCATCTCAGCCAAGGAAACTCTCAGCACCTCGAAAAAGAAACTCAGCAAGGAGGATGCTCTCGGCATTTTAGAGAAGGTCGATGAGGTTTACGCCAGGAAGGGAAGCAAGCTCGTCCACTATAACCTCAAGAAAGAGAAGCTGTCAGATATTGAGATATCGAAGACAGTTCTCGGGCCGACCGGCAATCTTCGCGCACCAGCGATTATAAAAGGCCGCAAGCTCTTGATAGGATTCGACGAGGAAGTCTACGACAAAGTCCTGAAATAGTCAGAGCGATCATACCCGGATCAGATATTGAGCATCGCATCGGAGGCGTAGCGTCTGCCGTCGTCGGTCAGGACCAGGAGTTTCCCCTCGGCTCGCGCGAGACCGTTTCGCTTCAAGCGAGCTACAACACGATCGATTAAGCGTCGATCCCAGGCAACGTGCTGCTCGAGAGTATCGATTCTATTCTCGACCTCGGCATCGCCCGCCTCCTCGTGATTGAGTAAATGTATCGCGAGCATCATCACCGCAAATTTCGCGCGCTGTCCGCGACGGCGAAGAACTATCGACACGAGACCGCGATTCGGGGCAAAGGTAAACGACAACGCGAAAACTATTCCTGTCATCGTTGCCATACATCCCGCGATAGAGGCATCGAGGAAGTACGCGAGCCAGTAACCCGCTATCGCGGAAACCACTCCAAAAACGACCGCAAGCACCAGCATTATCGAAAGCCTGTCAGTCAGCAGATACGCCGCCGCCGGTGGAGCGATCATCAGTGCGACAACGAGAATTGACCCGACCGCGTCGAACGCTCCCACCGCCGTGAGAGAAGTCAAACTCATGAGAGCATAGAAAAACACGACCGGCGACAGCCCGAGTGAGGCCGCCAGCCCGGCATCGAATGTGGATATCTTGAGCTCCTTGTAGAAGAGCAGTATAAACGCAAGGTTGAGGACAAGTATCCCGGCCATAACGGCGAGAGCCTTCGGTCCAAAATCGATCCCCCAAAGTTGCAGCCGGTCAAACGGCACGAAGGCAAGCTCTCCCAGAAGCACGGTATCGGTATCGAGATGAACATCACCGGAATATTTCGAGATCAGGATTACACCAAAGCTGAACAGAAGCGGAAACACGAGACCTATCGCAGCATCCTCGGCCACGAGGCCGGACTTCTTCAGCAGTTCGACCAGTACAACGGTAATCACTCCCGTTAGCGCGGCGCCGAAAACCAGAATTGGTGATGCCAGATCGTGCACGGCAAAAAACGCCACGACTATTCCGAGCAGGATGGAATGGCTGATGGCATCGGATATCAGAGCCATCCGGCGAAGCACGAGGTATACGCCGGGCAACGCACAAGCGGCCGCGACGATTATAGCCGTCAACTGAATCTCAATCTGTGACAAACTCATCGAGCCACCTCGCCTCCCCTGCTTTTGAGCAGTCTCTCGGCCCTCTCGAATCCCCTCTCAGTAAGAGACCAGCGCCCTCTCTCCGAGCACTCGGCGAGTCCCTGCTCGCACAGCTCTTCGAGAGTATTCTCCACGCCGTAGTCCGAGGGGGCCATCGTTCGGATAGAGGAGGTCTCATGCGAGTGATACGGATCGTCATGCTGCATCGCAAGTGCATGCAGATTCGAGAGAGTCAGGTCGAGTCGCAGACGCTTCCCGCTACGGTAGCGGGAAACTAGATTAGACAGGATTCCCCGCTCGGGAGCGATCAGTATGGAGAACAGAACAATAAGGCTGATTACAACTACAATCGAAGGACCGGTCGGCATATTTGCCATCGAGCTGCTGAAAACAGACCCCGTTATGCCGGCTACACATCCAAATAGAGCCGACAGCATTACCATGACACCAAGTCTCTGTGTCCACTGTCTCGCCGCTGCAGCAGGGGCGACTATCATCGCGCTCATCAGCACAACTCCCACGGTCTGCAGGCCGAGCACAATCGCGACAACAAGCAGAGCGGTCAGAATCGCATCAAGGCGGCGTATCGGATACCCAACAGACTTGCCATACTCCGGATCGAAGCTGAGCAACTTGAATTCCTTAAAGAGAATGACTACCCCAATGATCGTTGCGAGTCCGATCGCGGACATGATGTAGACATCCCGCTGCAACAACGTAGCCGCCTGTCCGAAAAGAAAGGTGTCGAGCCCCGCCTGAGCCGCGTTCGGCATCTTCTGGATATAGGTCAAGAGCACGAGACCAAATCCGAAGAACACCGATAGTACTATTCCGAGCGCGCTGTCGTACTTGATCCTCGACAAACCGACCACGTTCGCTATGAAATATGTTCCCAGCCAACCGGCAAGTGCCGCCCCGATGAGCAGAACCAGCGATGACTTGGAGCCGGTTACTATGAAAGCTATCGCGATACCGGGCAGCGCGGCGTGCGACATGGCATCACCCAGCAGACTCTGCCGCCTGAGCACCGCAAAAGCACCCAGAGTGCCGGATACAATTCCGAGCATACCGGAACCCAGAGCTACCGTTCTAAGGGTGTAGTCCGATGCAAGGTTTCTAACGAATTCGAAGACATCCATTGCCGCGCGCTAATCCTCAGTTGTGTTGCTGTGCGCCATTCCAAACGAGACACGACCGCCGTACGCGAGCCGCAGGTTCTCCTCCGTGAACTCTGTATCGACCGGACCGCAGGCGATTCGACGCACATTCAGCAAAGTAACCCAATCAAAATACTCCGGCACGGTCTGAACATCGTGATGTACAACTACGACAGTTTTGTCCTGTTTCCGGAGTTCTCTCAGGATCGCGATGATCGCCTTCTCGGTCGTGATGTCAACCCCCTGAAACGGCTCATCCATAAAATAGACCGTAGCATCCTGTACGAGAGCACGTGCCAGAAACACCCGCTGCTGCTGACCTCCGGAGAGCTGAGATATCTGGCGATCCTTGAAGTCCACCATGCCGACCTTCTCCAGAGCCTCCATCGACAATTCACGCTCTCTCTTCCCCGGCCTGCGAAACATACCCAGCTTACCGTACACTCCCATCATTACGACATCAATCACTGTGGTCGGGAAGTCCCAGTCAACACTGCCCCGCTGAGGGACATAACCCACGATGCTTCTCCGGTCGGCGTAGCTTTCGCCGAAGATACGCACATCGCCCGCAGCGGACTCCACGAGTCCGAGTATTGCCTTGATCAGTGTCGTCTTGCCGGCGCCGTTCGGTCCGACAATCGCCATCAGAACACCACTCGGCACTTCCATGTCGATATCCCACAGAACCGGTTTATCGCGGTAAGCAACCGTCAGGTCCTCGACCTTGATCGCCAGTCGATCGTCTGGCGTGGACTTTTCTCTTTCGGTTGTCACGATGGCTGCCTCACGGTCCTGTTAAAAAGCGAGTTCTTTATAATCTCGATATTGTGCTCGACCATTCCAACATAGGTTCCTTCAATCGTACCCGGATTCCCCATTGCATCTGAGAAGAGGTCGCCGCCGATCACTACCGTATGACCCTGAGCAGCCACAGCCTCCTGAACCGCACGGATATTTCTTTCGGGCACCGAGGTCTCCACGAATACCGCCGGCACACGCTTGTCGACAATGAGATTCGCCAGATTGGCGACATCCGCTGTCCCGGCCTCGGTTGCAGTGCTGATTCCCTGGAGCCCGTGAACCTCGAATCCGTAAGCCCTGCCGAAATAACCGAATGCGTCATGAGCCGTAACGAGTACGCGTAGATCATCCGGAATCATCTTGGCCTGCTCGTACACATGATTGTGCAATTCGGCAAGGCTGCTGAGATACATTTCTGCGTCATCCCAGTAAATCTGCGCGTAGTCGGGATCGTGCTCAGCGAGAATGTCCCTGACATACTCTGCCGCTTTCATCCAGAGCCGGACATCGAACCAGACATGCGGATCATAGCTGCCCGAGAACTCCGCTGACTGAATCAACTGGCTTCTGTCGATACGGTCCGTCACCGCATAGGCTTTGTCCTCCATCTGCGAGAGCACTTCGCCCATCGCGCCTTCGAGGTGAAGCCCGTTGTAGAAGATCAGGTCCGCATCCATCATCCTGCGGACATCTCCCTCGCTTGCCTTATATAGATGCGGGTCGACTCCGGAACCCATGAGCACATGAAGCTTCGCATTTTTACCGGCGACATTCTTGACTATATCGCCAATCATTCCCGTAGTTGCGACGATCGTGAGACGGTAATCCCCCGCGTCCAGAGCCTCAGCTTCACCCTGCTCGCCGTTACCTCCGCAGGAGTAACCGAACAGCATAAGAGCCGCAATGCCCAGCGCCATCATGATTCCACGTTTTTTGTTCCTCATTCTCTTTCCTCCAGTATTACCACTATCGTAACTGTCGCAGCCATTCCACGTTCTTCTGTCGACAAACAAGACTAAAAGAGTGCGCTAACGTAAACGACTGCGCCGAGAACATCCGTCGACCTGCCGACGGTAGTTCCATCGTAATTGTCGAAGAATCCCTCGGCATGCGCACTCACTACATCTGTAAAAGCATATCCGACCGCTCCCTGAAATCTCATCACGGTCTGATCGGTGTAGACGCTTTGACGGCCAACTCTCATGCCGAATCCGGAATTCGGAATGTGCGAGGAGATTCCGGAACCATCCGAATCATCATCCTCCGGATGCCACCCTGAAATCCTGCCGGAAACAGAGACCGCACCCTGCATGATGCCCCCTTCAATCATCCACACAAATACTCCGTCGTCGGTTCCATCGAAATCATCACCATAGTTGAGCAGTCCGAGATACCCGCCGGCAAACAAATCATCCTCATCGACGAATCGAAGTTCACCCAGTATCGCAAAAAATTCCGATCTGGTGCCGCTGGATCCCGACGATTCGGAATCATCGCTGTAGAGCAATGAACCCGTAGCGCTGAATCCGCCGAACTCCTCCGGCATGACCGTCGCTCTAAATGCCCCGGCGATATTCCCGTCCGGGTTGTCGGCAGCCTCATCCGTGCCATTCGTCACGGCGGCGGTGATATCAACCGCTGAATTCGTGAACGCTCCCATGATTCCGAGCGTGTTGAGTGTCCCGACCGGCGTTCCCGCAAGAGCGCTGTAGAGGAGTGTATTCAAAAAGAACGGCGACCCGGTTGCATCTCCGTTGTTAGTCAGGCGATTAGTCTGATCGCCAAAAGGCATGTCGAATGAACCGGCGGTAAGAACGATGTTCTCGTCGGCATCATATTCTATCGCGAGATCGGCTATCTCCAGACCATCCACGAATCCGAGATGCCCGCCTTCCGGCGCGCCCTGGAACTGGATTATTCCCCGCAAGTCCTCTCGCAATTCCCAATTGATATCCACATTTGCCGCGAAATCGAATCCCCTGCGCTGAGAATCTCCCGACAACCTGTCGTCCTGATCCAGAGCGCTCGCCGTCCCGAGGAATGCACCCGAGATTGTCACCTCTCCCGCCAGCGCTGCTGAAAACGACAGCAGCGACATTGCGATAACCGTTAGAACTACTCCGATCGATCTCATGATTATTCCATAGCTGTCTTTCAATTCAATCTCCTTTCATCCGGTACTGTGCGAAATTCAGTCGACTATCTTGACTCTGATCTGGTTGGCGGCCTTCATACCGAGAGCAAATACGCTACCATCGAGGTCGATCTCGAGCTGCCCGGCAAACTCCTGCCTGTCAATAATCCGCAATCTTGCGCCCGGAAGGACTCCGATCGATTCGAGATACCCGAGCAGCCGTGAATCGCGATCCGCGACTTCCTGAACAAGAACAGACATCCCGGCTTCCACGTTGGAGAGATCCGTCGAGGAGGGCTTCCGGAGTTTGCCGTCGGCCGACGGTATCGGGGAGCCATGCGGGTCGAACTCTGGATAACCGAGAGCCTCGTCCATTCGGTCCGCAATCTCCTCCGAGATGACATGCTCGAGCTTGTGGGCCTCGTCATGAACCTTGTCCCAGCCCAAATTCAAAACCTTAACGAGATAAAGCTCTATCAATCGATGCAAACGGATGATCCGTAATGCTCTTCGGTGTCCCTCCTCGGTCAATGTGACACCGCGGTACGGCACCCGAGACACGAGTTTCAGATCGACCAGACGCCTGATCATCTCGGTGACAGAGGGAGGTTTGACACCGAGAGATTTCGCGAGCTCGCTTGTTGACGCTTTGCCTTTTCTGCTCTCGATCTCGAAGATCGCTCTTAGATAGTCTTCCATCGCTTCTGTGTTCATAAGCTTCGATAATCCCAAAATTATTATTAGGATAACCTAATTAACTGGCTAATGTTCCACAAAAAAACCGGCAAAATCAACAAGAAGTTAGCTGCGAAAGCGGATGCTGGAGTAAGATGCTGAGGCTAAGTATGTTACAGCAGACAATATGATTATCGTCGCACCGGTCGGCCAATCGAGCGCATAGCTCGCGCCAAGCCCAAGTACGCACAGAAGCACGGCGATTCCCGATGCCATTATCATGGATGCCGGTATCGACCTGACATGCCGCATAGCTATCGCGGCCGGGAGAGTGAGGAGCGCGATCACGAGTATGACTCCAACTACAGTTACGAGAACGATCACAGTCAATGCCGTGAGGCAAAGAAGCAGAATGTAGTATGCCTCGACGTTGATTCCTCTCGAGCGGGCGAATTCCTCGTCGTAGCAGACCGCAACGAGCTTTCGATGGAAGAACACACCGGCCAGAATCACTATCGCGTCGAGTATTGCCACGAGAATGAGATCGCCTGAGGATACTATCAGAATATTACCGAACAGATATGTCATAAGGTCCTGATTGTAGCCCGGAGTTATCGACATGAAGAGGATCCCTACGGCCATTCCGGTGGCCCAAATAGCACCGATTACCGTATCCTCCCGTTCGTGAGCCCGGAGGCTGACGAAGCCGATTACTATTGCAGACAGAATTCCCGCAAGGAGCGCACCATAGAGCGGATCGAGCCATCTGAGCCCGTAGACAACCACAATATACTGGAACAGACCAATTCCTCCGAGCACGCTGTGTGATATGCCACCGGCAAGGTAGGTAATTCGGCGCGCGACGACGTACGACCCCATCACACCACAGGCGAGTCCGGCAAGCACGCTTACGATCAGCGCTCTCTGCATGAATCCCTGGGTCAGGATGGCGTCGAGAAATTCGGTCAAGTCTCATCCTCCGTATGAAAATGCTGATCGTGCATCACGAGCTTGATGTCCTTGCCGAACACCTCCTTGAATGCCTCGGAGCTTAGCTGTCCCGTAGCATGGACCGCGACATTCCGGTTCACGCATATAACCGATTCGACATACTCCGAAACAAACACGAGGTCATGAGACGCCATAATTACGGTCATCTCCGGCACCAGATCTTTCAGGATCGCAATCAACTCCTGCTCGGCAAGGAAATCGACATTTGCGGTCGGCTCGTCGAGGATCAGCAGTTCCGGATCGGAGACGATGGAACGCGCCACCAGCATGCGCCGTTTCATTCCGCCGGAAAGAGATGAAACAGGGTCAGCCGCGCGGTCATCGAGCATCATCCGCGAAAGCGCTCGCATTGCGATGTCGCGCCTCCTGGAACGAGGTTCCTTATCGTATCTGGATCCGATCAAGCCCATCTGGACCGCATCCAGTACAGTCACCGGAAATCGGGGATCGGCATTGCTCTCCTGCGGCATGTACCCAATCCGCGACCTGACCTTCGAGGGCTTCTCTCCCAGGACTCTCACTGTACCGGTACCGGGGCGAAAGAGTCCCAGCATCAGCTTGATAAGCGTAGTCTTCCCTCCGCCGTTCGGCCCGACTATTGATACGAACGCCCCGGGCGGGACCTCGAAACTCGCACCGGCGACCACGGTCTCGCCGTCATAGGAGAAGGAGACATCGCGCATCTCCACGGCGGGATTGGATGATTCCGCTGCTCTGCTCGCGGCATCGGTCATTTGACAATCGCCTTCTCGACGGCATCCGCTATTTCCATGAGATTATTGATATAATCCTCCGCAAGTGGATCGATCAGAAGCACCTCGCCATTTATTTCGGTTGCGATCGTCTCGGCCTGCGCATACGGGAACTGCTTCTGCACGAGAATGTGCTTTATCTCCTTGTCTTTCGCGAATTTTACGATCTCTGATACTTGGCGGGCACTCGCCTGTTTGCCCGACTCTTCTATCGCGAGTTGTTTCAGGCCGTAGGCGTGCGCGAAATAGCCGAGCGATGGGTGAAAAGTGAGGAACATTGCACCGGCGTCATCCGAGAAGCGCTCGCGCAGTATGTTGTCTATCGAATCCAATTCGGCTACAAGACCTCTGTAGTTGGCCTCGAAATCTTCGGACTGCTCCGGTGCGATCATATTCAACTGAACCAGCATGTTTTCGGCCATGATCCTGGCGTTCATCGGATCGAGCCAGAAGTGCGGATCGGGTGCGCCCTCGGCATGACCGTGCGAGTCTTCGTACGGGTTGCCGTCGATCGTGGAGACGGTCGAATCCATCGGGAGCATCTCGACACGATCCTGCGACGGCACAATCTCCATCTTGTCAGTGTAGTTCCGGGCGGTCGTTAGGAAGCGTTTCTCGAACGGAACGGTCGCCGTAAACCAGGCCTCTGCACTGAGTATCCGTCGTATCTGGTTCGGAAGCGGATTGTAAGTCGCCGGTGACTGCCCGGGAGATACGAGGACCTCCACATCCACATATTTGCCGCCAATCCTGTCGACGAAATATTTCTGGGGAAGAATACTCACCACTATAGGATATGTCTTGTGTCGGATTTTGCGTGCCTGCGCCGGGCCGCCAACAAGTGACGGTAGAAGAATCCCTGCAGCGATGACAGCCGATAGCAATCTCAGTCGCATTCTCATCGTTTACCACTCCTCCGGGTTTGTTTCTGTGTCAAGACTTGTCGCAGACGATTTTCACTTCTCTGCACCCGCTACATACCTTAAACGAATGATTCTGCTCGAGTTCCCTCATGTGTTTTCTCTGATTGGGAGTGATAACCCCCGTTCCCCCGCAGAGCGGGCATGTGTTCTCGAGCGCAGAAAGGAGCGCGTTGCGGATGAACTCCGAACGGTTCGGTACTCCGCTCAGTGCATCCACCAGGCTCTCATCCGCCTTGAAAGATATAATCTCCGACCTCGCTTTGGTGTTCCTCGCCACTGATATCTCCCCATTTACCTGACTGGTTTTACAACTTCCAATTAATACATTGTAATACCGATGTCAAGCGCCATGCATCAAATGAATCGGGCCGCGATTGACTCGCGGCCCGTTAGAACAGACTGACTTCTCGTTTTTACGCTTCCTGTGCCCTGGAGGTAGCGCGTCTGTTCTTTTTCTTCCCATCGAAGAAGAGTCTCTTGAATATCATCTCCGCCGGACAGAACCGCGTCACAGATGACTGCAACAGGTTCAGCCCCACGAATGCTGTCAGAAGAAGGAAGTACGGAGAGACTGTCAGATAGAGCACGAGTGACAGCAAAATCAAACTCCCCGCCAGCATCCTGATTGAGTTTTCCAAAGTCATATCATAAACTCCTGTCTTTCACTTTCGCCTCGTTAGAAGCCGTACGTGATCTTCATCCAGAGATTATCGTTCAGTTTGAACTGACCGAAATCGCCGGCTTGATGTTCGCCACCGAAGATATTCGCTCCGGCGGCAAGTATGATTTCATCAGTGTACTTGTATTCGACAGATGCACGGGCATAACCGTCCTCATCGCTCGGCGAGTAGAACACAAATCCCGAGAGAGTTAGAAGCTCGTTCATCAACCGCTTGGTAATTCTCGAAGTCAGGAGGTGGTAGGCCTCATCGCGAACGTATGCGCCCGCCATAGTCTGCTGCATATCGTACACATCGTAATCCGTCATGTAATCGACCTGCCACTGGACATTTGCGGTGAGATTAGTTGCGATCTGTCTCTCAAATCCGGCCAGTCCGCTGACCGATGAATTCGGGATGAACGGGTCCTCGCCAGCCTTGTCGTCCTGCGAATCGAAGAACCCACACTCGAGCCAGACTATACCGTCGACCAACGGCCCGCGGACCGATGCGCCGAGCACATGCAGTCTCGGATAGAACGGACTGCCTGTCGCCATATCGAATCCGACCGGGTTCTTGAAGAACCCGCGGTAGAAGTAGAGTGATCCACGAAAGTTTCCGAGACGCCTGCTGAATCGAGTAGCAATCTCGCTATTTTTGAAGCGCGACTCGGGCCGCTGAGGCTGCATCGCCCCATCCGTGCCAACTATCCGGCCCGTCATCGGGTTATAGAACGACAGTTTCTCTCCCTCGGGCAGTCGATTCGGCTCGAATTTCGGTGTCCACACTAACGTGAACGACCCAATGCCGCTGTAGTATTCTATCCGAAGAGCATCCTGCGGAGCCTTCAGATACTGATCGTCTCGTCCCACGAAAAACGACTGATAGTCCTTCGCGAAGACATCATTGATGAAGATCAGATCGCCGGTGCCCCAGGTCAGAATCTGGCGACCAATCTTGATGTCGACGCTGCTTCCGAGACGGAACTTCGCGTATGCCTCGCGAAGCTCCCAGTCGTACTCGGGATCAGCCGCGCCGTCATACATGAAATCCAGGCGCGTAAACATCTCCCCGCGATCCCCGAAGTGTTCCAACCTGAGCTGGAATCTGGTCTCGGAAGCGGTGTATTCCGTCTCAGCAGGATTCTCCTCATGAAGCCGTCCGCCGTAGAGCCCCTGCAGGAACCCGCCCCAGTAGAGATCAGCGTGAGCATCCGCTACCATGAGTAGAAGCAGTATGAATAAGATCCGTTTCATTGCCAACATCTCCCATCAATTTCCAGTGTGCGTTACCTGATGTACTGTCTCGGCGGATTCTGGAGATAGCGCTCGGTGAAAATGCTCTCATCCACGCCGATACCGTACTCGATGCTCGAAAACTCGACGATGGTCTTCTGATCCTTTTTGACATTCTCCATCGAACGAGTGGTCACGGTCGGGATACCATCGACAGTCTCGATCTTCTCTGCAAGGAAGACTTTCTCCATTTCGCCTTTGTCGTTGTAATACTCCTCCTTGAGAGGGAGATAGGTCTCCTTGTCGATATATGAGACCTTGCGGGCGAAACCGCCATAACCCTCGTCCTTCGGAGTCGATTCGATAACGTAGACGGCCTTGCCTTCCAGAGTGCTTTCCTCGACGAAGTTGTGGCTATCCTCGCTGAAGTGGCGCCCGGATACGTCCTCGTAGCTGAAGTCGGAACCGACGAAACTCGAGTTTTTGTCATCCGCGGATATCGGCCTGACCAGGTTCAGGGCCGGGACGAAGATCCAGCGCATGTCGTTTCCTTCGGCGTTCTTGTGAACCATGAAGGTCATCCGGGCGACATCCGACGGTTCGAAGAAGTAAGTGTAGTACATCTGGTCGCCGCCGTCCTCTTTGTCGAGACGGAGCATGGTGAACTTACGGATTCTCTCATTTCCCTTGCTATTTATGAGTCGCATCACGACTTCCGATTTGCCGTCCTCGCCGGCGTAGTAGTAGTTCATGTGCGATTTCATCATGATCTCATTCGCGTCCTGCGCGGAAGCGTTTGCCGATAGAAGCGAGAGCCCCATCAGTGCGATTACGACTAGTCTGCTTAGCTGTCTCATCTCAAAATCCTCCAGATATTCTTGTTGGTTCGAAGTTTATGCCTCGCTCGCCGCAGCTTTGCGGGCAGGCTCGGCAGACTTCTTGTCTGATTTCAAAAGTGATTTGTTGAAAGTCCTGGTGATTGCCGGCAGAAGCAGCATTGTCACCAGGCCGGATACCAGCATGATCGCGAGGAAGAATGATCCCACGGTCATGTACGGTACCAGCGAACTGAACATCATCGGCACGAATCCAACGGCAATGACCAGCACATTTCGGCTGATCGCGCGTCCGGCACCCTCGAAGATCTCGTGAAATGCCTCTTTGAAATCTCCGGTGCGCTTGTGGATCGTGCGTAAACGCTGTATGAAATGAATCGCGAAGTCGATCGACAGTCCGAGAGTAAGCGATGAAAGCACCGCCACCGGCATGTCGTACGGCTTCCCGATATATCCGATTATCGCGTAGATCGCCATGATTGTGATCGAAAGCGGAAGAATCGAGATGATTCCCCAGCGGATCGACCTGAACAGGAACACCATCATCAGGAATACAATCCCGAATGACATCATTAGCGATGAACGCATACCATTCACCATCTTTTCCTGCCAGACAATATTGATGTATGGAAGTCCAGCCCAGTGGAACTCGAGATCGGTCAGTGGTGGATTCTGTGCAATGTAGTCGGATGCGCGATCGACCACGCTCTTGACCGCAACATTGTCGCCGCTCGAGAGCTGTACCCACAGATTCGCCTTCTCATAATCCTGAGTCACGAACTTGAAGAGATCATCCGGGTCGCCGCCCGCCATCTCAAACATAAAGAGCATCTGGCCGACTTCATCCTGGTTATCCGGAATCTTCGCCGCTGCCGAATCGGCGCCGAGAAGCTCATACCGTATTTTCTTGACAACATCGGTCACACCGGTGGTGGCACCGACTATGTCAGAGCGCTCGAGCTCACGCTGCAAACCCTCGATGTATTTCAGAGTCTCCGGATTCTTCATCGCATCGATCTCGCCACCTTCGATGACCAGATAGTTCATGTAGGTTCCGGCGAGATGCTCGTTCATCACCATATCGGCCTGGCGAATCGGATGGCTCTCCTTGAACCACTTTACCGGGTTGTCATTTACTACGATCAGCGAGAGGCCTATGGCCGAGACCACTATCATAACCCCGGCAACGGCCATGATCAGTTTGGAGTGCTTATACGAGAAATCTCTGAACGCGTGCATGATTCCGGCCAACACTCCGCCGCTCTCCTCGGTCTTTCCGAAGTTGCGGAGAACCTTGTCGTTGATAAGCATCGCTATCGCCGGATTAAGGGTTATTGAGAGAACCCAGGCGACCGCGATTCCGAACGCCACAAATATTCCGAACACCTGCACCGGCGGTATCGGAGTCAGTGCCAGCGACACGAAACCGGTCACGGTGGTCAGTGAAGTGAAAATCATCGGCACGAAAAGCTCATCGATCGTGTGCCGAATGGTGGCGTCTTTGTGTTTGTATTTCTGGTATCGATCATGGAATTCCGATATCAAATGAATCGAGTTCAGAACCGCGATCGGAATCAGGAATATCGGTATCATCGATGACATGATATGCACGGTATTCCCGGTTGCGATAAGAAGCCCCATCGCCCAGATCACCGACATCATCGCCACCACCATCGGAGCGATGATGATCTGCATCTTTCGGAAGAACATCAACATAAGAAGGAAGATGATTACCAGAGCGGCCGGTGCGGAGAATACCATCTGCGAGAACATCTCCGAGCCGAACGAATCCTCGGCAACGGGCAGACCCGCGATGTGGTACTTTTCACTTCCGCCGTACTTGCCGGTTATTTCCTCTATCTCACCCGCGATCCTGTGCGACATATCTTTCGATTCGATCGGGATGAAGAGCGCGATCGCCTCGCCGTCATCAGAGGCAAGCTTGCCGCGCAATATCGGATTGTCCTTGATTCGCGCAAGGACATTGAGTGCATCCTCTCTCGTCTCGATCTCGCCACCGACGAGAGTCTTGATGACTATCGCACCGCCCGCACCCTGCTTGATGTCGTCCACGAATGTCGGTGCGAGGATGTCGTCCTCGATTACGCCGTCGATCTTCGAGATCTCCTCGGCGATCTTGCTCACACGATTCAGAAGCTCCGGCTTGAACGCGCCGGTTTCATCCACGACACCCACCGCAATGAAATCAGAGAGCGAAAAATTCTCTTTGGTCTCGTGATCGAACACACGAGCCGGCTCATCGGCCGGGAGCATATTCTCGGGATCGGTGTCGATTTTGATCTTTGGGAACTGGGAAGCGAAGAACGCGGTGATTACCAGAGCAACTCCTATCACCACCCAGGGGTGTTTGATCGAGAAGTCAGTCAGTCTACGTTTCATTGAAAAGTCCTTTCGTTACCGTTTGTATTTACCAATTAGATCAGAAGGGACATGATTCGATTCACGAATCCTGCAAAAATTAGGGCTGATTGAATCTGGTTTAGGCTATATAATAGGAAAGAAAAAGCCCCTCTCGGGGCTTTCGGCAGCTAAGTTATTGGTGTAACGCGCATTATGCTAAATTCAGGCGTTGCCGGAGAATTTCTTCTCCCACTTCTTTCTCAGCAGGTCGTTGAGTTTCTTGTCCAATTTCTCCGGGAGCTCCTTGCATTTTCCGTCGCAACTGAGCTTCACGGTCTTCTTGAGGGTATCGACCATAATCCGGCAGTTTTCACATTTGCCGATATGTGCTTCGATTTCTGAACAGAGTTCCGGGTCTATCTCGCCGTCAACATAGTCTGACAGTTCACTCAGGAATTTCTCGCAGTTTTTTCCCATACTGCACCTCAAAAGTCTTTGAGAGCATATCTCTGAGCGCGACTCGCGCTCTGAGGATTCTTGATTTCGTCGCCGCCTCGCTCTCACTTAGTATCTCTGCGACCTCTTTAACCGGAAGCTCCTCGTAGTATCTCAGCAGGAACGCTTCCCTGTAAATGACCGGCAATTCAGCAATCGCATTGTCGATAATCTCCCTAAGCTCATCCTGCTCGAGAAGCCTGTGCGGGTCTTTCCAATCAAAAAGATCAGCTTCATCATGGCTGTGTTCTCCGCCGCCGTGCGGCAGGTATTCCTCAATCGGTTTCAGGTCCCTGCGTTTTTCGTGACCGAGATGTCTCCGTGCCTCATTCAGCGCTATCGAGTAGAGCCAGCTTCCGAACGCGGCCTCGCCACGGAACTGCTCAATGTTATCGATCGCTTTTATAAGAGTATCCGAGACAATGTCTTCGGCATCCTGCTCGTTCCCGGTCATCTTCAGTGCAAGGCCGTATATTCTGGCCTTGTGCTTATCGATGAGTTTAGCGAACGCATCGAAATCGCCCGATTGTGCTTTCTTTACGAGCGTCTTCTCGTCCATAAGATCAAGTATACATCATAAATGATTCAGAAAAAGCGGAATTTTCGAGGAGTCGGGTGTCTTTCCGTATTTGATATTGCATCGAAGCAAGCTACCAGCCTACCGAGCGTCGTCGGGAGTCCGTTCCCGACGAAATTGTGAAGCGATGCAGAGCATCGTCCCTCTGCCGGGGATTCCTGGCAGCACTTGCATTGGGTTGTTATTACCGCGAACGTCAGGTGCGCAGGGCTCCTGACCTACGCCTGCCTGTCATTTCCGCGAGGGTCTGCTGCTAA
>CAYQCE010000019.1:0-60863 GCA_964415885.1 uncultured Ignavibacteria bacterium
AATACTATACGGCTACTTTGAGATTGCCACGCTCGCTACGCTCACTCGCAAAGACCGAGGTTTTGGGGTTTCTCAACAAGCCCTTTCGCGGGAATGACGAGAGAGTGGCGGGAATGACGAGAGAGGGCGGAGTGACGAGGGAAGGGCGGGAAGAACATAGGAGAGGGCAAGAAACTGCCTTTTGTCATCAGTCTGAGCCGCTCTTGTGCGCGGCCTTTGTTCTGCCGATTTTAGTTGACTAATCCAGTCCGAGTTCGTTAATTTTTTCTCAAATTGATGGACCGGACTGGTCGTATATCGACTAAGTACAGCCCGGCTTAGAGCTTGGGACTGGGTAGCTTAGGAGATTTCAGGCGGAGGCACTATAGTGGATCCTGTTTTTCTTGCCAGACTCCAGTTTGCCATAACTGTCGGTTTCCATTTTATCTTCCCCTCAATAACTATAGGATTAGCGTGGCTTCTCGTAATCGCCGAAACTATCGGATGGCGCAGGGGAGACGAGCGGTATGTCAACCTTGGGAAGTTTTTCGGGAAGCTCTTCGCGGTGACATTCGCCGTCGGAGTGGCGACCGGCATTGTAATGGAGTTTCAGTTCGGTACCAACTGGGCGGAATACTCAAAATTCGTTGGCGATATATTCGGCGCTCCACTGGCAGCCGAAGGCGTGTTCGCGTTCTTCCTCGAATCCGGATTTCTCGGTCTCTATCTGTTTGGCCGCGGACGGGTTTCGAAGGGAGTCCATTGGTTTTCGTCTCTCATGGTCGCGGTTGGTGCGACTATTTCGGCTTTCTGGATCATTGTTGCGAATTCATGGCAACAGACTCCGGCCGGGTTTGTCGTACAAAACGGCCGGGCGGAGCTGACCGATTTCTGGGCGGCTGTCTTTAACCCGTCGACACTTGTCAGATACTTCCACACGGTTGATGCATCGCTCATAACCGGAGCGTTCTTCATGGCCGGAGTGTGTGCGTATCTGCTTCTGAAAAAGAAGGCGGTCAATGTGGCCAAAGTCGGGATGCGGATCGCGTTGATCTTCGGATTGATAGTATCGTTGCTCGAGGTGTTTCCGTTCGGGCACGAGCACGCCAAACAGGTCGCTCACACGCAGCCGGAGAAGTTCGCGGCAATCGAGGGGCTTTATACGACGCAGTCCAAAGCCCCGATTGCGATATTCGGCCTCCCATCCGGTGGTGTCCCTCCGGAGCTGAAAGCTCCGATCGAGATACCGGGGCTTCTGAGCTGGCTGGCATTCGGGGATGTCGATGCGGAAATTCGAGGCATAGATTCGTTTCCGGAGGATGAAATACCTCCGCTGTTTCTGACCTTCGCGTCTTTCCATACGATGGTCGGGCTTGGGATGATCTTCATCGGGCTAATGGTGCTCGGTGTGTTCTTCATGTGGCGAGGTACGCTGTGGAACAAACGTTGGTTCCTTAAGGCCTTGCTCTGGTCGATTCCGCTTCCCATAATTGCATGTCAGGTCGGATGGATCGCGGCGGAGGTGGGACGGCAGCCATGGATTGTCTATGGGCTTCTGAAAACGAAAGACGCTGCTTCTTTGACTGTCGGTGCGGGAGAGATACTCTTCTCGCTGCTGTTGTTCAGCTTCATATACCTGCTTCTCGGTGCTGTCTGGATTTACATACTCTCGAGGAAGATCAAGCACGGTCCGGAAGAGACCGGTAGCGCGGAGGCGGTTTGATGGATCTCAACACTGTCTGGTTTATACTGGTTGGCGTTCTGCTGATAGGATACACGATACTCGATGGTTTCGATCTCGGCGTGGGCACGCTCCATCTATTTGCACGCACCGACGAGGAACGCAGGATCAATATGAATGCAATCGGTCCGGTCTGGGATGGCAATGAGGTGTGGTTGCTCACCGGCGGTGGTGCGCTCTTTGCGGCGTTTCCATTCGTCTATGCCACCGTATTCAGCGGATTGTATCTGGCGCTGATGCTGCTCCTCACGGCCCTGATCTTTCGAGCCGTCTCGATGGAATTTCGGAGTAAAGTGGAATCGCAATCATGGCGGCGGTTCTGGGATTACTGCTTTACAGTCGGGAGTTTTCTCCCAGCGCTTTTGTTTGGTGTTGCATTCGGCAATGTGCTGAAAGGACTTAAGATCGGCGCCAATTTCGAGTATCAGGGATCATTCCTCGGTCTTCTGAATCCTTATGCGATTCTCGTTGGCCTCGCTGCTGTGGCGATAATCGTTGCGCACGGAGCTACCTATATGACGATGAAGACGAAGGGTGAACTTCGAGAGAGGTTCGTCTCGTTTGCGAGCAAAGGCTGGATCGGCTTCGTGGTTGTCTATGTGGTGGCCACCATAGCCACTTTCTTCGCGGCGCCGGAGCTGATGAAGGGAACGATCTCATCCCCGGTATTCTGGGTGCTCTTTGTGGTTTTCCTTGGCTCGCTGATCTATCATCCGGTTGCGCTGAAGGCGAAGAAGAACTTCAGGGCTTTCCTTTCATCTTCTCTGATGATACTCACTCTGATGGGAGTCTGCGCTGTCGGGCTCTATCCGACAATCGTGCCCTCGAGTATCGATCCATCATATAGCTTGACAATTTATAACGCATCATCTACTGATAGGACACTGACAGTGATGCTGATAATCGCTTTGATTGGGATGCCGCTGGTTATCGGCTACACTTACTATATATATCGGGTGTTCAAGGGAGAGGTTGTCATCACGAGTGACAGCTATTAGGAGATTTTAGGAGATGTCAGACAAAGACTCTTCTGCAGACAAATCAAGGCGCAAATTCCTGATAGGCATCAGTGGCTTGAGCCTGCTCTGGGTTGGCGGAGCAGCGTATCCGATTGCGAGATATCTCGGGCCGCAGACCGCGCCGGACCCGTTCGGTGAGGATGGCCGTGCGGTTGTCGAGGGGATAGTGCCGTCCGAGGTAACGAAGCCCGGCATGGGCAAAAACGGCGGCTATGGTGGCAAGGGCCTTATCGTGTTTCGTCATCCGGATGGGAAGCTGCGCGCGTTCAATTCCAAGTGCACGCACGCCGGCTGCAATGTTGCGTTCGAGGGCGAGCGCATCTTTTGCCATTGTCATGGCGGGATATACAATCTCGAGGGCAAGAACATCGCCGGTCCGCCACCGCGACCGTTGACCGAACTCGGCGTCGAGGAGGAGGAGGATGTCATATATGTGTATCGTCTCCCTCGCGATGATTCTGAGGAGGCTTAGGATTGGAGAGTCTCGACAAGTATCCGATTCCGGATGATGCTGAGAAGAGGCTGCCGTCGGATGACAAGATCCCCGGCAAGGTGAGCCGATTGCTGCTTCAGAGGTATCCGGTCTGGCCGATTGTCGACCATCTATCGGAGAAGGTTGTC
The DNA here is from genome assembly GCA_964415885.1 of uncultured Ignavibacteria bacterium. Lineage (GTDB taxonomy): Bacteria > Zixibacteria > MSB-5A5 > JAABVY01 > JAHJOQ01 > CAYQCE01. Next base: position 3,361 of record CAYQCE010000019.1, read on the forward strand.
CCCCGACACAGGCAATCTGTCTGGTATAACATTGGCGGGGTCGCGCTCTTCTTTCTCATCGTACAGATAGTGACCGGCGTTCTCCTGATGGTCTATTACAAGCCGGGGGCGCCGTGGCAGTCGGTTCAGCGCATTGTGATGGAAGTGCCGTTCGGCAACCTGATTCGGAGTATCCATCACTGGAGCGCGAACCTGATGGTGCTCTCGTTGTTCATACACATGTTCAGCACGTTCTTCATGAAGGCGTACCGTCCTCCGCGTGAGGGAACCTGGCTGACCGGTCTCGTGCTGTTTGCAGTTACGCTGCTGTTCGGTTTTTCGGGCTATCTGTTGCCGTGGGATGAGCTGTCGTTTTTTGCAACGCGCGTGGGTATTGAGGAGGCGGAGAAAACGCCGATTATCGGGCATTACCTCGGTCTTCTTGCAAAGGGCGGCCCGGATGTGTCGCTGGATACGCTTGGGCGGTTCTACGTCTTGCACGTTATCGTTATGCCGCTCGTGTCGGTGCTTCTGATCGGGGTTCACCTGTTCTTCGTGCAGGTTCAGGGGGTTAGCGAACCGGATTCCTTCAGGAGACTGCCGAAGGAAAAGAAGAAGTACCACAAATTTTTCACCGAGTTTTTGTTTGCCGAGGTTCCGGTTTGGCTGGTACTGACTGTACTTCTGGTGTTTCTCTCGGCTGCATGGCCGCGGATACTGATGCCCGAGGCGGATCCGTACGCTGCTGCACCGGAGGGCATAAAACCTGAATGGTATTTTCTGTCGCAGTTTCAGCTATTGAAGATGTTCCCCGGTAGTCTGGAGTTCGCAGGGATGATACTCTGGACCCTGATACCGATCTTCTTTTTGATGGCCCCATTTTTCGACAAATCCATTCCGACAGACCAGCGGGGTAAGATATTCGAGCGGCTTGGAATCGTCGCGCTCCTCGGGCTGATAGTTTACACGATCTGGGGATGGTTATCGTAGGATGGCAAGTGTGACAACGCGGAGATTGACATGAATTACCCGATATGGGATGTACCGTTTCTCGGAGCTGGTCTGATAGTTGCGATTATCGCGATCATCCATGTACTGATATCGCACCTTGCAATCGGTGGTGGGGCGTTCCTGTTCATCGCCGAGCTCTGGTCGAACAAGACCGAGTATGGCGACCGGATTCGGGAATGGCTCCATAAGTATGCGACATGGTTCCTGGTTTACACGACCGTATTCGGTGCGGTGACAGGTGTTGGTATCTGGTTCTCGATTCAGCTCGCCAGCGCCGAGGCGACGAGCCTTCTGATACATCAGTTCGTGTTCGCATGGGCTATCGAGTGGGTTGCATTTCTGGGCGAGCTTACAGTTCTCTACTTCTACTTCTACGGCTGGAAAAAGAACTCCCGTTCGCTGCAGGTGTTACTCGCGGGCGCGTACTTCGGTATCGCATGGTTCTCGCTATTTGTCATCAACGGCATCCTGACATTTATGCTTACCCCGGGAGACTGGACACTGGTCAATCAGGACATCTATCTCGGGTTCTTCAATCCGGGATTCCTGCCATCGCTATTTATCCGAACTCTTGCAATGTTCCTGATCGGCGGGCTGTTCGGAATAATCGTCGCGACGCGGGTGACGGATGATTCTGCGTTCAAAGAGCGAATTATATCGTTCTCCTCCAAGTGGGTGATACCCGCCGCGCTGATTGCGCCGTTTTTGATGTTTTGGTACTGGACGACTCTTCCGGCCAATACGATAGAGATTTTCGAATCGGGTGCGACTGGTGTTCTCGGCGGCAAACTCGAGGCGCTGGCGCGGTATTTCTGGCTCGCGATAGTCGCTGCCGGTTTGATCCTGATCGGGACAGCGTTTATTATGATCCGACCCCGCGCTGCGTCGATCTCCGGAGCGATAGCACTTTTTCTAATTGCGCAATTCGGCGTGCTCGGCGCCGAGTTCTTCCGCGAGATGGCGCGCAAGCCGTTCGTTATTTATGATGTGCTCTATTCCAATGGCCTATGGAAGTCCGATGCGGATAATCCGGAGTATATGAAACGGCCTTATCTTGATCAGGCACTCTGGCATCCGAAAGTAGATGATCTGTCGGCCGAGCATGGCGAATGGGTGTTCAGGCTTCAGTGTGTGGGCTGTCACACACGCCACGGCTACAGATCGATGGAGACCCGGACGGAGCAGTGGACGGGGGATTTCGGTTTTCGGTGGCTCGAGACTATGGATCAACAGGGAGTGATGCCGAAGTTTCAGGGAAGTGCGGAGGATCGGGCTGCTCTGGCGTCCTACATAATGTCGCTGCACGGAGACAGCATAACCGCGAGCGAGATTCTGGCTGCATCGGAAGCTGACTCAGAGATCGAAACGGAGCCGGATACGTCGAGCGCGGCATCCGACACGTTAGAGGTTTCGGTTCTACCAGAGGAGGGACGATGATTGGATCGGTTGCTATAGCTTTAGCGTCGGTTTTTCCGGTGACGGTCATGCCGGTGCCGGACCCTCTCGGATATCCGATTCCGGCGTACGTTCTACAGGTGATATCATATTTGACATTCAGTCTGCATCTGCTGGCGATGAACTTCACGGCCGGGTCCGCGATTCTCCTTCTCTGGGCGATGGCGCGAAGGAAGCCAGAATACAATGGAGCGGCATTCTTCCTCGGTTCATCGCTTCCGCTCGGGCTATCCTATGTCATAACGCTCGGTATTCCGCCGCTGCTGATAGTTCAGGTGCTCTACGGCCAGATGTTTTACAGCTCATCCATACTCGTCGGATCGTTCTGGATTCTGACTATTCCTGCGCTGACTGCTGCTTATGCGGGATACTATTTCCATAAGTTCAAACGCGACGATCTACCTGGATTCCAGTGGCTGGTCGTGGGTGCGAGTCTTGTGCTGATGTTGTATGTCGGCTTTCTCCTGGTGAACAATCTGACCCTATCCTGGAGCCCGGAGAAATGGCTCGCCATGTACCGGGACAATCCCGGTGGCGGGACGCTTAATTTCAGCGAGCGCAGTCTCCATCCGAGATATACGCTCTTTCTTGGAGGCGCATTCGCGATGGCCGCAATTGGTCTCATCTGGAGAGGTGCTCTATTCAATCGTTGGGGATATGTAAAGGAAGGGACATTCTCGCAGAGATTTGGGCGGAACGCTTTCTTTCTTTCACCGATTCTCTGGGCCATCTCGGCTGTCGGAGTGTTTATGACGCGCACCGACAGCATCATGGAGATGTTCGAGGAAGTGAGCGCTACAATTCCGTTGATGGTGGTCGGAACGGTCGGATTCGTGCTTCTCGCCGCAGGTGTGTTGCTGTCCGTCGGGAAGAAATCATGGTTCTATCCGTTGCTTGCCTCCGTCGGGATGTTCACTGTAATGGCGTCGGCCGTCATATTCAGAGATCTGGCGAGGCTGAAGACGCTCGAACCGTACTTCACGCTCGACAGTGTGCCTATCGAACCGCAATGGGGGATGTTTGTAATGTTCGTTGTTGCCCTTTTGCTGGGCGCCGTTCTGCTCGTTCTCCTGTCATTCAAAGTCTTCCCGAATATCGCGGCGCTCTCCCGAGAGAGATTCGAGCGTAGATTCGCGAACAATTGAACCTCGAGTTTGTAAGAGTTGTGTAACGTGGACTGTGTTGACCTACTCAATCATTTGCGATTGTCGGTCAGGTCTCGTTAGTTACTTAATCAGGTCGAGGGGGGAATCTGTTCAATGCCGAATCCCAATGTTACACAAAGTATTATTTCCTTGACATAAACCTATAGTGGGAGTAATTTTGACAGCTTATGAGTGGAATACTGTACTTAAATCGTCTGGAAGAAGGGACGAACAGAGCAGAGCTTGAGATGACGGGCGAGGATCTCGATATCGAGCATCGCGACATCATCGAGGTAGGCGGTTACTTCGTCAATGTGACTGTAGAGAAACATTCGAATGAGTTCATCGTTCGGTGCATGGCGGATGCTGTTCATAAGTTGCAGTGTGCCAGATGCTTGGAGCCATTCAAGGCTCACTATGCCTTTGACTTTGCGTTCGTTATTCACAGTGTGAAGCCGCAGGGGGCTGCTGGCGAAGATTCGAGCGATGATTTCTTTGTTATCGAGGACTCAATAACCGAGTTTGATATAGCTCCTCTCATCCGGGAGCGGCTTCTTCTCGCAATTCCCTTGAAGCCTCTCTGTGATCCGGATTGTAAGGGTCTTTGCCCCAAATGCGGCATTGATCTGAACAAGGACACATGCAATTGTGTTAAGGACCAGATTGATGAGCGCTGGAGTGAACTCAAGAAGATACGGCAACAACTTGGAGGAAACTGACGATGGCTCTTCCGAAGAGACGGCATTCCCACACGCGCGGAGCCAAGCGGAGGACTCACTGGAAACTAACACGTCCCGCTCTCTCTGAATGCTCCAACTGTGGCAGTCGTAAGCTCGCGCATCATATCTGCCCGAGTTGCGGCTACTACGCGGGCAGAGAGATTATCACTCCGGAGTCCAGCGAGTAGGAACCCGCTCCGAATATGGGAATCAGAATAGCTGTTGACACAATGGGCGGGGACTTAGGCCCTCGCATTATAGTAATTGGAGCACTGCAATTTCTCCAGATGGAGGAGTTTGCGGATTCCGAGGTAGTCTTCGTGGGGCCGGAGGATGCGCTCCGCGAGATACTGGCCGATCTCGGCAACCCGAATGGCAGGGTAACTGTCAGCCATGCTCCAGACGTTATCACAATGGATGATCCTCCAACGGATGGGGTCCGCCGCAAGGAATCATCGCTTGTTGTCGCGCATCGTCTAATGAAGGACGGTGCGGTTGACGCGATGCTATCGACCGGTAACACCGGGGCCGTGATGGCCTCCGCGATATTCAATCTCGGGCGGATAGAGGGTGTGTCGCGTCCCGCAATTGCGTCGCTCTTCCCGACAACCGACACCAAGCCGTGTCTCGTGCTTGATGTTGGCGCCAATTCCGACTGCAAGCCGGGTAATTTGCTCGAGTTCGCGTATATGGGTTCGGTGTATTTCGAGCATGTGCGCGGTATCTCCGATCCGAGAGTTGCGCTTCTGTCGATTGGCGAGGAGAAGACCAAGGGCAACGAGGTCACAATCAGCGCGCATCGAAGACTTCTTGCTTCAAACCTGAACTTCATCGGCAATGTCGAGGGGCGAGACGTTCTCGCTGGACGCAGCGATGTTGTTGTTTGTGACGGCTTCGTCGGGAACGTGCTTCTGAAATTTGCGGAGTCGATCCAGGGGTTTTTGTATACGAAGATTAAGCGTCAGGTCTCCACGAACATATTCTCACGGCTCGGCGCCGGCTTGATGGCTCCTTTCCTGAGGAGGATGAAGCGAACCTTCGACTATTCCCAGTATGGTGGTGCGCCTCTTCTCGGAGCAAACGGAGTTACCATAATCTGCCACGGATCATCGAATGAAGTGGCTGTCATGAATGGCATCAAGATGGCCAGAGATATGGTTATCAACCGAGTAAATGACCATATCAACGAGCAGCTCACCACCCGATACCCATCAACGAAAATCAAGGGCCCCGGTAAGTGACGAGGGTACGTCTGAATCGATGTATGAGACTAATGCACTGCCGGTTGTGCCAGTTCACAAAATTGGAATTGACAAAGAAGTTACGAGATATTACACATAGGTCACTAATTTAGACTATTGGATGTTATGAGCAAGATCGCATACATATTCCCGGGTCAGGCGTCACAGTTCGTTGGTATGGCCAAGGATCTGTACGACACTTCAGATGATATCAAATCACTTTTCAAGAATGCGGCGAGCATTCTCGATTTCGATCTGGCTGGAATCTGCTTCAACGGACCGCTCGACAAGCTGACAAAGACGGAACACACTCAGCCCGCGGTGCTCGTGCATTCGCTGGCTGTTCTTACAATGATGGGTGATGATGCTTCGAAGCCGGATTTCTGCGCGGGGCATTCACTCGGTGAGTACTCCGCTCTTGCCTGCGCGGGTGCGTTGTCATTCGAGGATGCTATTGCTGCGGTGCGTGACCGGAGTCGACTGATGAAGGAAGCTTGCGACTCGACTGACGGTACGATGACCGCCGCTATTGGTGGCGATGAAGCGGCTGCGGACGAGATTGCAGAGGCCGCCAGGGATCACGGAATTCTTCAGCCGGCGAATTTCAATTCTCCGGGACAGATCGCGCTGTCGGGCGAGAACGAAGCAGTCAGGTTTGCGCAGGAGAATTACAAGGAATTTGGTTTCAAGAGAATGCTGCCGCTGAAGGTCGGCGGTGCATTTCACTCACCGCTAATGAAGCGTGCCGAAGACGGTATGCCGGGAGCTCTCGAGAAGATAGATTTCAGGAATGCCGGGATTCCCGTCGTAGCTAATGTCACAGCGAAGCCGGTAACCGATTCGGGAGATATTAAGGACCTGCTCGTGAGACAGATTACTTCTCCTGTGAGGTGGATGCAGTCGGTCCAGGAGATGTATGATCAGGGCGTCCGTACTTTCGTTGAGATAGGTCCGGGGAAGGTGCTTACCGGTCTGGTGAAGAAGACGGTCAAGGACGTTGAAGTGATAAACGTCGGAACCGTCGATGAAATCGAGGAGTACCTCCAGTCAGTTAGAGTAGGCTAATGCTTGAAGACAAGATTTGTTTGATAACCGGGTCCGCCCGTGGAATAGGCTGTTCGATAGCGGAGAAGTTCGCAGAGAACGGCGCTAAGATTGTACTATCCGATGTTTTAGATGAGCAGGTGAAGGAGTCGGCTGAGAAGCTGTCATCCTCCGGCGCCGAGGTGCTCGCGCTTTCGGCGGATGTGTCCGATTCCGGACAGGTAGATCGGATGATAGCCGAGACTGTTGAGAAGATGGGTCGTCTCGATGTTGTGGTCAACAACGCCGGCGTTACCCGCGATACTCTGATGATTCGGATGTCCGAGGACGACTGGGATTTCGTGCTAAGGGTCAATCTCAAGGGCGCGTTTCTGGTGAGTCAGGCGGCGGCAAAAGTTATGATGAAACAGCGGTCGGGCAAGATCATTAACATATCATCTGTGGTGGGGCTGATGGGTAACGTGGGGCAGACCAACTATTCGTCCTCAAAGGCCGGGCTGATCGGGCTGACGAAGTCGAGTGCAAGGGAGCTCGCAGCGCGGGGAATCTGCGTGAACGCGATCGCGCCCGGATATGTTGAAACGGAAATGACGGAGAAGCTGTCTGATGCGGCCAGGTCGGCGTTTCTGGAGAATATCCCGCTCAAGCGCGGGGGAAAGCCTCTGGATATTGCAAACGCCGCGTTGTTTCTGGCATCGCCTCTTGCAGACTATATTACCGGTCACGTTCTGAGCGTGAACGGTGGATTGTATATGTAGGGAAACAAAAGGTTCTTCACGGATTCAGGAGGTTATACAATGTCGGTTCATGACAAGGTGAAAGAGATTATTGTCGAGCAGCTCGGTGTCGATCCGGATCAGGTTTCTCCGGAAGCGTCGTTTGTGGATGATCTGGGAGCCGATTCTCTGGATACTGTTGAGCTCGTGATGGCTCTCGAGGAGGAATTTGGAATCGAGATCCCGGACGAAGACGCCGAGAAGATCGCAACGGTCGGGTCGGCAATCAATTACATAGAGCAACACGCTGGTGAGTAGGGGATTATGGCTGGCAGACGCTGTGTGATAACCGGGCTCGGAGTTCTAACGCCAAATGCCAATACGGTGGACAGCTTCTGGGAAAACTGCCTCAACGGTGTTTCGGGTATTGGAAGGACAACACACTTCGATCCTGTAAACGTAACATCCAGGATCGCCGGTGAAGTACATGATTTCAAGGCGGAGGATCATTTCGACAAGAAGGTGATTCGCCGCAGTGACAATGTGCAGTTGTACGCGCTCTTCGCGGCAGATCAGGCCGTGGCAGACTCCGGGATAAATTTCGATGCGGTAGATAGAGAGCGATTCGGATGCATAATCGGGTCCGGCATCGGAGGGCTCAGGACTCTCGAACAGCAACATAAGATATTGCTCGACAGGGGTCCCGCTAAAGTATCTCCGTTTTTTATTCCGATGATGATAAGCGATATGTGCGCCGGCGCGGTTGCGCTGAAGTATGGCCTCAAGGGGCCGAACTACGCGACTGTCTCGGCCTGCGCGTCATCGACACACGCGATCGCGGATGCTTTCCGCATGATCCGTTGGGGAGACGCGGATTTGATGGTCTCCGGCGGTTCGGAAGCCTCGATAACCGAGCTTGCGGTTGGGGGGTTCTGTTCCGCGCGAGCGCTGTCGACTCGAAACGACGAGCCCGAGCGTGCATCCCGTCCCTTTGATAAAGAGCGTGACGGTTTCATCATAGCCGAAGGTGCCGGGATAGTCGTGCTCGAGGAGTATGAGCATGCACGCAAACGGGGTGCGGATATCTATGCTGAGATCATTGGCTGCGGTTATTCGTGTGACGCGCATCACATAACCGCCCCGGATCCCAATGGCGAAGGGGCTGCGCGGGCGATGAAATCCGCGATGAAGGATGCATCGGTTTCGCCGGATCAGGTTGAGTACATTAATTCTCACGGCACATCTACTGACTTGGGAGACATTGCTGAAGTCAAGGCCATCAAGAGCGTTTTCGGCGAGCATACCAGAAAGATCGCTGTGAATTCGACAAAATCCATGATCGGTCATTTGCTTGGAGCCGCCGGCGCTTCGGAAGCGGCGATTGTGGCGCTCTCCCTCAAGCACCAGAGAGTACACCCAACGATAAACCTGGAGAATCCGGAAGAAGGATGCGATCTGGATTTCGTTGCCGACGGTGCGAGGGAAATGAAGGTAACACATTCGCTGTCGAACTCTTTCGGGTTCGGAGGCCACAACGTGTCAATTCTCCTGAAGTCAGTTTAGCCGTTGGTTGGGGTTTGAAAGCTGGCTTGACAGATGCCGCTTGTAAATCTGAAGAGGTTTAGTGCCGCGTTGCGGAGGCTGCTTCACAGGAGAAGAGGCTTTCGGGATATACAGGATGTCATATCCTATCACTTCCGGGACCCGTCGCTCTTGTCGGAAGCCCTTACGCACAGGTCATACGCCAAGTCGTCGGGTGATGACGACGGTCCGACGTTCGAGAGACTGGAGTTTCTCGGTGACTCGATCCTCGGCATGATAGTCGCGGAAGACCTTTATAAGATGTTCCCGAACAACCCCGAAGGGAAGCTGACCAAGCTGAAGGCAGCACTCGTTAACGAGCAGACCTTGTCGACAATAGCGAGAGAGATGGGCCTCGGAGATCATATCATGCTCTCTGCGGAGGAAGCCGCGGCCGGGGGGAGAGACAGACCGTCGATTACCTCCGACTGTTTTGAGGCCGTGATCGCCGCGATTTATCTGGATGGCGGGCTCGAACCGGCGAGGAACTTCGTTGGCGAATTCATTATGTCTCGAATCGAGGATGTGCAGGCGGATGCGTCGATACGCAACTTCAAGGGCGAACTTCTCGAATTGACCCAGGGACAGGGCGCCGGCGTTCCCCGGTACGAGGTTGTCGACGAGCGTGGTCCCGATCACGACAAGATTTTCACTGTCACTGTACACGGTTTCGGGAAGAAGCTCGGAGTCGGCAAGGGGCACTCCAAGAAGGAAGCCGAGCAGAACGCCGCCCACGAGGCGCTCAGGAAGACACGGCGCATGGCAAGGAACAACAATCATCACAGAATACATGGCGGGGAGGAGAAATGAACATTATAGTCTGCGTTAAGCAGGTTCCGGAAATCGCTCTTGTGAAAGTAAACGACGACAAGGGGGAAGTCGAGTATCCTCAGGGACCGGGGACAATCAATCCATTCGATTCTTATGCGCTCGAGGAGGCGCTCAAGATAAAGGAAAACTCCGGCGGAAAAATCACCGCAGTTACCGTAGGCGGCAAGTCGAGCGAAGTGGCGCTTAAAGAGGCGCTCGCCCTGGGTGTCGACGAGGCCATATGCCTCGATGATCCCGCGTTCGAAGGCTCCGATGATCAGGCTGTCGGTGCGATACTTGCAAAGGGGATCGAGAAGATCGGTGAGTACGACCTGGTGCTGTTCGGAAAGCAGGCAATCGACAACGACAACGCAATGGTCGGCGGAGCGGTTGCCGGAAATCTGAATGTCCCTCAGGCGATGTTCGTCCGGAAGATAGAGTCGATTGACGGCGGCAAGGCGGTTGTTCAGCGCCAGACGGAAACCGGCTATGACACCTGTGAGATCGAACTGCCCGCCGTAGTGAGCGTGGTAAAGGAAATCAATGAGCCCCGCCTGCCCTCGCTCAAGGGCAAGATGAAAGCCAAGAAGGCAGCTATACCGCACTGGTCGGCCTCTGATATCGGGATCGAAACGTCAGGTACCGGGAAGTCCTCTCCGAGCAGGACAACCGAGGCCAAGACTCCGCCGCCGAGACCGGAAGGCGAGATGATCGAAGGCGAGACTCCCGAAGAAGTCGCCGAAAGGCTCTTCAAGAAGCTCCGTGAAGATCAGGTGATATAGGTCCTCGGCATAGATGATTTTTAGAAGCGGGACTCGCAGTTGAGTCCCGCTTTTTCGTGGTGCGCAGTCACTCTCATATTTGAGATCGCACATTCTGCGACGCGTGCAGAAGTGTAAGAATTTCCGGTTTGCGGGGTATGCGGGAACTGTCACGCCCTCACAAGCGTTATCAGCAGCAGTAGTTACAGAGAGCCCGCAGGAGTTGCGTGGGCTTTATCTGTCTGCACCAAAAAGAACTTGACAAAATCTGCGAAATTAGGTATATGGATGACAGGGGCAGTGTATCTAATCGAAACAACAATAAAGGCGTAAGTCGGTTTTACATAATTGGAGGCAGACGGGATGAAGTCTTTACAGAGGCTTTTAGGACTCTTTCTCTTGAGTCTGTTCTTGGCTGCATGTTGGCTCTCAACGCTTCCGGGTGCTGAGGATCCGTGGGATGAAAACAAAGCGGTTCGGAGCGATTCGGGAACGGTTCTCGGAGATAACGGGATAATCGGTGATGACGGCCCATCGATAGTGATCATAACAGACGGGCCCGGCATACTGAAACTGATACCGTTCAGAATTGTCATACTTCCGGGATTTAGTGGAACAGGAGCCAAGGGTTGCGTGTCGCAGCACGCACCTGCAGTCAGGGTAGACCAGCCGTCACAGTCACGGGACGGTGAAGTTCATAAAACTGAGAGATGAGTGCAAACCTAAGTAAAACTGAATACATCGCCCAAGGAAATCTCGACCGTATCGAGCTTCTAATCTCCAAGGGAAGCATCGGAGAAGCCGGAGACGAGCTTCGCCGACTCAGGGAGAAGTGTAAGATTGTCAGGGGCTCGATTGACGATGCAACTATTCAGTATCTGTCGTCCAAGGTAGCACATGAAAACGCCGACTACAGGACCGCCCTCGATCTCGCACACAGATCCTTCGAAATCCTCCGCGATTCCACCGAAAATCGAAGACTCGGCAAGGTGCTTTTGCATCTCGCCAACATTCACTCGTCACTCGGAGACATGGATTCCACAGAGAGCTTCGCTCGCGACGCGTTAGCGACGTTCCGCAGGATTCGTGACCGCGCGGGGATTTTCGATTGCTACAACAAGCTCGCCTGGGTGCTTTACGTTCGAGGTGATTATGTCAAGTCCGCAAAGTATCTGAAAGAGGCGATCGAGTCTTTCAAGAAGCATGCCGGTGAGAATCAGAAGGCCGCCATCTCTCTCACGAGATACAAGTCGAATCTGGCTCGTATCTACATCCGTTCGGGAGAGTGGGACGAGGCCGCCGATCTTCTCAAATCCTGTATAGACAGGAACCGGCTCTACAACATGAAGGACTCGATAATCCTGAATCTCCTCTCTCTCGGTTATCTGTCGACGCTTCGTCGAAGCCAGCGACAGGCGTGGTACTGCCTCGAGGAGGCGAGACAGGCTCTCGAACAGGAGAACAAGTATCACAGGTCCGCGATAATCTACAAAGAGTATCTCGGGCTGTACTACATGGAATTCGGTGAGTACGATAAGGCCACGAAGACGTTCGATGCCGGAATCAGGGCCGCTTCGGAGATCGCTCCGGAATCCGCTCTTATGTCACAGCTCTTGCGCTACCGCGCGGAGCTGTTGTTGCATTTGGGCGATTTCGATGGGGCTGCGGAGAATGCAGAGCGGTCACTTGAGATCGCGAGTGCTGTCGGTGAGAAACTGGAGATAGCTAACTCGCACAGGATCCTGGGTGTGGCGCGCCACAGACGAGGCGAGGGTGATAAGGGCGCGGAGAATTTCCGCAAGGCTGAGGAGATACTCTCGCAGTTATCGAACAAGTTCGATAAGGCGCTCGCATTGGTTGATTTTGCGCGTGAGAATTTCATTCAGAACTCGGAATATGAGTATCGTCAGGCGCAGGCGCATCTCGTGACAGCGCGATTTACTTTCGAGGAACTCGAAGATCGATATCATGAGGCTGAGAGCTGGGCTGTTGAGGCTGATCTGCATGCCCGTTTCGGGAAAAATGATCTTGCGCTCAAGTCGATCGAGGAGGCCGAGGAGCTATTCGGTGCTCTCGGTGAGACGAACCGCACGAAGGCCGTCCGCTCGATGAGAATGCATCTTGAGAACAGGTTAGTGGAGCGCGCGCTTTCGCCCGAGAATGAATTCCTGCTGTTTAAGAATTATCTGAATGAAAGTGAATACCGCAATGTACGTGGCGGCTCGCTTGTTGAGAATCTGGAGGTTCTTGTCAAGCGAACCGATTCCGATCACGCTTTTCTGTGCCTCTTCAACGGTACGGACGGTGGCGCCAATTTGCTCGCTACTGTCAAGTATGACGATGACCGGATTCGTGAGGCGTGCCGCAACATAAACGTGAAAGATATTCAGTCGCTCGATGGCAGGCCGATGATGGTTACTTCTTCCGAGGCTGCCCGGAACAACGGCCTCGGTGGTTTTCTATCGAAATTTCCTGATGCAACGAGCATCATTCTGATGCCGCTTCAGATTTCCGATCAGAAGCTCGGCGTGCTGATGCTGCAGAAGGATGTTGCTGGACTCGGGGGACGTTTCTTTGGTCAGAGAGATATAGATTTCGCGGTAGCATTCTCGGACGTCATAGCATTCAAGGCGATCGAGGCCGAGCAGACCGAACTCGCGGAGGATAACCTTCGCTTAAGACGGCAGCTCGAGGAGAGTTGTGTTTTCCCGAATGTTATTACGCGCAACGAGGATATGCTCCACATGCTCGACCGTGTGATGCAGGTCAAGGATTCGCCGATCTCCATACTGATCGAGGGTGAGACCGGTTCCGGCAAGGACTTGATTGCGAAGACTATTCATTACAACTCGGTTCGTGCGAAAAAGCGATTCATCTCTGTCAACTGCGCGGCATTGCCTGAGACTCTTCTCGAATCCGAGCTTTTCGGTTATAAGCGCGGAGCGTTCACCGGCGCAGATAGAGACAAGGCGGGGCTGTTTGAGGAGGCTGACGGTGGCACGTTCTTCCTCGATGAGATCGGTGAGATGCCGCTCTCGATTCAGGCCAAGCTGCTGCGGGTTCTCGAGGATCAGGAGGTAGTGCGTCTCGGCGAGACCAAGGGTCGACGCGTCGATGTCCGCGTGCTCTCTGCGACTAATCGCGACCTCAAGGAAGCGATGGAGAGCAAGTCGTTCCGTCAGGATCTCTACTATCGTCTCTCCGCCCTGACACTACACATTCCGCCTCTGCGCGATCGCAAGGATGATATCCCGCTCCTGATTGAGCATTTCCACGAACGCGAACCGCGCAAGGTTAGCCTGTCGACCGAAGTATTCAGCAGGCTGGTCGAATATGACTGGCCGGGGAATGTGCGCGAACTCGAGAACGAGATCAAGAAGCTCGCACTCCTGTGTGACGAATCCGGAGTTGTTGACATTGGGTTGCTCTCAAGTAAGTTCCTCAAGGATAGCGGCAACGCGGGATCGCCGGATATCTCCAGTCTCGATCTATCCAACCAGGAGTTCTCGCTCTACGGTTTCCTGGAGGAGTATGAGCGCAAGTTTATCCTGAAGGCGCTTCAGGAGAATCGGTGGATCAAGAAGCACGCTGCATCATCGCTTCAGATCCCCGAGTCGACGCTTCGCCTCAAGATGAAGCAGTACGGCATCTTCAAGCCGAAGGCACAATAATCTCGCCATTGTTGTTGATTTTCACAGCAGTTGAATTGTACCGTCTGCAATAACCACTTATCTGGAGCACGTATGTCTGCGAAGTCGATTGTGCCTGCGTTCATGGTCTTTGTAATCGTGCTGATCCTCGTTTCTTGCTCATCGAGTCCGAGACTCATGACCGATGACGAGGTGAGCGCGTTCAGAACAGTATCCCGCATCAACACAGAGCTCGTTATCAACAGCTCCGGTGTTCGCTGGGAGAACTGGTACCGTGAACAGTTCGATCCGACATTCATAGCTAACGAGCTCTTCAAGCACCATGGTATCGAGTTCGTCTATCAACCCGCCGAGACGGTGTATACGGACGCAAGTATGTCTGTCAATGTACAGATCAGCCCGGTCTCGATGGATGTTACCGATTCGCTCACATTCATGATGATAGACGGGCGCGTAGGAGTATCCTTGAGTTTGCTGTTCGAAGCCGACGGAAGGACTCTCTTCCGCTGGTTTGTATGGCAGGAGACGCGCGATCATGGTGCATCGGTGATCAAACCGATGAGCGAAGAGCCGCTTCGAATGTTCGAGGACGAGATCGACGCGCTGATTCGGTACGCGTTCACGGATGCAATGATGCGGCTCGTGTACGAGACGTACGGAGTCGGCGAAGTCGCCTCGCATGCGTGTTATGAGGATGAGACTTTCTACATTGCCGATGTCGCGCACGACTGGCTGTTTCCGTCGGACTTTCATTCCCGCACGGCAGTGGGACGGTATCCGTCGTGGATCAACTCACCGGTCGAAATCGACAGGCTGATCGAAATGCTTCTTGCAGATGTCTGTCCCTATGAACGGATATGGGCGTCGGCTGCGCTCTGGAGTCAGGGGGATGAGACCGCTGTCGACGCGCTAATAGATGCGCTCGATGATCCGAACGAGAATGTGCGTCTGAATTCGCGGGATGCCCTCCGTAAGATCACGGGGCAGAACTTCGGTGTCGACCGGGCCGCATGGAGAGAGTGGCGGGATGGACCATGAGATACGTCGAATTCAGAGACGGTATCCGGATCGCGCTTCGCGAGAATCCGAAGGGCATGACTTGGCGCGAACTCCGGGACAGCCTCGATTTACCATATAACACTCCTTGCCAGGAATGGGTCTATCGTCTGGAACAAGAGATAGGCCTCACGCGAACGAAAGGCACCGGCCGCGCACTGGTTTGGAATCTTGGGTAGGCGGCTGCGGGTGGTGCAAGCTTCGCTCACTCAGAGTTGCAGGTTGAGTCCCCTGCAACTTCGACAGTTGACGAGACGGCATTTTGGCCCGAGTCTGCAGGGTTTTTTCAACAAGCGCCACGCTGACTGTCAATTATCGTATCAACCGAGTTTCGCGGCCGGTTCTGCGGCCGCAGCCAGAATCTCTCCAGCCGTGCAGATGTGCGCGAAACCGAATGCGAGATTCAGCAGGCTCGCAGTGTGCATCTCCTCGGTGACCGATCCGGTAGCGTCGGCCAAGAAGAAAACCCGATAGTCGCGGTAGTAGGCATCCCGAGCGGTTGATTCGCAGCACATGTTTGTCATGATCCCGGTTATCACCAGGTCCTCGATTTTCTGCACGCGCAGGATTGTCTCGAGATCGGTGTTGTAAAACGCCGAGTAACGGTGCTTGAGGATCACTTTCTCGCGCGGTGCGGGCGCGATCTCCTCCGGAATCTCGCTCTCCGGGCTGCCCTCCTCGCACATGCCTTCCCACCACCAGCCCATAATACCGGCGTCGATTCTGTCCGGGTGATGGACGTGCTTTGTGTAAATTACGGGTCTTCCGGCTGCACGGAAAGCCTCGATGAGTGTCCTAATGTTCGGCATGACTGCCGGACCGCCGCAAGTGTATGTCGGTGAGTCCGGGTCGAGGAAGAACTTCTGCATGTCTATGACCATGAGCGCTGAGGCATCGATATTGAGTTCGAGTTCGTGTGTATTGAAAGGATCAATTGAGTTCAACCACGCCTTGGACCTGTCTGTAATATTGTCCGCTGTGACATACGGTGTCATGAGTATATCTCCTCTCAGGGCTTAGAGAATCGTTTCTTCGGCTGAAAATGATTCCGCAAAAAATGCGATACCCACTGCAATGTCAACTAAATTGACCCCGGATTCTACTTGAGAGCAAATATGGCGAAAGAATTTGCATATTCTCACATCAATTCGTAATATCTGAGGAATAATTATGCCGAGAGATTGTCAAGACAACGAAGGCAAGCGCAGCCTCATCTTCATTAGCCGTGAACCCGCCCGAACCGGCAGTTACAACATGGCATTCGACGAGTATCTCTTCGAGTCGGCAGAGAGACTTGAGGCTCACTGCTGGCGGCTCTATTCGTGGAATCCGCCTGCAGTTTCCATAGGAAGAAATCAGCGATTTGATAGAGCTGTCAGGGTGGAAGTTGCAAGAGAGAATGGGATACCGATGGTGAAGCGGCCGACAGGTGGACGGGCAATATGGCACTCGGGGGATGTTTGCTTTACGCACTCCGGAGTAACATCGGGTGCGTCGGATGCGATCTCGGCATTCAAGGATGATTACATGCGTACCGCGAAGATGGTTGTGCGATTTCTGGAGGCACTCGGGATCAATGCCGGCATCTCACCGGGGAGTCAATCCGACAGGCTGGGCCTGGCGAAGGTGAAGGCGCCGTGTTTTCAGAGCTCGGGACGGTACGAGGTGACCGCCGGGGGGAAGAAGATTGCGGGTATCGCGCAGTATCGATCGACGGAGCGGTTTTTGATACAGGGATCAATTCGGCTCGAGCCAATAGATGAAATGAACGGGAAGCTCTTCTTCGAGGACACCGACGAAGGGAGAGCGAGCTTCGAGGCGTTCTGTCGAATGGTGACATCGATCAATGAGCAGGCCGGACGGGATATGTCGTTTGATGAGCTATCCGAGGCATTCATCCAGTCGGTCGATGGCTCAGGGGATGACTTGAGAGACCCGCTCGATGTCGAAGATTTCCCGGGTGATAGACGGGTTGAAGGTAGCGTGGTGGAGTGAATTCTGAGGTTGTGACAAAAACTGGAGACAGCGATTAAACATTTACGACCCGGAATAGTCTTAGTTAATGGCGGACAATGGAAAAAGCCCAAAAAGGGCTTGACACAGGATTACCGTAAATGCTATTTAGGAACCTATACGAGACGCGGGTTAAAGCCGCTTGCTACAACGCTTTTCAAGCGACTTACCTCCATGTCGCGTATGTCTTTTGTACGGGATGCAGGAGATATTGTTTCAAACACGAATAAGGTTTTGCTTCAAATCATATAAGGAGGATTGGTGATGTTCTCAGCCAGAAAGGGTTTTCTGGTTTTGGTGGCGACTGTTCTACTGCTTTCCGGTTTCAGCTCCTCGTTTGGAGCGGTTACTGGAAAGATTCAAGGGCATGTAGTAGATGCCAGGACGGGGGAGGGCCTGCCGAGCGCGGCTGTTCAGATTGTCGGTACTACTCAAGGCGATCTGACTACGCCGGACGGAAGTTACCTCATCTTGAACGTGTCTCCCGGAACCTATTCCATCCGGGTAAGGCTGGTCGGTTACAAGACCACGCAGGTTGACGAAATCCGCGTCACTTCCGGTCGATCGACCGAGATAAATGTTGAACTCGAATCGACATCTCTCGAGACGGACATCGTCCAGCGAGTTACCGCGGAACGAGATATCATGGAGATGAAGAACCCAGGGACCAGCACGGTGCTCAATGCCGAGCAGATGGAGGCCATGCCGGTACAGAATGTTGAAGATATCATCTCCGCGACGATGGGTGTAGTGAAGCGTTATGGCGAGCTGCACATTCGAGGCGGCCGCTCGGGCGAGGTGTCGTACGTTGTTGACGGTGTCGAGACAAAGGACCCGCTTGGTGGTCTCGGAGCGGTCGAGGCAGGTATGAACCTCTCATCGAATTCGATTGAGGAGGTTCAGATTATTAAGGGCGGATTTGATCCCGAGTATGGTCGCGCGATGTCCGGTATTGTCACTGTGAATACCAAGACCGGATCCCAGACCACCGAGGGATATATGGAATTCTTCAGTGATGACCTCGGAGCTCAGAATCTCAACACATACTCGAGGAACTTCGACCGCCTCTACTTCTCGTTGAGCGGTCCGGAACCGTTTATAGGTGGACGGCTTCTGCCGGCACTTGGTGTCGATTATTTCAAGGACAAGCTGTTCTACTTCGTTGCGCTGGAGGGATACAAGTCCGGTACACCATACAACTACAATGAACTTGCGAATCCGGGAATCGGCAGAGACTACCGGACTCACGATGTGCTGGGGCTGTTTACGATCAAGGATCGTCAGCAGAACCACTTCTCGCTGACGGCGAAGATGACATACAAGATCACGAACAACCTCAAGACCGTGTTCAACTACCAGGGTATCTGGGATGACAACACGATCTTTAACTGGTACCATCGTGATACTCCGTCAACGGCGCAGATATACAACAGATTGACCGAGCGCTTTTCGGTTTCGATGACGCATCAGCTCAACAAGTCGACGTTCTACGAAGTAGTCGTTTCGAGAGTGAATAATGACTACATTCAGAAGCCGGACGACCCGAATAATCCGGGTGCCGGTTTGAACCCGAATGAGTTCTCGTTTGAGAGCGAGTGGGAGAGTTTCGACGATATGAATGGTAACGGTACCTACGACAGGCCGGAGCCGTTCGTAAATGTCTATGCTGATACGAGCTACAAGTATGGCGGCCGGATGTATAATTTTGGCGACGTGTTCATTCCGGACAGCCTCGGTGGTAATGTTACGTACGGCTGGGATAATACGCAGCCATATCCGCTGTACGATCCGTGGGATCAGGACTCGATCAAGTATCCGGGGCCGAACTTTATAATGTTGTTCCCTGAGAATTTCGTGGAGAATACCGTTGAGACTATTCTCTGGGATTGGAACGGCGACGGCTTGGTTAGCTTCGAAGAAAGCGAGCCGTTTGTCGATCTGAATAATAACGGTCGCTGGGACCGCGGGGATCGTGTGAGAAACGATCAGAACGGAAACGGGCGTTACGACGAAGAGTTTGCCAGTATCGCCGGTTTCGATCGTGCTGAGCCGTATATTGACGGAGACATCAACCTCGGTGAACCGTTCTTCGATTACAATAACAACGGCGTGTACGAGGAAGGGATTGACCGGTTTGTGAGGGCAGTCAGTCCCGCGGACAATCAGGACTTGAACAGAAATTCCGCTTACGATGGTCCGGATGGTCAATGGACGCCCGGAATACCTTTCAAGGATTTGAACGGAAACGGCGTTTATGACTCGCCGAATAATCGGTATGACCTCGGTGAGCCATTTACCGACGTCAACAACAATGGAAAGTGGGACGGTGCGGACGGATTCCTTGACCGTGGTTATAGCGCAACGACCGCCCTCGGCGAGGGTACCTACTATCATCAGCGAAGTGCCGAAACCTGGACCGCCGATTTCAAGATTACCAAACAGATAGTGAGAGAGCATGAGCTTAAGACCGGGTTGCAGCTTCGCATCCATGATCTCGACTATGCTCAGTTGAAGAACCCGTGGATTCTAAATACGACTCCGGACCAGGGGCCATTCCCGGACAGAGGAATCGAGAGAGATTTCTATGAGCATGAACCCGTCGAGGGAGCGCTCTTCATCCAGGATATTATCGAGTACGGTTCACTCGTTGCCCGTGTTGGATTCCGTTACGACTTCTTTTTCCAGTCTGATGGCGTCGATACGCTCGTCGCGTCTTACCAGGCGGAGGGTCGTGATGTGATCGACAGCCGGAGCAAGCTCTCTCCGAGAATGGGTATTTCTTACCCGATTACGGAGAAGGCCAAGATATACTTCAACTACGGCCACTTCTATCAGTTGCCGTCGTTCTCGACGCTTTATGCCAGGCTCGGGTTTGACAACGGCGTTATCGGCAACCCGAATCTCGATTATGAGAAGACAGTGTCCTATGAGTTCGGTGTCAGATATAATCTCTCGGGAGACTACGTGCTCGACATCGCGGGATTCTACAAGGACATTTTCGGAATCATCAATACGCAGAAGGTCAGATTCGGGCAGGAGTTGTATCAGTATGACAACACTGACTACGGCCGAGCGAGAGGATTCGAGATTCAGCTCGAGAAGAAGTATGGAAACTATGTCTCCGGTTACGTGAACTACACATATGCGTTCGCGTATGGCAAGGCATCATCCGAGTCTGAGAACTATGAAGCTCTTGTTGAGAATCGTGAGATTCCAATTCAGGAGTTCCCGCTTGACTGGGATGTTCGTCACAGGATTACGCTTAACTTCGACCTTCGTATTACGAAGTCGGACCATCCGAAGCTCTTCGGATACACGATCCCGAACGACTGGGGAATGAATGTTCTTTGGAGCTGGAACACGGGTTACCCGTTCACTCCGGCACAGGGATATCCGGGACTCAGACTGCAATCCGGCGAGAGAGTTCTGAACAATTCACTCCGTTATCCGTCGTTCTCTCAGGTCGATGTCAGATTCAACAAGAACTTCTCCGTCGGGAATATCGACTATTCGTTCGAGGTCTGGGTTGAGAACATATTTGACATAGAGAATACTGAGACGGTCTACTCGGCGACCGGTCGCCCGGATACCGGCAATAACGTCGGTGGATACGTTCGCGGCGACACCGATTTCAGAGCGGACCCGGAACATCTTTCACCGGGCCGAAACGTCAGACTCGGTATCACTGTGAAGTTCTAAGGAGCTATACATCTTTAGGTTTGGAAATACTCGGTTGATGTTTTAGGAGGCATATATGCGTTATTTAAGCTTGGTACTTGTCTGCGTGCTTTTGATGATTCCGGCGCAAGCTCTGGGGCAGTCGAAGGTAGGCCAGGCGGGTGCACAGTTTCTTGATATCGGTGTTTCGGCTCGAGCGGTCGCAATGGGTGAGGCGTTCACCGCGGTCGCGGATGATGCCACAGCGATCCACTACAATGCCGCAGGTCTGACTCAGCTCGACAGCCGCGAGGTAGTATTCACTCACATCGAGTACCTCGTGGATATCAACTACGAGTTTGCCGCGATTGCATGGCCGCTGTACTCTTTCGGCGGGACTCTCGGTTTTGCCATCTACGCGCTCGATGCGGGAGATATGCTGGAAACGACATACGAAAACCCTGTAGGGTATCGTGATCCGCTCTCGGGCGAAGCCGCAACCTTCAGTGCGCGGGAGCATGCGATAGCGATCAGCTATGCACGAAGCCTGACGGATCACTTCAGCATCGGTGCAACATGGAAGATCATCGATGAGCTCTATTCTGAAGAGCGGGCCACGGGCTGGGCAGCCGACATTGGCACGACGTACGATACGGGTTACCGTGGCGTCAAGATGTCGATGGTAATTTCGAACTTTGGACCGGAGATGAAATTCCTGTCCGATGAGTATCCGCTGCCGATTAACTTCAAGTTCGCTGCAGCCGCAAATCTGATCGAAGGCCTGAACCACCGCGGTACGGTTGCATTCGAGGGATCGCATCCATCGGACAACTTCGAACAGTATACCGCAGGTTTCGAATATGCTTATGATGAGCAGTACGCATTCAGAATCGGTCACAAGTTCGGCAGGGATGCTGCGGCCGGATTCGCAATCGGAGGTGGCGCCAGATTTGCCATCTCTGACTTCAATCTCGCGGTTGATTATGGTTTTCATGAGTACGGCGTACTCGATGACACTCACCTTTTCTCGGTGGGGTTCAGGTTCTAATATGATAACTGTTACCGTGTATACTCGAGTTGAGTTCGATAGATTTGGAGGTTTCGATGGCAGATAGAGGAGTTAAGTCGGGCTTGGCAGCATTGATGCTTTTGAGCCTCGCAGTGTTTATTGTTGTCGCAGGGTGCGGCAAATTGGAGAAGAAAGGACCGACGCCACCCAACTTTGCGCCGGAAGCCTACCTTGCAAATGTTCCGGTAGATTCGGCTAAGTTTCTGGCGAATCCAACGGTGCATTGGTATGCCACCGATAGAGACGGCTACGTCACCATGTACCGTTATTCAGTGCAGAAAACAGATGACTACCCTGATCCCGAGGAGTTTATCGAGCAGTCGCGACAGAACGGTTGGGAAGACTGGGTGGACGTCCCGGTTGCCACCGGCGAGGTATCCACGTCCGGTCAGATAAGACTGTTCGCGGCGGCAGAGCCGGACAGCTTTGTCGACCAGTTCGTATTCGTGATGGCTGTCGATAATTTCGGAGCTGAATCGAATGTACCTTACAGGTTATTTTCCCGTGCAAATCATGCCCCGGGCACCGAGGTGTTCCTTTCCAGAGGGCCCTTCATCACCGGCAGTTGCCGTGCGTCCCAGGCGCAGAACATCGGCATTCCTGTTCAGTGGGAAGGCTCAGATACACTTGACTATCCCGGCAGGCAGCCCGACTTCGAGTATGCGTGGGAAGTTTATGGTCCGTTCGACTCTCGCATTGATACCACGATAGATGGAAAGGACACGACATATATAGTAATTCCGGACACGATAGGAATAGACTGGAAAGATCGTCTTATCGATCAGTCATACAGTAATCTTACGAATTCGAAGTGGACGTTCGATCAGTTTGCCACGCTTTTCAACCTTTTTGGTGATGTAGCTCAGGATGGCGTCACTCTGTTTGGCGCATTTGTTTTCCAGGTGCGCACTCGGGACGACGCATTCGTTGAGGATGCAACGCCTGCGACTATGACATTCCAGGCGCTGAAACCCGCTTGTGAGCGGGATGTCATGCTCCTCGATGTGACCGCTTACACGCCTGGAGCCGGAGGTCTGTGTGACGCCTGTGGAGACGGCAATCTCATGGAGGATCGATACCATCCATACTATAAAGAAGTGTTTGAGGAGGCGGGTGGATTCGACTTCTCAGGTACTGACTCGATGAGCATCATCCATTACGCTCCAAACGGCGATGCGTCCTTTATCCCTCCGCTGCAGACATTTGGACGCTATTCGCTGGTCGTGATGTTCGCCGAAGACTTCTGGAATTCCAGGAAGGAACCTTGGCAGAATGCTCTCGCCACCTATCTTGATATGGGCGGTAATGTGATGGTTCTCGGTAACAATCTCCTGGCATCGACATACGAGGTTTTCGAAAACCCGCCGGAATTCCCGGTGACATTCTTTTACGGTTCGTCGAGCATGCAATACCGATACTTCAATGTAAGGGGCGTTTATGATCCTGTCTGGCGAAAGTCCATGATAAGGTTCTTACAGGACACGACGGGATTGGTAGTATCGAATGAGGAGATGGTCACGGCTCTGTCACTTGTGGGATCACTGCCGGATCTGGTTCCAGATTTCTGTGATACAATTAACGATGAGCTGTTGGCAGCAGATACATGTCATATGGCGGAGTACACTATCAGCAGATTTAACGTCTGGGGGATCGATCCTGAGACTGGTCAACATATCCAGTCGTATCCATTCTACGAAGGCGCCCTTCCCGGCGTTAACTTCTTCATATCGGGTGGTTTCGCCGAGGGGTTGTATATGGCGCGCTCTGCATATGGCACTTATGGAAACCTTGATGGTGGCCTGGTGGGTTATCGCTATCAGACCGAGGGATTCAAGACTTCAGTCTTCGGATTCCCGCTGTACGCCTTCCCGCGCTGGCAGGCGGTACAGTTCCTGACTGCGATGATCGACTGGTACGATATCGAGAGCCTATAGAAGTCTATAGATTAGACTATTTGACGGGAGAGGACTTAATCCTCTCCCGTTTCTTTTTGTTCGGATACAAGTGCCTTCAGGCTGATCGCGGGGGCATACGCCGGCGAGATTGCGAGCGCCGAATCCGCCGCGGAAAGCGCAGACTCCAGGTTGCCGAGGTTCGCATGAGCGACCGCTGTGAGGTACCATGCCAGTGCACCGGCGACACCCTCGGCGATGACTACTTCCGTTTGATCGAGAGCTTTGCGAAATTGTCCGGTCTGGACGAAAGCGCTCGCGAGATTCGTGCGGGCCTCGTTCAGGGTCGGGTCGAACTCCAGCGCTTCGGTCAGATATTGTATCGCGGAACGAGCGTCTCCTACGCGTCCGCGTATGGTTCCAATGCTGTATTTGATTTTCGCCTCGAGATTCCGTCTCTCGTCGGCGCGGGCAGTTGGATTCACGATGTTGTCCTGAAGCGAAAACGAGGGCTGCGATGTAACGGTAAGGAGACTCTCCGCACGAGCGAAGTCTGAGAGAGCCTGCGGGAGCTGGTTGCGATCGAAGAAGAGCACGCCTCGGTAGTAATACAGCTCGGGATTGCGCGTTTCGAAGTCGAGAGCGGCATTTGCGGCGTCCATTCCCTTACGGTATGCACCCATTTGCCGGCAGGTTATGACATAGTTCACTACTGCATCGATAAAGTATGGTTTGGCTGACAGAGCGCGCTCTGAATAGGCAATCGAGAGCGAGTCGTTTCCATCCAGCCTCTCAACCACACTCAGGTTATTGAGTGCACGCACCGAGTCCGGGGTTACCTTTAGCTCCCGGATATAGTAGACTCTCGCCGAATCGAGTTCGCCGCGTTTCATGTGTATATTCCCGATATTGAGATTGATCTGGGATGTGTGTGGCTGTGCGGCAAGAGCGGAATGGTAGTGCGTCAGCGCAGCATCGAGATCGCCGAGCTCGAAAGACCGGTTGCCGATATTGAATTCCTCGGACGAACGATCATCGAAGTCGGTATTGTAGATGTTCGTGCTGCTGAGTAGTGCTACGGCCACGATGAATACCCCGCAGACAGCAAGCTGGAGGTGCTTCTTTTCGATAATAAGATTCACGAGGCGTTCAATACCGAAGGCCGCGAGAATCATCGCCACGGCGATTATTGGAAGACGGAACCGCGAGTTGATGAAGAAGAGTAGCAAAGTGCACGAATACACGCCGATCAATATGCCGAGAAGCTTGACCCATCGATCTCGAAGGCCGTACACAAATCCCAGAATCGAGAGCGGAAGGATCAACCAGACTCCGACTGGAAGCAGCGACAGGATCCATGCTTCGTCAAAAACGTACGGGATGCTGCGATTGTTAGAAATCTCGTGCGTGTTGACAAGGTGATAGAGTTTCTTGATGAAGAGTGGAACAAACTGGTCCGACTTGTCCAGTACAAACTCCAGCCCCCGATCATACCAGTAGTCCGACACTTCGGATGGCTTCAATTCCCTTCCAAGCTCTTGCTCCGCTATGAACTCGCAGTCTGCATAATCCCATGCGAATCCGAGACCGGGCATGTAGGCCGATAGTCCGGTGGCGTCTTCATTATTGCCGAGGTAGAAGTTGATCCCGCCCTGTGAGGCGATCAACACTGAATCGTCGCCGACGACGTAGTTTCTCACGGTTACGGGCAAAATGACTAAAAACGAAAAAGCCGTCAAAACCAGGCTTCGCAATACCGCCCGTTTCACGTTCTCCTCTCGCGAGACATACACAACTAACCAGATTATGAGGAATGGCAAAAAAGCCAGGATGTTCGGCCGTGTCAGAGCGGCGAGAGCGAATGCGACTCCGGATAGCGCGTAATGAGTCCATGATTTGCGATCGAATGCGTGTTTGAGAAAGAGCAGAGAGAGCAGAGTAAATGGGACGATCAGGAAGTCGAGCAGCAACTGCCCTTCGAAGTAGACGAAGACAGGCGTCAGGGAATATAGAATAAGAGCGAGAATACCGGTGTTGTAAGAGATAATCTCATGTCCTGTCCTATAGATCAACCAACCGGAGAGGACACCGATCGCGTGCTGCACGAGCATGACGAAGTGCAGATTTGCGCCGGATGTCTTATAGAGCAGCGCAAGAAAATAGGGGTATAGAGGTGCCCGAAAAAAGACCTCATCCCCGATGATGCTCCCATTCGCGATGTATCTCGCCCATGCATGATGGAGATGTTCGTCGATGGATAGATCGCCCCAGAAGATCGTACCGCTATATTGTATATGAAAGAAAACTCTCACAATAAGGCTAAGCGCCAGCAGCCCACTCACGAGCGGATCGATTTTTCTCGGTTTTGACTCTTCACGAACCATAACGGATTTTACGAATCTGTAGCGGGTTGGGCAACAGTAAACTCTCTAACAGAGATGTATGCAAATTGTGTTAACGTTTGTATGCATATTTTTGCAGTGTAGTTTGATCCTGTTTCAAGTCCACGTTCGAGTCTGGAACGTGCCCGCCTTGTAGGCGCTTCTCAATAGTCTGTGGGACAACGCCTTAGGCGGCGCCGATTGAATGCTGATGCCGCCGTATGTGCATGGAATTGCGCTTCCTTGGCGGCGGCACGCAGTTTGCTCATACAAGGGGGTAGTCAGCACAGGAGGTTCAGATGAGATTAAGCGCCGGACATACTCGCTACGCAATTCTGCTCGCGATCGCCGTATTTCTCCTCTCATCGCCCGCATCGCTCCTGGCTGGCAAAGTCAGCCCAGCTCTTGAAGTTAGGATCGCCGATGACATAAATGGGACTGTTACTGCCGTCGTATTCCTGAACTCGAATATCGAGTCTCAAGCGGATATGAACTCGAAGCTCAAATCGTTGCACTCGCGATCTCTGCGTTATAAGGTGGCTCACAGCAGCATCAGGAAGACCTCAAACGACGCCAAGAGCCTTTTCGACTCCGAGCTCAGGAAGCACGGGATTTCTCTCAATCTGAAGCGGCAGTTTCATATAGCCAACGCGGTCCTTATCGAGATTCCTGTGTCGCAGGTAAGTCGACTGACTGAGCTGGAGGCCGTGAGTTATGTAGTAGAGGATACTCTGCTCGAGCTGATCAATCCGATAGAGGAATCAGGTATCGCGGCATCTGCGGGCGTGGAATCGCATTTAACCGCTATTAACGCTGATTATCTCTGGTCGCTGGGTTATTCGGGTGCAGGAAGGTTCGTGATCAGCTTCGATACGGGCGTCAATGGCGCCCACTCCGGGCTGGTCGGCCGCTGGCGGGGCGAGACCACCGGCGATCCGTCGCAGGGCTGGTTCGATCCGCAGACCGAAACGAATTTCCCGTCGGATCATAACGGCCACGGCACCCACGTGATGGGACTGATGGCTGGTGTGGTCGATGGCGACACCGTAGGTGTTGCGCCGGACGTCGAATGGGGTTGCGCTTCGGTAGTGGACCGCGGCGCCGGATTCTCGCAGACGATATCCGATATCCTCGCGGCATTCGAGTGGGCCTCGGATCCGGACGGCAACCCAGAGACGACAGATGACCTTCCGGACGCGATAAACCACTCGTGGGGCGTCCCTGCGGGGATTTTTGATAAATGCGATGTTACATTCCATACGGCAATAGACAATCTTGAGGCTCTCGGAATAGTGAATATCTTTGCTGCCGGAAACGAGGGGCCTGATCCGAAATCGATCCGAAACCCCGCTGATCGCTCATCATCGCCGCTGAATACATTCTCGGTTGGTGCGATCGACCATAGACAAGCCGATTATCCGGTGACAGACTTTTCGAGCCGTGGGCCCGCCAATTGCGACTCCACCGATTTCAAGCCGGAGGTCGTTGCTCCCGGCAAATCGCTCGTTTCGCTCGATAAGGACGGCGGCACCAAGCTTATGTCCGGAACTTCGATGGCAGCTCCGCTGGTGACCGGTGCAGTTGCCCTGCTCAGGCAGTATAATCCCGATGCGACCGTCGAGCAGATAAAGCACGCTCTGATAATGTCCGCTGTGGATGTCGACACTCCGGGTGAGGACAACAATACCGGATTCGGCCTGATAGATCTTCGAGAAGCACTTAACCACATGCCCGTCCCGAATCATGCCA
The DNA here is from genome assembly GCA_964415885.1 of uncultured Ignavibacteria bacterium. GTDB lineage: Bacteria > Zixibacteria > MSB-5A5 > JAABVY01 > JAHJOQ01 > CAYQCE01. The sequence goes on from CAYQCE010000019.1 coordinate 31,290, forward strand.
CAATCCTGTTTAAGGGGTTCGAGGTTCAGGATGATGGTAACATGATAATCGAGCCGGAAGAAAACGTGACGCTTTCGGTCGAGGTGCAGATTTCGAATTACGATGTCGATGGGCTTTGGGGTGTGTTGAGTACTTATGACACTGATATGCACGTACTCACCGATTCGGCATATTTCGGGACTCTGGCGACCGGTGCCGAAGTCACCAACGACGAGCAGCCGTTCGAGGTGATGGCAGATGCGTTGATTGCGCCCGGCAAGGCGGTGACATTCAGAATAGACTTTTACGACGATGAGGGGAATTTCCTGAATAACGCCTATTTCGTGCTTGTGGTCGCGCAGAGCGACAGGGCGATGTACTCATCGATCACTAACGGCACAGTATCGGTCGGCACTTGCAACTACGGTGCGGTTGGGCTTGGACGTGGTTCGATGATCGATCTCAACCAGGCCGGGTATAGCGTCGATACGACGAACTTCCTTTCGGAGTTCGCGTTGATTATCGCCGACGAAACGGGCCGCGTATCCGATGCGGCACGAGATGTCTCCGGCGACAGGTCCGACAATGACTTTCTCGCCGCCGGCATTGGCGATGTCACGATGTCGCCGAGTCTGGCTTGGGGCGATCATGAGATATCCGGTGTCTATAGTGATAATTTGGCTGAAGACCCGCTCGAGATCGAAGTCGCACAGTCGGTGTCGCTCTTTGACGATGCAGGACTGAATACCGCGGCATTTGCAAGATTCCAGATCCACAATAGCTCGCCAATCGAAGACCGTAGTATCGCCCCGGGGGTGCTCGTCGATTTCGATTTTCCGAACGGCGAGGTCGACCAGGAGATGATAGGCTACAATGCAGAACGCGGATTGGCTTACTACTACAACGTTGCTCAGAATTCGTATGTTGGGATAGCTCTTCTGTCCGATCCGGTCAACTCGTTCGTCCATTACAGCAACCCGTATGATGCGAAGATCGGATTGAGCGAGGATCTGAAGCATGCGGCCTGCTTCAGCGGCACAATTGCCCAGCTTCCGACCAAGCGAGCAGATTATGCCACAATCCTCTCCGCTGCGGCTCAAGAGATAGAGGCCGGCGAGGAGATAGAACTTGCGGTCGTAATGCTCTGGGCACCCAACGAGAGCGAGCTTTTTGCCAGATACGACGAGGCGTGGCTCAAGTATATGACGCCGACTTATGCGGGCGATGAAGACGATAATCCGATTCTGCCGACAGGTTTCACGCTCTCGCAAAACTACCCGAATCCGTTTAACCCCGAGACGGTGATCGAATACAGCGTCAGGAGCGGGCAGCGCGTGACAATCGAAGTCTTCAATACACTCGGTCAGAGGGTTGGTATTCTGGTAGATGACTACATTCCGGCCGGCAATCACTCGGTTCGCTGGGATGGCACCGATTTCTCGGGCAACGCTGTTGCGAGCGGAGTGTATTTCTACCGTCTTCGGAGCGCAGAAACGGAGATCACGCGAAAGATGATGCTGCTCAAATAGCATCCAGTACTCTCTACTGCATACATAGCGACAAAATGCCCGTCAGACCCCAGAAAACCGGGATCAGACGGGCATTTTCAATTGTTATAAGGGGGAGTCGAGCGTATCTTAATATGACGCTACAATTGTAAACGTAACCGAGAGCAGGGGAGTCTGATCCGATATGAGCTCACCACAACGCTACCGAGGCCTGCTGACCCTGATGATATGTATCCTGTCCTTCTTGTTTGTGGATGCAGGAATGGCGGTTATGCCGCCGCATCCGGATCTGGAGGAAAGACTCAGGGCAGAGGGGACGTACGATGAGTATATGCAGGTGCTGCGAGATGCTCGCAGCAGAGGCTACTTTGATCAACCGAAAGAGAAGTACAGATTTGAAATTGGAGCCAGTGCTTCGCAGGATACCTTCAGGATGGTCGTCATTCTCGCAGATTTCAGCGATCAGCCGTGGACACAGGGTCCGGACGGCACGAAGGAGTACTTCGAAGATCTGCTGTTTTCGCAGGGTACGCATGCAACCGGGAGTATGACCGATCTTTATCTCGAGGCTTCACTCGGGAAGTTTCTGATCATCGGAGAGGTGTACGGCTGGTATCGCATGCCACAGCCTTACAGCTACTACACTGACGGGAACGCCGGCCTGGGTTGGAGATTCCCGAGAAACGCTGCCGGGCTCGCGGCTGATGCCATTGCTGCTGCCGACGAAGATGTCGATTTTTCCGACTACGACAATGCCGGTTTCGATCAGGTGGAAGGGTTGATAGTTGTTCATTCGGGACCGGGCAGAGAATATACCGGTTCGATGGATGATATTCACTCTCACGTGAGTTCGATGCCCCCGCAGCAGGCCGATGGGGTGACTATAAGTCGTTACTCGTCACAGCCGGAGGAAGATCCGCAGGGACCTGGCGGCCTGAGCAATGTCGGCGTCTACTGCCACGAGCAGGGACACCTGATCTTTGGCCTGCCGGATCTGTACGATACCGACGACAGCTCCGAGGGCGTGGGGAACTGGTCGCTTATGGGCGCCGGTAGCTGGAACAACAACGGCAGGACGCCCTCGCAGTTTGACGCGTGGTGCAGATCCCATATCGGCTTTGTGCAACCGGTTACTGTAACCGAAAACGAATTCCAGCACCAATTCCCGCCGGCTGCGCTTTCAGGACACATCTTGAAATTGTGGTATGACGGCAATCCAAGCTTGCAGTATTTCCTTGTCGAGAATAGACAGAAGTACGGGTTCGATGGCGCTCTTCCGGGCGAAGGCTTGATAATCTACCACGTCGACGAATCACGGAACAGCAACAGCAATGAGCCTCGTTATCTGGTCAGCGTGGAACAAGCGGATGGACGGTATGACCTGGAGGAGAAAGCCAACCGAGGCGACTCGGGAGACCTGTTCCCGGGAGCCACAGATAACCGCGAGTTCTCAGACAGAACCGATCCCGGAAGCCGTGCATGGAGCGGGCTTGTGACAGAGGTCGCAGTCTGGGACATCTCCGACAGCGACAGTCTCATGACGGCGAACATTGACGTGTTTTTCTCGCGGCCTATGTACAGCATCGCCAAGGCAACGGTCGTAGATGAGGACAGCATGGCCGGACTCGGTGAGACGGTCGACTATGAGGTGACCATCTACAATGAGTGGGCTGATGCGATGGGTGTTAATGCGAAACTCAGTTGCGAGGATTCGCGCATTACGATCGACGTGGACTCCATATACATTGAGTCGATACCGGGACGAGGCGACTTCTACACGCCGAGCAGCAGATTCCGCTTCACGGTGCTGCCGGATATGGACACGGTCAAGGTTCGGTTCGACCTCACTCTGGAGCAAGAGAGCTGGGAGACGCCGACGACTTTGAGCTTCATGCAGAATATCGGCGGTGCGAAGGTGCTGGTTGTGGATGATGATGCCGGCGCGAGCAGGCAGCTATACTATACCGACGCTCTGGATTCGATCGGGTACACGTATGATGTGTGGAACAAATTCCAGCAGGGCAGTCCGGGCGTGCCGCAGATGAAGTATCCGTTTATCATCTGGTTGACCGGACAGGAACGCTCAAGTTCACTTACTGATGATGATATACAGTTTCTGAAGGACTATATTGACTTCGGAGGCGGTCTGTTTCTATCGGGTCAGGATTTTGTCGAACACGCCTCTGCAGTAGACCCCTCCTTCGTACAGGACTATCTGCACTGCACCTACGGTGGCAACGATCCGATGCAGCTCGCTGTCGCATTGGGAGATTCGAGTTCCTACCTCGGAGAGGACGGGATGATCGTCGGCATTAATCAACGCGATGACGACGGGGAATATCTTCTGACATCTCCAGACTGGATCGTACCGGATGACGAATCGACCGTGAGTTTCCGTTACGCGAATCAGAATAGCGATGTCTGCGGCCTGGAGTTGGATTTGTCGATTACCCGGATCGTACTCTCAACTTTCGGACTCGAGAGTATCAATGACAGTTATGGTGCTCAGGAGATCGCATACAACCGGGCGGAGTTTATGTCGGCGGTGATGTCGTACTTGAACAACCGCCAGCAGGCGCCGAACAAGCCTCCGGCGGAGTTCGAGCTCGCGTATCCAGACGACGGCTCGCAGCTCGAGGGCGACAAGGTCACGTTTTTCTGGCACGGATCACACGACGAAGATATTGTCGATTCCGTGCTGTTCAAGCTTCACCTCGGCGAAGGCGATGTCGGTCAGATGAATCCTGTGGCTGTGGAAGTGGCGGATACTCAGCTTACACTCCACGAGCTGAACATCGGTTCGACATACTACTGGAAGGTTGAGGCATACGACCCGAGGGGCGCGTCGACTTTCTCGCCGACGTACGAGTTTGAGATGGTCACGGACGTGACGCCACCGACTTTCGACCTTGCGCTTATCCCGAATCCGGTATTGCCTTACGCGCTCGACGTTTTTGCGTATCCGAACGAAGACTTGAGTTCAGTGCCCGAGTTGCGTGTCACTACGCCATCGGGCGAAGATACCGAGGCGATGAGTCTGCCGCCGAATCGCGAGATTGTCACGTACATCGGCGACTATGCCGTGGGAGAGGCCGGCAACTACACGATCTCGGTCTGCGGCACGGACGTGTGGAACAACAGCGGTTGCACGGACCTCGGTTTTGCCGCGGCGAGGATGCGGCCGGGAGAGCCGCTCGATCTCGATAGCCCGTCCGGCGGTATAACAGTGCGGTTGGAGAGAGGGGCGACTGCGCGCAACGGCGCGCTTCTCGTGTACGATTTGAATTATGGAAGCGACCATGAGTCGGTGCTTCCTGCCGGCGCGACAGCGTTGCGAGCTGTATCAGTTGAGCCAACGGTTGAAGAGAAGACTGCGGCTGCGCTGGTTGTCGATCTCACTGAGTTTGAGCTTACTGCGGATCAACACAGCCGTGTAGCGGTATTCAGGATAGAAGGCGAGCAGTCAGAGCAGCTGACATCGTTCGTGAATCCGTCGAACGGTTCTCTAACAGCCATGGCACAGCTCGAGGGCGAATATGTGGTGGCACTTCTTGAGAAAGACGCCGGTACGGAAATGGAGATTCTGCCGCAGGCATTCAGGCTGTATCAGAATCACCCGAACCCGTTCAACCCGGAGACAGTAATACAATTCGATCTGCCGACTACTGCGGATGTAAGACTCGAAGTATTCAACATTCTGGGACAGAAGGTCTCGACCATCCTTGAACGGCCAATGGCACCGGGTGCGCATTCCGTTCGCTGGGACGGTCGATCGAGCGACGGAAGCAGAGTCGCGAGCGGAATATACTTCTACCGCATAAAAGCAGGCTCATTCGTTGAATCCCGAAGAATGGTGCTGCTAAAGTAGAAGGAGATGTGAACGATGAACGGTTTTAAGATAGACAGAATATTCAGGGTTGCCGGTTTGGTTGCGATAGCGATCTTCGTAGCGTGTTCGTCGGGTGGAGATGACGGCCCGACCCCACCTCCGCCTTTTGACGAAGATGCGACGATGACCGAGGCGTGGTCTGATTTCGATGCGGGAATGTATGAAGATGCCGAGGAAAAGTTCGGTGAGGTTATCGAACACAATGAGGAGAACGAGGACGCGTATCTCGGCCGCGGCTGGTCGCGGGCGTTTCAGTCGGAGTTTTCAGGAGCGGTGACGGATTTCCTCGCGGCGAACGGCAACGGGCATGCGGACTTCCACGCGGACATGGGCCTGGCGGCGGCTTACCGGGACCTTCCAAACCTGGTAGCGGCGATCAACTATGCCAAGACGGTGCTTAGCAATCGGCCTCAGTATGTCTTCACGAAGGTTCCGACCGTGAACTACATGGACGCGCACCTGATTATCGCGCAGAGCCATTTCCGGCTCGGAGGTTCGCATTATGCAAATGCCCACGAGAAGATCAATTATCTCTGCCGGATAGAGGGGTTGGACACGATTCCCGATTACGGCACTTTGCCTGCGGAGATGTATGAGAAACTGCTCGCGGAGCGTCTTAGTGAACTCACGGAGCTTATAGGAGACTGAGGGCGACTGAGCGAGCAATAGGTTGGTTTTTTGTTGAAGCATGCGGCCTCGCCGGGTTTACCGGCGGGGCCATTTTCATTGGGCTTCGCTTGCGGTCATGAAGGCTCGGATGAACCCGTTGAGGCCGAATCACGGTTGGTTCAACAGTAGCCGGTGGCTTCAAATGTTTGTGTGTGTTTTCACAAGATTATCTTGACAATTATGGTATTTGCTGCGTATCATGTATAGCTAATTGAAATTGACTTTCAATTTCCGGCGGTAGGGATGTTTGCTGAGGAACGACAGAAATTTGAAGCGTATATCAAATCTGAGGGGATGCGCGAAACCCAGCAGAGGGTTCACGTTCTCGATACGTTTCTCGATATCGAAGACCATGTCTCCGTAGATGATCTTTACCGGATCCTTCAGGAGCGCGATGATCGTGTGGGGTACGCGACCGTTCATCGTACAATGAAGCTGATCTGCGACTGTGGGCTGGCGAGGGAGGTCAGGTTTGATGATGGTATCGTGCGATACGAGCATAATTTCAGGCACCGCCATCACCACCATCTTGTCTGCACGCGCTGTCGTGAGATTATCGAATTCGAGAGCTCGGAGATGGATGCCGGGGAGCGTCGTATCCTCAAGCGGTATGGCTTCAAGATGGAATCTCACAGGTATGAGATATTCGGTCTTTGCGCGAAGTGCCGTCGGGAGATAACCAAAGACAAGTAGCACGGAGATATAGACAGGGCAACATGAACAAGTTCATCAGAAAGTGCTTCAGGCACGGAATTCTCGGTATGGCGACAGATATCTCAGGGGGCGGTTCCGGCGGTACTGCCGATTCCGATTTTGCTGAGAAGAGTCTTTCGGAGGCAGAAACCGGCCATACGTTTGCGCTGATAGGCCTTGCCGGCGGACATCGTCTCCGCGAGAGGATCAGCGCCATCGGCCTCAATTCCGGTGCTGTATTCAAGGTCATATCCAATTCCGGGCACGGTCCCGTTGGCGTGGAAGTCCGCGGCGCGCGCATCGGAATTGGACGAGGGATGGCTGACAAGATTCGGGTGAGAGAGATTGCGCACTCAGACTGACAGAAAAACCCTGATCTTTGCTCTTGCGGGAAATCCCAATTCTGGCAAGACGACTTTATTCAATAATCTCACCGGCGCGAATCAGCATGTCGGCAACTACCCCGGAGTGACTGTAGAACGCAAGACCGGCCAGGTCAATTTCGCGGACTATAGAATTACGTTCGTGGATCTTCCGGGGACCTACTCGCTGTCCGCCTATTCGATCGAAGAGATAATCGCGCGCAATTCGATCATTCATGAGAAGCCCGATGTTGTGATCGATGTCGTCGATGCATCCAATATCGAGCGAAACCTGTATCTTACAACGCAGCTCGTTGAGCTCGGACAGCCGGTCATCATTGTGCTTAACATGATGGACATCTCCGACAGGCGCGGGCAGAAGATCAACATTGAGAAGCTGTCGCAGTTGCTTGGTGTGCCGGTCATCCCGGCGGTTGCGAGCAAGGGGCGTGGCACGGATGAGATTCTCCGCGCAGCTATAAGCTGCGCGCAAGGCTCTCTCGAGGCGAATCCCGCCAGAGTTGACTACGGCGGCGAGTTTGAGCAGGAGATATCCAGCCTTACTGAAGCCATAAGCTCGGATCTCCCCGTCGTGAACGGCTATCAGCCGAGATGGCTCGCTCTCAAGCTGCTCGAGAACGACGCCGAAGTTTCCAGGCATATTGTTGAAATGGGCAACTCCGAACGAGTCGTGGAGCGTGCGAAGAAGGGTGGATCGAGGATCGAGTCGATATATGGTTCAACACCGTCGGAGATAATCACTGATCGACGGTACGGGTTCATAAGTGGTGCTTGTTCCGAGGCTATTGAGACAGGCGGTGACCGTCGTCACGAGATTTCCGACAAGATTGATCTCGCGGCGATCCACCCGACTATAGGTCTGATCATATTTGCGGCTCTGATGTGGCTCGTATTCCAGGCGACATTTACATTCGGGGAGCTGCCCATGAGCTGGATCGAGATTGGGGTGGAGAAAACGGGCGCACTCGCGCAATCGATTCTGCCCGACGGACTCGTGGAATCTATGATTGTTGATGGAATCATTGCCGGAGTCGGCGGAGTTATAGTATTTCTGCCAAACATCATTCTGCTCTTTCTGGCGATTGCGTTACTCGAGGACACGGGATATATGGCACGCGCGGCGTTTGTTATGGATCGGGTGATGCACAAGATTGGACTGCATGGCAAGTCGTTTATACCGATGCTGATTGGCTTCGGATGTTCGGTGCCTGCCTATATGGGCAGCAGGATTCTCGAGGATCGGACAGATCGCCTCGTGACCATGCATGTGATAACATTCATGAGCTGTGGCGCACGGTTACCTGTTTACATTCTGATCTGCGGTGCTTTCTGGCCGGCGCACGCGGGGAACGTTGTTTTCTCGCTGTATGCTCTCGGTGTTCTTGTGGCGATCGGAATGGTGAAGTTGCTTCGGTCGACGAGATTTAAAGGCATGTCCGCGGAGTTTATCATGGAGCTCCCGCCCTACAGAGTACCAACCCTTAAGTCGCTGGCTATACACACGTGGGGGCGCGCGTGGCTCTATATACGCAAGGCAGGAACGATCATCCTTGCGTTCTCGATCGTGATGTGGGCGATGATGACATTCCCGCAGAAAACTGAGTTTGCTCAGGATTATGACACCCTCATTGCTCAGATGGAGGCGAGAGAGGCCGCGGGAGAGATACCCGCCTCAGAGGCGGCGAATCGGATCGAGTCTTACAACGATGCCAGGGCTGCCGAGCAGATCGAGGCGAGTTTCGCGGGTCGTATCGGTAAGACTATCGAGCCGGTCATCGAGCCACTCGGATTTGACTGGAGGCTCGGCGTGGCGCTTGTTTCAGGGTTTATGGCAAAGGAGGTTGTGGTCTCGACGATGGGTACGATCTATGGCGTCGGAGATGCCGATTCCGAGTCGGCGTCACTGAGGGACAACCTCGCATCCGATCCGGAATACTCCGGTCTTAAAGCCTACGCATTTCTGGTATTCGTTCTCTTCTATATGCCTTGTATGGCTGCACTCGCGGTATTCCTCCGCGAGACCGGATCGATGAAGGAACTCGGGTACCAGTTTTTCTATACTACGTCGCTGGCGTATGGATTCTCGTTTCTTGTCTATCAAGTTGGTTCTCTCATAGGTTTGGGATAGGATGGTTATTCAGTATATAATAGTTGGGTTGTGCATTGTGGCGGCAGTTGCGTTCATCGCGCGACGATTCTACAGCAGCTCCAAGGGCCGTGGATGCGGTGGCGGATGCAGCAAATGTTCCGGTGCGGACTCGCCAAAGCAGATTGTGGATTTCACCAGGGGCGGCGAACGAACGCGCGTCGACAACTGAGCCTGCTATCTTTCTTCTTGCATATCCGCCATTCAGAACCTATCAAGCATACTTGAACTCGATTGTGAGGGGTGCTTCCGTGGTATATTCCGATGCGGTCTTCGAAGACAAGCCCGATGGCATCAGTAGCAGACTCGGTATCGTCGACGCGAGAGTCAAGTTTCTCTGGACCTTGACCATGATGGGACTGCTCGCATTCCTTCTCGATCCCGTGTTTTACGCCGGTTTGACAGTTTACCTGCTCGCTATTATTGCTGTAGCCGGGGTAGGCTTTCGTGAACTAGGCGGCGAGTTGAAGGCGTTCTCGCTCCTTTTTGTTATAACATTTCTGCTGCATGTTATCTTCACGCCACCGGACGGAACAACCATGTTTGAAGTATTCGGCAAGGAGGTCACAGAGGGAGGGCTGTATCTCGGTTTGCTCTATTCATACCGAGTGCTCCTGTTTCTCCTGGTAATGACAGTATCCGCACGAACGACTTCCTCGATAGAAATGGCCGACGGTATTCTTCGACTGATCAAACCGCTCCGAAGGATCGGCGTTCCGGTGGCGGACATTTCGATGATGATCTTCGTAGCGCTGCGCTTCATACCTCTGCTCGGCGAGGAAATCCGGGCTATCAAGATGTCGCAGGTCTCGAGGGGAATGTCTGCAGGAAAAGGACCGATTGCGAAGGTCAAGGCCGCGATACCTGTAATCGTGCCATTGATGCTCGGATCTCTCAGGAGGGCCGAGAGCCTCGCGCTCGCGATAGAAAGCCGTGGATACCGCCGTGGAGCGCTGCGAACATCGATGATTGAGTTCAAGCTTGGTCGTCCGGACGGTATATTTGTTTCAGCGGGAGTAATCGCTGTGGCTGCATCAATTTTGCTTTCGGAGTTAGCAAGTTGAACTGCAAATGTGTGGTGGAATATGATGGTTCCGGCCTTCATGGCTGGCAATGTCAGCCCAGGCTTCGGACGGGTCAGGGAGTCTTCGAAGATGCCGTTCGGAAGATGGCAAAACAGAAGATCAACGTAACAGCCTCCGGCCGCACTGATACTGGTGTGCATGCCGAGGGGCAGGTCGTCAATTTCGCGATCGACAGGGATTGGAAACCGGAAGTTGTTCTCAGAGGTTTGAATTCGCTCCTGCCGGAAGATATTCGGATTAGAAGCTGCCGTGTAGTGCCGGACGGCTTTAACGCACGCTATGATGCGGTTTCTCGTGAGTATCGATATCGAATATACGGCGAGCGGAGCGCTCTGCGACGCAGAACGCACTGGTGCACGGATTTGCAGATAGACTACGGTGTGCTGGAAACGCTGGCGAAGAGGCTGTGTGGGTCGCACGACTTCCGTTCGTTTTGTGTGAAGAAGTCGCAGAAGGAATCGAATGTCTGCGTGGTCACAAAATCGTTCTGGACAAAGCGAGGGAAAGAGTATACTTTCCATGTTGTCGCAAACAGGTTCTTGCATGGGATGGTCAGGTCGCTGGTCGGGACTATGGTAAAGGTAGCATCCAGTCAGTTAACCGAGAGAGATTTTGAACTTCTTTTTGAACGGCCGGAGCGATCCGCAAAGGTCCTGACCGCGCCACCTCAGGGGCTCACCCTCGTGAAAGTCAACTATCGCTGAAACACTCAAGGAGGAGCGATGAAATTCTTCATAGATACCGCAAACATCGACGAGATTCGAGAAGCGAATGAGATGGGCGTTCTCGACGGTGTTACGACCAATCCGTCGCTCGTTTCGAAGGTCGATGGGAAATTCGAGGACATCCTGAAGCAGATATGCGAAATAGTCGATGGTCCGATCTCTGCAGAGGTCGTGGCGGTTGATGCGGATGGGATGATCCGGGAAGGGCGCGATCTGGCGAAGATACACGATAATATCGTCGTGAAAGTACCGTGTATCAAAGAGGGTTTGAAGGCGTGCAAGACGCTCTCCTCGGACGGTATCGGTGTGAATATGACGCTCATATTCTCACCGTCACAGGCTCTTCTCGCAGCGAAGGCCGGCGCTCGGTTTGCGTCGCCATTCGTTGGTCGCCTGGATGACATCTCTCACTATGGTATGGAGCTGATCCAGCAGTGCGTAGAGATTTACTCGAACTACGACTACGAAACCGAGGTGCTCGTTGCGTCTATCAGGAATCCGCTTCATCTTGTGGATGCCGCAATGATGGGAGCTGATGTTGCCACGATGCCATTCAATGTGATCGAACAGATAGTAAAGCATCCGCTCACGGACATCGGACTCGAGAAGTTCCTGAAGGACTGGGAAAAGGTTAAGGACCGCTGATGATAGCTCGATATTCGCTTCCGGAGATAAGCGAGCTTTGGACGGATGAATACAAGTTTGCGACATGGCTCGAGGTCGAGATTGCAGTCTGCGAGGCATGGGCGGAACTGGGCAGGATTCCGAAGGCCGCAGTCCAGAGAATCAAAAAGAAAGCTGACTTCGACACGCAGGCGATTCTCGACATCGAGGAGACAGTCAAGCACGATGTCATTGCCTTCCTGACAAATGTCGGCAGCTATGTCGGTAAAGACTCGAAGTACATCCATTTTGGTATGACCTCCTCAGATATGCTCGATACCGCTTCCGCGCTTGTTCTGAAGCGTTCGGGTGAGCTGATTGTCAAGCAGGCGCGAAAATTGATGACGGAGGTCAAAAAGAAGGCGGGTAAGTATCGCTATCAGCCCAAAGTCGGTCGGACTCACGGCGTCCATGCCGAGCCGACATCCCTGGGGCTGACTTTCGCAATGTGGTATGCAGAACTCGCCCGTGATCTCGATCGGCTGGAGCGTGCGGTCGACAACGTCGCCTACGGCAAGATATCTGGCGCTGTGGGGACATTCGCCAACATCGATCCGCAAGTCGAGGAGATTGTCTGCAGGAAGCTGAAGCTCAAACCTGCTCCGGTTTCGACGCAGATCATTCAGCGTGACAGACATGCGGAGCTTCTGTGGGCGCTTGCTGTGACTGCGAGTTCGATCGACAAGTTTGCGACGGAGATTCGCCACCTTCAGAAGACCGAGGTGCTGGAGCTCGAGGAAGGCTTCTCGAAGGGCCAGAAGGGCAGTTCGGCGATGCCGCACAAGAAGAACCCGATTACGTGCGAGCAGATGTCGGGAATGGCGCGGCTTCTGCGGGGCAATCTGACGGTTGCGCTCGAGAACATCCCGCTCTGGCACGAGCGAGATATCTCGCACTCGTCCGTTGAGAGGGTGATCTTCCCGGACTCGACGATCATTGTGTATTACATGTTGACCAAATTTGCCAGCGTGATCAAAAACCTCGCGGTGTATCCGGAGAACCTCAAGGCCAACCTTAACCGGACCGGCGGTCTGATTTATACAGGCAAAATCCTCCTTGCAGTCACTGAGATGCTTGGTTCGCGAGAGGACGCTTACGCTCTCATTCAGGAGATCGCACACGCCGCGTGGAGCAGGGGGGAGAGCTTCAAAGATCGGCTGTCGTCGAACCCGACGATTTGTGATCATTTCTCCGACGACGAGATTGAGGAGATGTTCGATTGTAAGCCATACCTGAAGCACGTTGATTACATCTTCAAGCGAGTGTTCGGATGACCATTGCTCGCGAAGGCTATCCATTCATTCTGCCGACCGCACTTCTGGCCGTGCTGCTGCTCATATTTGGATACGTCATGAGCCAGCAGGCTGTTATCGTGATTGGCTGGGCTCTCACACTCCTCACAGTGCTCTTTCTGTTCTTCTTCCGCGAGCCTCAATTCGAGGCGTTTGCCCGGGAGGGCCAGATCCTCGCTCCGGCCGATGGAAAGGTGCTAACGGTCGACTCAGAGGTGCCGGAGAATCTCTCAACTTATGCCACAAGATTGAGTATTTTTCTTTCGATTTTCGATGTCCATGTTAACCGCATACCGGCAAACGGCGAGGTGGCAAATGTTGAGTTTCGTCAGGGGCGCAAGTACTCGGCGTTCAGGCCGCAAGCCTCCATTGCCAATCAACGTAGCGAGATCGATCTCGATACGAAATTCGGTCGAATTCACTTCCGGCAGATAACGGGGAGTGTGGCGAGGCGCGTTGTTTTCTCCGTTGCGCCAGGGCAGACGGTGAGAGCGGGGGAGAGGTTTGGAGTGATGAGGTTCGGTTCTCGAATGGACCTGTTTTTCCCGGAGAGCGTTGAGGTGCTTGTGAAGATCGGCGATAGGGTAAAGGCGGGTCGTACCGTAGTGGCGGAGTTTCGCAGATGAAGGGTTATCGCGCGCTCTTTCCGAACTCGTTTACGATGGGTAATGTGCTTTGCGGGTTTATCTCGATACTCTCCGCGCTCGAGGGGAATATCACGACCGCGGCGTGGCTGATTGTGCTCGGCGCATTCCTCGACACTCTCGATGGGTCCATCGCGAGATTATCGGGAGCGACATCCCACTTCGGTGTCGAGCTCGACTCCCTCGCCGACTTTCTGACGTTCGGCGCCGCGACCGGGGTCCTGCTGTATGCGGTCGCTTTCATGGACTTTGGCAGATGGGGCTGGATCATACCCGCGGTGTTCGTTATGGCCGCTGGTTTCCGCCTCGCGAGATTCAATCTCATGGCAACGCAGGAAGAGAAAAAGAAGTTTGTCGGGCTGCCTGTCCCGGTCGCATCGATGCTGCTCGTGAGCTATGTGATATTCAGCACGGAGATGTGGGGAGGGGTGCAGTATCAGCGTTTCGTGGTGACTATGGTTGCGGGTGTATCGGCTCTGATGGTATCGGCTGTGACGTACGAGAATTTCCCGGCCAACTTCTCCACTGTCGAAAACCGGCTAAAGTTTTTGCTTTTGTTCGTTTTCTTTATTTTCTTAATTGTCATCGATCCGAGAATCGTCATGTTCCCGGCGATACTGGCGTATATCCTTGCGTGTCTTGTCCGGGACATGATTCAGATGCTCAGGAACGGCAACAGATCGGCCGAGGATGAGGCTGCCGAAACAACAGGTGGGACAGACAATGATACAGGCGACGATCAGAGTTGAGCTGAAAGACGGCGTTCTCGATCCGCAGGGCGTGACGATACGGAGCGCGCTTGTAGATATGGGCTATGACGGCGTGAGGAATGTACGATCCGGCAAGATATTCAAGGTGAGTGTGGATACCGATGATCGGGAGGCCGCCAACGAGCAGATCGATGAGATGTGTCGCAAACTTCTGGCGAATCCGGTGATCGAGAAGTACACGGTAGAGGTCGTTGAATGAAGTTTGGCGTTATCACATTCCCGGGATCGAATTGCGATTACGATTCATATGCTGCGGTGCGATATGATCTCGGTGAAAAGGTGGAGTTCCTGTGGCACGCGGAATCCGATCTGCACGGTTCGGATGTTATTCTGCTCCCCGGTGGATTCTCATATGGCGATTACCTCCGTACCGGAGCAATCGCAAGGTTCTCCCCGATAATGAAGGAAGTGATCAAATTCGCCAATGATGGTGGGATTGTTGTCGGTATCTGTAACGGATTTCAGATACTGCTCGAAGCGGGACTTCTGCCAGGTGCGATGCTGCGAAACCGCAGCTTGAGGTTTGCGTGCAAGCATGTGAATCTCCGGCCCGAAACCTCGAACAGCATGCTGACCGCCGGGATGAGTCGCGACGATGTCCTCCGGATTCCGATTGCTCATTCCGACGGTAATTACTTCGCCGATAATGATATTCTGCGGGACCTGGTCGACAACGATCAGGTGGTTTTTAGATATTGCGGCAGAGATGGTGAGATTACCGGGGAGGCGAACCCTAACGGTTCGGTGTATAATATTGCTGGAATATGTAATGAAAACCGTAACGTGTTCGGGATGATGCCGCATCCGGAGCGGGCCACGCAGAAGATTCTCGGAAGCACCGACGGGCTTCGGATATTCGAGTCTCTGAGATCACACTATCTCGAAAGGGCATCAGCTTGAAGAGACGAGAGCTCTCATTTTTGTTTTTTTCGATATTTGTCGCTGCCATCTTCGGCGCAGTAGTTGGGGATGTGGTAGCCGACGTCCTCCCGGACGGTGCAGCGAAAACTCTGCTCGGGAGGCATATTGAAGTCGGCTTTGATGCAACAAAAGTGGACCTGTACGCGTTAAGCTTTACCGTAGGTTTCCTGGTCAGGATCAATTTCATGAGTATTCTACTCGTGATATTTGTTCTGGTCTACTTTCGTTGGTGGTATATTTGATAGTAACCTCGAGGTGATATTATGTTTGGTGCCGGTGGGCCGGGCTTGCAGGAAATCCTTCTAATTTTTCTGGTCGTGCTGATTCTGTTCGGCGCGAAGCGCATCCCTGACATTGCACAGGGTCTGGGCAAGGGTATTCGTGAGTTCAAGAAGGCAGTTAAGGATACACAGAAGGAAATCGAGAATATCGACGACGACAAGAAGAAGTCGAAGCCGGATCAGATCGAAGACAAGGACAAGAAATGAAGTTCGAGAAGGAGCAGGTTGATCAGGTAGCAGAGGTCATCGGGGCTGACAAGGTCGAATGGGAGACGGACCACTACCGACTCAAAGTAATCGCCGAGCAGGTAAAGCGGATGCTCGTTCTCGAGATATATCCTGAGACGAGGCTTGGACGCTCCAAGGGTTCAATGATCGTGGTCTATGCGGGCGGCGCGCATTTGCAGCTGCACAACTGCTCCGGTTTCGTGGTGTCGGAGGAGCTCGGCGAGGTGACATTCGTAGGGGAGTATTCCGACCGCATCTCCGGTATCGTCGTGGAAAAAGAGGCTGCCTGTTCGCTCTATGCCAATATCTCGCGAGACCTGATCTCGTCCGATTTCACGAAACTCGGTGTTGAGGTTATGCTGTCCGGAGTAGCGCTCTCCCTCGCAGAAGACATTTTCGACGGCGGGGAAGAAGAGGAAGAGTAGTCCCCGTTTCCCTTCAGTCTTTCCAGACTATGAATCAGCAATCCGACTTAGAATATCTTGTTTGAGGGGGAGAATGCGGTAGTGAACTCGTCCAGTGCCCGCGCCATCTCCTCGGCGGTGCCGTAACGATTGTACGGGTCTTTCTGGAGCGCTTTCTTCACAATCAGATCGAGCATCTGCGGGATTTTTGGATTCAGCTCGGATGGCGGGGTCGGATCCTCATTCACGATTCTCATAATTAGATTGGAGATGCTCTCGCCCTTGAACGGTTTTTTACCTGTGAGGATTTCATACAGCACGACACCGGTTGAGAAGATATCTGACGACGGTGTCACCGGTTCACCCTTCAACTGCTCGGGCGATATGTAGCTCGGTGTCCCCATCGCAATACCTGTTTGCGTCAGGTTCGATGACTCGAAGTGCGCGATTCCGAAATCCATGACCTTGACGTGGAAATTCTCCATAACCATGATGTTGCCGGGTTTGATGTCTCTGTGCACCAGATGCTGGCGATGAGCGTACTGCAGCGCGAGGCACACCTGGTAAGCGATCTGCGCCGCGAGTCTGAGGTTCATATCGAGCTTGCGATGAATCACGGTCTCGAGTGAGTAACCCTCCAGGTACTCCATCGCGATGTACTGAGTATCTCCATCCTGACCGACATCGTAGATGGTAACGATATTGGGATGGGACAGGTTACCGGCGGCCTTGGCCTCACGCGCGAGCCTCACACGGAGTTCATCTATCTCTGACGGATCGGCTATTTTGTCAATGCGGATTGTCTTGAGAGCGACTTTCCTGCCGATGGCAGGGTCTTTGCCCTTGTAAACGGTACCCATTGCGCCCTTGCCGACTTCCTCCAGAACTTCATATCTGCCAAACTTCTTCGGCATCGTCGCGGGAGTCGAGCCGGTGGATTCCTCAGAGGGTTTCTCGTACCTCGGTGGCTGGTCCGTCTCCTGCGGCTTTTCGGTTCCTGTCGGTTGTGGGTCCGGTGCCGAATCAGAATCGGGCGAATCCATCGGCAGGGTCCGTTTGAACTTCTCACTCGAATTCAGGTTTCGCTCTTTGGGCTTGTCTTCGAAATCAAGTAGTTTCTTCTCGGTAGATTCTTCTTCGATTACCTTGACCGGAGTCTCCTCCGATTCAGCCTCTTTCTCCTTTTCTTTTTTCTCCGACTTGTCGGTTGAGGACAGTATCGGCGCCGCTACAGCAAACATTGCAATCTGCATCAGCGGATAGAATGTACTGGCGAGGCTGCTGAAAGACGTGAACAGAATGTAATTGAAATTCATCAGGACGAAGCCGAGGATCATCAGTACGATATAGCGATAGACGACGTGCAGCCTTGGAAGCACGCCGGCGCAGAGTACACCTATGGCAAGCAGAACCAGCAGTTCCACATTTTCCGACGCGTCAACCGGCTTTACAAATCGGTCTGATAGTATGTTGTCAATAATAGTTGCCGAAAGCTCAGCAGGCGTGAATTCGTCGCTAAGGGCAGTTGCGAGCTCGTCAGTCAAACCGAGAGCCGTCAACGATACTACTACTACCTTGCCCTGTATCTTGTCTATATCTAATTCGCCGTCCCAGAAGTCTTTCACGGAGTATTCCGCGATGGTAGAAGGGGGACCGTAATAATTCACTAAATAATGACCTTTTTCATTAACCGGTATCCGCCGTCCGTCCAGTTTCACGATCTTTTGATCCTGTGAGAATTCTATTCCCTCGAACGGAATCCCGAGTGCAAACGCTGCTGCAGCCAACTCCAGCGACGGGTAGAAATGGCGTTCGTACCTGATCAGAAGCGGGTGTCTTCTCACGTGATGGTCCTGATCGAAGTGTATTAGCTCGAAACCCAGCTTTCTTGCGGCTGGACCGAACAGCATGTCCGGCAGGTCGACTTTGCCTGCAGGGGGGACATACTCGCCCTCGAACGGCACGATCGATGGCAGTGCAGAACTGCGGAGCCAGTCGGGCGCAGTCTGAGATCTCGGAGTTCGGCTTGCGAGAATCGGCTCGAACGGCATGATAATGTTCTCTGACTGCAGAATGTTCTCAGCGAGAAGCTGAGAGTTCCCTGATATGTAGTCATCGATGTTCTCGGGTATTCTTGGACGGAATACGACAGCCTTCGGCTCATAGTACTGCAGGGCCTCAACCAACTGGGCGAGCCGCTGGTGTTTCCATGGCCACTTGCCGATGTGATCGAGCGACTTGTTGTCGATCGAGAGCATGACAACTCGACCGGAAGGTGTCTGAGTTTCCCGTACCTTAAACAGAAGATCCTGAATTCGCGCTTCGTATTTCTGGAAAAATGAGGCATTATTCAAATATAGAGCCATCACGAACAGCGTGATGAGAAAATAGAGAACGGGCCCCGGATGTCGCTTCACAAACGATGCCCCGTTACTGGTCACATTTTCCTTGCGGAAGATGTCTTTCAGGAATGCCACCATTTTCTATTTCCCGACTGCGATGCGGTCGATGAGAAACCTCGGCAGGTTTGCCTTCCGCATACGTTTCTGTGTTTTCTCGTAGTCGTACTCGATCCGCTTGATTGACATGATCTGATCGTCGGAGTCATAGATCATGTAGCTCGCTCGCGGATCGCCGTCCCGAGGTTGCCCAACGCTTCCAATGTTGATAATGTACCGGTAATCACTATCGACTTTTGCGAAGTCATGCGCGGTAACCTCACACCTGCTCATCTTGTACTTCTTGAAAATCACCGGCCGGTGGCTGTGTCCGATGACACATACCTGCTGCTCGAAATGCTTGAAGTTGGCTTCAGCATCTTCGAGATCGAGAATATATCCCCAGGCAGAGGGTTCCTTTGGGGAAGCGTGGACCATCTTGAAAATGTCATACACTGCTTCCATGTGATATAGCCTCAGCCTTTGGAGATTCTTTTCACTTAAAATCTGGCTCGTGTAGCCCATGGACATCTGGGCGTACTGGTTGAAATAGTCGGTGCTTAGAAGACCGATCGCGGCGGCGTCATGGTTACCGAGAAGTCTCACCTCGGCTTTCTTTTCGATGGCTTCGATACACTTGTTGGGATCGGGTCCATACCCGACAACATCACCAAGAAAGAACACTTTTTTAAGCTTCTCGTCTTTGAAATCCGCGACGCATGCCTTCAGGGCTTCGTAATTACCGTGTACGTCCGAGAAGAATCCGATTTTCATTAAATACCTGCCTCGACGAATCGAAATACGCCTTTGCCAATCTCGATG
The DNA here is from genome assembly GCA_964415885.1 of uncultured Ignavibacteria bacterium. Taxonomy (GTDB): domain Bacteria; phylum Zixibacteria; class MSB-5A5; order JAABVY01; family JAHJOQ01; genus CAYQCE01. The sequence continues at coordinate 50,830 of CAYQCE010000019.1, forward strand.
ATATCGCCATTTTTGATCTCTCTGCGATCGATGGCTTCGCCGTTAACCCGTGTCTTTCCGCTGCGGCCGACGTTCATCACAACGTATCCTTCGTTTTCCTTGATGATCTTGGCCTGAATACCGGAAACCAGCCATCCACCTACATTTACATTTACGTATTTGGATTTGCCGATTGTCAACACTTCTCTGTCGAGCGGAATCTCAGATTCGTCGACATTCTCAACACCGAGGAGCACAGAACATCCAGCAGCCTTTATCATTTCCTTGGCGGCACGGTCCTGCTTAATCATTTCCTTCTGGCGCTTGGTGTTCAACACCATGGTGCCGTCATGATCAGACATCTTGTCGTCGATTGATGATCCAACGCTGAAAATGAGATCGAACTTGCCGATCGTGATGACATCTTTGTCACGCAGTTTCTCCTCCGTGACTTTCCGTTGATTAACGAAAGTCCCGTTCAGGCTTTCGTTATCAATCACAATTGCCTCTTTGCCGCTGAACTCGATCCTGGCATGTTTACGGGAGACACCGCGGTTATCCAGGACTATGTCATTGTCTGATGTGCGGCCGATGCTGATGCGTTCCTTTTCTGTAACAACCCGCTCGACAACCTTGTTGTCGAATTTCACAGTTATCTCGGGCATTACGCCGCTCCTTTCGAGAAACGGTGGCGTCTCAACTGATTCTTAAGCCGCACCGTAAGTTGCTGTCCGATTTGTTCTTGCTCGGATAGTCGTGTACAATTATATTGTCGGAATGAAACTAAGAAACTTAAGTATCGATGGAAGAGTTGTTTCGGCTCCGCTCGCTAATATCGCGGGGTCGGCATACCGCCTTTTTGCGCGCCGGTTCGGGGCTGCACTTGTTGTCTCGGAGATGGTCTCGATTGAGGGGCTGGTCCGAGGGAACCGCAAGACATGCAATATGTTAGGCTATCGCGAAGAGGAGAGGCCGATCTCCGTTCAGGTCTTCGGCAAGACGCCGGAATCGCTCGCAAATGCATGCAAAATCGTCGCCGATTCAGGCGTTGACATGATAGATCTTAATTTCGGCTGCCCGGCGAAGAAAATCGTCTCGAAGTCCGGGGGCGCTGCGCTGATGAAGGACCTCAAACTGACGGAGTCCCTTTTCAGGGCGGCAGTTAACTCTGTGGATATCCCGGTTTCGGCCAAGTTTCGATCGGGGTGGGATAGAGAGAGCACGAATTTTGTCGAGGTCGGCAAAATCGCCGAAGAGTCCGGAATTGCCATGCTCACGCTGCATCCGCGGACCAGGGTCTCCGGCTTCAGAGGTAAATCCGATTGGACGAAGATTCGGATGCTGAAGGAGGCAGTGGATATCCCGGTCGTAGGGAACGGCGACATTAATTCGCCTCAGGATGCTCTTGATATGATCGACCAGACCGGATGCGATCTCGTGATGATCGGTCGCGCTGCTATGGGGGCGCCGTGGCTGTTTCGGCGGGTGGATGACATGCTCCGTGGAAAGCCGGATCCAGGTGAGCCGGCACTCGAGGAGAAGATTCGAATCTGTCTCGACTACACCCGCCATATGATAGAAGACTACGGCGAGGAGGTCGCGTGCCGCAGGATGCGCAAACACTTGACCTGGTATACGCGTGGCTGGAGAGACATTTCATCGTTCCGACCCGAGATATTCCACGTTGAAACCTATGACGATATCGCCCGTCTCTTCGATCGTTATTTGAACGTATACCAACGACAGACCGCGTGAGATGGATGAAGCCACTCTCAGAGAGCTGCTCGCAAGAATCAAGTCGGGCGAGTTGACCGTTGACAATGCAGTCGCCCGCCTGCGGGATTTTCCGGTCGCGGAAACGGGCGAGGCGCGTATAGATACCCATCGTGAACTCAGGCTCGGTTTTCCCGAGGTGATATTTTGCGACGGCAAGACCGAAGAACAGATTCTATCAATAGCCGAGAAAATGGTTGGCCTGCGCGAGTCAGTCCTCGCTACTCGCATTTCCGATTCCGCCGCAGAGATTCTCACATCCCGATTTGATAGTGCAGTATACAACAAGGTCGCGCGGACTGTCTTCGTAGAGGTCGCCAGGCGGAAGACCCGCAATGTGAATGTAGCTGTTGTGACAGCCGGCACCGCCGACATACCTGTGGCGGAGGAAGCCGCTGTGACCTGTGATGCACTCGGTTGCTCCATCGAGAAATTTTTCGACGTCGGCGTGGCCGGTATCCACAGGTTGGCCGAGGTTTCAAGCCGTTTCAGCGAGTTCGATGTCTTTATCGTGGCGGCCGGAATGGAGGGCGCGTTGGCATCAGTGATAGGTGGCCTCGTCGGCAAGCCGGTTGTGGCGGTTCCTACGTCGGTCGGGTATGGAGCGTCCTTCGAAGGGATGGCTGCACTGCTCGCGATGTTGAACTCGTGCGCCTCCGGTGTTGTTGTCGTCAATATAGACAGCGGCTTTGGCGCCGCAATGGCGGCAATTAGGATCAGCAATTTGCTGGAGAAACGGCAATGAAAACTTTGGTGCTCGATCCGTCGTACGGTTGCGCTGGGGATATGATTCTCGGTGCGCTTGTCGCGGCGGGAGTGGATTTCGAGATGATGAGAGTGGAGCTGGAGAAGCTCAATCTTGATGGTTACACAATCTCTGCAGAAAGCACGACACGCAATCATATTGCGGCAATGAAGGTGAACGTCGACTGCGAGGAGCAGTACGCTCATCGGCATCTGCATCACATAAAAGAGATCATCGACGCGAGCTCGCTTTCGGGGACGGTCAAGTCAAACGCTGAGGCGATTTTCAAACGACTCGCTGAGGCCGAGGCTGCAGTACATGCCACCTCGATCGAGAAGGTGCATTTTCACGAAGTCGGCGCGATAGATGCGATCGTGGATATTGTGGGTGCGTGCATCGCGGTCGAGATGCTCGATGTCGGGAGGATCGTCTCTCGACCGGTAGCGCTGGGAAGCGGTATGGTCAAGTGCGCGCACGGGAATTTCCCGCTGCCGGCACCTGCGACTGCGAATCTTGTTAGAGGTTTTCCCGTGCGTATGTATACAATCAGCTCGGAATTGACGACTCCGACCGGCGCTGCGATTGTTACAACTCTCGCGAATCCTCTCCTGGGACCCTTCGAGGGCTCAGTCCGTTCGGTCGGGTATGGAGCGGGATCGCGTGAATTCGGCGATCATCCCAATTTGATGCGGGTATTCGTGCTGGACGACTCGGACGCCATCGAGAGTGACACTGTCGCCGTACTCGAAACGAATATCGATGACATGAATCCTGAGGTCTATTCCGGGCTTTTCGAAAAACTGCTTACAGCCGGTGTGCTGGAGGTCTATCTTACGCCGGTGCAAATGAAGAAGAATCGGCCGGGTCAGCTTCTGACAGTGCTGTGCGAACTCGACCAGAAATCGCGGTTTGAGCGCTTGATTTTCGAGGAGACCACGACTTCCGGAATACGGTCACAAGTCTTTGCGCGCAGCAAGCTGCCGAGGCATAGTGAGACGGTGGAAACCCCGCTCGGAGAGGTTGAGGTCAAAGTCTTCGAGTTTGCCGGTCGTCGAAGGGTCGTGCCGGAGTATGAATCGGTCAAAACGGTTGCCGATTCTCGCGGTATATCTTATCTTGCCGCCCATGATGCGATAACAGACCATATCAATAAAACAGAGAGGGAGAGCTGATGTCGGATTACAGTGGAATATGGATATTCGCTCAGACCAAAAACAACGAGATCTCCAATGTAACATACGAGCTTCTGAATGCCGGTCGTAAGCTTGCGGACGGCAGATCATCGAAGCTGACTGCGCTGGTTTTTGGCTCAGGCATTGAGGATCAGGCAGCCGAGCTGTTCAGTTATGGCGCGGATGAAGTCAAGTACGTCGATCACGCCGATTTCGCAGACTTCATCGATGATGCATACACGAACGTGCTCGCTCACCTGATCGAGAATGGCAAACCGGAGGCTGTGATCGGATCGGCAACGTTCTATGGCAAAGCTCTCTTTGCGCGGCTTGCCGCGAAGCTTCAGACCGGGCTGGCAGCGGACTGCAACGGGCTTGCTCTCAAAGATGACGGCACCGTGGTTGCGACCAAGCCTGCGTTCGGCGGCAATGTCTGGCTCTCCGTCGTGTTTCCCGAGAAGCGACCGCAGATCGTGACGCTACGACCGAAAGTTATCGCTGAGGCGGAGAAGGACGACTCCAGGTCAGGATCGGTCGAGAAGCCGGATGTGCCGGCTGAGTTGCTCGAGTCGAAGATGAAGGTCACCGGCAGCTCAGGCGGAGCAGGCGGTGAGGTCAGCCTGACGGAGGCGGATGTTATAGTTTCGGGCGGACGCGGACTGAAAGGCCCGGAGCATTTCGGTATGATCAAGGAGCTTGCGGATGCTCTCGGTGGCGCAATGGGTGCATCGCGAGCTGTCGTAGATGCCGGCTGGATTGAGTATAAGCATCAGGTCGGCCAGACAGGGAAGACGGTCAATCCGAAGTTATATATCGCATGCGGTATATCCGGCGCGATTCAGCATCTGGTCGGGATGCAGTCCTCGGGCACGATTGTAGCAATCAACCGCGACAAGGACGCGCCGATCTTCAAAGTCTCGACATACGGCATAGTCGGGGATGCATTCGAGATCGTCCCGGCGCTGACGAAAAAATTCAAGGAGGAGCTGGGTTAGTAAATCCTCTGCTTATAAATGAACTGAGAGCGCACGGTGATTGGCCGTGCGCTCTTTCTATGGTGCGCCCGGCATGTACACAGACCTGGAGGTATAAGTCCTCCCACGAGGAGGCCAAAACGAAGGAAGGGAAGCACACGGGCAGAAGGGTGACCGACTGTCTGAAGGAAGCGTGGGACGAACCTGTGGATTGATGAACAAGAACCGGATATGAGGCGGTGCTGACCGGGGCGAGCGAGCCATTGATCGTGAAGCCTCTGTGGTTAGGGGGCAGGCCGGGTGAGCCACCCCGGGCTTCACGTTTGGTGGAATGCCAAATGTGTTCGTTGCTGATGCGAAAGTCATCAGCGCTACAGCGAGCATCAAGTGAGGGATGGTACTCGCACTTCTTCGTTCTTGGAGATTGCGCTTCTTTGATCGCAGGTGCAGGCAGGTCTATATTATCAAATATACTTAAGGTCCGTAGACTGCCAAGTGGGCAAATACAACAAGGTTGATCCTGTGTGGCGACAACAATAAAGCCCGCCTCTCTAAGGAGACGGGCTTTGTGTTACCCTCACTGTCTTATCTATGATTTAGATTTCAGGCTTTCAACTTTCGGTATATGCCGCCGCCAAGAAGCCCCATTCCAAGCAGAAGCATGGTCGTCGGTTCGGGGACCGGGTTGGTCGGGTACGTACCCTCTATCAGGTCGTTGCCGCACTCGAGTGTGTTGTGGAAAGTCACGCTTTCGTACATTTCGTCATAATAGCCGATGTCAGCTTTTGCGATGCGGAATTCCCATATCCACGTGTCGCCATTATCGTCCTGATTAAGCGGGTCGGTTTCGAGACCCTCCTCGAATGTGAGCATGTAATCGACATTGCCGATAGCCTGTGATTGCTGTTGGTCGATTGTCCACGCTCCTACGGCATTCTTGATCGCGTTACGGTTGCCGTACGAGCCCGGCCGCTCGGGAATGTAGTTCCAGCCGCCAACCGAGTACAGCGCGCCATTCTCGACATCAATGCCGAAATCATACATGCCGCCGTTGAAACCGAAGAACAGGTCTCCGGAACGGAATGGACCGTTCTGGCTTGACATGGCCGTAAGGCCGAACGAGCTGGTGAGACCAACAAACAGGTAGGCTTCGCTTTCGGCGAAGAAAAGCCCCTCGAGATCGAACTTTTCGCCGCCTTCACCTGAATAGCCGGGAGAAGGCAGATTGCCGATGCCGTTAGGGTATGAAATCGGCGATGTGTTGTTGTTCTCGTCGAAGTAGTTTCCGCCGAAGTCGTAGTACGTCCAATTGAACGCCATCGCCGGCGACGCTATGAACGCGGCGAAGGCGATAAGGACCAGAAATAGCTTCATAATGTGCACCTCCATACATTTCGAGCAACCTGCCGTACTGTAAAGCAACGAGCGTGCCGATTGCTGCGCCTGTGCGCTTTTGCAAGTGGCGGCATAGCAGGGAGTTAAGTGCTGCCGTGTGATGTCGGCTCTCGCTTGTGACGGAGTAGCTGCAGTCTGTTGCAGAGTCATTGCAGATTGGAGATAGAATCTCAATGACAATGAAAAAGGCCGAGTCTGTATGACTCGGCCTCTTCTTTGATCTATGTAATGATCAGGGTATTCTTACTTGCGGAATCTCCTGACAGCACCAGCTCCGAGGAGGCCGATGCCGAGAAGAACCAGCGTGCCGGGCTCAGGAACCGGGTTGTTGAAGCTGCCTTCCATCAGATCATTGCCGCAGGCGAGAGTCTGATGGTAGTCGAGAGTTTCCCAGGAATTCCAGTCGAAATCGCCAAAGGCGGACTTGCTGATCTTGACCTCGAGCAGGTAAGTGTCGCCATTGCTGGAATAGTACGGGTTCTCTTCGAGATCCTCGATCATGGCAGTGTTGACATCAGCGGCTTCGTAAGCGTGATCGTAAGAGCTGACCTTATAAGCGCCAACCTGCGTGCGAATGGGATCGCCATAAGCACCCGGAGCATTCGGAATAAGATCGTATGAAGTCACGTTCGTGAAGAGATGACCGGTCGAGAAGTCGATAGCGTGCGTTGTATTCGATCCATTGAATCCGAAGAAGAAATGGCCGAGATCGTAAGTTTCGCCACCGTTGCCGCCCGGCCAGTAGCTGGACGATGCCTGAAGACCGAAGGAGTTCGAAAGACCAAAATAGAGATAGTCGTTGTCAGATGCGAAGAAAGCACCTTCGAGATCGAACTTCTCGCCACCCTCACCAAGATGACCCGGGGAAGGATGGTACCCGATGCCGTTCGGATAGGAAACATCGGCAGTGTTGTTCTTGTCGGTGAAATAGGTATCGCCAAAGTCATAGATCGACCAATGCGAACCCATGGCGCTGCTGGCGATGAGGAGCAGTGCGAATGTTGCTAAAACCAGCTTTTTCATTTAATGTACCTCCGATAAATCGTTATAATTCTTCTGCTTATAGTATAAGCAAACACCGTGCCGTAAAGCCATGATCCGGGTGGATCTGCAACTCGTTGTCATGCAGGGAGTTGCATCGCGCTCTTTCGTACGATCCATAGTGAATCATTTCTGATGGTATGAAAGTGTAAGGATATCCGACGCCTGATCGAGCAGTGGTTGATGTAAGCCATGTAACATGTTATTTATCAGGGGGATACTCGGAGAGTGGACGTGTCGGTCTGGTTAACACTATTTGCTTGAAGTTAACAAAAAGCCTCCCGTTTTAGCGGGAGGCCTTCAGAATTCCATGTCGTGGGGCGTTGCTATTCTGCGCGCTTAAACTCGAATTCCGGAAGAATCGTGGTGCTCGCGTCGAGCATGTTAAGCCGCAGAGTATTCGCGGGATCGACGAATGTAGTGTCGACCATTATCGTTTCGGTCGTGACACCCTTCGATCCGGTGATGTAGTGTCGGGCAAGGACGCCGGAACCGGGGTCGAGCGTGTTTGCCACCGGGCCGATGGAGCCGATTAGACCGAGATTGAGCTTCAAGCCCTTGCCGCTCTTCGTGAAATCCTCGTCCTCATGCGGGATCTTTACTGCGAAGGACTCTATTCTCGTGCCGGCAAACGATGTTGAATCGTAGCTTATCTGGCCGGCGGATGAGGTTAAGATGAGCGGGAAAACCATTCCGAAAAGCGGCTCATCGTTAGTGAGATTCACCTCGACCATCCAGTGGTTGGCTTTGGCGGTCTCCTTGAGCACCACGGTGCACTTGTCGACGTCGCCGACCGGGTCAGCCGGTTTGCCGATCTTGCTGTCGTCGCCGATTGCGATAACGGATACCAGCAGTAGAATCGATAATGCGACTGCGGCGTGGATGACTCTTCTCATGTTTGCAACTCCTTGAATCTTATAATATGGTTAGAATTCTACTCGTAGTTTTTCTCGGGCCGTTTCGGTGACCTTGATCTCCGGATAGGTTTCGACCTGGGTCTCATACAGCTCTTTCGCTCTTTCCTTGTTATTTAGTTTATCGAGATATATGTTCCCGGCCTTAACGAGTGCCGATGTCCCCGCTATTGAGCGAGGATAGGTTGCCTGCAACCTTATTAGCTCCTCTGCCGCTCTTTCCCATTGTTCAGTGTCGACCAGGACATTCACAAGATTGCTGTGCGCGCTGAGTCCGACTATTGTACCATCACGGTCAGTTTTGGTTTCCGATAGGAAATCGATCGCCTTCTGCTCCCAGTTTTCGGCCAGCTTATCCTGGTTGTGCGATCGGAGGAACCCGGGGAGGTAGCGGTAGGTCTCGACTGCCTCCACGGACTGTGGATACTGGGTCGTTAGCCATTTGTATTCGCCAAACGCGCGGTTGAAGTCGCCCTCGCGATCGAACGATCTCGCGTACAATTGCTGAGTTCTCGCAAGCAAGCTGCCCCGCGTGGGATAATCGTCTTTGATCGTGGTGAGATACTCACGTCCGCGATCGTAATTGCCGTGCATCAATTCGAGCCGCGCAAGCTGCATGAGCGCTTTCGGATGGTGCATTGAATCTGCGTCGACTGATACTACGTCCTCGTAGAGCCTTCGCGCTGCCGCGGTATCGCCGAGGTTGTTGATGAAGATATCGGCTTTGAGTACGCGCGCCGCGCCGACCACAGTGCCAGTCGAATCGCGAACCTCATCCAACAGATCGATCGCTTCTTTCGGTCTGCCCCGCATGACGTATGTGTCGGCGAGGAAGCGGATCGTGGTCAATCCGAGCGGTGAGTATTTGAAATCATCTATGATCCGATTGTAGTACATCTCGGCGCGATCAAGATAGTATTCCCTTCGTTCGACATCCTCCATCTCGTCGTGCATCTTGGCGAGTTTGACCGGGAGTTCGAGGATATCTGTGTTCGGTTCGAGATCACGGTTTGCGGGAGGATAGTATAGCTGCAGAACCTTGTTCCACGCTGTCCCGACGCCGTCGAGATTCCCCTCCGCTTCGTAAATAGCACCGAGCTGGAGGAGCGCGAGCGCGACATGATCGCGATTGAACGGGAATTCCTCCTCGAAACCGTCCAGCGCCTCTACTGTCCGGGCGGTATCACCCATTAACTCGTACAGCCGTGCCCTCTGGATCTGTGCCTCGGATGCCAGATTTGCTGCGCGAGCCTGATTCTGAGTGAGGGAGTCCATAGCCTGCAGGCTGTCCGCACTGGTCAGGTTCGGGTATGAGTTCTTGAACTTCTCGACGACCTCAGCATATGTCGACGCTACTCGCTCTATGTCAGCATCAGTTGCCAGTTCCGGTTTGATACCGAGGACTTTTCTCTCGAGTTTTTGAGCGGCGTACGACTTCTGTTCGATCTCGTACAGGCTCTTGTCGCCGACCTGCTCACAGCCGGAGACAATCAACAGGCAGCAGACTGCCGCCAAAGCACTACAGCGTCTTATCATATACTCCATCATGCTTCCTATTGTCCGTATTTCGGGGCAATATAGATCAAGACGTTAGACACCACAACTGATTTTTCGGTCAGAATCCGGGGTTGCATTACGAGAAAGTGGAGTTATGGCGCGGATGTCGGGTTTCTTCGTTCGCTTCGCTTACTTAAGTAGATCGACCTGCTTTCTGGAATCAGAGTGTATAGAAAGCTGTTTACCATCTTCATGCATCGCTTGTTTTGATTACAGGGATGCGAAAACCAGATGGCTGATAGCCTTAGGGAATAACCCTTCGGTGGTTCTGCCATGTCGTCGGTCGAGACCTCGCGGTATCGACAAGAGCTTACAAGATGCGACTGGTGGAAGAAACGCGGGCCCTTACGGGCTTGTTGAGAAACCCCCAAAACCTCGGTCTTTGCGAGTGAGCGCAGCGAGCGTGGCAATCTCAAAGCAGCCGTATAGTATTGCCTGACTATTAGATCGCCGCGCCACTCCCGCGCTTTCCTGTCACCCCCGC
>CAYQCE010000020.1:0-56942 GCA_964415885.1 uncultured Ignavibacteria bacterium
TCCATCATGACAAAAATATCCAAATGTAAAGAAGCGTTAGACGCAGGACACTAGCCTGTGTCTGAAGACTGGTGCGCGGGATGTGCGCAAATCACAGACGACCGAGGTTGTCTTTCTTTAGATGGATCATACCCCCGCTCGCTACGCTTTCTTGACTTTATTCGTAATATATATGTATATTGACGAATTCAGGAGGAAACCACTTTGGATGCTGATATATGGGAGGTCGAGTTTAAGGCTCGACGTAAGGGATATTACTACAACTGTAATAACATAGATGTCAAACAGGGCGACCGAGTCATTGTCGCCGCCGAACGCGGCGAGGATATCGGACGCGCGACCTGGCAACTGCCGGAGGATTTCGAGTTCAAGGGCAGCCCGATGGCTATCATACGGATGGCCTCGGAGAACGATTTCAATCGCGATCACGAGAATCGTAACCGTGAACGGAACGCGATCGATGGGTGCCAGGAGCTGGTGAAGAAGCACGGGCTCGAGATGAAGCTTGTGGACGCCGAGTTTCAGCTCGACGGCAACAAGCTGACTTTTTATTTCACTGCCGATCAGCGTGTCGATTTCCGTGAACTGGTTAAGGACCTCGCTGCTATCTACAAGACACGTATCGAGCTGCGCCAGATAGGAGTGCGCGACGAGGCGAAGCGCCTCGGCGGATTCGGAATCTGCGGGCTGCGCCAGTGCTGCTCATGCTGGCTGCGCGATTTCGATCCGATCTCGACCCAGCTCGCGCGGGAACAGAATCTCTCGCTCAACCCTCAGAAAATCTCCGGCAACTGCGGACGGCTTCTCTGCTGTCTTCGCTACGAAAAGGACCATTATCGTGAAACTCTAAGGGTCTTTCCGGAGTTGGGTTCAAAGTACAAGACTGAACGCGGCACGGGTACAGTCGACAAGCTGAATATCTTCACACAGGAAATGACAGTTCGGTACCAGTCCGGAGATGAAGACACTGTTCGTCTGAAAGAGGTTCAGAGGCTCCGCAGCCGCAAGACCTCGTTCTTCAAGAAAGTCTCGGAGATGAACAACGGAGATCAGGAGTAAGAGCTTGGACAAGGGTTTCTACGTAACCACGCCGATCTACTACGTCAACGACAGACCGCATATCGGCCACGGATACACTACTGTTGCAGCAGATGTTCTCGCGCGCTACCACCGTTTGATGGGACTTGATGCCTTCTATCTCACCGGCACCGATGAGCACGGCACCAAAGTTGAGCAGGCTGCCAAAAAAGCCGGAATCACCCCCCAGCAGCTCGTCGACCGGAATGCTCAGTATTTCAAGGACGCCTGGAAGACTCTCGGGGTCAAAAATGACTATTTCGTCCGGACAACGGACGACCGTCACGAAAAAGCGGTTCAGGTGTTGCTCGAGAAGCTGCACAAAACCAGGACGCCGGAAGGCAAGACGGCGATATATGAATCGGAATACAAGGGGCTCTACTGTGTCGGGTGCGAGAAATTCCTGACCGAGAAAGACCTGACCGAGGATGGACTCTGCCCCGATCATCTTGTGAAGCCCGAGACGCTCTCCGAGCGGAATTACTTCTTTCGCCTGACATCTTACCTGAATCAGGTGAAAGAGCTTATCGAATCGGATAAGCTGCAGATACTGCCGAGAGAACGCAAAAACGAGACTCTCGGACTTTTCAAGCAGGGCCTGCAGGACTTTTCGATCTCGCGCGAAAAGGTCAAGTGGGGTGTGCCTCTGCCGTTCGATCCGGATCAGAAGGCGTATGTCTGGGTGGATGCTCTCCCGAATTATATTTCGGCCATCGGTTTTGCGGATGACGACAAGCAGTTCGAGAAATGGTGGAAGAACTCGCGAGTCGTCCACGTGATCGGCAAGGACATTCTGAAGTTCCATGCGGTCTACTGGCCTGCGATGCTGCTCGCCATTGGCGAGAAGGTGCCGGATACGATATTCATCCACGGTTATTTCACGATCAACGGGCACAAGATGTCGAAATCTCTCGGCAATGTCCTCACGAACGAGGACCTCGCCGGCAGATTCGGGCAGGACGCGACGCGCTATCTTCTGCTAAACATGTTCCCGTTCGGTATCGACGGCGACATTCGGATAGACGATTTCTACAAACGCTACAATTCCGATCTCGCGAATGATATCGGTAACCTGATATCGCGCACGATCAAGCTGACCCAAAAACCGTTCGATGGAAAAGTGCCGCCTGCCGGCAAGCCCGGTGAGGAGGAGGAGCAGCTTCAAGCGAAGATCTCGGGTGCCCTCGATCGGCTCGTTAATGCCGCCGAGGCTCTCGCTCCGAACAGCATTGCTGAGGCGTTCATGTCTGTCACCCGCGAACTCAATCGGTATTTCGATTCCCAGAAGCCGTGGGTGCTTCTCAAAGAGAATAAACAGGACCGGCTCGCCACTGTTCTTCGCACCACTCTCGAGGGTATACGGTGTCTGTCGGCGATGGCGTATCCGTACCTTCCGAACAAATGCAGCGAGCTTCGCAAAGTGCTGGGCGTGAGCACTGACGTGGTCAGCCTCGATGAGGCGCGGACTCTGGATGGACTCGAAGAAGGACAAGCGATCGAGCTCGGGGAACCGCTTTTCCCGCGTCTCGATATTCCGAAGGAGTCTGAGCTCGCGAAGAAGGCCGAGCCGGAGGATAATCTTATTGCGATAGACGATTTCGCGAAGATCGATCTTCGAATCGCAGATGTTGTATCTGCGGAGCCGGTGCCGAAAGCGGATCGCCTTCTCAAGCTCCAGATATCGATCGGGGGCGAGAATCGTCAGATAGTGGCCGGGATAGCGGAATTCTACAAACCGGAGGATCTTGTCGGCAGACAGGTAGTGGTCGTCTATAACCTCAAGCCCGCCAAGCTCCGCGGCATCGAGAGTCAGGGGATGCTTCTCGCCGCCAGGAAGGGCAGGACGCTCAGTCTGCTGATGCCTGATAAGGAGCTGCCGTCCGGCGCAAAGATCAGTTAGACACCGAGAGTAGCTGTTCCATGATCGATACGCACGCGCACATCAACTTCCCTCAATTCGACACGGATCGCGAAGAAGTTATCCTGTCGGCGCTCGGATCCGGTGTCAGTACGATCATCAACATTGGGACCGACTACAATACGTCGCTGGAAAGTGTCGAGCTCGCTGACAACCACGACCAAATCTACGCGGCCGTAGGATTCCATCCACACGACTCCAAAGGGTACAACCGAGCCGAAAGGGAGAAGATGGAACGTCTGGCGCAGCATCCCAAAGTCGTGGCGATAGGGGAGATCGGCCTCGATTTCTATCGCGATTATTCTCCACGAGACGTACAGCACAGAGTATTTCGAGACCAGCTCGCAATGGCACGCGAGTTCGAAATGCCGGTGGTTGTGCACGTTCGCAAGGCGATGGAGGATGCTCTCAAAGTGCTTCGCGAGGAGAAAGTGCATGAGATTGGTGGTGTAATGCATTGCTTTCCGGGCGACATCTCCGACGCACAAGCGGTTTTTGATATGAATATGGTGGTTTCGTTCGGGGGTGCGCTGACATTCAAGAACTCGCGAATGTCGGATGTCGCGGCGGAGGTGCCTCTCGACAAGATCATACTCGAAACCGACTGCCCGTATATCACGCCTGTGCCTTATCGCGGGAAACGTAACGAGCCGGCGTATGTCCGATACGCCTACGAGATGCTTGCGAGGCTACACGGACTGGATTTGGATAAGGTCGAGAAAACTGTTGATGAAAACGCCCGTCGTTTGTTTAATTTAGACAATGGTTAAGGCGAAGAAGAGTCTGGGACAGCATTTCCTGCAGAATGCGGGAGCGGCAAGGCGGATATGTGAGGCACTCGATCTCCACGAGGACGATCACATCCTCGAGATCGGACCGGGGAAAGGCGCACTCACCGAGATTCTCGCCGATTTGCCGATCGATTTGATTACCGTCGAAGTCGACTCCGATCTTGCGCATGACCTCTGGGAGAAGTACTCCTCGTACGACAACCTGATGATCGTCAACCAGGATTTTCTCCACTTCGAAATGGACGAGTTTCTCGGCTCGCACAAATGGAAGTTGATCGGGAACCTTCCTTACAACATCACGACGCCGATCCTGCAACGGGTTTTTAACAGCTCCCACAATTTCGTTTTGGGCGTTTTCACGGTCCAGAAGGAAGTCGCTGATCGGATGACCGCCAAACCTGGTACGGCCGACTACTCCTCGCTCACCGTATTCACGCAGACCTACTCGCGTGCGAAGAAGCTCTTCACGCTCAAACCGGGCTCGTTCAACCCCCCTCCCAAGGTCAGCTCTGCAGTCATAAGACTGAATTTCAAGTCGCCACCGTTTGCGGAGCTCGAGACATGCCAGACGTTCAATGAGTTCGTTCAGACTGTATTTTCCTATCGGAGAAAGATGGTTCTAAACAGCCTCTCGCACGTTCTCGATCTCGACAAGGAAACCCTTACCGGTCATCTTAAGAAGGCGGGGATCGATCCGTCGGTTCGGCCGCAGAATCTTACTCTAGATGATTTCATCGCACTTTTCAAGAGACTCAAGGATTCTCCGGGACAGGATTAATCGACTACCAATTCTGCTCATCCTGATCTTCCTTTCCGGAGACATCACAAGTGGACAAGAGCTGATCTTCGATTTCTCTCACAACCGGGAGACGTATACCTGGAGCGACTCTCTGGTCTACGAGCCGGAGTTTCTCGGGGAGAAACGGTTTCTCTTTACGAATACATCCAGATCGACACTCATCAAGGAGTCAATACTCCTCGACAGGAAAGACCGATGGCAGGAAAACTACCGCACGCTCTTCGAGTTTCGAGTCAGAGATCATGAAGAACCAGGTCAGTTTGGTCTCGCGACTTTCTTGCAGAACCAGTACTCGTCATTCGAGGACAGGCTGGTCTCGGAGAATATAATCGGGCTGTCCGGCTCGATTTCTCCGGTAAACGGACTCTATTTGAAGAACTCCGGTGCATTCTCGACGACTGTTCGAGACAACGCCGGTAAGAAACACAGGGCGAACGGCTACAACAATGTTCTGACTGCATCGTACGACCGCAGGTTGGCACCTCGAACGATTGTGTCGCTCGATCTGAAGCAGGATATGCTGCTTGTTCCGGATATCCCCACCAACTATCTCGAGGGCCGTTCCCTGTTCCAGAGCCTCGGCGATACGGATACGATTCGCGTGAGACTCGACGGGAGTTTTCAGAACAACAAGTATTTTACGAGCACGCGATCATTCGAGTCGATTTCTCGACAGCAGCGGACAACCGCCAACGCGAACTTGGCGGTGAGCCTGGAACCGTTGGCGAAGACACACGTTTGGTTGACCTCGGCATTCGACTTTCGTGAATTCCGCTACGAGCATTACGGTCAATCGGACACAAGGTCGGGACTGCTCGGGTCGGACAACGACACACGCACTATTGACTATCGTCTCACTGCAGCTCGAAGGTTGTTCGAGAAGATCGAGATCAGCTCACACTATATGTACCGTGAGTCCAACGAGGACTACGGCGATTTGGGCGCCAAGCAGAAGATCAAGACAGGGGAATTCAGCGTTGGGCTGGATGCGGGCGATCTCATCATTGACTCGATCTGGGCCGGTGCGACATTCTCTGTGACCGGCTATTTTTCCGAGCGAGTAAGCTCGTTCTTCTCCGATCGCGACCGTATAATGGAGCTGTTTAAGATGGGGGCGAAACATCGCATGAGTCCTCACCTGACCGTGCGGATTGACGGCTCATATCGTGATTTTCACCAGACATATGTCTCCGGGGCGCTTTCGGCCAATAACAATCATAGTGAGGTATACGTGGTCCAGCCATCGGTCGAGATTCGGCCGTACCGTTGGCTGAGCATAGTTAACAGATTCCTCTTGCACGCCAATTACATCTGGTATGATTATGAGAAGAATGTCAGCTCCGAGAGAAACACACTGTTCCGTCGAGCGAGTTGGATCAGCGACTACAATATCAAGGTATCGAGACGTCTCACACTCCAGCCCTCATACACTTACAAGTTCGAGGATTTCGGTCAGCTCCTCTGGCGCGACCAGTGGGTCCAGAGAACCAACTGGGACCGAAAAGCGCATCTGCCGGCTCTCGAATTCAGCTATCGATTGTTCAGAGCAGTTGAGCTCAATCCCGGCGTCTCGTACGAGTGGAAGAAATCGTGGGAGTTCGTTCTGAGCGAGGTGGGAACGATAGAGCGAGTCGACAAGGAGACATTCGAGCGAACCACGGTCTTCATAGGTCTGGAATACAACCCGAGGCCGTCGACACGAATTACTATGTCTGCACTCAGGCGCATTCAGAAGAGCGATCTCTATTCGGACGATACGACGAACCAGTTCGTCGTTAACATTCAGAGGAGATTCTGATGAGACCCGCAGCTGTGCTTCTGTTACTCTTTCTGGGCCTGTCATGCTCCAATCCGTTTTCGGGCAGAGACTCCGAGTTCCCGTCTGAGTCGGAGGGGACTTTCATTACGCCGGTCGAGCCGGAGATCGTACTCCTGAACCTGGAGGCGTCCTACAACGAGAAGATAATCTCGAATTTCCTTCAGTGTCTGGATACATCATTCTTCTTCACCTTTGATTTTCTCCAATTCGCCGACATTCCGGACAGTGGCTGGGGATATGACGTCGAGCGCGTGATTACAGACAATATGTTCAGCTTTTACAGGGCAGGAAGCGACTCCGTTGGTCTCAACCTGACTTTGCGGCCGATCCAGTCTCTGCCGGGACGCAAGGAGGATACGCTCGCCATCTTGTACAGAGAATACGAACTCGAAACGGTTTCATTACTGGACAAGGCGATTCCCGATACGGTGAGATACAACGGAACGGCCGAGTTCGAGATCATCCAGACGAGTGGAAATCTCTGGACGCTCCGGCGCTGGCTAGATCAGCATGCTTCGCCACAGGATACGGCCTGGTCCGATTTTAAGAATGGGTTTAGATGATGCGCTGGTTCACGGTCATAGTGATAGTCATCGCGGCGCTCGCAGCGCTCACCTGCACGAATCCGTTCTCGCCGGCGTCAGTCGACCCGAGCGGCGTGAAGCCGATCGTGCGGCAGACCGAGCCGGATTCGGTGCTGAGCAATTTCAAGTATGCATACGAACACAACGATATAGATGTGTATGAGAACACGCTCGACAAGAGTTTCACGTTTCAATATACCGATCAGAATCTCGCGGGGCAGATCGAAACTGTCGAG
Organism: uncultured Ignavibacteria bacterium; assembly: GCA_964415885.1. GTDB lineage: Bacteria > Zixibacteria > MSB-5A5 > JAABVY01 > JAHJOQ01 > CAYQCE01. The sequence continues at coordinate 7,225 of CAYQCE010000020.1, forward strand.
ATTCCGCGCGATGGCCCCTCCGGCGATCTCGAGCGAACACGCCAGTTGTTCCTCTTTTTCGACGAGATTGAGCTCGAAACATGGGTGCCGTTTTTCGAGCAGTTCGAGCAGGTGGGCAACGAGACATGGCATGTCTACAAGGTGTATTTTCAGCTTTCTGTCAGGGATGTCGACGGAGACTTCGGCGGCGAGAGCTTCGAGGCCGTGGGGATTGCCAAATTCAAGCTGCGTAGATCTCAGAACGACGGGCTGTGGCGGATCGTTTTCTGGGAAGATCAGTCGGCGATCTAACCGTCTACATTCGACGGCGACTTCGGTCCTCTTTGGAAGTCGATCACTTCTCGTATAGCTGAAGAAAGAGTGCTCAGCTTGAGCGGCTTCTTGAGGAACATGCTGGCGCCGAGTTCGAGAGCAATCTGGACTCGTTCGCTCTCTGCGAATCCAGACATGATGATAGCTCTCTGATCGGCGTTGGTTTCGAGAATGCGCCTGTATGTCTCGGTGCCATCGATTCCATCAGGCATTATCATATCGAGCAGCACGAGATCGAATGACTCGGATTGAACCATTTCGACCGCCGCTTCGCCGCTATCCGCGGTAACCACAGTGTAGTTCAACCTGGTCAGCAGTCGGCTGGTCACTTCTCTTTGAATCTCGTCATCGTCGACAACGAGTACTTTCTCGCTGCCACCAGCAAGTTGATCGTGTGTATCCTCGATCTTCGTTTCGCGAGTGGCCGGGAAATAGAGGTTAAAGGTCGTGCCTCTGCCCTCGGTGGTTTCGAGTTCGATTGCACCGTGATGGTCCTCCACGACCGAGTGCACAACCGATAGCCCGAGGCCGGAACCACGCTTCTTGTCGGTCGACTTCGTTGTGAAGAACGGATCGAATATCTGAGATTGAATTTCTGAGGGAATTCCGTGCCCGGTGTCGGCTATCGACACCTTTACATATTTACCGTCCGGCAGATTCGAGTTCAGCAAAAACGAGTCGCAGTTGTAACCCGGCTTGACTAAGTTTTGTGTTTCGATCGAGAGTGTTCCAACATCGTTCATCGCGTCCCGCGCATTGACGATGAGATTGGATAGCGCTCGAAAAACCTGTGAGCCGCCGCCCTTGATCCTCAGAAGGCTCGGATCCGGTCGGAACTCCAGCGTGAGAGTATCCGGTGGTGCACCGAGTTGAGTTAGCACGTTCCTCATCAGATCGTTCAGGTTGATTATACTCTGGTTATAGTGCCCGCGTCTTCCCAGGGTCAGAAGTTGTTGATTGATCTCGGTCATCTGCTCCGCAGCTTTCTGTATGTACTCCACATACCGTGCGGCGGAGTGACCCTCCGGCATTTCCTCGCGGATCAGCTCTGGATAAGCGATCATCGGCCCCAGTAGATTGTTGAAATCGTGTGCTACCTGTCCTGCGATACGTCCCGCAGTTTCGAGACGCTCCGCCCTGCTCGCAAAATCCTGAAGCTGCTTGAGCCTCGTAATGTCTCGCCAGATTGTGATATATGAGATCAACTTTCCATCATCATCCAACTCCGGGATGACCGATGAATCATACCATTTTCTGCCTGATCGAGTCTCCATTTCGAACTGAATCCTTCGTGGTTCCGGACGATGGTCGTTGTCTCCTCCATTAGTCATAAGCGCGAGGATATCATCCGGCATCCCGATCTCTTCGGGAGTTCGTCCCAGTATGGTGTCCGGTTCCAATTCGAATTCGTTGACGGCGGCAACGTTGGCGTAGATGCACCTTCGGTCGCTGTCGATGCGAACTATCATGTCAGTGGAATTCTCGGTCAGGGCCTTGTATTTCTGCTCGCTTTCGGCGAGAGCTTTCTCGGCACGAATTCTATCTGTTACATCTCTGGCATACTCCACGACTCCGATGACCTTGCCGTTGTCATCGGTCATCGGGTAGTTCGAGAACTCGCACCAGATCAGACGGCCGTCTGACGTTTCGACTCTGCTTAGAGACGTCTGCAATCTTCCTGTTTCCATAGCGGTGCGCGCAGAACAGCATTCGCACTCGCGATCGTCACCGAGGAGTATCTCGCTGCATTTGTGACCGACGGGATTCTCGCTCAGACCGAAGAGCGCATTTGTCCCAAGATTTGACCGGATAATAGTCTTGTCGGGATCGAGGACATAGATAGCGTCCTGAATCGAGTTAAAAACCTCGGCGAGCAGTTTTTCGCTCTCCCAGAGAGCCTGTTCCATTGCCTTGCGGTCGCTTATGTCCTCCACGACGCCTTCGAGCCAGCCGTATTCCGGGAACGCCTTTGCCGAGAAACGAACCCACACCACACTGCCATCCTTCTTCCTCACACGGGTCTCGAACCCTCTCACCTCACCGGCGGAGTTGAGCTGTTGGATCATGAAGGCTCGGCTCTCCGGATTAAGCCACATCTGGCCGATGACTACACGGTCGACTACCTCTTCGCGCGAATCGAATCCGAACATGAATGCGGCCCGATCGTTGCACTCGAGTACACGACCATCGGAGATCGCGGTTCTGAACAGACCGACCTGGGCGTTTTGGAACAGGTTTCTGTACTTATCTTCGCTTTCCTTGAGAGCTTCCTCGGTGCGCCTTCTCTCGGTAACGTCGCGCAAGAAGTTCAGCGCTGCGGGTTTTCCGTTCCACTCGATTGGCACACCCTCTATCTCCACCCAAAGCGTCTTACCGTTTTGATCTACTATACGGAATTCGTACACTGGAATGTCTGTATCACCGGAAACACGCCGCCTGTGGTTTCTCGCAACCCTCTCGAGATCGTCTGGATGAACAAACTGATGGAATGGGATGTCTTTCAGTTCATCTTCCGAGTATCCGATTATCCTGCTGACGTATGGATTCGCAAACAGGACTCGCTCGTCGGCGACCACGAGGATACCCTCACCGGCGTTTTCGACAAGTGTTCTGTACTGCTTTTCACTTTCTTTCAGCGCGGCCTGAGCTTCCCTGATCCGGGTGATGTCGTGAATCAGCGGCAGATAGTAAAGAGGTGCACCGTCTGAATCTCTGACCAGTCTCACAGCCTGATTCACCCAAACCGAAGATCCGTCCTTGCGCACAAGTCTTTTGTCTGCGGAGTACTGCTCAATATCTCCGGATGCCAATGCCGCGAGTCGATCCGACTCCTCAGCTTCATCATCAGTATGCGTCAGATCGAACAGCCGCATCTCGCGCAGTTCTTCCGTCGAGTAGCCCGCGATGGCGCAGAATGCGTCATTTACACGAAGAATATTAAAATTGGGGGCTACGATTGCCGCGGCGACCGGGGCTTTGTCAAAGGCGTTGCGGAGTTTGCTATCACTTTCCTTGAGGGCAATCTGTGTTTCCTTCTGCTGTGTAAGGTCGTGTCCGAAGATACAGATCACGTCGTCGTCACCGAGTTTCAGTTCCATGGATGACGATTCAACCCAAACATCAGAGCCGTCCAATCCTCGGAGCTTCAGTTCCACGGGCTTATTATGGGAGCCCGGATTCTGAAGATTGCTCAGCCTTCGCTCTGCGATGGTCCTGAAGTCCGGATGCACCAGATCGCGTATGTCGGTGCCCACTGCCTGGTCCACAGTTTCTGCCCTGAGCATCTCGACCATTGCATTGGTCGCAAAGACAATCTGATGGTCTTTGACGATCGCCACCGCTGCCGGCAGAACATCGAATATCTTTTGTAGCGTCCTCGCATCATGCGTGTCACAGCCGTCTCGGTTGTCTCCTGTATGGCGGACGATCGTTGAAACTAATCCGTCCGGAGCGTCATTGCCGTCGATCACCCGCGAGATCGACAGGGTTACCTCCAATTCGTCGCCGGAATTGGTGACGAAAACTGATTCAACGAATTCGTTGTCGCCGTCTTCTATCGCGCGTTTTCTCTTCGCGCGAAACTCGGCTATTCGATCCGGTGTCACGAATAGCGAGAGCGGCTCGCCCTCGATATCACTGCATCTGAATCCAAGCAGCGATTCGGCGCTTCGATTGATAAACTGGATTTTGCCATCTGCAGTTTCGACGATCACGGGCAGCGACAGCGACTTCGCGATTTCTGCAATTCGCTCCACGTGACGAGTTCTATTCTTCTCGACGGTTGTATCTCGTACAGCGACAATAGCCCCGATAACCGAGCCGTCTCTATCCTCGAGTCGTTTCAATCGAAGATTTAGACTGCGCCTGTGGTTTTTGCTCGAGTGTTCGATTTCTATGGCAGCGAGTCCGTCGTCGAGAGCTTTCTTGAATGCCCCGTTAAGCTGCCTCGCTGATTCGACCCCCGCAAAATTGTCGATATTGCTCGGATCGTCGGGACAGCAGATTGCGAATTCGGGATTCCTGAATACAATCTCACCTTCCGAATCGAGTACCGCAATTCCTTCAGGGATGCTGTCTATGATTGATCGATAATGGTCGATCGTTCGCTCGAGCTCGTCACGGACAGATTTGAACTCATCGACCTGCATCCGGAGATTCTGGTTGAGTTCGTGCAGGGCTAGTACTCTAATGACATGCTTCTTGCGACGGGCCGAGAACGAATAGATCGCCAGGATCGCGAGAATCGCGCAAATGACGGAGAGAGACACAACAGCGGCTTGCAGATTTAGCATAGTTGCGTCGATCGCTGCTTTGGTGAGACCCTCGAGTCTCTCCGATCTCAGTGCGATGTCGGAATGCAACAGCGCGACCAGATTACTGATCGCTTCGCTGTTCCGTTGAGCTTCGGGTGTTGTGTCTGCCGCCGCTGAAGCGGATGCAGTGACCGAGAGAAGATCATCGACAGACTTTCGTACTGAGAGGACTTGAAATGCCGTCTCACGCGAGCCGTCATTGGATATGTTTTGTTCACCCGCCTGGAGGTCTCTCAAAATCGAATGGGTAAGCGAGTCGAGCAATTCCGCGTTATGCCGCATAACTGCGGGATTATTCAGCAGCCGTGCGGGAAGTGATGTTGCCGCCCTGATATCTCGAACTGTCTCCAGACGCGGTTCGAGATCTGTTTCGAGGAACTTGAACTGGCTGAACGCGTGCAATGCCATCGCACCAACAGCAGCCACGACTACGACGAGCGAGATATACTTCCGCAGAGCGGGCTGGCGAAACTCGGATGCGTTGGTGATGCTGCTCATCTTATCCTCTAACAGAAGCTGTCACTCCGAACAGAATGAAACATGCATATGAGAACGGAACCCGGACTTGGTACGGTTGGTAGCTCGAATCTGAAAGTACAGTTGAGATACCACCTTTGATCTGCCCATGCCTATCACAATGCTATTTAAAGGTTTCGGTTGAATCGCCCATAATGTTTAGACCAATGGACAGAGTACGCTGTCGAAAGTTGACGATTGCGGGGCACTCACCTGAACGCCGTTAGCGTGTAGTTCTATTAGGCTCCACGGATTTTCTCGCATAAAGTAACTCGCCGCATGTCGAATCGGACTGATGAAGCAGCGGAATGTGCTTCCCGGGAGGATGGAAAATATTTCCAGGCGAGACGCTCTCGCTCTGAGCTCGACATTGGCCTGCAATGACTTAGGCGACTGAGACCAGTGGCACGGTCTTTGCATAAACGATGGACGGGAGGACTATATGACTACAAGCTTGCGCTATATTCGACAGTCTCCGAAGCAAAGATCGACACTGCTCGATAACATACTCGGAGCCCTGAGAGAGAAACGTCGAGTAATCTATATATCAGTCGGAGCCGTGTTTCTACTCGCGACTGCCTATTATTTTCTTCAGCCGAATCAATATGTCGCAACTGCACGTGTTCTGCCGAATTCCTCCCAGAGCGGAGTTAATCCAAGCGCTATGGTCAACGCGGCACTGAAAGGCTCCGCTCTCTCCGGGCTGTTGCCGTCGGGGTCCGGTAGTGAATCCGATATCTATGTGGAAATACTGAGGCGAAGTCCTGTTCTGGATGACGTACTCACTCATCTATACAACACCGACAACTATGCGAATCAATCGCTTTACGAGATCTGGGGCTTAGATCGGGAGGATTTGGCCCGTCGAAAGCTCCTCGCGAGTTTGAACACTGGCCAGGATTCCAAAACGGGTGTAATCAAGGTGTCTGTTTCGGGTACCGATCCGTCCCTCTCTGCTGAGGTAGCTAACCAGTTCGTCCGCGCGATCGACTATTTCAAACAGCGCATCGACCGGGAACGCGCTGCGGATGTGAGCGCGTATCTGGCTCGCAAGCTCGAGAAACAGAAGAGTGAGCTCAGGATTGCCGAAGAGAGAAAGGCATCCTTCCTCGACAGCAATATGAACTATCTTTCCGCCGATGATCCCGAGCTGCTGCTGGAGCTGGAGCGTCATGAACGCGAGTTGATCTTCCAGAAGCAGCTTCTTATGAGTCTAATGCAGTTTAAGGCCACCACCGACATGGAATCCGAGAAGGAGATACCGAGGCTTTCTGTGCTCGAGTGGGCGGAGACGCCTCGCATGAAGGCGGGTCCGCAGCGGATGAAGTCCATTCTGATGACCACGATTCTCGGTCTGGTGTTCGTCGTGGGCCTGATTAGCCTGAAAGAGACCTACAAATGGCACTTCCCACAGCAGACAAGATCTGAGATTGAGGATTCATATCTGACAATCAAATCGGATTTTCGGGGAATAGTGAATCGTATCAGGTCGCGAGTCGATTCTCCGGAGGAGATGTTGAAATAGCGAAAGCCATCGCTGTAACAATTGTCACGTCTCAGATCAGTCTCAGTGCGTGTATCTGAATTCCACACGCGGTCGGACAGATGGTTCGGCAACCTCTCTAGAGAAGAACTTGATGCGCTCGCCGGATGGGCTTCCAGTATACTCTGATCTATAGTCGGAATCGAGGATGAGCATGAGCCCGTTCTCAATGCCTGTGCTGTCCCTGTAATAGTCGAGAAGATCGAATTCCGTGGTGAATCGGTCTCTCACACTCCCGGTAACCAGAATCGTGTCGGCCGTTTCGGGTAAATTCGCGAACGTGATCGTTCCTTCGGACCACGACTCGACGACTCTGATTGCACGGACGGTCTTCGGATTATATGCCACCTCTGCGGCTCTGCTCGAGCTGCGGCTGAGCACGAGCCTGGCCGATTCGATCTGGTCGATAGTTATGAATCCGGGAATTGAAGGAAGCGAAATGAATACTCTGAATCTCTCTGTCTGGTGTTGTTCGTCGTTCAGGAAGTAGAGGTCGAGTTCACCGACGAACCCGTAATTCTCCTCGCTCAACTCCGGTTCGATAGAGGACAGCTTCACGGTGGCGTCATCGTTGAGTTGAATCCCCGATGTAATTGTGCGAGTCAGGGTAATATCGATCTCCTGTTCGGATGAGAGCACGTAGACGGTATCCATAACATCGTGATATCCCGGACCGGCATCGGTACAGGTCAGCACCTGCTCACCAACGGGTGCGTTGTCGATCTCGAATCTGCCGTTCTGGTCGGTCACATCAGACATTTCACCGATCTGTACTTTAGTTGCTCCGACAACACCGTAGTAGGGATGAGAGACCGTGCCGGTCACGACAGCGTCCGAGATTGAGAGCCGCATTGCAACGCTCGCGGCTGTCGAGCCGGAGATTTCGATGTCAGCCTCGTACAGAGCATAATCTTCGCGAGCGGCCTGGATAGTGTACATACCCTCCGGGATGCTGTCGATCGAAAAGAGCCCATCATCGCCCGTTGTGTCCACCATGTCATCGACGGTTACAACTACTCCCGGAATTGTCACCGCCGTTCCCGCAAGGAATGCCTTCCCGGTCAGACTGCCGTACTCAATCACCGGAGGCTGAATTACCGGTTCGACATCATCTCCGCAAGCGACTATCAGCGAAAAGAGGATCACAAGCGTGAAAAACAGATACCTCATGGTCGACACCTTCAAGCCACACTCCTTTCTCAAGTGTTCCATAGGATTAAACGCACGGGTATGGTCTTTGTTCTATGATCAGAGTGCGTTTGGGCGGGCGCTGACGCCCGCCTTCTTAGCGGAATTGCATCAGTCTTCAGCCAACGAGAACGGGCATTCCCATCGCAGGCCAGACGAACTTCACGAAGAACCCGAGAACTGCCATGAGAATTATGGACGCCGGAATTCCCGTCACGAAGAACTCTCCGCTGCTGAATTGCTTTGACTCGTATGCGATGGCATTGGGTGCCGCACCAACCAACAGCAGGAAGGGCATTCCAGCTACAACAAGTGCGGAGAATATTACAACTTCGGGTGCGACTCCGAGATAGGGTGCCAGCCGAAGCGCTACGGGCATCGAGATGGCTATGGCGGCAACGTTCATGATGAAATTGGTCATCAGAAGTACGAACAGCGCCATTCCCATCACGAATATGAACCAGCCGAAATCCTGCAGGAGACCGAGCCATGAAACAGCCAGCCAGTCAGCCGCGCCGGTATCCCAGAGGCAGAAGCCGATGCTCATTGCGCCGCCGAAGAGCAGGATGATATTCCAGGGGATCTCTTCGAGGTCTTTGATTGTGAGTATCCTGAGCAGGAAAAAGAGAACCGTGGTTACCAGTATGATACCGCTCTTGTTAATATCCCCCAGTGCCGGTACGAATGAACGCGAGCTCATGAGAGCGATCGCGGCAAAGGTGATGACGAGAGTGATAATCTCGGTGCGGCTGATCGGCCCGATGTGCTCATACAGCAGGCTAACTCTCTCTCTCAAGCCCGGGATTGTCTTTTTCTCCGGCTTGTAAACAACCATGAAAAAGGCCCACAGAATGAATGTCATTACTACGCCTACCGGTGCCATGTAATACGACAGCTCGAAGAACGCAATCTCGCGGCCTATGATCTCGCGGAAGAATCCTATCGCGACTGCTGCGCGCGCTGCTCCGAGAAGTGTGATGATTGAACCGGCCCCGGCCACGAAAGCCATGCCCATGAATAGTCCCTTGCCGAATTTCGTGGGCTTCTCATCATCGGTATAGAGGGCGTAGATTGCCAGAAGAAGAGGATAGACCGCCGCGGCCACGGCAGTGTGCGCCATTATCAGTGTCAGAGCGGAGGTCATAACGAAACAGCCGAGATAGATCATGCTCGTTCGTTCGCCGACGACAAGCAGCATCCGATACGCCATCCGCTTAGTCAGCCCGGTTTTTGCGAATGTCATCCCGATTACTATGGAACCAATAATGAACCAAACCGAGGGATCCATGAAATCCCCGAATGCATCCGTTGCCGGTCTGATCAGAAAGAGCACCTGGATTACGGCGATCGTGATGCCGGTCACACCGATTGGTACCACCTCAAAAACCCACCATATCGCGGCCAGCATGAACAACGCAAGTGCGGCCTTGCCCTCGTGAGTCAACGCAAATTGCTTTCCGTTTGGGTCGACCGCATCATCGAAGGGTGGAGAAAAATAGATTGCCGCGAAGAACGCGACGCCGAGAAGGATAAACGCTAACCTCTTGTAATCGACTTTTCTTTTCGACGGCCCGATGTGGATTTCGGCAGGTTTCGGCGGAAGGCCGCCGGTCGGTGCCCCACCCTTGTCATTCACATTCAGTTTCATTGATTATCCTGTGCTGGCAAGGTTTCTTGGTTGTCATTTTGGGTTGTCTCATAACAGGATTTTTGCAATTTCATGGAAAACATCGACTGTCCTGATTACGCCCACAACTTTGTCGTCCTTTAGAACGGGAATCATATAGAGATCTCTGCTGAGGAGCTTGTATATGATTTTGGCGATATGATCCGAGTAGTCTGCTGTCGAGACTATCGGATTCATCACCTCACTGACTTTCGTTTCAGCCTGTTCCTGCATAGCCCTGCCGATTTTTCCCTCGGAAATGTCAACAAGGTTGGGATCTGTCTCGAGCTCGAAGATCTCTTCCCGGTGTTTAACACCCATTGTCCTCAGAAACTTCGGTTCGAGACCGCGAAGGATGTCTCTGCGACGGCACATGCCGACGAGATTGTATTTCTCATCGAAAACGAGGAGTGCTCTCGGAAGGGACGTTCGCCCGGAGGCATCGATTTGTGACTTCTCAATCTCGGCAACAGCCTGGCGAAGAGTAAACCAGTATGGAATGTGCGGATAATCCTCGATAGGTATCATTATGTCGCCCGCGTTATGCTTCGCCATTGGAACAAACTCCTTCTAAGTTGCTGTCATACGAAATGAGGTCTCGAAAACCTCGAACTCATTCCGATGAAACTCCGTAACTCCTCGCAAGCCAAGAAAAAACTCAACTGTCCAGCCGGCATCCGCCGACAAATTAAGCTGGCGAAATATTAATGATCGCGGTTGCGTTTGTCAACATTCACCTTCAATTCCACACGTTTTTCGTACGGTTTATTCGATGGTCCCAATTCGATGGTCACAATGCTATTGCGGAACTGTTTCCGTCCCGGTATAGTAGATACTAATGGTTGAGATTCCGAGGACACCGAGTCGAGAGGCAGCATCCAGGTATGAAAAGCGAGAGAATAGAACTGAGCAGGGATGCTCTCGAAAGACTGTACAGGCGGTACAATCATCGGCGGTATATCGATCCTGATCCGCTTGAAGTCGTTCTGAGATATGATGATCCGAGAGACAGAGAGATCGTTGCCCTGGTCGCGTCCTCGCTCGCCTATGGTAGAGTCCTGCAGATCGTTGCGAGCGTCACGAAGGTCGTGGAGAGCATGGGAAGACCGAGCGAGTATCTCATGAACACGAACCGCCGCTCGCTGACTGCCAGGTACCGGGATTTCAAGCATAGATTCACGACCGGCAAGGAAGTTTCTGGAATGTTGTGGAATGCGAAACAGGTAATCGAGGAGTTCGGATCGCTCGAGAACTGCTTTCGCACCGGCCTCTCCGACGAGGACTGTGATGTCCTTCGGGCGCTCAGTGAGTTTGTGACAAGGCTTCGTGGAGCGAACGGGACGTTTTGCCCGACTCTTCTGCCGGATGTACCAAAGGGGAGTGCCTGCAAGAGATTGAACCTGTTCCTGAAATGGCTTGTTAGAAAGGATGCGGTCGATCCGGGCGGCTGGGACAGGATCGGCGAGTCACGGCTGATCGTCCCGCTCGATACTCATATTTATCGGATCGGACGGGCGCTTGGCATGACCGCTCGGAAGTCTGCGGATCTCAAGACCGCCAGGGAGATAACCGACGGTTTCAGAAAGATAGCGCCGGAAGATCCGACCAAATATGATTTCGCGCTGACACGTATAGGTATGCGGCTCGGAGCGCGCGTGGTGGATGTCATAACTGAAGCATAGACGAGAGTTTGAAGAAAAATGATAGATACAGCAATTGAAATAGCGAGAGAATTCTGGGCAGTTCTTGCCGAGATGTCTCCATACCTGCTGTTCGGGTTCATAGTGGCGGGTATTCTCTCAGTAGTCGTTTCGCAGCGAATCGTGGATCGTCATCTCGGTAGAGGTTTTTCAGCGGTCGTGAAGGCGGCTGTTCTCGGAATACCGCTGCCGCTCTGCTCGTGCGGAGTGATACCGGTCTCGGCGTCGATACGGAGGCATGGCGCAAGCAGAGGCGCAACCCTCTCTTTTCTGCTCTCCACCCCACAGACGGGCGTGGATAGCATCCTGGTGACGTACAGCCTGCTGGGTCCGGTATTCGCCATCTTCCGACCGATAGCGGCGCTGGCAACCGGCCTGATCGGGGGCGTGCTTGTGCGGATATTCGGCGAGAAGGACGAGGTCCCATCTGAGCTTCCTGTTCTCGAACAGGAAGGTGTTACTATGCCGAGCGGGACTCGCACAAAGAAGAACCGGATAGTCCGGGCGGCCGAGTACGGGTTCATTTCGCTGCCGCAGGATATCGGACGATCGCTTATCATCGGCCTGATAATCGCGGGACTCATTACCGCCGTCGTACCGGACGATTTTTTCATGGGACTCGTGGGAGCCGGAGTACTTTCGATGGTCGTGATGATGGCTGTCGGAGTCCCGATTTACGTCTGCGCCACTGCGTCCGTGCCGGTTGCGGCCGCGCTTATGATGAAGGGGTTTTCACCCGGTGCAGCACTTGTATTCCTTATAGCCGGACCGGCTACGAATGCCGCGGCTGTGGCTACTATTTGGAAGGTACTCGGCAAGCGCACGACATTCATTTATCTGTTCACTGTCGCCTTTGCCGCACTGGCGTCGGGACTGTTGCTGAACGAGATATTCCAGATGACCGGCGAGCATATGACGCATGAGCACACGGGGATCCTTCCCGAGTGGATCGGAGATGTCAGCGCCGTTCTGCTCCTTCTGATCCTTTTCAATGCGCTGATCTCCCCATACTTGCGCAAAAGCGAATTCGAGGTGGAATCAATGGCTGATACAAAAGTATTCACTGTGGAAGGTATGACCTGTAATCACTGTGCAGCGAACGTCGAGAAGGCGATTCGTGAGATACAGGGTGTGAGCGATGTCAAGGTCGATCTTACCGGTAAACGAGCAGCCGTTTCGGGTGAGGATCTCGATCCCGAGAAGGTCAAGAACGCGGTTGAGACCGCCGGTTACAAGGTCGTCACATGAGGCCCTCCATAAGAATCTACAGTTCCGTCTTCAATACGGAGGCTACCGGAGTAGAGGGTGTCTTACATGGCACGCAAAACGGTAACGACAGATCCTGATCCCGATGAGAACCGGGATTGTGATCTGCCGTTCCTTCGACCATGCTCCTGTGTATCTGTGACTTGCGAACGGTCAGTTCACACTCGCCTGCGGCGACTGAGAACAAACAAAACCAATGCACCCGTTTACGGGACGCCTTCCAGTAGTTGCTCCACACCTGTTGCGGAGGAGCGTCCAACCATAGTCAGTACCTCAGATTTATCCCTGAACAACCTATACCCTGAAACATGGAACAATCTAATCCATCTTCTGTTTGTAGGCTAAAACAGATGATCCGGTAGCAACCCGGTCAACAAACAGACCACTATGATGGAGGTAGATATGGCTTACGATCTGAAGAAGAGACCCTATAGCGACGACGAAGCGAAGAAGCTCCTGGCACCTGTGATGAGCCCCGAGACTACCGATTGGCACTACAACAAGCATCATAAGGGCTATGTGGATAAACTGAACGAAATCGAGGAGCAGCTCAAGTCTGCGGATAAGTCCAAGGCGCACGCCAACTATGCCGAGTGGACCGAGATCAAGCGTCAGGAGTCGTTCAACCATGCAGGCATGGTCTTGCACGATGTGTTCTGGGATAATCTTGGCGGCGACGGCGACATTTCAAAGGCATCGCAGATCAAGGCCGCAATCGAGAAGGAGTTTGGCTCGTTTGACGCCTGGAAGGAAGATTTCATTGCGACCTCGTTTGGCGCGAAGAACTCCGGTTGGGGGCTCCTTGTGGTAGATACTCTCGCCGGCAATAAGCTCCGCAACGCTCAAGTTGATTTCCACAACTTCGGTGCGTTCTGGGGCGCCCGTCCGATAGTGGCTTGCGATGTGTTCGAGCATGCCTACTATCACAAGGACGGACCGGATCGGAAGAGCTACATCAAAAACTTCGTCGACAATCTCCATTGGGAGAGGATCGAGAAGCTCTTCAAGGGTTAAATTCGATTGATTTGCCACGTACTTTGCCTTAATTTGGCGGGGACGTTTTAACGTCCCCGTTTCCTTTCGATGATCGGTCGTACGATAAGATAGACAAATCCACATTTTGTGAATTGGGAGGATAGAATGGAGTTCAATTCCGTCGAAGAAGTACTCGATTTCGCCATAGAGAGCGAGCAGAGCGCATCCGACTTTTATCGTGATCTCGCGGACAAGGTGGATAATCCCAATATCAGCCGGATGTTCATGGGATTCGCCGGTGAGGAGATGGGGCACAAGAAGAAGCTGGAGGCAATCAAGAGCGGGAAGATATTGCAGACCGACAAGCGTAATGTCCTCAATATGAAGATAGCCGAGACCCTTCAGCCGGTCGAACCGCATGAGGATATGAATCTGCAGGAGGCGCTCGTTGTGGCTATGCAGCGCGAGAAAGAGGCATTTCTGTTGTACAACGCACTTGCAGGCGCGGCTTCTGATGAGAATGTGCGGGCGACCTTCGAAATGCTCGCTCAGGAAGAAGCGAAACATAAGCTCCGTTTCGAAGTTGAATACGACGAGATGGTCATGTCGGAGAACTAGTCTCTCCAGCATAGAGGGCCTGTTGAGAAAGCAAATCTGGATGAAAGACCCGTCATCGCGAGGAGTTCCGCGAGAGCGGGACGACGTGGCGATCTTTAAGTCGCCTAACACTTTCCGCCTGCGAGGAGATTGCTTCGCTTCACTCGCAATGATAACGACAATCGGGGCATTCCAATCAGTCCATACAATCAGTGTCGGTCGGACTGGCCAGTTTCGAGTCTGGCGGCTCGCGCGTTTCCCGGACGATATCCTCCAGTTTTGTGGAACCATTTAGTCTTCTTTCTGTTGTATTCCTGAACTGATTGAAAACAACCGGTATCGCCGAAACCGGATCCCACGGAGATAGGAGCGTTCGGCGCGTGCCAAACTGAAGTAAAGGAGATAGAGATGATTTCTGACAAGATGAGAGACGCCCTGAACACCCAGATCAAGAATGAGCTCTTTTCTGCATACCTCTACAAGTCCATGGGGCTCCATTTCAAGGCCGAGAGCCTGAATGGATTCGCGGCCTGGATGGCAGCTCAGGCGAAGGAAGAGGAATTCCATGCTCAGAAGCTCATTGACTTCGTCATCGACAGAGGCGGCAGAGTTGAACTCGAGCAGATTGACAAGCCGAAGTCGAAGTGGTCGTCCCCGCTGGAAGCTTTCAAGGAGGCTCTCGAGCACGAAAAGTTCGTCACGAGCGAGATTCACAAGCTCGTTAAGCTCGCCGATGAAGAAAACGACCTTCCCTCGCACTACATGCTCGGCTGGTTTGTCGACGAGCAGGTCGAGGAAGAGGCTACGGCCGGCGAGATAGTTGACAAGCTCGAGCTGGTTGGTGACAAGCCCACCGCTATGTTCATGTATGACTCGGTTCTCGGCCGTCGCGGCGCATCCGGCGCTCAAGAGTAATCGCGTCTCAGTTTTTTGACTTTCAGGCGCCGCGCTGTCGGCGCCTTTTTCTTTGGTGCACCCCTTTAAAATCTGCTTTCAATCTGCCCTGAAGCCATTATATTAGGCCATACTGGAATCGATCATGGAGGTAACATGACTGTAGAGGAAGCAATCAAGACCGCTCTCGAATATGAGAACCGAGTGAGGGATGTCTACAGGGAGGCAGTCGAGAAGACCAAAGACGAGACAGGCCGACGAATGCTCGAGATATTAGCTCAGGACGAGCAGCGGCACGTGGATTATCTCGAGGCAAAGAAGAAACAGTGGGCGGATACCGGCAAGATCACTATTGAGGCGCTGGAAACCGAGATTCCTCCGAAGGAGAATATCGAAAAAGAGGTATCGAAGCTGAAAGACCAGATGTCGGATAAGGATTTCAAAGTCGAGATCGACCTTCTCAGGCATGCCCGTGACGTTGAGAAGGAAACGAGCGAGTTCTATAAGTCTGTAGTAGATAAGCTCGATGAAGAGGGTCAGAAGATGTTCGAGCGGTTCGTGGAGATCGAGGAGGGGCATCTCGCGATAGTCCAGGCCGAGCTCGATTATGTCCAGGGCACCGGCTACTGGTTCGATTTTTCAGAATTTTCAATGGAAGCGCCGCCAATGTAGTTTCTGAGACACACAGCTTGGATCATATTGTTCTTGAAAAAGGCGGCTTTGGCCGCCTTTTTGGTTTTTGCTGTATCGAGAATCGTTGTTGATTGTTCGGAGCAAACCTCCGATTGTATAATGTATGGTCGATGAAAGAGTCAATTCTATGATGTACGTCCGTTCAAATCTACGCTTCATTACGAGTCTGATAGTGATCTTGCTCGCGGGTGTTTTATCGTGCTCCGACTCCGCTCCGGAGGGTGAGGATTCCGGCGAGGCGAGCGCGCCGGTACAGCGGATGCCTGATCAGATCATGTATGGCTCCGATATCCTGTTCACCGAAGAGGGTGTCAAGACGGTGCTTATCGAGTCCGAGTATCTGGAGAAGTACGAAGACGCCGATTCAACGATTCTCACCGATATTACCGCGACGTTCTTTGATTCGCTGGGAGCTGTGGAGTCTGTCCTCGATGCTGATTCCGGCCTGGTCCGTCAAGAAACCGACTGGCTCAAGGTCTGGGGCGATGTTGACGTTGTCTCGGACAAGGGGGTTCGACTCGAAGCAGACAGCCTCTTCTGGGACCAAAGACGAAATATGATTACAACCGAGTCATTCGTTCGGATATCGCGCGAGGGGAGCGTTCAAACGGGCTACGGACTCGAATCGAACAGCAGTCTAACCGAGTTTCAAATCAAAAATAGAGTGCGCGGTCGCTTCGAGAATGTAGAAGAAATCCGACAGAGAAAGCGCCCTGAATCGGACACGCTCAATCCACGTTAGCAAATATTATGCCTTGACGTTGAGTTGAGGCCAATCTATATTGGAAAAGGGAGGGCGAATGAACCGTATAACCCTTGAAGGTGCATTCCGTAAGCGTACGCACGGGGTTTGAATGTCACGTATACATTCAGAGGGCCTGATAAAAAGTTTCAAGAAACGCAGGGTTGTCGACAACGTCTCGATCGACGTCAACACCGGCGAAGTAGTGGGGCTGCTCGGACCGAACGGTGCCGGTAAGACGACGACGTTCTACATGATAATTGGATTCGTGAGGCCGAACCGAGGCCGTATCTGTATAGATGAAACGAACTTAACGGGCCTTCCGATGTACAAAAGGGCACGGGAGGGTATCGGATATCTTGCCCAGGAGCCCTCGATCTTCAGGAGACTGACTGTGGAGGACAATATTAAGGCGATTCTGCAGATGCGGTCGATACCGAAGTCGGAGCAAAAAGAGCGTCTTGAGACCCTGCTCGAGCAGCTCGATGTCGCCCGGTTGAGAAAGAGCCCGGCTTACACACTGTCCGGTGGAGAACGGCGTAGAGTGGAGATAGCACGGGCACTGGTCACGGATCCGGACTTTCTGCTCCTCGATGAGCCGTTTGCCGGAATTGATCCGATTGCGGTGGAGGATATACAGGGCATAATCGCCTCCCTGAAAGAGGATGGGTTGGGCATTTTGATGACGGATCATAACGTAAGAGAGACATTATCTATCACGGATCGTGCGTATATTATGTGTGACGGTCGGATTTTGAAGGCTGGAACCGCCGAATTCCTTGCAAATGACCCCGAGGCGCGGAAAATATACCTCGGCGAGAAGTTCAAATTAAACTGAGATTGTGATTTACCGATAAACATAGCAGATAGGCGGCTTTGGTAATTCATCCGTAACTTACTGGAAAGCAACGAATTGAATGAGTCCTAACATCCGACAGAATCTGGTCATAAGACCCGATCAAAGGTTGATCCTGGCGCCGCAGCTTATTCAGTCGCTGAAAATGCTGCAGATGCCGGTGCTGAAACTCGAGCAGCGGCTGCGGCAAGAGCTTGCTACGAATCCCATGTTGGAGGAGGTCGAGCTGGTTACCGATCAGGATGAAGCCGAATTACCGGACGATCTCTCTGAGCAGGACCCGGAGATCGACCCGAAAATGGACCAAATCGACTGGGATTATTATCTCGGTGATGAGGCCGATGACTATACTTTCAGCCGCATGCGGGAAAAGACCGAGGAGCGCCAGAGCCAGACACCCGCTGCGGACAAAACGCTCCAGGAGCATCTGCTCGAACAGCTTGCGTTCCTTAAGCTTTCCGACGAGCAGATGGCGATCGGCGAGTTTATCATCGGCAACATAGATGACAACGGCTATCTGACCTGCGACAAGGAAGAGATAGCTGAGATTCTTAAGATAGACTTGAAGCCGGTCGAGGAAGTCCTGGACCTGATTCAGAAGTTCGATCCGGTCGGTGTCGGTGCTCGCGACTTGAGAGAATCGCTTTTGATTCAGCTTCGTGAGCAGGGGCAGGAGAAGTCGCTCGCGGCGCGGATAATCGAAGAATGCTACGACTGTCTCGACAAAAAGAGCCATCTTCAGATTGCGAAGAAGCTGGGCACCACCCCGGAGCGGATCCAGGAAGCGATGGATGTCCTGAAAACGCTTGCTCCGAAGCCCACAATGGGACGGTTCGACACCGCTGCCACACCGATCGTACCAGATTTGATGGTGGAGAAGGTGGGCGACGAGTATGTCGTTTATCACAATGATAAATACGTTCCCACGCTGAGGATAAACTCACAGTACCGCCAGCTTCTGAGGCGCAATAACGGTGTGAAAGAAGAAGCGAAGCAGTACGTGCGTGAGAAGCTCGATCAGGCTAAATCACTTCTTCGGGCGATCAATCAGCGTAGATCAACGATGATAAATGTCATGTACGCGATAATCGAAGAACAGAGAGAGTTCTTCGAGAGAGGCTCCGAATTTCTCAAGCCCATGATCATGGAGGACATTGCGCAGAAGGTGGAGATGAACGTTGCCACTATAGCGCGTGTGGCGAAAGAGAAGTACGTTCAGACGCCCCAGGGTGTTTTCGAGATCAAGTACTTCTTCAACACCGGCCTGCCCAAGGAAGGCGAAGGGCCGATTGTTAAGCGGAGCGTCAAACAGATGCTCGATAATATCGTCAAAAACGAAGACACCGCCAATCCGTACTCGGATCAGGAGCTTCAGAAGCTCCTTCAGGACGAGGGAATCAGTATCGCAAGACGTACCGTTACCAAGTATCGCAAGGAGCTCAGGATTCCTCCGGCGCGATTCAGAAAACGCGTGACGAAAGAAAAAGATTGACTTGTTACCATAGGATAGCTTACTTGATATTAGTGGGCCAGGTAGGGAACGACATCTGTCCTAATTACTTCCAGAAAGCGATCAATCTATCCACCGGGTCGACTTGTCGGCAGTCGCAGGGTATTCTGCCTTTCTGCATCCGTTTTGTCGTTTTTTGCGGAAACGCAGTATCGGATTTTCGTATATTAGAGATGAATAGGATTTTGCGAACATGGGCGGCAATACGCCGCATATCGATAAACACATATCGGCGAGGAGCTTATCAGGCTCTCGCCTGAATACTCCGAAATGCCGCCAAAAAGGTGGCAGGCTGTTGGACGGTCTCCCAAGTCCATGAAAGGAGTCTGACATGAACGTCAATATCACCGCCAGACACTTCGACCTAACACCGGAGCTCAAGACTTTCGTCAATGAAGAACTTGAAAAACTCGAGCGATTCTTCGATAATATCGTGTCGACAAACGTCGTGCTGGAGGTCGAGGGACACAGGCAAAGGGCCGAGATAAGTGTTAAGGTTGCCAAGACTACCCTGGCAGGCACCGGCGAAACGGATGACATGTACGTGTCAGTGGAAGATGCTATTGACAAGCTCAAGGGGCAGCTCAAAAAGTATAAGGGCAAGCTGAAAGACAAGCAGCAGAAAAAGGTGTCGGAGGACAAAACAGCACCTCCGCCGCTGACCTCCGAAGAGGACATCACGCTGGACTACTGACAATGCCGGAAATCACCGTAGAGAAGCTATACAGCGACTGTAAGGAATCGATGGAGTTGTTCGTGCTCGCGGACAACTCCGGAATGAAGAATCTCATCACGGTTGCCGCGATCCATCGTCCGGGACTGGCTCTTTCCGGGTTTACCAGGCGTTTCCCTCACAAAAGAACACTGATTCTCGGCGAGACCGAAGTGGCGTATCTCGCGAGTCTGAGCCGAGAGCAGAGAATCCGTCACCTGAAAGAATTCTTCGGCTACGACATCCCGGTGGTAGTTGTGACCAAGGGGTTAAATCCACCGCCCGAACTAATCCACTCGGCGAACGAGGCGGGAACGCCGCTTCTTCAGACGCGCCTTTCGACCGTCGATTTCGTAACACAGCTCTCCGGATATCTCGATGATATCTTCGCACCTCTCATGACCGTGCATGGCACATTGGTCGATGTCTACGGCGTGGGGCTCCTCTATACCGGGAAGAGCGGTATCGGCAAGTCTGAGTGCGCGCTCGATCTCGTGGAGAGGGGACATCGTCTGGTTGCGGATGATGTCGTGAAGGTCGTCAAGAAAGCCCAGAATCTGATCGTGGGAACCGGCTCGGAGCTGCTCGGGCACCATATGGAGGTCCGTGGAATCGGTATCATTGACATCGAGAGGCTGTTCGGTGTGCGCTCGATCCGTATGCAGAAGCGAGTGGAAGTCGAGGTTCGACTTGTGCTCTGGGATGAGGCTGGAGATGAGTATGAGCGTCTCGGCATGGAGGAGCGCTATACGACTATCCTCGGCGTAGAGATACCTGTTGTCACTATTCCTCTTTCGCCCGGCAAGAACATCACCGTGATCTCCGAGGTCATAGCGATGAACCATATGCAGAAGACATACGGCGAAAATGTTGCGGTCGAATTCTCACGGCGTTTAACCGATAAGATACAGCGTCAGCTTGCCACTAAAGCGTATCTTCAGGCGGATTATGAATAGAGCCTGATGGGTACGTAGTCACGATTTCAAAGCGGAACCGCAAGGCTCCGCTTTTTTCTTAGCTTCGAACTTCTGCCGAACAGGCCTCAAAAAACCACCGAGAACGTAGATATCGGGAATTCAAGTGATTCGTCGAAATTGTCGATATCAGAACAGGGCCTGTCGGTCTCGGACCATAAACGAGCCTGTGTCAAAGGCTGCCGATATCGATCAGATCGACTACGAGACGGCTGCTGTATAGCGATCTGATACGAGCGCGAGCGGCGTCCTGCAGCGGTTCAGTCTGAAACGATTCGTCAGCTGCACCAATTCGGCCATACAGAATAAGATTCAGGCGTCGATAATATGGGCATATAGAATAATCATAGATACCGAGGTATACTTCGGTTGCATGAAGGAGGTGGCAATGGCCAGCACTGAGGCTGTGGGCGAAATCCACGTGGACTCAGCAGCCAAGGCAAGCGCAGAGGAGCTCTTACAGCTCGTCTCGTTCAAGATTGGCGAGGAGGAGTTCGGTGTTGACATCCTGAAGGTTCAGGAGATCAATCGCCTGGTGGAGATTACCAAAGTACCGCGCTCGCCGGATTTCGTCGAGGGTGTTATAAATCTGCGGGGGAAGGTCATCCCAATTATTGACCTGCGCAAGCGCTTCATGATGGAGACCAAGGACAGCGACAAAGACACTCGCATAGTTGTTGTGGACATTGAGGGGCAGGTTATGGGCATGGTAGTCGATGCAGTATCTGAGGTACTTCGTTTGCCGAAAGATACTATCGAGCCGCCGCCCGAAATCGCTACCTCGATAGATTCGGAGTACATTCAGGGAGTCGCCAAGCTCGAAGACAGACTCCTCATCTTCCTCGATCTCTCCAAGGTTTTCTCGGAGAAGGAGAGACAGGCTCTGGCGCAAATGTAGGATCATCTCCGCCATATAGATATTAATGAACAGGCCCGGCTTATTGGGCTTGTTGAAAAAGGGCGGGTAGTGAAGTTTGGTCAGGTCCTGCCTGCCGCAGGCGGGTGTGACCTGACCGTATAGCCGCATAAACAAAGGCCGATTCGAAGAATTCTGCGAGTGAGCGTAGCGAGCGTGGCAATCTCAAAGCAGCCGTATAGTATTGCCTGACTATGAGATCGCCGCGTCATTCCGCCTCCACGGGATTCCTCGCGATGACTGCTCTGCATGAGGCCGCAGGGTTTTTCAACAAGCCCTGTCTGCCGAACCTTTCTCTTCTACGCAATCGGTATGTCCCCAAAACCAGAAGACTGTCAGGCATCCCGACAAAACCTGTTATCATCATAATCCACTGACTAAAAGTCTGTTACGAAGGAACTTCGAGTGAAAGATCCCTTTGTGATGTCGGGATACTGGACAGCGGAAGCTGGTCGCCACGGATGGAGTCTATCGACATCTTATTATAACATGCAGCGATACAACGTATTACGCTATTCCCGGATCGTTTTGGTATGATATATGCTTTTCAATGAGAGCAGCCTTTACAACCTCAGCGGTACCGATCTGTTCGTGCTGAACTGGCAATGAATACGACGGCACCGTTATTGTTGCCGAGGTTGAGTTCAGCGGCGAGAGTCTCGATAACCCTGTGTCCGAACCTGCAAGCCTCGTGCTACTGGGAGTCGGGCAGCAAGGAGGCGCCGCAGTGAGGCGTTTTGGGAAAGAGTCCGATACTTAGTTCGAACATAATTGCTCCATAAATCCGAGCAATTCACACCAGACGGGGTCCTCAATAACGGGGGCTCCGTTTTTTCACCACGACAGTTCTGATGCGAGATTTATCACCTTGACCGGACCTGTTCCCTCCAATATCATGTTGCAAAGTGTAATTGGATCAAGGAGGAAAGGTAATGCGCAATTTCGCTTTTGCATTGTCGACTTTCATACTGCTTGCAGTTTCCGTGGCGGCTCAGATAGTCGAGCAGTCCCCGACAGTAGTTCATACTCTCGATAACGGCATGACGCTGGTTCTGAAGGAGAACCACTCTTCGCCGATGATCACCTCGGTGGTTTTCGTAAATGCCGGGGCTCGATATGAGACCGATGCCAACAATGGTGTTACTCACTTTCTCGAGCATCTTCTGTTCAACGGTACTGAAACACGCGACAGGATAGTCCTGAATGAAACCGTGGATATGTACGGCGGATACATCAATGCCTTCACTCGCAAGGACCTTACGGCGTACATGATTCTTATGCCCGCCGAGTATATAGATATCGGGCTTGATATTCAGGCAGATCAGCTATTCCACTCGACAATCCCCGAGAATATGCTGCCCAAAGAGCGGAAAATTGTGATCGAAGAGATCAAGATGAACTTCGATGATCCGGACCACCAGGCGGACAGATTCCACACGGAGACAGTATACAGGGGAACTCCCTATGAGCGGCCGGTGCTCGGATACGAGGAGATCATCTCGACCATCCCACGCGCCGAGATTTTAGAGTACTACAAGACCTACTATATGCCGAACAACATGATCGCACTTGTTATAGGTGACTTTGATACGATGGACATGATCCAGAGGATGGATCGGTTTTACGGCGATCAGGATCCTTCCGTGCTGCCTGATTTCGACAAGGTCTCACTCTCGATTCCGGACGGCAGGCATATCGAGCAGGCGGAATTCGATATCAAGCAGGCCAAGGTGAACCTGGCTACCAGCGCTCCTCACTACACCGATCCCGATTACCACGCTTTTTATCTTCTCGCGGAGTATCTCGGTTCGGGCGAGATGTCACCCCTGAATGCCGCGCTGACTGGCGGCGGGAGCCCTCTCGCCCAGCGAGCGAGCGCGTATCTCGAGACCCAGAAGGACTTCTCACTTTTTCATGTTTCCGCTACAGCTACCGATCCGGCGTATACCGATAGTATCGTCGGTCTGATCGAAACCGTGCTCTCTGAACCTGCCGTCATTACGCCCACCGAAGCAGATCTCAACGCGCTGGTTGTTTCGCTCAAGACCAACGATATTTACTACCGTGAGCGACTGCACATGTACGGTATTGTCGTTGCGCCTATGATGGTGACAACCGGCTATGATTTTCTTGAACAGCTTATTCCGAATTTGGAGAAAGTGTCGGTCGCCGATGTGCGCAGAGTCGCCGAGAAGTACTTCACGGATTTCTCATATCTTGGCACTGCAGCGATGCCCGGATCGGATACCTCGAGCGCGAAGGGACATCCGGGGATGGCTGGAATGGGCGGAATGCACGGAATGAGTACGCCGCACGGGATGTCTACAGAGGATGCCGCCGCTGAGGGCGATATCGACCGGAAGGACTTCTCGTATGATGAGTACGAGGAGAGAATCCTGACCGACATACCGGCTGCGACCGAGTCGCACTCTACGTATCTTCAGGAGACGTTGCCGAACGGCCTCAACCTGATAATCAAGAGCAATCCTGACAGTCGGGTTTTTGCGATCAATGTGCTCGGCAAGAACCGCTCCGCAAATGAGCCGGAGGGCAAAGAGGGAATCACGGATTTCGTGAATCGGATGATGCTCGAGGGGACTATGCAGATGACGCGGGAGGAGATCGCATCCGAGCTGGCTTCGATTGGTGCGAATATCACGGAGACTGATAACCCGTTCATACCTTACGACGATCGCTATACGACTCATCAGTACTCATTTATCAAGTTTGAGACTATTGATGAGTTTATGGATCGTGGAATGAACCTGATGGCGGATCTGATTCAGAACGCGACATTCGAGGAGGAGGCTATCGAACGAGTTCGCGAGGAGAAGATCGGTCTCGCAGGCAGATCGACCGGTTCGACGAGAGAACAGTGCCGCGAGCTGTTCTACGATGCGCTCTTTGGTGACGGACCGTACTCGAAGTCGATAATGGGGACGCCGCGATCCCTTGCTGCTATCACCCGCGAGGACCTTCTGAAGCACTACAGCAGCTTCTATGCGCCCAACAACATGATTGTGACCGTCTGCACCAATGCTCCCGCCGAACAGGTGCTCTCAGAGATGAAAGCGCGCTTCGGAGGAATGGAGCTGAAGGACCTCCCGGATCCGGTTATCCCGCTGCCTTCCGCGCTGACCGACGTTGTGGAGACGAACGTACCGATGGAGAAGGAGCAGGTATACATTTATATCGGCGGACCCACAATCGGAATAGGCCATGAGGATGCGGCCGCTCTTTCGCTTGCCGGTTCGATTTTGTCGGATCGACTGCAGGAGGAACTGCGCGAAAAGCAGGGCCTGGCGTACAGCGTCGGTTCCGGAGTGTCGTTCGATAAGGACTTTGGCTGGTATGTTGCCGCAATGGGAACGGGCAGGGAGAACTTCAGCATCGCACGCGACGGCATCTTGGGTGAAATACGTCGCCTCCAGATTGAGGGAGTGACGTCGAATGAACTGAAGAAAGCGAAAAACTCCAAATGGGGAACTTCTCTCATGCGTAATCTCTCCCGTGCAAACCAGGCTTACAATATGGGAGTGCATGAGTTCCTTGGTGTCGGATATGACTATCGTAATGAGTGGATCGACGCGATCCGAAGCGTTACGGCCGAAGATGTCGTCCGCGCGGCAAGAGAGTATTTCTCCGTGGAGAAATACATCCTCGCAACCGCCGGGCTGACCGAGGATGTACAGAAAGCCGAGACGGCGACTCAGTAGAACTTGACGATGTCGACCATATCGCGGACGGCCTTCTCCAGACCCGTTATTAACGCTCGAGCGAAGATATTGTGCCCGATAATGAACTCCGGTATTTTGATCGACTGGAGGATCGGCAACACGTTCACATAATCGAGACCGCCCGCAATACGAGTTTCGAGCTCCTGTTTCTGTGCAACTTCGAACGCCTTGGCGAGCTTGGTGAGTTCTATCTTCTGTTCCTCCAGATTCGACGAAGCGGTGTAGTTGTGAGCGAAGAACTCGACACCGTTGAGACCGGCCTTGGCGGCTGGCTTGATGAAGTCCGGGTCGGGATCGATTAGCGCATATACACGGCATCCGGCTGCGGACAGTTGATTTGCGATCGCGCCGACTTCATCTGCCTGACCGCGAAGATCCAATCCCTGCTCCGTAGCAAGCTCACCGGCGTGTTCGGGAAGAAGCGTGACCTCCGGAGGTTTGACCTCGAGTGCTCGCTCGATCATCTCCGGGCTCGGCGCGATATGCAGGTTCAGCGAGGTTTTGACTGTCTCTCGCAATATGTAAAGATCGCGGTCGCGAATGTGTTTCTTGTCCATTCTGAGGTGTATAGAGATGCCGTCTGCGCCCGCAAATTCCGCGATGATAGCTGCTGCCACGGGGTCCGGCTGGCGCTCCTTGCGGGATTCACGAATTGCGGCAGCAGTATCCACACTGACGGTCAGTTTGCGCATTTTTAATTCAGTTCCTTTCGTTCTTTGATTCCCCAATAAAAACACAAGTAATCATCCCCTCAACAACAACATGAATGTTCTTACGCTGTTTCGCGCAACAAAGATTCAACGTCGGCTATGTCCGGCGGAAGATCAGATTCGAACGTCATATCGAGGGCGGTCTTAGGGTGTTTGAATGACAATCGATAGGCATGCAGTGCCTGTCGTGGGAGAAGCCGGAGGATTTCCATTCCGATTCTTCGGTATTGGTCGAATATTCCACCCAGTGCGGTCTCTCTGCCGCCGTAGTCGGCGTCTCCGATCACGGGGTGCCCGACGTGCGTAAGGTGCACGCGAATTTGATGTGTCCGGCCGGTTTTGAGCTTCAGTTTCAGCTTGTCGGCGAAAGAGAACCTCTCGAGAATCTCATATTCGGTGACTGCCCCCCGCGAATTGTGCTCAGTGACTGTCATCTTTTTTCGATCCTTACGAGATCGACCAATCGGTGCATCGATCCTGCCGGAATCCTCCGCCATATGCCCCCATACGAATGCGAGGTAGTGTCGCTTGATTCTACGTTCCTTCATCTCATCTGCGAGGAAATTGAGCGCCTGCTCGCTCTTGGCGACCACGAGAAGCCCCGAGGTCTCCATGTCGAGTCGGTGTACGAGTCCCGGTCGCAACTGGCCGGAGATACCCTTGAAGTCCTTGACGTGATGCAGGAGCGCGTTCACCATAGTGCCGGTGAAATGTCCCGGAGCCGGATGGACGACCATTCCCGCCGGTTTGTCGATGACGATTATCTCGTCGTCCTCGAAGGCTACGTTTAACGCTATGTCCTCCGCGATGAGCCTGAATTCCCTCGGCTCGGGAACCAGTACTTCGATTTCATCTCCCACTCTGGGGCGATAGGAGCCACGTACTTCGGTGTCATTGACCGTGATATCTCCGGAGGCGATGAGCTTCTGGACCCGTGAGCGGGATATATTCCCGATTTCCCGCTGGACATATTGGTCGAGACGAAGGTTGTCGTCGTTATCTTCTACCGTGAACGTGTATTCCTGCACTGATTCTCCTCTCGCTATGAGAAGCTAATCGGAGAGAGTTGAGATGTCAAAGATGAAACACTGGATTGACTGCGTGATCAGCCTTTTTTTGGTCCCGCTTCACGACTTACGGTTTCGGACCTGGCGAAGAGTATGTTCAAAATCACGATCATGATTCCGACTGTGATGGCTATATCGGCGATGTTGAATACCGGCCAACGCTCCATTTGCATCCCGAGCATATCTATGTCCGGGATGTTCACATCGAGGAAATCCACCACCGACCCGAAGCGAAACCGATCGATAAGGTTCCCGATCGTCCCGCCGATCATTGCGGCGATGGAGATGTCGACAGCGGGCCGCTCTCCGAGACTTCGATAGAGTATGAAGACCACGAACGCTATTACCAGAAGCGAGACAATGATGTACAGCATGTTCGAGCCTATCGATGTTCCGAATGCCCCGCCCTGGTTCTGCACGAACGTGAATTTGAGCGTTTCTCCCCAGACCGGAATCGACTGACCGGGCTCCATCGTGTTCACTACGACCTGTTTTGTCGTTTGATCACCTATGATAAGCAATGCCAGGACGGCGAACAGTAGAAGGAGATATCGGGAGCGCGCGGATTTCACAGCCTGCGCACGCGGATTCGAGAGGCCCCCGTTCATCAATGGGTCTCGCCGCGCTCTTCGGCCGACTTGCATTCAATACAGAATCTGGCGTGCGGTAGAGCCTTGAGTCGGTCCAGTGAGATGTTCTGGCCGCACCTGACACATTTGCCGTAGGTCTTGTTGCGGATTCGCCTCAGAGCCTCGTCAATGTGATAGAGGAAGCGTTGCGATTTCGAGGCAAAGTGGAACGTCTTCTCCCGCTCCATCGCATCGGTTCCCTGATCGGCCATGTGGAACGAGTAAGAGGAGTGGTCCCCGGTTGCCTCCTTGGTGGTCTCGCCGGCGACCGTCTCTCTGAGAAGCCCCATTTCTCTCAAAACCTCCTTACGTCGCTCGATCAGCAGCTTTTCGAATCTTTTCAGTTCGCGGGTACGCATCGGTACCTCCATGGTCGAAGTCGATATACTCGACATCGCTCGATGCCGAAATCTATCTGTATCACTGCCCCACGGGAGGCTCGGTCCCGGTATGTTTGCCGGCCTCCTCGTGATCTATCGTGCTCTCATCCAGCTCTGTAACGACAGCTTCAATCATTCGCGTTAGATATGGTTCAGCTTTCGACGCCGTTGCGATTATATCCTGAACGCTCACCGGTCCGAGAGCATCGGGCAACCCCATATCAGTAACGATGGATACTCCGAGCACCTTTGTGCCCTGGTGCCTTGCGACAATGACTTCCGGTACTGTGGACATCCCGACGACATCGCCACCGATAGTCCGGAGATAGCGGTATTCCGCGGCCGTCTCGAGATTCGGCCCGGTCACGGCGATGTAAACACCACGCCGGAGTGTTATTCCGAGTTTGCGCGCTGAGTGCTCTGCCAACTGCCGGAGATCGGTGTCGTAGCAGTTGTACATGTCGGGCCATCGTGGTCCAAGGGACTCATCATTCGGACCGATCAGAGGCGAACCCCCGAGAAGGTTGATGTGGTCGGTTATCAGCACGAGATCGCCTAGATCGAACTGCGGATTCAACCCGCCGCACGCATTAGAGACAATCAGTAACTTCATTCCAAGGGCTTTCAAGACTCTGACCGGGTACGATACCTGTTCGAGAGAATAGCCTTCGTATACATGGAACCGGCCCTGCATCGCGATCACATTCCGACCGCCGAGCCTGCCGAAAAGCAGCTTGCCGTCGTGACTCTCGACAGTCGAAATCGGGAAGTGCCGAATTCTGTCGTACGGCACAGTCTTCTCGACTTCGATTTTATCGGCGAGCCGACCGAGTCCCGTGCCGAGAATGATCCCGACATCACCCGTCAAATCGGTGACCTTGCGGATATCAGCTACGCTCTCGGCCATTGTCTGCGCAAGCCTACTCAATGAAAGCCCCCATTCAGTATTCCTCGGATGCCTCGGATTCACGTGGTTCCGGGCTGTCATCCTTCGCCACTTCGACGAGCATTTCCTGATGCGTCGAGAGCAACGATCGTAGTTTTATGATATACTCACTCTTCATGCTCCTGAGCCGCTCGATATCGCCCTTGAGCGCTGCAACACGTCTCTCGGCTTCTTCAGACTCTTCCGCTGCCTTGAGACGCGCTTCACGCATAATCAGCTCGGCTTCCTTTTCTGCACTCTTGCGAATCTCGTCCGCCGAGCCCTGTGTCGAGACCATTGTATCCTTGATTGTGCTCTCCATCTTCTTGTAATCCGTAATCTCGTTACGGAGGCTGCCGATTTCCTTTTCGAGTTGGTCGATATCGACAATAGCCTGCTCGAGGCTGTCGGCTGCGAGCTGAAGAACACCGTCCACCTGCTCTGGATCATAACCCCGCATCTTCCTGTCGAACTGACAGTTCTTGATTTCGGCCGGGCTGATTGAAAGCTTCTCTTTGTCCATCCTATCCTCTTTGTTCTCTTTCGCCGAATATTGCCGTTCCGACCCTAATCATATTGCTGCCTTCCTCGATGGCAAGTTTGTAATCGTGCGTCATGCCCATGGAGAGATGCCGGATATCGGTTCCGGGTATGTTCGCGGCCTGGAGTTCATCATACAACTGCCTGGTCAGCTTGAAACTGTGCCGTATCTGACGGTTATCTCCGGTCAGCGGCCCGATTGTCATTATCCCCATCAGTCTGATCTTGTCGAGGTCGGCGATCCGTTTCGCGGTTTCGATAACGCTTTCCGGCTCGAGTCCAAACTTGGTCTCCTCACCGGAAGAATTGACCTGAAGGAGAATTTCGATCGGTCTGTCCGCCCGCTGATCGATCTCAGCGGCAATCCGGAATGAATCGGCAGACTGAATCATGTCGTAAAGATCGAGAGCCTTGTTGATCTTGTTTTTCTGGAGATGTCCGATAAGGTGCCACTTGCAGTTAACATCGATTTTCGGTCTCTTTGAAGCCGTTTCCTGGATGCGGCTTTCACCGATGTCCGTCAGGCCCGCATCGGCTGCGGCCTGCACTGCCGAGGCTGGAAAGGTCTTGGTGACGGCGACAATTGTGACCGTCTCGCCGGACCTTCCACATCTGTCCAGGCTCTCTTCGATGTCGCTACGGATTCGTGCGACATTGTCCGCTACGTCGGCGAAATCTTCCATAAAGCTCATTAAAATAAGCTGTACGGATTATCAATGCAACCATTATCGGAGGGATAACGACGGCTATTCGGTATCGGCGACCCTATCGAACTCGTCGAAGAGTACTCGGATGTCCTTGATCTCGATTGCCAACGGCTTGTCTGTATCGTTGCGGTTCAATTTGAATCCCCAGATCGTGCTGACATCTGATAGCTTCCACATGCCGAGATTCATCCGGAACTCGGTGAAGTTGTTCGACAAACGTGCCCGGTGCTTCGGATACGTACCCGGCTTTGAGTCGCATCCATCCCATAGAGAGATAAACGTGACTTCGGGACTTCCGCTTACCGCTCTCGCCTCGAAGACGAGGTGGCGCGCCTTATCTATGTTGTAGCCGGAGCCGTCGCCACAGAGCTGATACTCATCCTCGCGGAGCGTAAGATAAGCCGTGGCATCATCGCAGCCGGGGGGAAGATTGAAGACAAGAGAAGTGCTGCCGTGAACTTCGAGAAGCTCATAGCTGAGCGCTTCGTCACCGCATATCTCGATCTGTCCGAATCGAGTGTAGGGGTAGCGCGGATCTATCGATTCCGGTTCTTGCGGCTTGTATAGCCGAAGGTCGCAGTATGTGGTGTCGGCTTCAGCCCTGACTCTAATTACGAAATCCCGTGAAACAAAATCCGGATGAGAAATCCCGACCACGCAATCTTCGTAAGCCTCCTCGACATATATCACGACCCTGCCGTCTTTGTCGCTGAAGAAGTAGTTGTCTCTGCACTCTACATATAGCGCGGCGTCGTTAATGGGATTCTGATCGAAGTCGGTAATGTTCGCGACTATTGTCGTGCCGGAAGCTGAGGTCGCGCATAGAATTATCGCTGCTATTGCCGTTGAGAATCGAATCATAAGCACCTCCCTTAGATCTCGTATCGGACGTGGCCCGGGGATCGAAAAGCGCTTCGGCGTGATCGGCCGAAAACTGTTCAGGCATTGAGCATCGACGAGCCGCAAAAAGAGTTTGCGCTGCAAATACATGAGGTTTATCTTCGCAGGTTGTAGACAGAAGGGAGAAATGAGAGTGGGAGATATACCAACAAAGCTGTTTTTAACACGTGGAGTGGGACGTCACACGGAGCAGCTCAACTCATTCGAGCTGGCGCTGCGGGATGCCTCCATCGCGCAATTCAATCTTGTAACGGTGTCATCGATTTTTCCGCCCAACGCCAGGATAGTCAGCCGTGACCGGGGTCTCAGCTACCTTCATCCGGGGGAGATCGTACATGCCGTAATGAGCCGTAACTCCACTAACGAGCCGAATCGACTGATTTCGGCGTCGATCGGGGTCGCCATCCCGCTCGATGGTGAAAAGTTCGGCTATCTCTCGGAGCATCACGGGTTCGGTGTGACCCGCAAGAAGGCCGGAGACTATGCCGAAGACCTTGCGGCCGAGATGCTTGCGACCACCCTGGGGCTTCCATTCGATATCGACAAGAGCTGGGACGAAAAGAAGGAAGAGTGGAAAATCAAGGGGATCCGTGTTAGAACCCGGAATATCACTCAGTCGGCGGAAGGAGATACGTCCGGCCTCTGGACCACCGTCGTTGCGGCGGCGATACTGATAACGGAGTGATATTGCTGAGGGAATCTCGGTTTTGAACTGAAGTGCTTGCGTAATCGTCGAGTTCTTTAGTATATTAGCGATGACATATTGACCGTTGGGGGTGGCGAAACTCTTGTTTTGCCTGAGATCATACCCTCAAGACCTGATCCGGGTAATGCCGGCGGAGGGAAACGGAGACGGGGAGTGACCCATCTGCCCGTCAAGCATCCGTCTGAGATCAGGCGGATTTTTTGTTTTCAGGAGGTTCATTATGAGATTTGCATTGATCGCAATAACGCTACTCCTCATGCTCCCGGTTGCGGCTTCGGCCGAGAGTGTGAGCGGCAGGATTGCAGATGTTAAGGGCGAACCGATCGAGGGGGTCAACATTACGATTGGCGAACGGTCGTTTAAGCCGACGGGCGCGGACGGCCGTTTTGGCATACGAATTGACCCCCTCGAGAAAAACCTCGTCACGTTCACACACGTGGGCTACAAGCCGGTCATGAGACGTGTCGAGCCGGGTGAGGACATCGAGGTTGTCATGCAGCGATCCGTGTACGAGGCGGAAGGTGTCACGGTGCACGGGAGCCGCATCGGTGCAGGAAACCCCGCCCGACCATACACGACAGTCACGCGCGATGATATCGAGCGCGACTACACGATGACCGAGTTTCCGCTGCTTCTGGAGGCCACACCGAATCTTTATACCTATGCCGATGCCGGCGGAGGTATGGGATACAGCTATATCAAGATCCGTGGTTTCGACGACAAGCGCATCTCTGTCTATATCAACGGCATTCCTCTCAATGATCCCGAGGATCATGCCACTTACTTCGTCGACCTTCCGGATTTCGCCGCCGAGGTAACCGATGTGCAGATCGAGAGAGGGATCGCGAATTCTCTCTACGGCGACGCGGCATTCGGTGGATCGGTCAACATAGTCTCCGCAGCTCTCGATAGAGACCGCAAGGTCTCTATCCTCTCAGGGTACGGTAACTTTCTCTCGGATGGTGATAATGCGGGGACGATGCGCAAGCAGGCTCTCGAATTCTCCTCGGGTCTGATAGACGGCCAGTGGAGTTTTGCAGGCCGGTATTCAAAGCTCTATTCGGATGGCTATCGCAAGGACTCCTGGTATGACGGATGGTCGTATTTTTTCTCTCTGTCGCGCCTCGATCCAAACATGACGACCACGGTCAATCTGTATGGCGGGCCGATGCGGATGCATCTCGCGTACTATGGGATAGATCGACAGACGCTTAAAGAGGACCGCAGGTTCAATCCGCTCACTTACGAGAACGAAACCGACAATTTCAATCAGCCGCATTATGAGCTGCACAATACGTATCATCTCAGCGACAATGTTTCGCTGACCAATACACTGTACTACATTCACGGACGCGGTTACTACGAGCAGTTGATACCACAGAGCTGGGTCGGGGATTACAATCTCTACAACATACCGCATATCCCGGTTACGGATGGCAACGGCGATACAATCCGTACGATAACGAGCGGCGATCTGGCCCGTCAGCAGTGGGTTGTCAAGAACCAGTACGGCTACAATCCGAGACTCGACATCGATCACGGCAACGGCAGGCTCTTTCTCGGCGGGTCGTTTTATCTTTTCGACTCGGAGCACTGGGGGCAGGTTGTGTGGGCCGAGGATGTGAGTTCTGATATCGCATCCCCGCAGCACCGGTACTATGAGTATTTCGGAGACAAATTTTCCGGGTCGCTTTTTGCCGGCGAGAACTATCAACTGACCGACAGAATCGGTCTGGCCGGCAGGTTCCAGTTGAGATACATCAAATATGAGTTTCGACAGGCTCGCATCGGGGCATTCACTGGCGAGCATGATTTCGATCTCGACTGGTTTTTCGCATCCCCGCAGGCATCGGTACAGTTCGAGCCGATAGCCGGCCTGACGCTCTCGTCCGGCGTGGCGATATCATCCCGGATACCGTCGGATGTAGCTATCTACGACGCCAACAATCCGTTCGCCATCCCGAAACTCGATGTCGAACCGGAGCGCGTGTACAATTTTGAGGTTGGTGCGATTTACAAGACGAATATCATAAATGCGGGAATCAATCTCTACTGGATGGAACTCAGCAACGAGATCGTGCCGTCCGGCAGTGTCGATGACGATGGTCTGCAGATTACGGTCAATGCCGACCGATCGGTACACCGCGGGATTGAATTGTCTGCGGGGTATCAGCCGGTGCGAGGGCTCGAGCTGAACGGTAATCTGTCGCTGACTTATGACCGATTGAAGGAATTTGCCGTTACGCAGCCGTTGTATGACAATCCGGAGGGCGGAAACCGGGTCGGAACAGTCGTTGTTGATTACTCAGACAACCCGATAGCCGGCTTCCCGGAATATCTCGGCAACGTGATAGCGGACTACAAATTCGATCGTTTCCGCCTGACAGGAAGAGGGCGATTCGTGGGCCGTCAGTACATCGAGAACTCCGGTAATGAACGAGTCTCGATCGATCCGTGGATGACATTCTCTGCTTCTTTATCGGCGGTAATCGGGAATCCGGCTGGAATCGGACGAATCCTGCTGTCCGGCAGATTGGACAATATCTTCGACGAGGAATACCTTTCAGCCGGGTACACGGAAACGTACTACTATCGTGACGCCGGGACCTCCATGACAGGCTATTACATTCCGGCGGCGGAGCGTTCCTTCTACGTCGAGCTCAAACTTGAAGTCGAGTAAACGTTGGCGCCAATCGATTATGCAATAGTACTCGGTTACCTGACCTTTCTGATCATCGCCGGGCTTCTCAAGCGGTCCGGCGGTGATGCATCCGCCGAGTCTTTCATAGTAGGCGGCCGCAGATTGACGCTACCAGCGTTTGTAGCTTCGCTTGTCTCCACATGGTATGGCGGGATACTGGGTGTCGGTGAGTATTCATACCTGCACGGCCTCTCGAACTGGCTCGTATTCGGGGTGCCGTACTACATAGCCGCGCTGGTTTTCGCATTGTTCATCGCCGAACGCGCGAGAAAGTCTCAGGTCCTCACTATCCCGGATCAATTGCACGCCACATACGGCCGTCCAGCGGCGTCGGTCGGATCAATCATCCTGTTCCTCCTGACAGTACCCGCCGCGTACGTTCTTATGATCGGGGCGCTATTGCAGGTCGTATTCGGAATGCCGCTATGGGTGGGGATAGTCGTTGGGACGCTATTCTCGCTGTTCTACGTTCATTTCGGCGGGTTCAACTCCGTAGTCCGGACCGATCTTCTGCAGTTTGGGCTGATGTTCGTGGGGTTTGGAGTAATCCTCGCCACAGCCTATGCGGGATACGGCGGGCTCGATTTTCTCGAAAGCAGCCTCCCGGATTCACATTTCACATGGCATGGCTCGAACAGCGGCTGGTATATCGCGGTCTGGTATGTCATAGCTCTGCAGACTCTCATTGAGCCGACGTTCTATCAGCGCTGCTATGCTGTACGCAAAGTGTCCGATGCGCGAAAGGGAATCCTGCTTTCAGTGCTGTTCTGGCTGGTCTTCGATGCTATGACGACCACAACCGGCCTGTATGCGCGGGCGATTCTGCCCGATTTGAGCAATCCGGTACTGTCGTATCCGGCGCTTGCAGAAATGATCCTCCCGGCCGGTCTGCTCGGTCTGTTCGTGACAGCCCTGATAGCCACGGTGATGTCGACGATTGACAGCTATACGTTCGTGTCGGCATCGACTTTCGGACGCGACATTGCCTGGCGCATGTTTGGTGTCCCAGAGCGGAGAATAACCCGCTACACTCGCATCGGTTTATTGCTGTCTGCGTTTCTCGCTGTATTGATAGCTCTCTTTGTCGAGTCGGTGATAGATATCTGGCATCATTTTGGTTCAGTCTCAACTCCTGCACTTCTTGTTCCCCTCCTGACTGCGTATCTCGGGAGACGCCGAGTGTCACCGCGCCTGACATTCGTCTCCATGCTGCTATCCGGCGGCATATCGCTCATGTGGCTGGTTTCATGTTACATATCTGCGGACTCGAGCTACTGGCTCGGAATCGAGCCCATATTTCCGGGATTGATTGTTAGCATACTCTTCTTCTTGCTCTTCGCGAGAGAACAGTGGAGCGGTTCGGACAACGCGAATTCGGTTGTTCCATCCGCAGACTGATCCGAACATGCAGCACATGCAACACTGAAACTTGTTGACAGAAACGGTATGGTAGGATAGCTTTTTCTGAAGTCGATACGGGAGGATGCGCTGAACATAATAGTCATCGGAATGGGTGAGGTCGGCAAACATATTGCCGGTTTTCTCGCATCAGAAGACCACAATGTGACGATAATCGATTCGAATCCGCATGCGCTGTCAGGCGCCGAGGAGCGGATGGATGTCCTCGCGCTCGTTGGCCAGGGTGGCAGCCTGAAGAGTTTGAAGGCTGCTGAGGCGGAGAAGGCGGATCTTGTGATAGCCGTCACCGATGATGACGAGACTAACCTTCTTGCAGCATATGGCGCCAAGAGCCTCGGTGCGAAGAAATCTATCGCCAGGGTATCATCCCGGGATTATCTCGATGGTGAATCCGGAATATATCACAACCTGATGGGTGTCGATCTTGTAATCTGTCCGCAGATACTGTCGGCAATCGAGATAGTAAAGCTGGTCAAGTCGCTCGGTGCGGTAATGGTCGAGAATTTCGCCGATAACCGTGTAGAACTGATTCAACTCAAGCTCAACGAACAGCTAAAGGTCGTAGGCAGGAAGCTGAAAGACATCGACATGCCGCCGAATACGATCATTGCCGGCATCTCTCGTGATGAACGCCTGATCATTCCGTCCGGAGAGGATGAGTTGCTTCTGAATGATGAAGTTCTCATCGTTGGGAAAATCGAGGCGATCCCGGACGCCGAGAATCTATTCGGTAAGAAGCAGAGAGGCAGGGCCAGATCCGCGATTATCGTCGGAGGCGGTGAGATCGGGCTATCCGTTGCACAATTCCTGAAAGGCGAACAGCTCGAGATCACTCTCATCGAGAAGGACCCGGAGCGGTGCAGGTTTCTCTCCGAGAACCTTGATAATGTGCTGATTATCAAAGGCGACGGCACCGATGTTAACCTTCTTGAGGAGGTTGGAGTCGAACACTGTGATGTCTTCGTTTCGGTCGTTTCCGAAGGGGAAGAGATAAACCTCTTGACTGGCTTGCTTGCCAAGCAGATGGGTGCGTCGAAGAGCGTGGTGCTCGCAAACAAACCGGACTACAAGGATCTGTATG
The DNA here is from genome assembly GCA_964415885.1 of uncultured Ignavibacteria bacterium. Taxonomy (GTDB): domain Bacteria; phylum Zixibacteria; class MSB-5A5; order JAABVY01; family JAHJOQ01; genus CAYQCE01. The sequence goes on from CAYQCE010000020.1 coordinate 44,100, forward strand.
AGAAGATCGGTATCGACGCAGTGATTTCGCCCCGACTGGTAGCGGCGAATCATATTATGAAATTCGTTCGCGCAGGCACTGTGCTTTCGAGCACGATCATAGAGGAGGGGGCCGGCGAAATTCTCGAGATCGTAGCTCCTCCGACAGCGAGAATCGTGAAAAAGCCGTTGAAGGAGCTGAATATACCCAAGGGAGCGATTATCGCGTCCGTCGCCGGTCCGGACGGAGTAATGATTCCGCACGGAGACGATACAATCGAGCCCAATTCGACCGTCATCGTGTTCACAACACCCGACGCCCGCAAGCGGGTGGAGAAGCTCTTCAAACTTAGAAAGTAAGATGAATTACAAGACACTCGCAAAGCTGCTTGGCATGCTTCTCGTGGGAATGTCGGCTTTTATGGCGACATCCATCATCTTTGCGGTCGTATTCGACGGTACGCGGAGCATTGTGACTTTCGTTATCTCGACTCTGTTGACAGCTATCGCCGGTGGATTCATGTACTGGAAGGGGCGGGATCAGGAAGGCGCAATCCATGCACGTGAGGCAGTTGCGGTTGTGACTATTGGATGGCTCGCGGTGTCGATCTTCGGAGGTGTGCCTTATCTGATAGAAGGTACGTTCACCAATCCCGCCGATGCCTTCTTTGAATCGGCTTCGGGTTTCACGACAACCGGATCCTCCGTGATGACCGATATCGAAGGAAATTCCGCTTCGATTCTGTACTGGCGGTCGCTCAGTCAGTGGCTCGGTGGCATGGGCATAATTGTGCTCTTCATCGCAATCTTTCCACAACTCGGCGTCGGAGCGAGACACCTGTTCAAGTCCGAGGTGCCTGGACCGATTACCGAAGGCCTGAAGCCGAAACTCAAGCAGACTTCCTCGACACTCTGGAAGATATATATCGGGATTACCGCTGCTCTGACCGGAGCACTGGTGATAGCGGGGATGGGGTTCTTCGATGCCCTGTGCCACGCGCTAACCTGCATGGCAACGGGCGGATTTTCGACAAAGAACGCCTCTATTGCGCACTGGGACAGCCCGGCGATTCATATCATCTTCACAGTCTTCATGTTCTTGGCCGGCATCAACTTCGGTCTCTACTACATCCTCACCAGGGGCCGAATAAAGACCTTCTTTGCCAACGCTGAATTCAAAGTCTATATTGCAGTGAATGTCGTATCTTTGATAGTCATCGGAATTGCGATCCTCGGCAGGCACCCGGAGATTCACAATGCCCTGCAGTATTCCGCGTTCCAGACTATCTCGGTATCGACCACGACTGGTTTTGCGACGGACAATTTCGATCTGTATCCCTCGTTTGCCAAATTTCTGATGGTATTCCTGATGTTCGTCGGAGGGATGGCCGGATCGACAGCCGGCGGTATGAAGGTATCGCGTCTGATAATCCTCGCCAAGGCGGGATATCACGAGATGTACAAGGCCTTTCATCCGCATGCGGTGTTCAGCGTCAAGGTCGGCGACCAGGTTATCGATGACTCGGTGATACGATCCGTACTTGTCTTCTTCGGTATATTCATAGCCTCGTTCGTAGTCGGGACGCTGGTCATTGCGGCATTCGGCTATGACATGGCGACCTCGGCGACATCTGTGGTTGCGACACTCGCGAACATCGGTCCCGGTTTGTCACTCGTCGGTGCAGTCGAGAACTATGCGTTCTTTCCATCGGTGGCGAAGGTCTTCTTATCGTTACTTATGGTAGTTGGTCGTCTGGAGTTGTTCACAGTTCTCGTGCTGCTGATACCGGATTTCTGGAAGCGATAAGCCTGTCGAGGCTGTTTCAAAGAAGGCGTTCTCTCAGTCGTTGTGTTATACCCGCGACAGGAGGCAGCCCGGCATGTGAATTGACACGGATAACACTTTGTCAGTTGTAGTCTTACTCAGACAACCTCCAGTTCATGCTTCCGCTGATTGCGGAAGAAGGGACTGACGGAACTGCGCCCTGAGGCTTCGGAGGGAACCTTCATCGTGCAGACATCTGTACTATCAACATCGCCCGATCCGTCCTCATAATTTCCTAACATTAGAGACTCGCGTGCCGACAAAGTGTATGTGGACGTGTTTTTCCAAATTGATTGAACACTAACCAGCGAATTGCTGTTTAACAGTTTACGACAGACGACATGGAACATGCGGCCGGATATAAACATGGGAGTAGGACTTCAATGAAGGTATTCAAGAAGTACCCGACCGCGCTTCGTCCCGATATCCTCAAGTGGATTGATGAACTCAAGAACTGCGATGTGCTGGTTGGTATTCCGACTTGGAATTGCGAAGACAGTATTGCCCACGTTGTACGCACCGCCGGAGAGGCGGCTGAAGAGCACTTCAAGGACTGCAAGTGCGCCGTAGTCGTATCTGATGGTGGATCTCTCGATGATACCCGTGAACATGCTCAGGCAGTCGAGATGCCGAATGGTGTCGAGCGAAAGGTATTCATATATCGAGGCATTCCCGGCAAGGGGACCTCGCTACGAGCCATCTTCGAGACAGCCAAGCTTCTGCGCGTGAAGTCGTGCGTCGTAGTCGACGCCGATCTTCGCAGTATCACACCCGAATGGATCAAGCTGCTCGGGAATCCTATTCTCGAGAACAAGGTCGACTATGTGGCTCCAAACTACGTGCGTCATAAGTTTGACGGTACAATCACCAACCACATTGTTTATCCTCTGACTCGCGCACTCTATGGGAAGCGAATTCGACAGCCGATCGGAGGTGATTTCGGCCTGTCCGGAGATCTTGCCGCGTTTTACATCGGTGAGGATGTCTGGGATACGGACGTCGCCCGATTCGGTATTGATATTTGGATGACTACCTCGGCCATTTGCGAGGGATACAAGACGGGCGAAGTAAATCTCGGAGTCAAGATTCATGATGCCAAGGATCCCGCTTCAGACCTGCCTCCAATGTTCAATCAGGTGGTTTCGACACTGTTCTTCCTCATGGGCAAGTATGAACAGACGTGGATGAAAACCGATGGCTCGGAGGAGAACCCCGAGCTCGGCAGCGTAGATAATTACAATCGTCCGGAGGCGGTCCCGGTAACGAAATCCAAGCTTATAGCTGAATTCTGTGATGGTGTTGAGCATTTTCAGGGCCTGTACAGGACCGTCTTGCAGCATGAGAACTACTCTGAGTTGAAGCGACTAGCGGAGGCTGCTAAAGAGAGTGGCAAAGTTGAGATGTCGCACGAATGGTGGGCAAGCGTACTGTTTGATTTCGCCTTCACCTATCAGACCTGGAACCGCAATCGCAGACGTCTGGTCGGAATAATGACACCGCTCTACTTCGGCAGAGTGGCCGGTTACACCGGCGAGGTTGATAATCTCGAATCCGAGGATGCGGAGCATATCATAAATGCTCAGGCTGAGGTGTTCGAGCAGAAGAAGGGCTATCTTCGTAACAGATTCACAGAGTGGCTGGACTAAGAACCGCCCGGCTTTTGACTTTGGCCGACAGCATTTGCTGTACGGTTCTTCTTTGCACGCTGCTTCGGAGTCAGACCCGTACTAACTCGCGACCAAAACGAGATTACTCGACTCAGTGGCGATGTACTCGTTAAATCCCAGATCGCCATACAGGTCCACATTAGTGAAACCGGTTTTGCGGATCAAGCCATACAGCTCGTCGGCTGTCCAGGGCCTGAGTGTGGTTTGAAGAAGGCGGTTTTTAGGTGATGTGTCCGTCCAGTCGATCTCGAGTATGTTGAAACGCACAAGACCATCGAGAAAGTCGTAGAATCGAATGTACTCGACGTCATCCACCCTGTGAATGCCCACTATTCTATCCCTGCGCTCGAGAACCCGGTCGTAGTTGAGAAGCTGAGCTAAAATCGTACCGCCATCACGGATGCTCTTGCGGAATGCTCTGAGAACGCGCTCCATCTCATCCGAATCGAGAATGTGGGGAAGAGAATTCCCCAGGCAGAGCAGAGCATCGACGGGTTCATCGAGTACATCCGATGTTTGCGAGAAATCCGCCTGATAGAAGGCGACATTGGCGCCCCGCTCCGTCGCATGCCTGCGCGCGGCGGAGATCATCCTTGCCGAGAGATCGATTCCAATTGTCTCCACGCCCTCTTCAGCGAGCAGAATGGAGTGCAGACCCGAGCCACATCCGGCATCGAGAGCACTGCCGATATCGAATCGATCGATTATGCGCCTTATGGTAGGCTTGTCTCGCTCGAGACGGTCCTCGAAGCGAGTCATTCGTTCGTAACTATCCGATAGCTTATCGTAAAAAACGTCCGACATTCGACGCAACCCTATGCTTGTTTCTTCGTGAAGAACGTGTGGTATTCTTCCGATCCCTTCTCTTCAGTATAGTAGGTATATCCCATCTCCTTCGTTTTGTCAATAAGCGGGGCCGGCGGAAATGGAGTTATGAGCTCGAAGACATCATCGGCTTCGAGGCTGCGTATTCGACTCAGCGCCTTTCCGATCGGCTGTTCGCCTTTCTCTATGTCATCGCGGGCGTCGTATGTCTCCGTAACTTTCGATTTCCCGAACCACTCCGGCGGACCTGTGTGTTTCTCCGTCACCGATTCCTCTGCGGAGAACTCGGACTCCTGCCCGACTGCCGATCGGAGAGTGTTGATAAGTCGTCCCAGATCGACATTACCGACCTGCGAAACCTGCCTGAGAGTGGCGACTTTGGCGACCGTCTTCCGCAGCACCGGATTTTTTAGCCTGGAGAATGCCGGGGACATTTCGAGAAGCGTCTCCTCGAGCTCGGGATACTCATCCAGCAGTTTGCCGACTTTGGTTTCCGGTGTAATCTGCATCGATAACCTCAACAACCGTCTATCCGTACGACAACAACCGCTGTTCGCCTTTGATCTCGCGTTTCTCGGTCAGGTCCTGGCTGACTTCGAGACAGCCGAGGTACTCTTCATCCTCGTTGCGCAATGCAAAATATTCGATGTGAATAAACCGCCCCTTCATCGTGATCCAGAATGGCGCCCGCGTTTCTTTGCCGGCCTTGAAATCCTCGAGAATCTGCTCGACTATGTGCACGCTTTTCGGAGGATGACAGAGCTGTACCTTTCGGCCAATTATTGCACGGGTGCGGGCAAAGATGCGCTCCCTTCCCTGCGTGAAGTATCGAACTGTGTCGTCCTTGTCTACGAACGTCAGATCGAACGGAATCGTATTCAGGATCAGCTTGAGTTCTTCGGGCAGCATGCTGCCGCTCGGCAACTGGATACGATCGTCGATGGTGCCTTCCGTCACGTGCTCTGCGTCGGTCTGGACACCTTCCGGCTGCCATTCATCTACCGGATCGTAGAGGCAGAATCCGAATTCGATGCTGTGTTTGTAGATACCGAACCACTCCGAATCGGTTAGCGTGTCGAGCGACATCGGAAAGAGGATGTTCTCCTCCTTGAAGATCATCTCACCGGCAGACTCGGTGAAGGGCTTAAGCACGAATCGGATCGTAGCTTTGAGGTCCGCTCCGGTGACTTCGCCGGAGACATTCGCCGCCTCGATAGCGCTCTTCATCAGCTCACGGATCTCATCGTGCTTTCCCCACATCACTTTCGGAGGACCATCGATACCGTGCTTCTCCAGATACGGGAACAGCAGTTCTTCTTTGCGCCGATAGTGCTTATCGATATCGGCGAGAGCGTTTATGTGTCCACGGATGTCCTGAAGCAACTCGCGCGCTTCGGTTGTGTCATCGAGGTCCCGGGCTCTCTGAAACAGATCATTCAGAGTCTTGATCTCCCATTCAACAGCGCGGTTCTCTTTTTCGAACGTATGTATGGGATGTCCCGGCGGCGCCTCTTTGGCCCCTGTGTCATCTATTGTCCCCTCCAGCGCAGCCGTATGGATATCGCAGAGGTCGAGAATCTCTTCTGTGGGAAGGCCTTCCGAGATAAGTTCCTGCTCGACCTCTACAATCTCGTCGTACGGTACTTTGCCGAGCATCTTCTTGAGCTGATCGCGAACCTGATCCGGTGCCGTGCCCTCGTGCAACTGCAGGATCATGTGCTTCAGCAGCTCTTTACGTTTCTTTGCATTGTCTATCAGTTCACTCATTTGGATGACTCCTTATTCAACTTCTCTATGTCGCTCGAACCGGTCGGGTGTCCGTAGCTGTCGAGGTATTTCTGATGGTGCAGGTATTCTTCTTTCGGTACACTATTCTGCCAATGTCCGAGAACCATCGCGGATCCGGTTATCAGGAGAAAGATGCCGACTGTGACTGCGCCGACAAATCTCTTCGAGACTTTCTTCTTACCGATCTGAGTTCGGATTTCGAGCGTATCTGCGATCGGGCATGAGTCCACGCACTGCATGCAGCTCGTGCACTCATCCGAAACCACAGTCTTGACCTTGTCGACCTTGATCCGGGATGGGCACGCCTGCGCGCACTTTGCGCAGTCAATGCACTGTTCGGCATCGCGTCTTATCCGGTTGGGGCTCAAGATGCCGATCATCCCGAGAAGCGCTCCGTATGGGCACAGATATCTGCACCAGAAGCCTCGAATGACGACGGAGAGCAGCAGAAGCACACCTATGACGACGAGAGCGAACTGCGAGATATCGGCGAAGAAGTAGTACATTTTGACATCCGCAACCACGTTATACGGGCTGCCGAGGAAGGTCTTGAGACTTGCCTCGGTCATCGCGAAGAAGATCGCCCAGACAAAGAACCCAAGCAGGATGTATTTCAGTGATCGCAGAGGATAATCAAGAAAGCGGGGAAGCGATATCTTTCGTTTGAATATCTTCTCGCCGAAATCCGCGACATATTCGGAGATAGTGCCGACCGGACAGAGCCATGAACAGAACGCCTTCGCAAAAACGAATGACATAACGATTATCGCCACGAGTATGAATAAACCGGCCGGATGCGCAGGATGTATCTCTCCGGACAGGAAGAAGTAGTACAGGCTCATGAGCGAGCTGATCGGCAGGAAGCCCTCCACTCCGGGCGGCCGATCTATGAACGACGTTGTGCCTCCGGATTCGAGGTACTTTGCGAAGAAATGAAATTCGACACCAATCCAGATGCAGAGAAGCGCAAAGGCCACCTGAGCGATCATGCGCCACTTCTGGATCGGCTTATCGCGGTTCTTCGTTCGACGTACCTTTGACGCTTTCCTCTTATCTATATCTATGACAGTTTCGTTTGCCATGATTCTATCCTCACATCAGGCGATTCTATTACGAGTCGGAAGTTGCTCGGTCACGCTGCCGCCGCGAATTCCGATGGTTTCGACCTTGAACGGAACATCCGGGCAGGCGAAATCGCGCGCTTCCTGCGCGGCGATAGCGATTCCTGTGCAGCAGGGGACTTCCATTTTCAAAACCGTGATACTCCCAGGCGCGGCCTGCTCGAAGATTGCCTTGAGCTTCTCGCGATAGAATGGCAGATCATCCAGCTTGGGGCATGCGACCAGTACTGCCTTTCCAGCGAGATACCTGCTGTGGAAATCCGGGACCGCAAACGGCACGCAGTCTGCGCAGATCAAAATGTCCGCGTTCCGAAGGAACGGCGCCCCCGGAGGAACGAGCATTAGCTGAACCGGCCAGTGTCCGAGCTGCGACTGTACCGATTCTGCAGGATTTTCTGCTGGTTTTGGGCCTGGCCCGGTTCTCAAGGCCTGCATTCTCGACCCGGGGCACGCCGGTGGAGGACTCGAAGGTCTTTCGTTCTGATGCTTCTCCTTTTCGAGCTGGGCCAGGTGCCGCTCAACCGCTATTTCGTTGAAGTCCGCGGCTTCGCGCTCGACGGTCGTGATAGCATCCTGCGGGCACTCGCCGATACAGTCTCCGAGTCCATCGCAGTAACTATCCGATATCAGTTTCGCCTTGCCGTCAACAATTTGGATTGCCCCCTCGGCGCAAGCCGGTACGCAAAGTCCGCAACCGTCGCATTTATCTTCGTCAATCTGGATAACTTCTCTGACAGCCATGATTGCTCCTTTCGACATCTTCTTGTTTCAGTCAGAATATCGGAAAATGGAGCGAATTAGTCTTTGACCTGTGTCAAATCCTACGGTTTTTCACCAGTGGCTATTTGAGAAAGAGAATCCGGGTCGAGAATCCGGATTTCGCGGGCCTTCACCTCGATCATTCCCTGGTCCTGGAGCTTTCGCAGATTTCGTGAGAGTGTCTCAGAGATCGTGCCGAGTTTCCGTGCGAGCTCAGCCTTGGAGATTCTGAGGTGGATTACTTCGCCCTTTGTATTGTGATACTCCTCGAGAAGATATCCGGCGAGACGCTCGGGGACTTCCTTGAGCGATAGATATTCCACCATCTTGTTGTATTCACGGAGAAATGCGGAGAGTGAGCCGATGATCTTCAGCGAGATTTGTGGTATCTCAGTTAACAGCTTGAGAAATCTATCCTTCGGGAAGAAAAGGACGACTGATCTTTCGAGTGCTGCACAGTTTGCGGGGAATTGGTTGCCGCGAAAGATCGCAACCTCGGCGAATATCTGTCCCGGATTGATAATGTGGATAGTCTGCTCCTTGCCTTCCGGAGATGACTTGAAAATCCGCACTCTGCCCTCGGCAAGCGAGAAGAAACCATGCGCGGGGTCACCCTCGATAAAGAGGATTTCTCCGCGATCGAGAGTCTGCAGCATCACTATGTCGGATAGTGCCGCAAGCTCCACATCGCTTAACTCGCCGCAAATCTGGCATTGCTTGAGGTAATCGATTAGACTCATTGTGCGGAGAAGATTACGTATTTCGGCGCCAACCGCAAGTGGAAATACACGAGAAGACGGCAGACTACTTCCGTTCGCAATACCAGACATCCGCGTCAAAAACACCGCGGGTATCTGTGAGGACGTGGACGAAATATAGATAGCGCCCATCCGGCGTCAGTGACGGCTCACCCGCAATTCCACTTATCACGAGGTCAGGCGACGACCACGAGTCTCCATTCCATGCCGAGCGATAGATCGCTGTTCCAAGAAGGACATTCCGATCGGAAACGAAATACATGGTGTCGCCGTCGGCAGTGAATGCCGGCTGTTTGTCCTCACGGTACGAGTTTATCGGTGCGCCAGGATTTTCCGGCTCAGACCATCCGCCCTCCGACTGGGTCGACATCCAGATATCTGCACTGCCAAGGCCCTCGGGACGGAGTGATGCGAAGTAGAGATCGATGCCGTTCGGATGGATAGCGTGCTCGCCATCGGGATGGACCGAATTGAGGGGAGGTGGCGGATGGCTAACGGAAGTTGGGGTGCCGTTCGACAGAGTCGCGATGTAGATATCGAGGAAGTCGTCGGCATAGGGTGCATGAATGTATCCAAGATTCGTCGCCCGATTGGAATGGAAAAACACGCGGTTGTTCTGGTGATCGAAACTGAGCTCGCCATCAAGAGATTGTGCCGTACCGAGTTGAAGATCGAAATACTCCGGTTCACCAAACTGGTCGGGCAGCTCGATTATCTCGAGACGGTACGTGTTGTTTTCCCTGGCCAGGATTTTATCTGCCGTCAGACCTTCGAGAATGTCCTCCGTGTACATCACGTAGAGATAGCCGGTTTCGACGTCGATCTCGATTGCGTCCTGCGGACACGGCGTATTGACAGGTTCGCCAAGCCGCACTGGATCCGACCAGTCATCGACCTGCGTGGTTGGCGTATGCGCGTCGTGCCGGCTGTGGGATGTGATGTCGCAGACGGGATCTACCGCCTTTGCGACCGGATCGGCGGGACCATCGTCATCACTGCAGGACAACCCTGGCAGCATAAACGCGACGATCAAGCTGAGAAGAATCCCCGACAATCTCATGAGCATGCTCCTTTTTTGAGGGTACATCTATTCGATACAGCAATATATAGGTCCAGTCAATCTTGTTTTTGTCAGCATATTCGTAGAACGGTCAACCAGGCCGGTTTGGAACATTGCCTTTGAGCCGATGTTGATTCGAGTAGAAGGGCTTCCGCTCGGCGGTGAAGTGCATAAATGGATGTATTCCCCGGTTCTCGAATCCGGTCGCGACAGCGGCCGTTTTGATTCTGAGCCGGGATAATTTGAGATTATCCGAGAGGGCGTACGATGCATAGATCAACCGAGGAACAGATGATGCGAGATGCCGAAATGAAAAGTAGAGCGAATAAGCTTAAAGATTCCAGCAGCCCCTATCTGCTGCAGCATGCCTACAACCCGGTACAATGGTACCCGTGGGGCGATGAGGCTTTCGAGAAGGCCCGCAGGGAGGACAAACCGGTCTTTCTGTCTATTGGATACTCCACCTGTCACTGGTGCCATGTGATGGAGGATGAGTCATTCGAGGACACAGCCGTAGCCGGGTTAATGAATGAACATCTCGTGTCGATCAAAGTCGATCGTGAGGAACGCCCCGATATCGACAATATATATATGTCGGTCTGTCAGATGATGACGGGAAGCGGCGGTTGGCCTCTGACGATAATTATGACACCGGATAAGAAGCCGTTCTTTGCCGGGACATATCTGCCGAAGACGGCTCGTTTCGGGAGGCTTGGGATGATGGAGCTGATTCCTCAGGTCTCTGATCTTTGGAACAACAACCGGGACCGTGTACTTGAATCTGCCGGGAAAATAACCGATGCCCTTCGTGATGCCACGATGGCCCCGGCAACCATTGTCGAGCTTGACGAACGCACACTCACAGAAGCCTTCGATGAGCTCGAGGCGCGGTTTGATGACAGAAACGGCGGATTTGAGGGCCGGAACAAGTTCCCTATTCCGCACAATCACCTGTTCCTGCTGCGCTACTGGAAGCGCACCGGTAATGAACGTGCGCTCGAGATGGTCGAAAAGACGCTGACGAAAATGCGTCAGGGTGGAATATACGACCACATCGGGTTCGGGTTCCACCGCTACTCAACCGATCCCGAGTGGCTTCTGCCACATTTCGAGAAAATGCTCTACGATCAGGCGATGCTTTCGCTTGCATATCTCGAGACTTTTCAGGTTACGCGGAAACTGGATTATCTTCAGACAGCACGGGATGTTTTCGACTATGTGCTGCGCGATATGACCGATCGCGATGGTGGATTCTATTCCGCTGAGGACGCCGACAGCGAGGGCGAGGAAGGCAAGTTCTACGTCTGGTCCGTTGAAGAATTGCAGGACATACTCGGTCCCGATGCTGAGCTCGTGATTCAAGCGTACAACGCATCACCTCATGGAAACTATCAAGAAGAGTCGACCGGCGAGCAGACCGGCACTAATATCCTTTACCTGAAGGCTGATCTCTCTCGGGTGGCAGAATGGGTCGGCAAACCGGAAGAAGAGCTGCACGAGCGGCTGAAGGATGCTCGTGAGAAGCTTCTGGTTGAGAGAGAAAGGCGGGTCCGCCCATACAGGGATGACAAGATTCTGGCTGACTGGAACGGGCTTATGATCGCTGCGTTGGCTCGTGGGGGGATGCTGACCGCCGATCAGAAGTATACAAAAGCCGCCAAAGATGCCGCGGATTTCGTTCTGGAGAGAATGCGAGCCGAGGATGGTCGGCTGCTGCACAGATATCGTGACGGCAAAGCCGGAGTTACGGCCTTCCTCGACGACTACGCGTTCATTGTATGGGGATTGATTGAACTGTATGAGGCATCGTTTGATATCAAGTACCTGAAGAGCGCGATCGAGTTGAACGACCAAATGCTCGAGCACTTCAAGGACAGGGAATCCGGCGGGTTTTACTTCAGTGCGGATGACTCTGAGGAACTCATCCATCGCACCAGGGAAGTCTATGATGGAGCGGTGCCGTCGGGGAATTCCGTCGCAATGCTGAATCTTCTCAGGATATCGAGAATTACCGGTGATAGCGAACTGGAGAATGTTGCGAGCGAACTGGGGAGCGCATTCTCCGCCACAATCAGCAGGTTACCGTCAAACCACACGATGCTCATGGCCGCGCTCGATTTCGCAATGGGACCGTCGTACGAGATTGTGCTGGCCGGGAATCCGGAATCAGATGATATGCGGGAGATGCTGTATTTTCTGCATTCGGTCTACGTTCCCAACAGGGTCCTTTTGAACCGACCGGATGGTGAATCTCCCGAAATTGCGAAGATTGCCGCGTATACCGCCAATCAGAAACCTATCGAGGGCTCGGCTACCGCGTATATTTGTGAGAATTTCAACTGCAAAATGCCGACCAACGACATCTCGCAAATGGTGCAGCTTCTAAGAGAATGACCGGGGCGGTGCGTGCCGCTTCCGGTTTGATGGTCGAACGCCGACGGTTACCCCGCCGGCGTTCGTGTGTTGTGTACGATGAGGATTAACCCATCCAGAATCCCTTGCGGTGCGAAAGACCGAGTACCTTGCGACATTCAGAACAGAAGTAGATGTATCGTTTGCCGAATGTGCTGTCGAGTTGTCGGAACCAGACTGTTTTAAGCTCCGCATTGCAGTGTGGGCAGATCGGCTGGATGTCTTTTCTTTCCAACGTATGCATGTGGCCATCTCCTTCTTGAAAGCACTTTGGATACATACAGGCTAACTCAGGGTTTATTCACTCAATTCATGATATCTGTAATCATTTGACAAACCGCAATGCCGATGATATTATCACGTACGACCACCGACGGAGGAGTGGCTGAGTGGTCGAAAGCGGCGGTCTTGAAAACCGTTGTACCGCAAGGTACCGTGGGTTCGAATCCTACCTCCTCCGCCATCATCGATGGTTTTTACTTAAAATCATCACCCGCTTGAGTTACCAGCCTGATCTTCGAGCTTGGCGGGCATACCATATCTTAGTTTAGAGAACCACTTTATAAGCGAAGCGAGTTGGTGGTTACCCTTACAGCATCTCCCCCTCACTCTTTTCTTGCCCTGTTCTCAACTCGAACATATCTTTCCAA
>CAYQCE010000021.1:0-54999 GCA_964415885.1 uncultured Ignavibacteria bacterium
TTACATGTGGGTGTTTCTCGGACTCGCGGTAGCAATCGAACAACATGATATAGATATCTAAAAGAAAAGGCGCCGCCAACAGGCGACGCCTGCGCTATTTTGAACTACTCCCGATTCGAGCAACCCGTCTATAGCTTGCGTTTCCACTTGGTGCCCTCCGGAGAGTCCTCGAGAACGATCCCTCGCTCCAACAGATCATCCCGAATCTTATCGGCTGTCTCAAAATCGCGGTTCTTGCGAGCATCCAGTCGCTTCTGGATCAACTGCTCTATCTCTGCGTCGATATCGTCAACGTCCTTTTCCATGATAGCGAATACGCTGTCGAAATCTCTCATCGCGTCCAGAACCTTGGATCCGTCTGCAGCCGAAATTTTCTTCTCGTGAATCAGGCGATTGACATCTCGAACGAAATCGAACACCGCAGCCAGAGCAGGCGAGACATTGAGGTCGTCATCCATCGCTTTCTCGAACTTGTCGCGAGCTGTCTGGATATACTTGTCCACCTCCGGATTATCCTCTTTTCCCTTGATCGACCCGACATTGTCCTTGAAATCCCAGAGCCTCTCGATAGCGGCTTTTGCGGCCTCGAGAGAATCGAACGTGAAATTCAACTGCTGGCGATAGTGCGTGGACATGAGCACATACCGCACGGCGAGCGCCGGGTAGCCCTTATCCAGAATCTGACGCAGCGTATAGAAATTGCCGAATGACTTCGACATCTTCTTTCCCTCTACGATCAGATGCTCGTTGTGTAGCCAGTAGTTCACGAACGGCTTCCCGGTCGTCGCTACCGACTGAGCTATTTCGTTCTCGTGGTGTGGAAAGATGTTGTCCACTCCGCCGCAGTGGATGTCAAAGTGCGGCCCGAGGTATTTCATTGACATGGCCGAGCACTCGATATGCCACCCGGGCCTCCCCTTGCCGAGTTCCGTCTCCCAGAACACCGGGCCATCCTCTTTATCCCAGCCCTTCCAGAGCGCGAAGTCCGAGACCTGTTCCTTCTCATATTCGTCAGAGGTCACTCTCGCGCCGGCTTTGAGCTGCGACATATCCATATGAGAGAGCTTCCCATAATGGGGGAACTTCTCAATACTGAAGTAGATGGCATTTCCGGATTCGTATGCCATTTTCTTATCGAGAAGCGTCTTGACCATCGAGACCATCTCATCGATATGCTTCGTAGCCTCAGGATAGACATCGGCCTTGTCGATTCTTAGCTGGTCGATGTCCTCAAAGAATGCCTTTTTATATCGATCCGTATATTCATCGAGCGAGATCGATTCCGCCTGACATCCCTTGATCGTCTTATCATCCACATCGGTCAGGTTCATCACATGATAAACATCGTAGCCCTTGTACAGCAGATACCGCTTCAGGATGTCTTCGAATATGTATGCCCGGAAGTTGCCGATGTGCGCGAAGTCGTAGACGGTCGGTCCACAGGTGTAGAGACCAACCCTGTCATCCTCAATCGGTTTGAATTCCTCAAGTTTGCGCGAAATCGTATTTCTGAATTTCAAAGCCATCGTCAGAATCCTTCCAGCTCTCAGCTACATTCCTACACCGCTACGGACGCGTAAGCGACTGCACGGTCTTCTTATCGAGACGCCTGATCAACTCCGTTGTCAGCTTGACCACATTCATGTAATCGTCACGATATATCACGCTCGTGTGACCATGGATATACCGAGTCGCCATCGCAATACAGATCGACGGTACACCCTGACGGCTCAGGTGGATACGGCCCGCATCTGTCGCACCGCGTCCGAGGGTTGTCAGGAAGAACGGAATCTTCGCCTTTCTCGCCGTGTCGACAACAAGCTGTTTCAGCTTCACGTTCGGGATGAGACCAGCATCGAAAGCAAGCACCGCGGCACCGGATCCGAGTTTCTCCGGATTATCACCCTTGATACCGGGCGTGTCTTTCGCAACTGTAACGTCGATTGCTATTGCGATATCCGGATCGCATGCGAACGCCGATGTCTGCGCGCCGCGCAATCCAACTTCCTCCTGCACAGTGCCTATTCCAAACACCGTATTAGGATGCTTCGCCGACTTCAATTTCTCGAGAATTTGAACGACCGCCGCACAACCGATACGGTCATCGAAAGCCTTCGCGACGTACATCTTGTTATGATTCATGATCGTGAACGGGCTGTAGGGCACAATCGTATCTCCAATCGAGATACCGAGCTTCTTTTCGACATCGTAACCGTCCTTTGCGCCGACATCAATGAACATATCTTCAATCTTGACTACTTTCTTTCGATCTTCCGGATCGAGGATATGCGGGGCTGTCGAGCCGACCACTCCCACAACGGGGCCCTTCTCTGTGAGCACGATCACTCTCTGGGCGAGAGCGACATGCCCCCACCACCCACCGAGGGGCAGGAACTTGATGAATCCCTTATTCGTGATGTTCGAAACGACGAATCCGATCTCATCCATGTGACCCGCTATCATCACGCGAGGTTCATCCGATGCACCTGTCTTCCTGGCAATAATGCTCCCCAGCTTGTCATACGAGATATCGTCCGAAATCGGATCGAGATGCTTCTTCATAATCCTGGCAATCTCAGACTCGTGTCCTGGAGGGCCGTAGGCATCAACCAATTCCTGAAGCAGCTTTTCTGTCTTATCCATTCTTTCTCCCAGCGTTCTAATATAGATTCACTATATCCTTCAACCTGTCTACAATGTAATCCGGCTTGATGCCGTCAGAGAGAACCCTGTCCGGCCTTCGAATGAGAACCGCTGCCGCTCCAACCGACTGTGCCCCGACGACATCCTCGGCGGGACGATCGCCTACGTGAACCGCACCTTTGGCATCGACACCAAGTTTGCCGAGGCATTCCGTAAAGATCGAGCCGTGAGGTTTGCGTCTCCCGAACTCGGAGGAAAAGACAGTGTAGTCAAACAAGGAGAGCAGTCCAAACCGATCCATCTCCCTTCTGTGCCATTCTCCGGGGAACGGTGAATTCGACACGAGTCCGACTCTCAGGCCACGGTCTTTCGCAGCCGAGATTAGCTCGATACCGCCCTCGATCGGCCTCAGTTGCTCTGAGATTGGTGCGTAGAAAGTCTCAGTGAACAACCTCAGGTCCCTATCGAGTCCAACACCCTTGCTGACAAGAAACTCGTTGCAGATATCGTCAAAAGAAAGCTCGACGTGCGTCCTTCCAATCTCCGGCCACTTGGCGGTATGGAAAGCGACAAATTCATCGGCGAACGCATCCGCCTCGGGCAGCGGGAATCCGCGTTCGAGCAAAAACTTGTGTGCCACCCGCATGCTTCGTCTTTCGAGTTCCGCCCACGGCTCCCCCTCAAACTCTATAAGCGTCCCTCCCAAGTCAAGAAGGAGAGCTTTCCTGTTATCGAATATGCTCATCTGTTTCGCTTAAACCTCTCAGTAGCTTCTTTGCAGATTCGCTCAATCAAGATTTCAAACGACATCCCTGCCGCCTTCGCGGCCTTCGGAACGAGACTCGTGCCCGTCATGCCCGGTAGCGTGTTAACCTCCAGACAATACGGCTCGCTGTTAGCGTCAAGGCGAAAGTCAACACGGGCATAACCTTCGCAGTTGAGCGATTCGTAAGCGATCATACCGTAGTCTGCAAGCCGAGTTGCCAGTTCTGGAGTTATCTCGGCCGGCACCGCATAATCGCACATGCCGGGTGAGTATTTGCACTCGTAGTCATAAAGCTCATGCCTGGGTAGAATCTCGACCACGGGCAACGGCTCCCCGGCAAGTACCGCAACCGTCAACTCTCGTCCCGCTATATACTTCTCAACCATAATCTTCCGGGTCAGTTCCCCCGCCTCCGCCAGCGCAGCGGGCAGATCCCGCGCTTCCTTTACGAGCGTCAAACCAACGGTCGAACCACCGTCTGCAGGCTTCACAATAAGTGGCAGTCCAAATCGATCTATAATCTCAGCCGAGGACTTCTGATAGTAGCTTATTGAACCGGGCGAAACCACGACCCAGTCCGGAGTCGGGACTCCATCCCGCTCAAATATCTTCTTACTGATGTCCTTGTCCATTGCCAGTGCGGACGACAATACGCCCGAGCCGGTATACGGGACATTGGCGAGCTCGAGGACGGCCTGAACCGTACCGTTCTCGCCGGAGCCGCCATGCAGGCCAACGAAAACGACATCGATATCACTCAGATCCGCGGCGGTCAGCGATTTGAAAGTCGCCTTCTTGTCAATCCTGACCAGCTCGCGTAAATCGGGTGGATCGGGTCGTACCGCGGATTCATCGGCCTTCGCAAAACTCACCGGCAACTTTGCTCCCTCTCCGCTGTCGAGCGCGATTACCTCGTGTCCGCGTGTCGCGAGCGCTCCGCATATAGCCTTCCCCGAATCAAGAGAGACATGTCTTTCCGGCGATGCTCCACCCATGAGAACCAGAACTTTCATTGCCTCGACGCGCGCCTCCTTCGTCTGCGAATTCGACTCACAATATAGAATCCAATGATTACGATTCCAATTACAAGTGCAACCTGATTATACGTTGTCAGAATCTCGTACACTTTCTCCCAGTTGCGGTGAAGAAAATACGCCACCAGCACGACAAGCGAGTTCCATGCAACAACTGAGATGCTCGAAAACAGCGCCATCCTCCATGCGGCTACATTGCCAATACCGGCAGTAATCACGATGAGAAACCTCGTACCCGGAAGAAAGCGCGAAGCAACCAATACCGCATTACCCCACTTCTCGAACCACTGTTCAATGTCGCCCATCCTGTTGCTGTCGAGAAACCGGATTCTCCGGCTCTCAAAGATCGATCGACCGTACTTTCGTGATAATGCATAGACGAGCATGATCGAGGAAATGCTGCCCAGAATGGAGATCAGGAGTACCGGACCTACGGCGAGTTCTGAGGAGCCCGCAACGAATCCCGCGACGAATATAGCAACATCGCCGGGATACGGCGGAAACACGTTCTCGATAAACATGGACGCGAACACAAACAGCAGAATCCAGCCGATACCGTGAGCGGTCACCGCTTCAACTATCCTGTCGACTTCTCCCGGTGCGAGAATCTCACTCATCGTCGTATTCGTCCTCGTAGTCTACTCCCTCTTCCTCCTCGAGAATCTCGCTTATCAGCACGACAGCATATGCAGCTATTGCCTTTCCCTCTCCGGTCACACCGAGCCCTTCCGTGGTAGTGGCCTTTACGGATACATCATTCTCGTCCATACCCAGTTCAGCAGCTATCGTTTGCGCCATCCTTACCTTCATGTCTCCGAGATTCGGCTTCTCGCAAACGACAGTGGCATCGATATTCTCGATCTGATGCCCGACCTTATCCAGCTTGATCTTGACAATCTCGAGGAGGCTCAAGCTGGAAATGTCCTTGTATTTTGCGTCGAGCGGAGGGAAATTGTCGCCGATATCTCCCAGATCTGCTGCACCAAGGATAGCGTCTATTATTGCATGCGAGAGCACATCGGCATCCGAGTGACCGTTCAGCCCGAGCGGATAGTCGATCTCGACTCCGCCCAGAATCAGCGGGCGACCCTCGACCAATCGATGAACGTCAAAGCCAAACCCGACTCGAAGCTCAGGCATAGGCGTCCTCCGACCTGTGGGAAAGAAGTACTTTCATAAGTTCGATATCGAGAGGATACGTTATCTTCAGATTCTCCAACTCACCCGCAACGAGCCTGACCTTGTAGCCCGCCGCCTCGACAACCGCCGCATCATCCGTGAAGCCCCCATCGCACCCGACCTTCTCATACGAATCAACCAGCACTGAAGTACGGAATGCCTGCGGAGTTTGTGCAGAGTAAAGCCTGGACCGATCAAGCGTGGCTATCACGAAGTCGCCCTCCCCTCGCTTCACAGTCTCGCCAACCGGCAGAGCCGCTACTGCCGCACCATGACGGGAGCCTTCAGAGACGGTTAGAGATATCAGCCTCGGCGTAACGAGCGGCCGCACACCGTCATGAACGACTGCAATATCGTATCCATCTCCGGCGGCTCTAAGCCCGGCCACAACTGAGCGACATCTGTTCGACCCACCGGGCACCACTTTGACCACCTTCGCGATTCGGAATCGATCCACAACCGCCTCGGTCGTATGGAGGAGATGTTCTTCCGGCACTACGGCTACCACGTCATCCACCGCATCGCACAGATCGAATGCACGCAAAGTGTGTCCGAGTATGGGCCGACCCGCGACGGGCCTGAATTGCTTCGGCACCGCACCCGGTAATCGTGCCGAAGTTCCCGCAGCGACTATGATCGCACATGTTCTCATAGAATCAGCATTGCATCACCGTAGCTGTAGAAGCGATAACGATGCTTCACTGCCTGACGGTAGCATCTGAGCATGTTCTTACGTCCAGCAAACGCAGATACGAGCATCAGCAAACTCGACTTTGGAAGATGGAAATTGGTGACCAGTTTGTCAACCAGATTAAACTTGTATGGGGGGTATATGAATAGATCGGTAAAGCCCGATGCCGGCACGAGCGTTCCGGAGGTATCACGATACCAGCTTTCGAGTGCACGTGTGCTGGTCGTCCCGACGACGAATATGCGGCTCTTTCGTCTACGAGTTTCGACTATCTGACGCGCGGTGGCGGCGTTGACGGAGTACCACTCCTGCTCAACCGAATGATCCTCTGCTTTGTCGGTTGAAACCGGCTTAAACGTTCCCCAGCCGACGTGGAGCGTCAGCTTGACTACCTCGACACCCTGATCGCGAATGTCATTCAGCAATTCATCAGTGAAATGTAAGCCTGCAGTAGGTGCTGCGACCGAACCAACAGGATTGCTGTAAACTGTCTGATACCTGACGAGATCGCTCTCAACGGGCTTCCGTTTAATGTAAGGCGGCAAAGGGAGTTCGCCTATTGCTTCACAGATCGCGAGCGGATCTTCCGAGAATTCGAGAATACGTTCTCCACCCTTTAACTCCTCTGTGACGGTTGCTGCACCGCTTCCACCGAATTCGATCACAGTGCCGTTTCTGATTCTGCGAGCCGGCTTACAGATCACTTTCCAGAAATTTCGCTCAACCGGATGCAGACACAGAAGCTCCACCTCTCCGCCGCTCCCCTGTTTCGTCCCGAAGAAGCGAGCCTTGAAAACGCGAGAGTCATTGACAACGAGCGTGTCGCCCTTGCGCATATACTCCCGGACATGCCGGAACTGATGGTGCTCGATACGCTTCGTCCGCCTTCCAAAAACGAGCAGCTTCGAGCCTTCCCGCTCTTTCGCCGGATGCTTAGCGATCAGCTCTTCCGGCAGTTCATAGTCAAACCTGGATGTCTTCATTTTCTTCCGAACAGATTCAAGATGATAGTGAGGACGATACTGATGATTATCATCGTCATTAGTGGGAAATGAATTGTGACATTGTCCTTTTTGAACGTGAAATCGCCGGGCAGCTTTCCCAGAAATGGTATCCTGTCACCGAAGAGCATAACGATTCCCACGACTACGAGCAATCCTCCCGCTACAATGAGTAGCTTTCCGAGAGCCGGGAACGGCATTATTCGCCCTTCCCTTTCTTCTTCTTCTCGTATCGCTCCTTCTCAGAGAACACGCATCCGCAGTATTTCTGCATATACAAGTCGAGCTCGTACGCCCTCTGCTTCCCTTCATAGAATCCGCCGGAGTAGTCGATCCCGAGAAACTCGACCCCCTCGTTCTCAGCGATCTCAGCTCCAATCTCTCTAATCGCCTGACGGTCCTGAAATGGAGAAACGAGAAGTGTTGTAGAAAAAGCATCATATCCGTTGCTTCTGGCGAAGTGGGCCGTCCTCTCCAGCCTCATACGAAAGCACTGCCGACATCTTCGAGGCAGATCGTTCAGTATCGTTCTGAGATGCGTCTCGAGATCGTAGGAATCATCGTACTCGACATCGAAGCCAGATTCGCGCTGGAATTTCTTCAGGCTCTCCAGGCGCGCCTTGTATTCCTTCAACGGCTGGATATTGGGATTATACCAGAAACCGGTCGGCTTGTGCCCCTGCCGAACGAGCTCGGCGAACGGGTGCATGGCACACGGACCACAGCAAATATGGACCAGAATATTCATGGGGAACTTAGAACAGGCTCTTCTGGTCGGAATCGTGGCTCTCCGATATTCCGAGATGTCTGAATGCTTTTGTGGTTGCGACTCGCCCGCGAGAAGTCCGCTGGATGAAGCCCTCCTGAATCAGGAACGGCTCGTATACTTCTTCGATCGTACCCGCCTCCTCGGCTACAGCAACTGCGACGGTCGAGATTCCGACAGGTCCTCCCCTGAACTTCACTATGATGACCTCGAGAATCCGTTTGTCCATCTCGTCGAGGCCAAGATTGTCGACATCGAGCCTCGCAAGTGCATCGTGGGCGATCTGCTTGTTTATCACACCATCGCCGGCCACCTGCGCGAAATCACGGACTCTGCGTAACAGTCGGTTTGCAACTCGTGGTGTACCTCTCGATCTCCGCGCTATCTCGATCGCGCCGCTCGATTCCACCCCGATGCCGAGTATTCCGGCGGAACGAATGACAATCTTCTCGAGATCCTCTGCATCATAGTAGTCCAGACGTCCCACTACTCCGAATCTGTCACGAAGCGGAGAAGTGAGGAGCCCGGCTCGCGTGGTCGCGCCGATGAGTGTGAAGCTTTTCAACGGGAGCTTGACCGATCGCGCCGCCGGTCCCTTATCTATCATGATGTCGAGCGAGTAGTCCTCCATCGCCGGATACAGGTATTCCTCGACAACGCGATTCAGCCTGTGGATCTCGTCCACAAACAGAATCTCGCGCTCCTTGAGATTCGTGAGCAAACCCGCGAGATCGGCGGCCTTCTCGAGCACCGGCCCTGACGTAGCGCGGACTTTCACACCAAGTTCCTCGCCAATTATGTACGCAAGCGTGGTCTTACCCAGCCCCGGCGGACCGCAGAAGAGCGTATGATCGAGCGCCTCACCGCGCTCCCTGGCCGCCTGGATAAACACACGAAGATTGTCCTTCAGCTTCTGCTGGCCGACGAAGTCCTCGAAGCATTTCGGCCGCAGCGTCGCATCGAGATCTGTCTCGTGCGCAAAACGATCTGGTGTTGTAAGTCTCTCGGTCGTCATATCTGCTAAACTATACGATAACCGCACAAATTCAAGATAAAATCATCTGCTGCTGTTTGGCGGGAATTCCAAGTCAGGCGATCTGAAGCGCCTCGCGGATCAGGTCTTCGGTCTCCATCTCGGAAATCCTCTCCTGTCCGTGCCTGTCAGTCAGTTTCTCGAGTATCTTTCTGACCTCGTAACGTGAGTATCCGAGCGATTCGAGAGCCAGGACAGCCTCATCGGCGACTTTCGGTGCCTCGGCCTCCTCAACGAGTTGAGGCAGCTTGTTCTTCAAGTCGAGAACAATCTGCTGCGCTGTCTTCTTGCCGACGCCGGGAACCGATGTCAACCGCTTCACATCCTCACCGGCGAGAATGCCGGGAAATTGATCGGCGGGTATCGCCGAGAGAATAGCGAGCGCAAGCTTGGGTCCGACTTTGGTGACACCCTTCAAACTAAGAAAAATATCCCGCTCCGCCTCAGTCGAGAAGCCGAATAGCTGATGGAGACCTCGGTCATTTGAGTGGAAGTGAGTCAGGAGCTTAACGCGCTCGCCAATCCGGGGCAATCTCCCAATGGTCGAGCTGGGGACGTGCAGTTGATATCCGATACCACCGCAGTCGATCACGAGCATCTCGTTGCGCTTGCTGACGAGCCTACCGCTTATATACTCGTACATCCTCTTCCTCTGAGTCTATCTTCTGAGCCGCGCAGACGGCAACACTGAGCGCATCCGTGATATCGAAGCTGCTCACCTCATCCTCTTCGAGACCGAGCAGCATCCTCACCATGTACGCGACCTGCTCCTTTGATGCCGATCCTCGGCCCGCAACCGCCTGCTTGATCTCTCGCACTGCGTACATGCGAATTTCGAGCCCGCACTCGGCGCAGGCAACCATCGCGGCGCCGCGAGCCTGTCCGAGGCTCATTGCTATCTTGTGATTCTTGGAGAAAAAGCCCTCTTCGAGAACCGCAACCTGTGGTTTGAATTCCGTTAGAACATCCCTGAGATTGGAGTATATCTTGTGCAACCTGTACGGGAGGGCGTTCTTGCCGCTGGTCCTGATTTCTCCCGCAGTGATCAGATTGTATCTGTCATCTTTAAATGTGACAATGCCGTAACCTGTTACTGAAAGCGCCGGATCTATTCCGATAATCGCGATATCACTCCGCACTGAGCTTCTCCATAAGCTCATCCTCGATGTCGAAATTGGCGTAGACATCCTGTACATCATCGTGATCTTCCAGGTCTTCCATCAGCTTCAGCATGTTGTTCGCCTTTGATTCATCAAGCTTCACGGTGGATTGGGGAATCATCGTCACTTCGCCATGAATAATGGGAATGTTTGCCGCCTCGATCGTGCCGCGAATATCGTCATAGTCTTCCCAGGGCGTCGTAATAGCGTAGACATCACCTTCCTGGTTCATGTCCGTGGCCCCCGCCTCAAGAGCCGTATCAAGCAGTTGTTCCTCGTCTGCCGCAGATGTTTCCACGTGAATAATACCCTTCTTGTCGAACATCCAGTTCACGCACCCGGTCTCACCCAGGTTCCCGCCTCTTTTGGTAAGAATGTGTCGGATCTCGGCTACCGTACGGTTCTTGTTGTCGGTCATGACCTCGACCATAATCGCGACTCCACCCGGGCCATAACCTTCGTATGACACTTCCTCGTAAGTGACTCCCGGGAGCTCTCCGGTACCCTTCTGGATGGCCTTTTTGATATTATCCTGCGGCATGTTGGCCGCCTTGGCAGTGGAAATTGCTGTTCGCAATCGGGGATTCGATTCAGGATCTCCCCCACCCTGCCGGGCGGCAACCGTTATTTCTTTTATCAGCTTGGTAAACATGCGACCGCGCTGAGCGTCGAGTTTACCCTTCTTCCTCTTGATTGTGGCCCATTTTGAGTGACCAGACATTCGCTAGACCTCCTCAGATGATAGTAATTTTCTAATAATCTATCGAACCAGGGTTAAAACGCAATAGAAATCTACTCGCGAATAAGAGTGCGGGCGCCGCCATTGCAGCAGCGCCCGCGTTCCCTGTGCAGGAGTCGAGGAGTTAGTGGAGCGGGCCACAAATGGCTATCCATTCCTCGCATGTACACGGTGGTGGACCACCCTGGAATACATGGGCAATCTCATAGACGATGTCATCAATGTCGACAGCACAATCGCAATTCGCGTCTCCGCTTGCGATCGGATACGGTGTCGGTGCGGGTCCACCCTGGAAGACATGAGTTATGAGGTACACGATGTCATCGATGTCTATTCCACCGGAGCCATTGGCATCGCCGATGATCACGTCACACTCATCCCACGTTGTGATGACGAAAGACAGATCGAGCGAATGAATGAAGTCCGGCGGTTCGTACATTTCAATCCACGATTCTTCACCGAGGAACGCCCAAACAGCATCATCGTTAAAGTGATCCAGGGACGACTTCCAGCCCCAGATTCCCGGCTCGGCATCATCGACTATTGCACTGATGGCAAGCCAGTAGATAGTGCCTTCCTCCTGCCAGAACCAGAAATTCTCCGGCAGGTAAACATCGTACTGGAAGTACGAAAGGTGATTGTCGGGAATAAAGAACATCTGCGACGGGTCAAACCAGCCTTCGAGAGTCGGAGGATCGAGTGGCAGAACGCCGAACTGGGTAACCTCGGCCTCCCATATCTTGTCCCCCGGTCTGCTGTACGGAATCTGTGGCGGATCGGCCGGAATGTCGGTGTAGATTGATATCAGGAATGCCTGAACATTGCCGACTATGTCGTCCATCCAGGATCCCCAGAAGTGAATGTCTTTGACCCATCCGGTCTCGGTGCACAGCCAATCGTCGGCAAGAACAATCGGCGCAGTGGCCATTACATCCCAGCCTGCCTCATCGGGCAACTGCGGGAAATGCATCTTGTGAGGATCACCCGGCTCCCAGTGGTCGCAGGCATCGTTTATCCCGTTGTTGTTCAGATCGCCGAGACACATTGTTCCCGGACCCTTGAATGTACCTCCAAGGCTGTTGCAATCCTCGCGGTCCGTATCGATACAGCTTCCGTCCTCCAGACAACAGGCACCGAGAATCTGCTCCTCAAAGAACGGAACGTGTACCCTGTACCCGTAGCCGTCGGGATCGGCGGTATGACGCCCGGACGAGTCGACTATACTCGCGAACGGATCCGATGAACCGTCGATTGTGGTAGTCCAGTGTGCCCAGACATTCGGATTCGGATTCGTGTAGCCGAATCTGAAAGTGCTGAAGATCGGATCTGCACATCCGGGGCTCCACCACGATATCCACCATTCACTCCCAACCTTGTGAATCTGATGCTGCCAGCCGGCGGGTTCGAGCCAATTCGAATAATTACCCGCTATACTATCGTAGGTCACCACATGGAAATCGCAGCGACCGTACTGTGTCGGCGTGACGTCGTACCAGTAGTCAGGTGGATGCGGCATTGTGCCCTGCGGTTCGCACTTGACCGTATCTACCGCGGGCACCTCCGGATCGCCCGTAATCACGAATGCGAGATCAAGTGACACCTGATCCTGTGGTAGACACGTATGAGTAATCGTCCCCATTGGAATATCGAAGTTGTATCCTCGAACATCCACCGACACCCACTCTGGATTGTAGTCTGGAATGACGTAATCGAAGACATAGTGCCCCTCATACATCTCGCCCGCGAAAACCGTCGCTCTGCCGATGTAGAGCATTTCATCCACACCCGGTAGCGGTGGGGCGCTGTCCCCCGGAGGCTGCTCAATCGACCACAAATCCGTCGACCAGTTTACAGCTATCTCGAAATAGCCCGGAAGGCCGGGATCGATCTTGAACACGTCAAACTCGAGTTGGACCTCCTTTAGACGTGTGGGGTCATATGGGTGGTCGTAAAACCAGATGTTCCACCAGTCTTCCATCGGGTAGAAGTACCAACCATCGCCATACGCATCCTGACCGCCTCCTCCGAGAAATATCCCCTGTGGATCGATAGCAACCTGAAACTGATTTACAATTGGCTCTGCGGCTATGGGTTCGTAGAGTTCCAGCCAGAGTCCGGTCGGATCCAACCAGACGCCATCATCATTGAAATGATCGAGCGTTGATTTCCAACCCCAGTCAGAACTCGCGCCGGAAATATCGAGATACGCGGTGATCGCGAGCCAGTAGATCGTGCCGGCCTCTTGCTCAAACCAGTCGGCCTGATCGAGGCAGACGTTGTACTGATGATACTCCTGATGATTGTCAGGCAAAGCTTCTCCGGTTTCGGGGTCGAACCAGCCCTCCATTACAGCGGGCTGATAAACAGCCTCCTCCCACGTTTCAATGGTTTTCTGCCAGAGCAGGCTTCCGGGCTTGGAATATCCGTCCGGATTCTGATCGGCAGGGATATCAGAGTAAATCTCCAGCCTGAAGGAGTCGATCACCCCGGTCTCGCCGTTACGCCATGATCCCCAGAAGTGAATGTCCTTTACAAAGCCTGTCTCTGTGCACTCCCAATCATCTGCGAGAACAGTCGGCCAGGATGCCTGAACGTCCCAGCCGGCCTCATTCGGCAGTTGCGGGAAGTGCATTTTGTAATCGTCGCCGGGCTGCCAGTCACACTGCCTGTCTCCGGCCACATTGTCTGCCTGCCCCAGGACAGACAATGCTACAACCAAAGCGACTACAGCGAGACCGGAGATGCCGACAAATACACGTCTCCTCATCTCGTTCTCCATTCCTGTCAACGCAAGACACTGCCCCAAGAGTGTCATTACATCACGATTCGGTGTGTGTTAGATTCGGTGTGTACCGCAGTTCGCTGGTCATGGGCGGATTCGAGCAGCCATGAGATCGAGTAGCTTCCAACGACCTCCGTAGCTTTATGCTCAAGCGAATCAATCCCCGGAATGGAATGCTCTATCAAAGCTGTTGGTAAAAAATATGACTGACTCGAACAAGCTCATCAAACAGCGGCATGCAGTGCGAGCTGTCTGTACCCACTTTGAATATCCGGACTCAATAGTGGATTGTCAAGTCCTATTTACGGAAGACTCCAAATCACTTTAGGAGCAGCATTTTTCTCGTCTGCCCGCTGTGGTCAATCAAACGATAGAAATAGACTCCCGATCCACAAACGGCACCCTCTATCGAGCAGCCATTCCAGCGAAACAGAACGTCATCCCGTAACTGCGTGAACGGCCTCAGCACGGCGACTCTTCTCCCCGTCACATCGAGAATCTCCAATCGAAGATTCACATCGGGCCGCGGGACCCTTACGGCAATCGTGGTCTCTGCATTGAACGGATTGGGGTAATTCTGATGGACATGGATGAACTCTTCCGGGAGCGCAACCGGATCATCTGCGGAAGTTGCCTCATCAATCGCAAACTCGACTGTAGTCTCCACCGGACGAAAGACCTGATCGTTATCCCAGAAACGGAACTCCCCTTGCTCGAAGTAACTGCCCGGCGCAAGCTGCGCAGTTGAGAACACAAACGCGAGCGTGTCGGTCTCAGCAAATTCCAGTTCACCAAAACCGCCTGTTATGGCAAGCGGAAGTTTGTTCCCGTACGGATCAACGATTCCATCTGAGGAGTACTCGTACGATATCGGCTCCGCACTCATATTCGAGAGCTCAATGTAAGCGTGCACTACCTCACCCGTGACAGACTCGACCCTCTGTGTCCTGGGTGCGACCTGCACCGGAGCAGGCTCGGCTCCTGATCCGGACCCGTCGATCATGATCACGTTACTGATCGGTCCATGGTATGAGCCGGAGAATGCAACGACGCCAAAGTAGTTTTCCTGGTACGGCAGGTCCACCCTCTGATGCAGTTTGATTACGGACGTTGCGGTATCTCTGAACTGGGAGCTTACGTAAACCGGCAACTGATCTCTCGTGTAGACCACGAAGCTGTCGACATCCGAATCGCCGAAAGCTATCGGATAATCATCGCTGTTCAAGTTAACTTCGAGCCGGACCATAAGCCTTGCATCATAGAACGATTTCCAATGGTATCCAGTGTGATCCCTGTAGCCGACCAACGACTCTGTCGAGATATCCGACAGATCGCCGCCCAGAACCGGAGAGCAGGGATTCTCAGCAGGCCACGAAACCACAGCCCAGAGTGTCTCGGCCATTTCGGCGAGATAGTGGATATCGCCCGTTAACCACTCACCGCCGTTATCCGGCCAATTTCCCGATGCCTGAACCGGTACCGGGTCATCGAGTAGCTCACCGGGGCTGCCGTTGTCGTCCCGATGGAGTGATAGATTCAACGGGAGTGTCGGATCTCCGGGAATTGATGGATACGACTGATTGTTGAGAACGAAGATGGTTATACCTCTGATGAGATGCGGATAGCTCTCCAGCCGGAATCTCACCGCGGCTTTGTTTTCATAATCCTGTGTGAGGACTATCACGGGAGTCTCCGAAGAACCGTCGTCGTATTGCAGAGTTGTGTCATTGATGCCGGTGTAAAACCAGAATAGATCTGCACGATTTGCAGATTGCCTGATCCATGTGAGCTCCAGTGGCGCATCCTGCGCATGGCTGCCGTCCGGCAACAGCAATAAACAGCTCACAACTAAGAGAAGGGCGAGTCGTCTCATGTTCCTAACCCACTTTGCTAATCCGATTAGCGGCCAAGAATCTACATACTATTGTCTGCGCGATATATAGACAGGACTGCAGGAAAGCACATCCTCGTCCTTGAGTATCTCAAAAATCAACCCGGGCAGCTCGGCGTTGTCCTTGTAGGTGACGCGGGCCTGAACAAAATCGGAGGTTCTCACCAGCTTGTATGCCGCCGGCATCTTCTCCGGATCGACACGATCTGACCAGTACGTACCCACATTCCACTGCGCCAGATTAGCGAAGACGTCCTCATCCTTCATCCCTCTCTTGAAGTGGATTGTTATCTGACCCTCGACAATAGCCGTGCTGACCTCTTCGAGCGGGACGGTCAGCTCGTAGTCGTACACACCAGACCTCCCGACTTCGTTGCCGGTGAATTTTTCGGGATAGAAGCCGTCAACCCACACGAGAAGTATGTATACACCTCGCTCTACGTCTTCGAATTCGAACGGTGAAGGCTCGTTCTCGATTACATCAGCCTTGATTACCTTCTCTCCCTGCAGAAGGAGCGCTCTGCTTCCGACCGGGAAAGCGTCTGAGTCCTCCAGACAACATGACTCCGTAGCCCTGAGTATCAGATCTTTTGCTGAGAGCGTACCTGTGAGGATCAGAAGAGAAGTCAGAATCGTGAGTAAACGAGCCATGAGCTTAATATAGACTCAGAGCGATATGACGCAACGGAAATGTTGGGAAAAGACAACAAGCGCGAGGCTGTCAATACTTTTCGAACAGCTCTCCCCACCTGGTCTTCGAGAAGCGCCGAATTATCGACTTTCCGACTGTTGGATACCAAAAGAAATCATGATAGACATTTGAGGCGAACGGCGCCCAGACAACCAGTGGTGAATGGAGCGCGATCTTCTCGAGAAAGCGAAGCGGCCCTTTTCGAAGCATCTGATCTCCCCAGATAACGAGGCTCTTCTTCACCTCGAAGCCAAAATCCTCGTTCGACACGTCGTAACCGACAATCTCGATCTCTTTCGGATCGGCGCATCCGAGGCCCATCTCATGGCACATCCGCAAATACGGAATCTCCATCGGATCAAACCCCATCATTTTCGCGGCAATCGTGTCGATAGCTACAGAATCGTTCGAGGCGAGAATGAAGTCCTTAACCTCCGGCTCCATCGTCCTCGGACCTGCACCATTGCCCGCAACGGTGCCGTCCATCACGGCAAACACGCTCGGATGCAGTTCCTTCTGCATCAGCATCAGATCGACAAGAACCTCATGGATGTACTTGTGCGCGTAATGCCGAACTTCCTTCAACAGACCGCCGAAAGCATTTTTTATCGCGCCCGTCGTGGTGGAATGACCGTGTGTCTTGACCGTTGGCAGATGGATAATCTGCCTGCCGATATACATCTTCGGAATCTCGATCCCCTCAGGGAATATGTGATTTAGCTTTAACAGGTCAGACTTAAAGGGATACTTCACCCACTCGACATCCGGCAGCGGAATAAAATCGAGGCCGTACTTCTGAAGGATGGGAAACCACTTATTGTTGCGGCAACCCTTGACGGGATTTGTGACAACAGTCTTGTTTTCGATTGGATGAATCTTGTTGAAGTCAAAGCCATCATCCTTGAGAGTCTTCAGAAGACCTTCGAGCTGCCAGGGTTGCGACGAGCACGCCGGGAAATACTTGGTCCAGGAGAGATTGAGCTTGATGAGTGTGTCGTTATCCTTCGCAACATCATCAGAATAATCAACAGACCTCATCAGCTTACCGTAGTCATCCACGATGTTTTTGGGATCTGTCTTTAGTACTGCAACTCTGGATGGCATTAATCTGACTCCTCAGGTAATAGACTCCATGTTTTGGTTCTTAAGGAATACATCCTCAATCGTCGAGAATCGAAAGTCCGACAGGAGCCTTCGCAATTTAGTTTCAAACGCCTTCAGGTTCGTGTAATGGCGTACGCGACTCTTCGCCCCGGCATCGATACGTTTCTGATGATGGTCCAGTTCCCACGGATGGAAATACAACACGGCCGCCTCGCCGCGACGATTCAGCTTCTTGACCGATCGGCGAATGAACCAGTACGGGAACATCCGCAGATACGCACCACCGGCAACCGGAACATTCACACCGAATATGCGGGTTGTTGAAGGCGGAATCTCCAGAATCGAGATGTTCTCGGCTGGGCTGATTCTGTATGCGAACCGGGGAGAGCCGGGGGAACCGTACGTATCGTGCCTGACCGGAAATATCGACGAGTCGTACTCGATCCCGCACTCTTTGAGTACTTCCCAGACCCACTCGAGATCCGGCCTGATCGAGAAGCTCGGCGCCCTGTAGCCACGGACATCAACTGCGACTGCGGCGTTAATATACTCGATCGATTTCTGGAGATCCTGCTTGAACTCATCACGGTCAAGGTCATACACGAGCCTGTGATAGTGGCTGTGCGAGGCGATCTCATGCCCCCGTTCCTGGATCAGCATCACAATCTCCGGGAACCTCTCGGCAATCCACCCGAGAACGAAGAATGTAGCCCGTGCCTCGTACTCGTCGAGAATTTCGAGGGTACGGATCACGTTACCCAGGATTCGAGTCCTCTGTGAGTTCCACGTCGACGGAGGGTAGATGTGCGAAAAAGCCTGAACGTGGAACCAATCTTCAACATCGACACTTAGAGAGTTCAGCATTTTACTTCTGGCTGGAAATATACTTGTAGCCGTAGTAGTTCTGGTTGTAGTAATACGGCAGAGCCTGTTTCACGTTGTTCATTGCCACTCCGAGAAGATTCGCACCGCTCTCGCGAACGAGTTCGCACGCCCGCTTCACCACCTCTTTCGGTGTATCACCGGCCTTAACCACCATGAGCACACCATCGATCTCCATTCCGAGAGAGAGTGTGTCTGAAACGGGTATCACCGGAGCACAATCTATGAGGATAATGTCGAAGTAGAATCGCGCAGCTTCGATGGTCTCATGCAACGCACCGGATTCGAAATACTTTGTCGGATCCTTGTGCGCCCGTCCCGCTGTCAGAAGCCACAGGTAATCCAACTGCGTCGGCTGCGTGGCATCCTCAAGCTTGATATCACCGTCGAGAACGTCCGTCAGACCATTTCCACGCTCCACCTGAAACAACTGATGCAAGGTCGGCCTTCTCAAATCGGCATCCATGATCAGAGTCTTCTTCGACTTGAAAATCGTGGCCGTAACCGCGAGGTTAGATGCAATCGTGCTCTTCCCCTCTCCCAGAGTCGCAGACGTAATCAGAAATGTCTTGCCGTCCTCCGGCAGAGACGGGCTCGTCAGAAGATTGTGCAACAGCCGCCTGAACTCCGTGCCTGCGGGCGACTCACCATCATATCGATCAACGAGCGTTACTGGTTCTTTATTACTCTTAGGCATATCGACTCACATAATCGCTTTCATCAAGACCTCAAACCCCTTCAACTCGTTCTGTGAGAGTTTAAGATTGCGTTTCGCCTTATCGAAATCAGGGTTAATTGTGAGGGCCTTTTGGTATTCCTCCACAGCCTTCTGATGAATGTAACTCCCCAGCAGCGTGTATGCTATCGCCAGGTCGTTGTGGAGATCGGCGAAATGCGGATTCACCGCAATCGCGTCCTTCAAGCTCTTTATCCGTCTCGTAAGGAAACGTTCATTTATCTGCTTCGCACCAAGCATGAACTTTAAGTACGAATTCGCAAACCCCCGCCGTTTTGTCGCTTTTCTCTTCTCGCGGATACTCAGCAGCTTTTGAAAGGCCTGATCGAGGTCACCGCGCTCAAGTGACTTCCTGCCATCGAGATACACCTGATCAATCATATCCGGCATTATCATCTCGGACTTGCGGAGCATCTCAGTCGTGCGCTCTTCGTGAGTCGAGAAGAGCTTGAAGTCCTCTCTCCGAATCGCATTCAGGATGTATGCCAGAGCGAGATTCAGATACGCATCCCCGTAATAGACATTCAGCTTGACAGCCTCCTCGAATTCTATGACAGCGCGCTTGCATGAATCAAGCGAAAGGTACGCCTCTCCGAGATGATTTCGGTAGTCCGCGAATTTCGGGCGCAGCTCGACCGCTTTCGAGAATGCATCACACGCCTCGTTCCACTTGAGAAGTTCAAAATACACCAGACCGAGATTGACCCACGCCTGATGAGCCTCCGCACTAATCTGAACAGCACTTTTGAACAGTCTCTCCGCTTCCCGGTGCATTCTTCTGTAGAAAAGAGCCTCGCCGAGATAGATCATCTGCTCTACCTGTCCCTCTCCAAGCACCTGAGTGTAAAGGCTGACAAGGAACTCAATCTCCCTGGTCCGCTCCTCGTGAGCCTCCTTCACGCGCTGAAGTGTATCCTGCGCGGACACACTGCTTTCGAGCTGTTCGTCACGAGTCTCGAGAAGCTCTCCGTCGGAGAAAACTGACGACGTGACGCAATGGCGATTTCGGTCGTTCAGCGTCTGAATTAGATACTCCTTGTCGTCGATCGTAACACGGCTGTTAAGCCTGTAGGTGTCATCGTTCATCTCTTTATCTCCGCAGGCTTGCGTCGGCGGCCGGTTTCGCGCGGAGTGCGCTTCTTGCGGCCTTTCTTAGGCTCAATGTATGGCACGGTGCCGAGGACTTTCAGCCCAAGGTACTTCTCAGCTTCTTCGACTTTTCGAATACTCGAATCGAGGACCTCAGTAAGGAGAATCGCTCCCCCCCCCACAACGAGTCCGAGGAGAATGCCGAGAGAGAGAATTCTTATCCGATCCGGGTAAACGGGCGCGAGCGGAATAGTGGCCTCCTCCAGAATCTTGTATCGACTCTCAGCCTCCTTCCTGAACGCATCCTCGCTTATTCGTGACCCGAGGAGCTGCGAATTGAATTTCAGGTAAATCTCTTTCTTGGCTGCGGCCTTCTGTTCGAGTCTTGCGACCTCGGCCTCATAGTCGGGCCATTCGGTGAAACGCACCGAAAGATCGTCAAGTGTTTTGTCGAGTATGAGCTGCTCCTCAATTCCAAGGTCTGCGCGAACAGTCAGAAAAACGAACTCCGCTGCCTCATTGAGAGCTCGTCCCGATAGCCCAAGCTCCGCCTCGCGCACCGATTCCATTCCGTAGACCTCTAACGAATCGACGGCGCGTTTGATGCGTCCAATCATCTCGAGCACCTTCGGATCGGTCCGCTTGTACTTCTCGAGGAGTGATGCCTTCTGCCGCAGCAGATCTGTCAATGACGATCGATATCCTTCAGCCTCGTCAGACAGGTGAAGTGCCGCTGTGTCGATTCCGGCGCTCACGAGATTTGCGGCAAGGAATGTCCGCTGATCCATCATATCCTCGGTCGTGAGTTTTGCCCGGTCTATCTCGGCTGTAACGCCATCTAAAATCTCGTTACTAACACGCTGGTTAACATTACTGCGAGTGTAATTCTTTTTGAAGCTGGCCAGTGCATCTTCGGCGTCCTCCCACTCCTTCTTGTAGATGGAGAGCTGCTCGGTCGTAAACTCCTGCTTGGCCCTGATTCGAAGCAGGTCCTGCCTTATCTGCTCCTCGCGGAACGCGTCGGCGAGCGAAATAGCCATCTCACGGGCGGTCTCAGGACTTTCATGCTGACATCTAATCTGGACAACATTCTGCCGGACAAATCCTACCGTGATGTGCTTCGTCTGTAGAAGCTCGATCAATCGTACCTTGATGAGATCTTCCCGGTTGTAGTCCGGGAACTTGGATCGCACATCGTTCACCCACTCAGTCAAGTCCGAATCCTCATCGAGATCGAGATCGGAAATAACCTTCAGAAGCGTGGCTGGCGAGAGAACCTCGTTCTTTACCGACTGATGCCAGAATTCGAGGTCAGTTTGTGTTCGGACTGCGTCATACCCTGATGCCTCGGATATCCCCCTGAATTCCGGTCCCAATACCTGGCTGCGTCTTACGAGGATAGACACCTTGGACTCGTACAACTCGGTCAGAAGATGGCTTACTCCATAAGCCGCACCGGTAATTATTATCAGCGGCAAGATAATCAGCCACTTCCTCTTGACTATGATCTGCCAGAGGTCTTTGAAATGAAACTGACTGTCGCTGGAAAAACCACTCATATGTGAAATTCACCTACTAATCGTTCAGACGGTCCACCAGAACATATGTTGACACTACACTTGTTGCGACGGCAACTATGTCGCGAAACGTGCCCCAGCCTACCCGGAAGAAACCCGTCCCCTTACGCGGCAAAACAACCGTGTCTTCAGGCCGGAGTACATATCGGCGCGGTTTGCCGGTTTCAATGTACTTCTCGAGGTCAAATGATAGTACGCTCGAGTAGCCGTCGTGTTTCGATATAACCTTCACCTCGCTCAGATCTGCATCAGCGCTAGAACCTCCGGCCATGACGATTGCGTCGAGAATGTCCATTTCGGCTTCGATCGGGACAGCCTTAGCGACCCCAACTGCACCCGTAACATAGACAACTGCTCTGCGCTCCTCGCTCTCTTTGGGAAGGCCCGTTCCGCTTATCCCTCCGGGCATACGCGGCACTTCGACAATATCGCCCGGATTCAACTGCGGTATCTCGTCAAGACGGCCTTGAGAAACAAGCCTGTCCAGGTTGACAGTCTCGATCTGTCCGGCATTTTCCGATCCGCGAATAATCGTCACGCGAGAGAGATCGGCATACTCCGTAATCCCGCCGGCTTCCTTAATCAATCTCCAGACATCGGGAATAACCTCGAAAGCGTACGCTCCCTGATTCTGGACCTGACCGTTGATAAACACTTTCTGGCTGTTGTACGCCAGAACGGTAACAGAAGCCTGCGAAACTTCGGGATTATAGTAATTGGCTCGATCTCCGATTTTCGATGCCAGCTCATCGGGCGTCAGCCCGGCAGCCGTAATCTCACCGATTAGCGAAACGGTGATCCTGCCGTCGTTACGAACCGTAACAGTCTGATTCAGTGCCGGCTGCTGCCAGAAAGATATCTGTAGAACATCCTCCGGACCAATAACATACTCCTGCGCAACAACATCTGAAGATGACATCAGAATCAGGAAACACAGGATCCCGCATGTCAGTCCCTTATACGCTAATGCCATTCAAGCTCCCTCTATTCAATAATTTCGGCATAATCTAATCTGTAGTTGACCTACTGTAAAGCAAAAACTCCTTTTGACACTCGCGACAATTGCTTTGGGACATAACCATTTGAGAAACAACCCAACTCTCGTAGAGTTTCGCGAATAAAGTCACTTCGAACTGATATTTCCGTACATCCTGCTGCAGTTCCTGCCTGACTTTTTGGCATCCAGGAGAGCCATATCAGCGCAATAGATCAGCCGGTCACAGCGCCGGGCATCCGATGGATAGATCGCTCCCCCACCCGAGAGCATTATCCGATGTTTCCGCTCTGCATAACGATTGCTGAACTCATGATCAGCAACCTGCTTACGCACTCGCTCCATGAATGATCGGCACGACGCCTCGTCGGTTTCCGGCATTATGATACAGAATTCCTCTCCGCCGTACCGCGAAACTATGTCAATCGTCCTTACCGACTCGAGAAGCAGCCCACCAAGCTGACGGAGGATGTCATCTCCAGCCTGATGGCCGCACGTATCATTGAATTGCTTGAAACGATCGATATCGAAGATAGCCAGCGCGAGGTATCTGTTGAAACGACCGGCGCGCAGAATCTCCTCGTTCAGTCTCTTATAAAAGTACCGATAGTTATAGAGCCGAGTCATGCTGTCGGTATACGAAAGATCCTGTATCTTCTTGAACTGGTGAATATTCTCGATGGCCACCTCGACAGTTTCACATAGCGAATACAGCAGCTCGCGGTCGATCAATTCATAATCCCCAGCACTGCCCGCCCTGCCGGTAAGCGCGACCATACCGACTCGCTTCGACGAAATAGTGATCGGAGCCACTACCTCCACGCGTTCAGCCTGCATGAAACGGACATCTGAATTGTTTCCGGTGAGCTCGAGCAGATCCTCGATGAGGTACGCCCGCGGCCGTCTGAGAAACAGGTCGAACAAGGAGGAGAGCGCATCCACCTTCATGTTGGACAGTGCATATGTCGCCTCCCCGATCGACTTGCGCAATGTCAGCTCCGTGGAGTCGTCCTCAGGGAGATAGAGACAAACCGCTTCCGGCTTGAACAGCTTCCGGACGCTGGTGACGAAAGTCTCGAGAAGCACATCCTCATTGAATATCTTGAACATTCTCGAGACAGTTTCGAAGTAAACTCCGAATCTCGTGGCTCCAATTGTCTCGTGCGACGTCTCAGGTTCGCGAACTGCCACCTGCGCGGACCTGCTGCGAGCGAACATGTACCGGGCCGCCACCCTCCCCAGAGCGCGAATGCTCTCACGCATCTCGGCCTGTCGCGATTTTGTGCCGGACCGCAGGAACAGAATGGCGTGGAGCGTGCCGT
Organism: uncultured Ignavibacteria bacterium; assembly: GCA_964415885.1. Lineage (GTDB taxonomy): Bacteria > Zixibacteria > MSB-5A5 > JAABVY01 > JAHJOQ01 > CAYQCE01. Next base: position 24,081 of record CAYQCE010000021.1, read on the forward strand.
ACGCCGCGAGCGGATATGCCTCCGTGAATTCCAGTTCGGCGAGGATTTTTCGCAAGACAATATCCTCGTAAGAGACCTCATCCAGGAGAACCTCCCGACCCGATTCCAAAAGATCTGAGACAAGCTCTGATCCGACACCGGCCACCTCGCGAGGCAGGACACCCAGATCGACATTCACGGCCGCATGCGGTATACAGGCGTTTTCATCTACCAGACATAGGAGCGCCTTCTCACAGCCAAACACGCTGCAAATGATGCCGCAGAAGTCGTGCCATTTTTTTTGTGGGCTGACGTTGCTGACAAGTATCGGCTCGAGTTTACGCTCGGCATCCCTTCGCAATTCATCCGCATCGAGCATTGCAGAGAACTTCAGCCGTTCAATATGATCCACCGTAAACCGTATCACGAGCCATCCTACGGTCCATAGGCAGATTATGATTAGAATGAGATTTCTATCGAGGCCGAGAAGATAACTTCCGGCAAGCAGCAAAAGGGTTATTAAAGCGTAGAGCATTCGACGACAGGCTCGACCGGGCTCTTAGCCACGGGCGTAGCGAAAGCGCTTCCTCTTTGATCGGAGACCGTGACGTCCCAATATGGACCAGATTTTCCACCAGCCCACCTTCTTGTCAATACCGTCCTCGGAATTGAGGACTCTCTTCATCTCTGAGATCGAGCGGAAAGGGTCCTCCCGGACCAGTTCAAGCAATCGTGTCTCGAGATCAGGCTTCCTCGAGCGCGCCGGGGAATCAGACTTCGAATCGCCCGCCTCCTCGCCGCTTTCGGTAAGGACTGTCGCCGGCGAAGATGAAAACTCGGCGGCTGTTGACTCGGAGAGTTTATCAGACACGGAACCACGCGGACGAGGCTCGTTGCCATTGATATCGTCCTGCCGACCCGATGAAAGGAACTCCTGTTTTGCCTTTTCAACATTGTCGAAGCTGTGTAAAATCGAATCGAACTCGAGGAGCTCGAAGATTTCGTGTACGTTCGGTACCATGCGCGCGAGCTTGATATCCCCCTCATTCTGGCGAATCTCACGAATATTCGATATGAATATGCCCCAGCCAGCCGAGGAAATGTAGTCTACGCCCCCGAGGTCAATCACAATGTTGTACCGCTTCTGATCAAGAAGCGAGTTCATTACCTTCTCGAGCTCAGTCGCCGTCATCGTATCGATTACACCATCGACCCTCACAACGGAGACTTCGCCATTGGTGCCGCTTGCATCCAATGATATCTTAATACTTTCCATCAGTCTTTTACCTCAACCGGTACGCGAGAGCCGTTTGCGATTTCTTTCGTCAGGAGGAAATAGTCAAGTGCGCCGTGCGAATAGGGTGCAAATTCGAAAATGGTCTTGAATTGAGCCTGAGCTTCCTTCAACTGAGTATTGATGCGGATCTTCGTGGCGAAAACGAGGTCTCCGTACTCGGCTACAAGCTGATCGTATGTCCTCTGCGATATCCTGGTGCGCCGGTCGAAGAAAGTTGCCAGAAGCCCCTCAATTCTTACGCTATGCCCTATTCTCTCCCTGATTTCATCTATTAATGCTAACGTTTTCTTAACGCCTTCACAAGCAAAAAAGTCCATTGAGACCGGGATAATCACGCTGTCGCAATAATTGAGTGCGTTGATATTGATCAGGTTTATCGTTGGCGGACAATCGCATATGACATAGTCCGAGCCAACGAGCCGTTTCAGCACGCGCTGAAGACGGGTCTCACGGTCCTGCTGACGCGCGAGCAGAAGCTCCGATTCGACGAGCCGCTTGCCGCCGGAATCGATGACGAACAGGTTGGGACGGACCTTCTCGATATCCACTTCGCCCGTTGTAAGAAGCTCGGACAGGCCTTTCTCCGGCGAGCGGTCGAAGGCCATCGCGACATTTGCCTGGCTGTCACAATCGACAATGAGAACCCGTTTGCCGGAAAGGGCCAGACAGTGTCCCAAGTTGATGGCGGTGGTTGTCTTACCGGTACCGCCCTTCGATGTCATAACGGCAATTTTATGCATTATCGTCAGGATCGTCCTTCCCTGGACCCAGCTTCTTTGCGTAGGAATCAAAGTCGAAAGTATCCGATTCATCCTCGTTGTCAAGCGAATTCAAATCGATGCCGGTCTCCTCTACCTTCTTCCATCCGGAGACGTCCGTCTTTCTAAACCGGCTTTGGTCGAGCACACGCGGCGTAGTGTCATCCTCGAGTGCTTGCGAAGCACGATCGGCAAGCCTCTCGAGCAGATCCAGCACCCGTTTCCTGTCCACGTCGCTGTCTGCCTCAGTCACGGCGTCGACGAACTGCTTCACATCCTCCTCGGGCAGCCCGAAAGACGTCATCTTCATCAACAGTTCGGGGAGCACCTTTTTCGTGCCGTTTCCGGCCTCCGCGGCGGCTTGCTTGACCTTCTCGAGATACTCCTTCTTGTTCTGCTCGATCTTCTGCTGGTGTTTCTCCTGCTCCTGCGCCAACACCTGCTGCTGCTCGCTGGAGAGGCCCTTGCCCTGCCGGGAGGCATACTCGAGCCTCATTCTCTTGGTGTTGAGGCGCAGTCTTACGAGCTCATCGTAGATTATCCTCTCGTCGACATCAATCTTACCGTATTTCTCACCCCCCAGTTCCGACTTAAGCCGCGCGCTGCCGTACTCAGGATGCCCCCTGACCGCTTCGAGCAGCTTCCGACGCTCGTCGAAAGCAAGCATACGCGGGGAAGAGTCAATACGCAATTCCTTGTTCAACAACCCCTCTTCCCCGTAAAGCTCGAAACGCTTCTTGTACTTGTAGTAAGTCGACGTTGATACGCCCATTTCTTTGCAGGCATCCTTAACCGTCATTCCTTCGTTTTCGACCAAACCCAGAAGGCGCTTGCGGCGAGCGAGAAAATACGCGTCGGCCATAATCTTCTCTTTTATTGCTACGAGCGTGATGTCGTCGTTCTGCTCCGCTCCTTTGGTGAAGTCCATTATGTCTTCATTCAGCTTCTCCACGAACTCATCCGGTGTAAGCTGGGCATTGGTCTGGATAAATTTCAGGAGCTTCTCCATGCCATACTGCTCGCGGCGATGGTTCATCGCCTCCGTGATACCATCCGTGTAAATGACGAGAATATCATCCTGCTTCAGTTTGACAGACTGCGAGGATATAATCTCCTCGAAGCTCATCCCGTCCGGCAGTGTGATTCCAACCGGTATGCCGCGCGGGTTCAGGAAATACGACTTATCCTCGTTCTTGCGATAGAGGATCATCGGGTCATGACCGGCGGAGGCGAACGAGACATTGCGGTTCTTCGTGTCGAGCACTACAAGGAAGATCGTAATGAACATCCCCTTCTTGACATCGTCGGAGATAAACTCATTTACGCGAGTCAGGATATCGGTCGCCGAACGATTGCCGCGTGCTTCCAATCGAATCGCCGTCCGAATCATGGTCATCACGAGCGATCCCGGAACGCCTTTGCCCGCCACGTCGGCAACGATGATTCCGAGAGTGTCCTCGTCGATCCAAACGAAGTCGAAGTAATCTCCGCCGACATCTTTCGCAGCGCGATAGATCGTGGCGATGTCGTACCCTTCGATATCGGGGAATCGTTTCGGCAGCAGGGTCTGCTGGATCTCCTGCGCCACCTGCATCTCCTTCTGGATTCGCTCCTTCTCGACCTCGTTTTTCTGCGCTTCCTTTATTTTGACTTTCATTTCATTGAAAGCGTGCGCAATGGCCGAGAACTCATCCGCGCCCTCGATCGGTATGGCCTCGTCCTCCTCACTCGATCCAAGACGCCTGACTCCTTCGGTGATCTTCTGGATAGGTTTGACGAAGTAATTCGCGAGGAACCAGACGGCCACAATTCCGAATGCGTAACTCAGCGCGGCAATAATCAGAATACCCTTCCGCGATTGAGCAATATCCGCCTTTCTCGCTGCGTCCGAGACGCCCATGTGAACGTATCCCAGATCCGGCTCGTCAGGAAAGATCGGCTCGACCACATGATAGACCTCAACTCCATCGCTGAAAGCCGCCTGCAGGCGGCCGATCGAATCGATGGTAATACCGTCGGGCGGATCATACTGAGTGTACACTGCTGTCGGATCCTCGGTATGTGCACGGACCCTGTCCGAGCCATCCGTGATAACGAGGTATCGCACCTCTTGATTCTCACTCTTAAAATTGACAGCGAGTTCGTCAAACTCGGGGTCGCTCCTGTCATTTATCACAAGCGCGGACGCTTGACTGGCAATAGTCTTGGATAGCTCCTCAATATCGGTCTTGAAATCTTTCGCTATCGAGGAGCGAGTACGCGAATCGAAATAGAAGTAAGCGATTGTGACGATGAAGAACAGTATCGCCGCTGTCCAAATAGAGAACTTGACTCGAATCGACATTCCCACAGGCTTTGGCAGAGCCGCAGGTTTCGGCAACTGCTTGACCATACGAAGATGGTTCTCACCGCGAGCTGTCCGATAGGTAACATCGTCCATCACCTTCCGAATCAGATATATCCCGAGGCCGCCCTTTCTCCCGGTTTCGACATATCGGTCGAGATCGGGTGAGCCGGATGAGTCGAAATCAAACGATCTGCCGTTATCTATAATCGTGAAGATGACTCTCTCTTTATCGAGGGTTATCTTTATGCGAATTGTCCCGGAACCATACAGGTAGGCATGACGGATTACATTCGTGCATGCCTCTTCCACCGCAAGAAGAATGGAATCGATGTCTTTCCGCTTGAGCGTAGTCTCGAGGCAAACCGACTCGACGTACGATTTGATCTCCCTCAACTGGCTTTCTTCAGCGGGAAATGTCACCAGCGATTCTTTTATTGGCTTACGAAACATATTCGCGATTTCAGCCTCTTTTTGCGGCTACTCTTTCAGCCTGCGTCTCGCCTGTTCTATATTGTCCTTCGTCTCTGAACTGCCGGGATACTTCTCGAGCACTCTCTGCCACACGCCGATCGCTTCGGCGTAATTCTTCTCGCGGAAAAGCCTCAGTCCCTCGAGATAGAGATTCCAGTATTCGTCGTCCGCCTGCAGCTCCTCGAGCGGGACATCCGGGATGTCAACTTTGTTAAGCTCCGCGATATACTCGAGCGCCGTCGGGTTTTCGGGATCGACTTCGAGCACGCGGTTGAACAGCAGCCTTGCCGACGCCGTGTCACCGGCCGCATAGGAATCCACAGCAGTACGAATCGTCCGATTCAAGTCTAACGCGCTCTCTGCATTCCGGATTTTTCGGCGAATATCTGATCTCTCCGGGTCGAGCTCCAGGGCCTTGCTCCACGATACTATCGCGCCGCTGTAGTTTTCGTCCGCGTAGTGACGGTCACCCTCTCTGACAAACCCTCTAACGCGATTCCCAACTTTCGTCTCGACCTGATCGAGTCCGGATGCAGCCTCGGCGTTCTCCGGATCGGCTTTCAGCACAGCCTCGAACTCCGCGCGAGCCTCCTGGAGCTTGTCATCCTCCAGATAGCTGTTTCCAGCCGAGAGCCTCTGCTCGATCATCTGCGTCCGCGTCTGATCAGTCGTAATCTGCTCGATCTGCTCCTTCTCCCGGATAGTCATTTCGCGCTGTATCTCCACCAGCAACTCCTGGGCCTCTGTGAAGTCCGGGTTAAAGCCGAGCGCTCGGTTCGCGAGCGTTTCCGCACGATCGAGATCGCCCGTCTCAAAAGCCTCTACCGCCAGGCTGTACATCGAGTCAGCCTTCTCCGTCCTCTCACGTTCGGCTCGCGCTCGCTCTTCAGCCAGGCGGACATCCTCTCTTTCCGCACGCTGTTCGTCGATAGTCGGGCCGAAGAAGAGACTCAGGCCCACACGATGCGTACCCTCGAGAGTCTCGTTGCTCTTGTAGGCATAGTCGAATGCCGCCAGCTTGTACTTTATCCCTCCCCCGAACGTAACCTCGTCCCGGTCATATCCTGCGCGGGCGAAGAGATACTCGGCGATCTTGACCTCAGCCCCGAAGTGCATTTTCGCCGGTTGCTCTTCGGTAGCATCGACATCGGCAGCCGCAGTCACTCCGTAACTGCCATCATCGGTGAAGTACCGAACGGCAACACCGGCCTTAATGTTATACGGAACGGACTCCTCCACCTGCGAGAGCTTCAGGTCGCCTCCGACGATATCCTGGAGGTTAACTCCGATCGATGCGAACTCACGTATCTGATAAAGCAATCCGAGATCGACGGCTGCGGTTGTACTCGAGAATGTATGAAGACTCTGCGAGAGAACCTTGAGATTTGCGCCGCCGGACAGCCCCCCTGTGATTCTCCTGCCATACGACAGCCAGTATTGACCGGTACTGTAGTCGTGTTCGCCGAGCGGCCCGAACTGATCACGGAACTCGACGGCACTGGTTCCGAGCACCACTCCACCGACACCAACCGTACCGAAGTCCAGAATCGGCCACACGGCTCCCGCGAACTGATAACGTGTGTCCTCCCAGAGTGAAGTGTGCATAATCGAAAGCTCTCTGTGCTGCAGACGCGCCAAGCCGGCGGGATTCCAGTATACGGCAGTCGCATCGTCGGCCAACGCAACGAACGCTCCGCCCATACCGACTGATCGAGATCCCGCGCCCAGCAGGAACAACGATTCTCGCCCCCCCTGCGGATCGGCTGCAAGGGCGCTTCCCGACAGAATGCCGAGGATCGCGACTATTGCAATCAGACGTCGGATCATTTGACCACCGCTATCTTTCGGGTAGCTTCTCCACCGGATGACAGCTTAAGCACAGCGATGTAGACTCCATTGAGCACAACGTCGCCCCGCGCATTCCGTCCATCCCAGAAGATGACATTTTGCTGGCCCGGCGCAGCACCCGCCTGCCCGGACAAAATATGCTCCGTGTAAACGATTTCACCCGTAAGAGTGAATATATCGAGAGTCACATCCGAGTTGTCCGGAACGAAATACACGAGACGTGTCGATTCCTCGCCGGCACTGAACGGATTCGGATAGTTCACGAAACCCATCTCGAAGTCGCTTGCAACAACTCCGAATCCGGCGGAACCGGAGATACTCTCGCCGCGCCGGTCGGTTACGGGCACCGACCCGCCCTCGATTCCGTACGAGATGTCCGTTGCAGCGAGGGATGTCGGCTCGATAGCGACAAACAGATTTGTGCCGTCATAGCCCTGTAAGACTGTCAGGCTGACAACAAGCTCCAACGCGCTCTGGCCCGCCTCTATAACCAGCGAATTGCTAAAATCAAATACTACACGGTCGGCTTTGAACACTCCCGCAAACTCTGAACCGAACGTTGATGCGGTTGCGGAGAGCATTGCATCCGAAGCCGGTATTGCCGCACCTGTACGATCCCTGACCTTGATTGTGAGACTGTCGAGGCGTGCCTTGGCACCCGGATTATCAGATTCAGCCGTGATGCTCAGATTCAGGGCATCGAATGGCTCACCGGGACTCGCGAGTTCATTCGCCCCGAACGTGTACGCGACCTCCAAACTTATCTGCTCAGCCTCGACCGATACCGGAATCATGATCGAACCGGTCTCGACCATCGCAGGTTCTGTGGTATTCGAATCGTCAGGAATATCATAGAGAAGCACCGTGATATCGTAGTCGCCGACCTCATCCGGCGCCTCGAGATCCCATCCAGTGACATCACCGGTCCTCACCGTAACTACAGTATCCTGATCGACTTCGAAGCCCGCGGATTCGGCGACAATAGCTATCCCTCCATAACCGACGCGTGACTGCCCGGAGTTCGACATCTGCGCGGAAACATGAAAGCTCTGGCCGGCCGTAACCGTCCCGCCAACAGCCGATGGCGGGGAGTCGATGGAGGCCGAAAGCGACATCACAGCGGGCATCTGTATGTTAACCGCGACGCTGTTGTCGAGCGGAGACATCACGATCGCATCCAAATCCGTCTCGGAACCCACCGCAGAACTGATATCTGCCGTGAACAGCTCGGCCGAATTCGGGTCAGCGGATGCAGTCACCGGGACAACGACCGAATCGGTTTCGGCAACTGACAGAGATTGAATACTCACAGTACCCGTGAATGTCGACGTCCCATCGGATTCGAGCACGATCTCGATATCCGAGAGATCCTCCTCGCCCTGATTCATCACCTTGACTATGAGATCGAATGTCTGGCCCGTGTTAACCCTCGGCACATTCGGCGCAGAGGTATATGTTTCAACGAGCTGCACAGTCGCCTGTCTCAAGACCTCTATCAGGTTCTCACCAAGAGCAATCGACACCTCTCTGTTAAAACCGTTTTCTTCACCGTAAAGCTGAAGGGTCATGCTATTTGGTTCGAGCGGAAAGAGAGACGGCAGCAGACGTGCGTCAAACTCGAGCACAGTGTTTCCCGGTCCGAGTATTACCGATGACTCGGCGAGGTTGAAGCGAAGCTCGTCGGCGCCGGAGATCAGTTGAAGGTATGATCGTCCGACATCCAAAACGAGCGAGGCCTCACCAGAGTTGTTAACTGTAAGCGACGGGGCGATTGACGTCCCACGATATGCCGAATCAGGTGCGAACTCATTATCAACGAACGTAACTGCAGATTGCTCCTGAACAGTGACAGCGTCTGGAATTACAATCGTATCCCGGTAGTTAAGAATACCGTGGGAGCCGAACAACTCCAGCGTAGCCTCTGCAGATCCTGAGCCAAAGTGGAGCGGGATGGTCGCCTGATCGAAGAAGAGCGTAGCGGGCTGCCCGGTCGCCGGTATATATGTCGGGCTTTTAAGTTTTGAAATTAGAGTGTCATCAGCCGGTGACACAATCATCAGGTAGCTCGTCGTGTCGAGAGAAATGTAGTCTACGCCCGACTGGCTCACATTGCAGGTGAAACTGTACGGTTCACCCCGGGTGACTGTCAGAGGCGAGAGAGATCGCTCGGTGTATGCGAGCGATTCGAAATCGACTATTCTAACGGAGTCGAGATAATCAGTCTCACGGGAGATCGGCAGGTCCTCGTAGGTTCCCTGGACAGCAGCCTTCAGTCTGGCCCATCCCGCAAAGAAGCTCACAGGTATCTCAGCCTTTATCGTATCGGTCAACGTCGAATCGCCGGCTATCGAGAATGGAGACGCGGGTGAGACATAGTATGGCGCTATCTCGCCCTGATCAGAGATCAGCGAGACATTATCGATTGTCACACGCGAGGAACCATAGTTGACAATTGTCACGAGAGCCGTCAACGTATCCTTGGCCTGCAGCTCATCAGGGCTTACCGATAGTCTGTCGACAACCGTCGAATGAATCGAGACTATGTTGGATGTTCCCGTAACGCCTGAATCCGAGGTTGCCGTAAATGAGGCATACCGCTCGGTGCCGGTATAGGCGAAATCGTATCGAGTAAGATCGCATACGCCACCGACGAATGCTGAATCCGTGTTGAGTATAGATGGGACAACCGTCCCACTGCCATCCGGCTCGATAGTCACCGTGTCGAGCGAGGCGTCAAAATCAACCGCGACATTCCCAAAACGGTCAAAAACCTCTATCATGTTCGGACCGTCGAAAGGTAGTGTCACTATCTGCGGTGAAGACAAACCGAAAGCGAAACTCTCGGCCTCGGCATTGGCGACAACTATGGGCGGAGTGAGCGTCTGCAATGCCCCAACCGTCACTCGGATGCGGGCGGTCCCCGACCGCACGAGCGTCTGCTGAGCGCTGCCGCTGCCGCCCTCGGCGAGAAAGCCGCTTATAGCAGGCAGGTCCCCTCCCGGAGACTCGCCATCTGTGACCAGTTCAACTCCAACATACTGCGTCAGAGGATTGCCTGCATCGTCCTCGATATTGGACACCGAGAGCGTAAACGGAACCCCCGCTACTACTGAAGTCGCAACCGAGAGGTCGAAGTTCGCTACCGATCCTGCAGCGACCATCACCCTGAACATGCTCGACTGGTTGGTTCCGTCGGTCAGATAGATTTCCTGAAGCCCCACCGTTTTGAAGACGAAGCTGCTGCCGGGGAAGATCACATCACCGGTATCGGCGAGAGCCGTCATAGGATAGGGATTGTCGGCGTTCGGCTCAATCATGGCATCCGGATCCGTAGATTCAAACCAGATATCGGACTCGTTCTCAGTCACCAGGTTGCCGTAGACATCGCGCGCCTCGACGAGTATAGAATCAGGAAAAGCCTGTCCAGCCACGACAGACAGTGGTACGCCACTCACATCGTAATGATCAACCGGTCCAGCGTAGACATAGATTTGCCCGGAGATGTCCACCAGAGATCCGACTTCGCACTTCACGCGCGAAGTTCCTGCAGTAGTTCCGAGAAATACGCCTTCGTCCGAGACTGTACCCGCAGTCACTCCCCCAAATGGCACTACGGACCAGGTTGCCGAGAGACCGTCGAGCTCATTGTCGTACTCATCCGTCCCTACAAATGTGAATTTAGCCGTGTTGCCCGCATCGACATCCAGAACGCCTTTCGGAAAGATGCTTAAGTTAGCGAGAGTATCCGCCTCAACAGTGAAAACATCACTCAGCGTCGGACCGGCGAGCAGATTGTTAAGGCTGTCGAAAGCCGACACAACCACCTGATAGCCGCCGGCAATAGCAGGACTCGCTACACTGTCTATCCTCAACGATACACGGCTGTCTGCTATTGGCGCAGTGCCAAGCGTGTCGAGGCTGAAGCGAATGCTTCGAGTGCCGGTCGAGAACTCTGTTATAGTGAAATCGATATTGTCGGGATCGTCGTCTGAGTAGACTCCGGTATCGACTCCGGCAACATTAAACGACTGCGGAAAAGAAACCACAATCGCCCCACCGGGAGCAAGGAATCCGCCATTGGCGGTGAAATTGATAAAATGTACGTCGGTTCTCCCAACGACACCACTCATGAGCGAATCGACAAGGTCCGGGATATCAGGTGCCGGTGGAAGCGCGGAGTCGGAATCGACCGAAAGCATACTCTCGTAACGCTCGAAGCTGAATTCGCCGGAAGCCATGGCACTCGACTGCAACGGAAGAAGCAGTGCCTGTAAGGTACAGAACACCAGCAGGATAGCTCCGAAAGGAATGGCATTCCCCGGACGAAAAACACGCATGTACTCAGACAGTTTTGATATCATGTGATTTACAACTTACACTCTACCAGCCGATTAGAACGAAAATACTTCCCATATCCAACAAAGTCAAACATAAAACTTCTGTGTTGAAGCACCGAGTGCACGATAAATGCGAGTACACCGAAAATCAAGGGCACACGGCACCACAATGCAACAAAAAAAGCGGCGGTATGGAAACCGCCGCAGTGTGATCCAAAATTTGGTCAGGATCAACGGAAGTAGAAATGGAATCCGAGGTAGGTCACGCTCGCGTCGAATGTTCTAATCTCGACTTCAGTTTCGCCTCGCCGGGTATCCGATGGGATCGCTTCACTATCGGGTATCTTCGTGATTTGGAGGGCAAATCCATGGCCGGCCTCAAGCGAGAAATTATCGCCAAAGAACACCTCTACTCCGGGAGTCAGCGTTCCGGTGAATACCCACCACGTCTCGTCAGCAGCCCCGAATCCATTGATCCGATCATCGAGCATCCCGATAAGCAGACCGGGCCTTACAAAAAAGTTTGCTCGTTCGGTTGGGTAAATAACGTAAGGAATCCCGATGTCTGTCCAGCGGCTCATTGCGACTTCCTTGTCAAACTCCCTGGAAACCTGATTGTACGTATAGACAGTCTTCGTCTCAAAGCCGATTCCGAAATCGACCCCGACTTTCTCATTCAGCCAGAAGCGCACACCTACCGGCGCATCGCTGTTGAAATAACCCAGGCTGAACGCCCCAGAGAGATCCTTGGCCGATGTTACGCTGCCGAGCAGAAGCAGCGTTAGAATTAGTCCGATAGCGGTTTTTCTCATTGTTCTCCTCCTTGAGTTCCTCTTGGTGTTTGTGTTCTCTTTTCTGTGAATTTCCGTTAGATGGACCGGACACTCTCCATCAGATGTTAATATCGGTATCGAATCTCAGGCAAGACATCAACAAAAAACGCCAAACAGGTCCATTATTTCGAGGGGAATGACTGTGGTGGGATTTTAGCGACAGAACTCACTGCGCGTTGATCTGGATACCGCCGGGCTCGAATGTCGGTACTGAGCCGTTTCCGAGTGTATCGACAAGCCAGAGGTTGCTTGGAATGAAAGTCACGGTATCTATCAGAATGAAGTGACTGGAGGCATCCTCGGCAAGCGAGAGGTACAGGGAGGCGAGCTTACCCGAGCCAGGCGCAACGGCGTTCGATTTCGTGTACGCCCGGACTATATTCACAGTCTCGAACTGGGCGCTCAGCACGGATACCTCGACATCAGACTGTACAGCGGCATTTGACAGCAGGGTGTTGACGAAAGAAACAGAGTCGACATCAGCGTCTAGCCCGACAACCTTGAACGGCAATCCTACTCCCTGCAACGGCCATTCCAGCACCCCGAAAACATCAACACGGACGTGCTCACCCGGCAATGCTTCGACTGTGTCGACCCATACTCTTCCCTGCTCGAGAATTTCGAGCCGGCCCTTTCCAAAATTGGGAGTGAATATGGTCCCATCCGGTTCGATGAGCTCGAAATTGCCGATCGTCTGACTGGTATCAATCGTTATCAACTGGCCTCCAGAATTATGCGACATCTCTCCGAAAACGGTAAACAGAATGCCAGAATCGGGATCGGCGTAGTCGGAGGTCGAATAGGAGCGCGAGACCCTAACGCCGTTCTTCCCGGCAGATACCACCGTCTGGGAAGACATTGGTTCCTTGCGAAGGAATGACGATACGAAGGAGACTGAGTCTATCGTTACGCCCACTCCTGACATTTCAACCGGCAGATCCATCGTCAGGAGAGGCGAGCGAAGAGTCCCGAGAACATCGAATCTGAAATCATTTCCGGCTACTGCATAGGCACTGTCCGCCCATACGCGACTGTCGGATGTCCCTGGCGGTTCCGGATCAGTAGGCCCATCGCCATCACTATTGGAACAGGACATGGCAATGGAAGCTGCCAATGCAGCAATCAGAAGCTTCAGTATCAGCAAAAGACTCTTCATAGTTCTCGTTTCGGCACTTTCGCGTCAGTTTTGAAGGCAACTTCGGGGCCGGCTCTCAGAAGAGCACCGATATCTCTCCGGGTTCGAATGCAGGCACTATCTCCAGTACCGCGGCACTCGTATCCTGATAGACCAGTGAATGGAAAATCGGGATCATATCCACAGTAACCGTATCGATAGTGAGGGTCTCACCCTGAGACGCCTGGTTTAGAGTGAAGTAGATGCTCCCGAGAAGACCGTGACCCTCCACAATGACGCTATCGTACTCAATAGCCGCGAGAATAATGCTGCTTTCGGCCGGAAGTATTGTCGAGATAGTATCATCAACCCAGGCAATCCTGCTGTCCGAGAATGAGACCGAATCTATGGTGAATCCCGATCCGGTAACACGCAACGGCACCTCGAGAGCGCTGAGCGGTGTAGCGTTCGAAAACGTTACATCGACCTTCACGCCGGTATCGGTCGATAGCGCGGAGACCCGCTCCACTTTGACAAGATCAATTGGCTCGTCATTGTCCGGACCTGTGAAATCGTCATCATCTCCGCAGGACAAAGCCAGAGTCGCGATAAACGTAACAGCAAGAGCAAGTGTGATAGCTCTTCTATGTATCAACATACACCCTTCCTCCATCTGCATAACAGACGGCCAGTGAATCGATCAATCAAAAGCCGGCGGCGGCAGAATAGGCGGCCTGCTGGATTTCTGGTTGGTCTTTTGAATCTCTATCTTCGACAAGAGAACGCTCGGCGCAATCGCTGAGACGGGAATGTATCCCGATTCCGCTCCGCACGCACCGTTGAATACCGAGGGATCATCCCCGGCCGCTATCACGTTCTCGAGAATATTGAGCGGCGTACCGATCAACTCCACTCCTCGCACCAACTCGGTACGCAGGTCGTCGACATAAATTTTTCTCACAACGAGCGGCCTGCAGCGCAGAGACTGAATTCCGAAACCGGACGTATTGGTCTCTCCGCCGGTCATCTTCTCGAAGATCAATCCGTACTCCTTGCCCTGCTCGCGGCATTGATCGACGAGCTGCTGCACGAGTTCGTCATAGCTCCTGGGATCGTTCGTTTCAACAAACAGATTCCCCATTCTCGAAACCGGCCGCGAAAACGCGTCGGCACGACCATGACCGTTCGAATTGGAAAATTCCCTGGTCGGCAAACGACACATCAAAAAACCCGACAGCACACCATCGGTAACCAGGTCCACTCGCTGTGCCGCGACAGCTTCCTGATCGTACTCGTAGTGACCGTAGAGCGGGGTGCCCTGAAAGTCAGCGATGTTTGGATCATCATAGACGGACAGGAATTCGGGGATAACCTTTTCCCCCACTTTCCCCTTAAATGTGTGGCCCTCCATTTCGTTGCGCAGACGATGTCCCTCGAGACGGTGGCCGAGAGCCTCATGAAAAAACACCCCTGCCGCGCTGTTGAGAACTATCGCCGGGCCGCTATAGGGCGTTGCCGGCTCCGCCTCCCGGAGAGCCATGAGCTCGTCGATGAGGTCCGCCGTACCCTTCAGTAGATCTTCCCTGGTGGGCAGGTCCGCAATTGACGATGCCTTCCAGGTCTTGATATGGCTTACAGTCATGCCATCATCACATTTTGCGTCCGCGGAGACCGAAATGCTGAACGTGTAGTCCGATAGCTGAATCTTCGATCCTTCGGAATTGATCATGAACTGATTCCGAAGGTTTGCGGACATCGAAACATCTGATGTCAGGATAATGGGATGTGGCTTGAAAAGCGCGGAGACCTCCTTGACATTTGCGGTCCAGACCTCACGATTCAGGTCGAGAGTCTTAATCGGTCTGATAACGACCGACGGTTCTTGTCGCGAAAAATCGTCCGGACGATCCTCTTCTTCGACCTTGTTTATCAACTCGCCCTTCTTCTGGTTCAGGGCATCGAGTGCCTGCTTGTATCGAGTGTCGGTGAGCAGCCATAGACGTTGCCGCACAGCGTCCAGATCGTTATCGAGCGGGGCACGTCTCAGCCCGCGGGTGAAACGATCGTAGCTGTCCGGAAATCGGAAGAAGCTGACATCATTCGGAGTATTGTCGAATGTGTAGTCGCCGACACGGACATCGACCGAGATATAGCGCGAATCAGAATCCGAGTCTGTCAGGAGAGCGCCATATGATGAGCGAAGAGTAATGTTCTGCAGCTCATTTATAGAATAGGAGATGTAATACGGTCGCTCGAAGTTATCGAGCTGGAGCTTGGCCATCGAACGTTGCATTTCCTCTTCCATCGCCGTAATCACGGGGATCTCCACATCGGCTGCGGCGATAGAACTTCCAATCAGAAAAACGATAACTGATATAACTGTCTTAAATGTAGTATTCATCTTTCCACCTCTGACCGTTACTACGCCTGAGCGGAAGGGCGAGTTCCCCGCCGCCACCAGGTTACATAATGGCTTATCGTCAGAACGGTGCAACAAAAAAGCCCGAACCGCGTCGCGGTTCGGACTTCAGGAGTTGCAGAAAAGACCACGGGACCGTATCCCGCATTCTCATTTCTATTTGAATTCAGCTCTATCGAAGTCGTACCAGTCTATCTCAATCTCATCTCCATCGCTCAGTTCGACAATGATACCGTTATTCTCGTAGTTTATATCGTTGGAGCCTTTGAGCAACAGATTCCTTCCGGCCTTTGTGGTCACGATCGCGCCGCGACGGGAGTGCTTCTCGATACTCCGAATCTCTGAGATCTCAACGGCGACATCGAGATCATGGTAGTCACCGTTAATGTGCTCCCATGTATATCGCTCATCCGCGTCCCAGACGATCTTGCCCTCGAATCTCTCGCCATCCTCCGTGATAACGAATCCCTCGATCTCTCGGCCGCCATCGAAATCAGCGTATCGCGGCAACTTGTCTTTCGGATACGGCATGAATTCGACTCTTTCGAAGTCGCTCCAGTCAATCGAAATCCTCCCGAGCGCAGGGTCTTTGACTCTAATCCCACGATTGCCGGAATCGACGTCATTGGATCCAGACAAGCGGATTTCCTTTCCGCTCTTAAGCGTTACAATAGCCGAAGAGCTCGAACGTCTCTCTATCGCCTGTATCTTTTCAAATCGGATTTTGCGGTTTCTGCGGCTGCCCTGATCGCCATCGAGAACATCCGTGGTGAGAACCTCGTCGACATCCCATTCGACCCAGCCGATGAACTCATCGCCGCGCCTCGTCGTCACTTTTCCGTAAAGCCTCTCCCCACGCCTCGTTGGCTCCATTGGTTCTTCCTTGAACATGATCTCGTCGACATCATTCCATTCCATGTATATCTCGCCCTCGTCACGATCGATAATCACGAGTTCGCGGATTCCGGACCCAATATCGGCTCCGGTCATTTCGTACCTCTGACCGGATTTCAGTGTGATCAATGCATCACTGGACGATGTCGGGACAATCGAACTAATGTGACCGAACTTCAGCTCGGACTGACGGGATGATCCGGACCAGTTGAATTCGAAAAATCCGACACCCCGATTATCTCTCGATCGCCTGCGGTGTTTCCCATCCCTCTCTTTCGTGGCGTCAAGGATGTCATCCCAGAAAGCCTCGTTCTTATCCCATCGGATCCAGCCCTCGAATGTCTCGCCATCAATGGTGCGCAGCTCGCCATATATCCTGCCGGACTCAGCTCGCAGTTCGCCGACTGCGGCGCAGAGCACAATTCCCAGAATCACGAATCCGAACACGACTGCCTTTTTCATAGTCTATCCCTCCATCCGAATACTGATTTCTCGTACAGCTAACGAAGAAGCAACTTGGAAGTTGCGTTTTGTTTTGCCAAGTGAGCCAGAGTGGCTTGATCTTTGCTTTTTCCTTGAATTAGTAGACTTTGCGTGTATTTTTTGTAGACCGAGTTCAAGTCTCAGACAGGAAACCACCGTAACGAGGGCTTGCATCAATGACTCAAATAGATTGGGGCGTTCTGCTATTATATCTCGCCGGTATCGTGGGGATGGCGGTATGGATCGGGCGCCGTCAGGAGTCGCAGGAGGATTACTATCTGGGCGGACGTAAGATGCCCGCCTGGCAGGTAGCTCTCTCGGTTATGGCAACGCAGGTTTCCGCCATCAGCCTAATCGGGGCACCGGCGTTCATAGCTCTCAAGACAGATGGTGGCCTGAAGTGGCTTCAATATGAATTCGCCGTTCCCCTTGCGATGATACTCATCATTACAATCCTCGTGCCGGTCTATCATCGGATGAAATCTATCACGATCTATGAATATCTCGAACGCAGGTTCGGTTCTGCCACGCGGTCGGTGATAAGCCTCGTCTTCCTTCTGAGCCGAGGGCTCGGCACCGGCGTCGCCCTGCTCGCAACAGGCATCGTGACCGCAGCGTGCCTTGAAATGCCGCTTGCACCGACAATCGTGCTGATAGGGATTGTATCTATGCTCTACACTACGATCGGCGGGATTAAGGCAGACATCTACTCGGACATCATACAGCTATTCGTGCTATGGAGTTCTACCTTCGTCTGCATATTCATAGTCTGGAGTATTCTCGGTGATTCGGCACTTGAATTCGCCGCGTCGGACAAATCCAGACTTGTCGCTATCGACTTCAAGTCTACCGGGTTCGGGGACGGTAAGACATTCGCGTTCTGGCCCATGGTACTCGGCGGCCTCTTCCTCTACTCCTCCTACTACGGCTGCGATCAGGGCGAGTCGCAAAGAATTCTAACGACGCCGACTCCGGGGGCGGCTCAGAAGGCGCTCTTCATGAATGGAATCCTCCGCTTCTTCCTCGTACTCACGTACTGCTTTTTCGGTCTTCTGCTTCTCTCCTTCCTCGATCAAAACCCGGAGTTTGCGGCAAAACTCGAGGGAGTACAGCCCGATTTCCTCGTGCCCTATTTCCTTCTGGAGTATATACCACAGGGGTTTCTGGGTATAGTCGTCGCAGGCATATTCGCCGCATCGATGTCATCCATTGACAGCTACATAAACTCCCTGTCTGCCGCGACATGGCGGGACTTTCTCATCAAGATATTTCCGTCAATGCAGCAGTACTCGCAGGCACGGATGGTCTGGTGGTCGCGGGCGCTTACTGTAGTCTGGGGTTTGATTGCAACGTTTTTCGCCCTCTACCTGATGGGCGGATCGGAAACGGTCATTGTGCTCGTCAACAAGATTGGCTCCGCCTTCTACGGACCCGTACTCGCGGTGTTCGTTCTCGGAATCGTTACATCACGAGCCCATCAGCGAGGCGCGGTCATCGGAGTTTTGACCGGCGTTTTGCTAAACATGCTGCTATGGCAATTCTATGAAGATGAAGTTTCCTGGCTCTGGTGGAACCCGATCGGTTTCTTTACGAGCCTCATAACCGGCTACGCGTTAAGCCGGGTGTTCAAATCGCCGGTGGAAAAAGAGATGGAATTCGGGATGTCCATGAGCCTCAAGGACATCATAACGGAGCTTCGCATGCCCCGCAAATACATCTATACCCTCGCAGTGGCGTTCGCAGGAATGATAATTCTCACATACTTGATTCAGGAGTGGTTACTATCTCGGTAATTGGCAAACTCAGAGACGACGCAGGCGCGATGATTCGCCGTGTTATTGAATCCGTGGACCCGGAAAACGCCGTCAAGAAACAACTTTCACTTGATGGATCAATGCTGACTGTCGGCCCGACCAGGCATAATCTCGAAGATTACAACAGAATCGTGGTGCTCGCGGGCGGGAAGGCGGCTTGTCCTATGGCACGCGCGACGCTGGATGTGCTCGCCGACTACGGCAAGTCAGGAATAGTCTGCACCAAGTACGAGCATGCCAGTGAAGTTGACAAGCTTGATGTCCTCGAAGCGGCCCACCCGGTGCCGGACGAAAAAAGCGTGGAATGCGCCACCCGAACGATCGAGATCGCGAGGAATCTCGGAGAAGAGGACCTCGCGTTAGTGCTCATATCAGGCGGCGCCTCCGCAATCTGGTGTGGCCCGGTCGAGGGTGTCACTCTCGATGACAAGCAAGTCACAACGTCGGCGCTACTCAGGTGCGGTGCGGACATTCATGAAATGAACTGCATTCGCAAGCACCTCTCGGTCATCAAAGGAGGCCGTCTCGCAGAAACAGCACATCCCGCGCGTGTGATTTCGCTGATGCTCTCCGATGTCACCGGTGACGATATGACGTCAATTGCTTCCGGGCCCACCGTGCCGGACCCGTCGACCTTCTCAAATGCGCTCGATATAATCGAGAAGTACGGTATCGCGGACAAACTCCCCGAGAGCGTTGTGTCGCATCTCGAGGCCGGAGCCCGCAATCCGGAGATGGAGACGCCCAAGCCATTCGCTGGTGATTTCGAAGATGATTTTCAATTGATCGTCGGATCTAATGATCGCGCCAAACAGGCTGCGGACGAGCTGGGGCAGTCACTCGGGTACAAGACGTATGTCGTTGAGCGCCCACTCACCGGCGAGGCACGCGATGCAGCGCATTTCCTGTGCAACATGGCTAAGGAAATGAGAGAGGGTAGACAAAACGACGGCAAGCCGCTTATGATAATCGCAGGCGGCGAAACAACAGTGACTATTCGCGGCGATGGCACGGGCGGGCGCAATCAGGAGATGGCCCTCCAGGCGGCGATCGAGCTGTCCAGCTTTCCCGATGTCTGTTTCGTGTCGTTCGGCACGGACGGCAACGACGGCCCCACAGACGCTGCCGGAGCATATGCCGATTCCGATACTGTGCTCAGGGCAAGGAAGCAAAACCTCGATCCATCCGCGTATCTCCAGAACAACGACAGCTATAACTTCTTCAAAAAGCTGGATGACCTCGTGATAACCGGACCGACAGGCACGAATGTCATGGATATTCAGCTTGTCCTGATCAGTGCTTAGGCGGGGTTGTCAAAAGGTCTGCGGACTGATTCGGTCGGTTCCTGCTCGCTGCAGGCGAGTGTGAACCGCCCGTTCGTAAGCAGAAGATACAACTAAGCGTAACCGAACGAACGGCAGATCACAATCCCGATTCACATCGGGATCAGGGTCGGCCAGAGCCTATTCGGTCTCATACGGGACAGCACAGGTCTGACTGTCTGCCTCTTCATTCCAGTTGCCGAATCGACGGTATTTTATTAGTTTATCCGCTAACTGGACATTCGGCAGACAGGTTTGAATTACTGGATAAAGTGAGGAAGAAATGAAAGACCCCCGAAATGAAAAGCTCGCCAAGACACTGATAGACTACTCGTGTGAACTTCAGAAGGGCCAGATAATCTATATTGAAGTCAAGGGGCACGATGCGCTTGCGCTCGGCAAAGAGTGTGTCAAGCAGGCAACGCTGGCCGGTGGAGTTCCATTCTGGTTCTACAACGACGAGTCGATCCTGAGGCAGTATCTCAAACATGCTACCGACGAGCAATTCAAGACGCTCGCGGATTTCCATCTCGACATGATGAAGAAAGCCTCCGCCTATATCGGGATTCGCGGCTCGGAAAACCCGTTTGATCTTCGAGATATCGACGAAGAGCAGATGAAGAAGTGGAATCAGCTCTTCTACACTCCGGTACATTTGGAGGAGCGCGTTCGAAACACCAACTGGTGCGTTATGCGCTTTCCGAACAACGCCATGGCTCAGTTGGCACAGAAACCGCAGGAGATATTCGAGGATTTCTATTACGATGTCTGTAATGTCAACTATCCGAAGATGTCGGAAGCGATGAATCCGCTCGTTAAGCTCATGCAGCAGGCCGACAAGGTGCGAATCAAGGATGGCGAGACGGACTTGACTTTCTCGATCAAAGATATCGGCGTCGTGAAATGCGATGGCCACCGCAACATCCCGGATGGCGAGGTCTACACCGCACCCGTGCGGGAATCCGTCAACGGGTATATCAAGTACAACACACCGTCTCTCCACAACGGTACCGTATTCGAGGGAATCCGATTTGAGTTCGAGAACGGAAAGATCGTCAAAGCCACATCCGATAACGACGAGGACAAACTGAACAAGACGCTGGATACCGATGAGAATGCACGCTATATCGGCGAGTTTGCAATCGGGGTCAATCCGATGATCAAAGAGGCCATGAAGGACACTCTGTTCGACGAGAAGATCGGCGGCTCATTCCATCTAACACCGGGCTGCTGCTATGACGAGGCGCCGAACGGCAACAAGTCGGCGATCCACTGGGATCTCGTGCGCATTCAGACGCCGGAGTTCGGTGGGGGCGAAATGTACTTCGATGACAAGCTGATTCGCAAAGACGGTGAGTTTACCGTGGATGCGCTCAAAGGACTCTTCACAGAAGAAGCTCTGCGTGGGTAATAGAGTCAACAAATCTCGGTGGGAGGTGGGACCCATCTTCCTCCCCCGTCCTTTAAGTGAGGTCTATAGAAGAATGCGGAAGTGTCTACTCTTCTTGACGTTTCTGCCGGTCCTTTTGCTGATGCTATCCTGCGGAGGAAACGGCGACTCCAGCCAAACGAGCCGGAGCCTTACCGAAACGGAGAAAGTTCATGCTCTGATCGACACTGCGCTGGTGTATATCGATCACGAGGATTTCGAGGGTCTTGTAGCGAAAGTCTACTCGCCGGAAGACATGGAAATGATGCAGTTTCAGGGAAATTTCGGCAGAGTGGTCCGGCGCTACAGCATGTTCCGAAAAGAGGTATCCACAGCTCTGCGCGAGGCTCGCGCGATGGAGCCGACATTCGAGGCCGACTCTATGAGAGCGGTCTTCGAAGTGGAGAATGCGCCGACCGATCTTGTCTTCAAGAAGATCGACAGTATGTGGTACTTCGGAGATTAAGACAAGGAGTGAAAGGCTTTAGTATGCGTTATCTCTTGATTCTGTTGGCACTTGTTGCCACGATGACAATCCTGTTCGCCTGCGGCGGTGACACCGACAAGCCGGAAACCGCAATTGCCGACAGTGGCAAGGCACGGGCTGAGCAGTTCGAGGAGGCGATGGATACTATCATCGCAATACTCGAAAGAAACGACTACAGGGCAATCTACGCCAGATTCGTTAAGCCGAGTGAGATCGAGAAAATCAAAGCCGCCCCCGGTGGATTGGACTCCGCGTACATTAAATTCCAGCAGTTCATTCCTCCGCTCCTGCAGGTCTTGAAAGATGCGACGACTCAGCCCCCGCAGTACAACGCGGACACAACCTACGCTGTCTACGATCCCGAAAGCGCACCGGCGCCGGTTAACTTCGAGTACATCAACGGCAGATGGTACTTTAGTCCGAAAGGTTGATAGCTGACAAACCCTTTCGAATCTTCGAGAGATTTTGTTGACATTCCTATCTCTCAGGCTAAAAATACTCCGACAGTTTGTGAGAAACAACCTGACCCGGATGATACCTGTGAGGACAGTTCAGATGAGATACCTGTCAGCTCCGATTTTGTCGCTGATCCTTCTACTATTGATATCGGGATGTATAGTCGAGAGAGACTGGCGGGCAGAACCCGGCGTGCGCAGGGGTGACTATCTCGGAATGGATAAACCCGACAGCGCTCCGTTGATCTTCGCACCAGACATTGTCTCGACCGAGCACGAGGTCCGCGACATGACCATCTCGCCGGATGGAAATGAGATTTTCTACACCGTTCAATGGCGTGTCCGCAGCGTGATTGTACGAATTGTATGTGAGGATGGTATCTGGAGCAGTCCCGAAATTGCGCCGTTTTCCGGCCGGTGGGACGATCTTGAACCGATGTTTGCACCGGATGGGTCGAAGCTGTTCTTCGCTTCAAGGAGGCCGCTGAACAATACCGGATCATTGAAGGATGCAGACATATGGTATGTGGAACGACATGACACGGGCTACGGGCCCCCGATGAATATCGGATCGCCGGTAAACACCGACAGAGACGAATTCTACCCGTCAATCACGGCGGACGGCTCGCTGTATTTTACGGCAATGTACGAGGAAACCGAAGATATCTGGGCGAGCCGCCTCGTTGACGGAGAGTACCAGGCACCCGAGCGGTTGCCCGACTCTGTAAACTCGCCGTCACATCATGAGTTCAATGCTTTCGTTTTGCCGGATGAGAGCATGATCCTTTTCACATCACATGGACGTGAGGACGGCCTCGGTGGCGGTGACTTGTACGTGAGCTTCAAAGCAGGTGATGAATGGGGATCAGCCGGAAATCTCGGGGCTGAAGTCAACAGCAAGTCAATTGACTTCTGCCCGTTCATCTCTCCGGATTCCGCGTTCATGTTCTTCACAAGCAGGAGGACACCTGAGAGTGTTGTTGGCGCACCCATACGCAGTTTTCCCGAACTTACTACACTGTTGAATCAGCCGGAGAACGGCAGCATGAATATCTTCTGGGTCGACGCAAGAGTAATTACGACAATCACGAAATAGTATCGTTACGATTAAATCGAGGGGGATCAATGTCTGACCGGCAATACACAATAGTCCACGCGTCCGATCAGCCCGATGTTCGAGACGCCTCAATTCGAATCGCGAAACTAACATGGCCGAAGTTTATGATGCATGACTCGATATCGAACAGGCTCTGGCCCCGCCTCTATGATTCATTTCCCAATTATCAGTTCGCGCTCGAGACTAAGCGAGATAACAGTTGGCTGGCCGTAGGCCATGCCGCACCACTGCGATTCGACTCGCCACCGAGCGAATTGCCGGACGAAGGCTGGGACTGGGCACTCGAGAGAGCGTTCTCGGATGCCGAAAGCGGTACACCACCGAATGCCCTCTGCGCCCTGATGATCGCAGTACACCCGGATCACCGATCGCGCGCGCTCAGCCCGCTAATGGTCTCCGCGATGAGAGACATGGCTACCGAGAATGGGTTTCGGCGACTCCTTGTACCCGCACGACCATCCCAGAAATCCAGATATGTCCTGACTCCAATGGACAAATACATCGCATGGCGCACAGATAACGGCCGGCTCTTCGATCCATGGCTGCGTACTCACGAAAAACTCGGTGCAAAGGTGATTCGAATCTGCAAGAACTCGATGGAGATCACCGGCACAGTCGCCGAGTGGGAGGAATGGACTGAAATGGAGCTCCCGATCAGCGGCTGGTACATCATCCCGGGAGCTCTCTCCCCTGTTCTCATAGACAGAGATTCTGACAAGGGATCCTACATCGAGCCAAATGTCTGGATGGTGCACGACCTGACTTGATTACGCCGATCGACTTCATTGAAAGCCTCGAAATGGGAACTGAATACGTCTATTCTCGTTGAATACTGCAGTACAACAGTCTATGTCTACACGGGATCATTGCTCACCCGGGAAAGGACTCGAAATGCGCAGTTTGGCGATCACTCTACTGATCTATATTCAAGTCTCACTCAACATCATGCCTGTATCCTCGGCGAATGCAGAGATTCTCGAGTTCGATGCAGCTCACGAACCTCTCGGCATTGCGATGGAAAACTATGAATACCCTTATCAAGCTCACTTCTTTCTCATTGAAATCGAAGGACATGAGTACCGCATGGCGTTCATGGATGTGCCGCCCGAGGGGATCAGCAACGGCGGGACTGTGCTCCTGCTGCACGGCAAGAACTTCTTCGGGGCATACTGGGCGGAGACTATCAGGTTCCTATCCGAAAACGGCTATCGCGTCATAGCACCGGATCAAATCGGGTTCGGGAAATCTGCAAAGCCGGATATCAACTATACGTTTCACCTGCTCGCTGCTAACACCAAACAGCTCCTGGTTGAACTTGGCGTGAAACGGACGCACGTAATCGGGCATTCAATGGGCGGCATGCTGGCGACTCGATTCGCGCTCATGTACCCGGAATTCACAGAGAAGCTCATACTCGAGAATCCGATAGGTCTCGAAGACTACAAAGTCAAGGTGCCCTACTCTCGCCCCGAACAGGCGTACCATAACATTCTCAACTACACCGAGGAGGGGCTTCGCAACTATCACAAGACCTACTACGTGGAATGGAAATCGGAGTATGACGAATATGTCATGGTTCACTACAGATGGACCCTGAGCGGCGAATACCCACGCCTGGCGTGGGCCTCTGCACTGACATTCGATATGGTCTACACTCAGCCCGTCGTCTACGAATTCCCGCACGTTAAGCCACCAACTCTCCTGATCATCGGCCAGGAGGACAGGACAACTCTCGGCAGAGGCACAGTACCTGAAGAGGTTCTGGGCACGCTGGGTCAGTACCCGGAACTCGGAAGGCGCACGGCAGAGGCAATTCCAAATGCGACCCTGGTCGAACTCGACAACATCGGCCATATCCCGCATTTCGAAGCAACAGATAGATTCCATGAGGAGATCCTGCAATTCATCGCAGATTAAATATCACTTAGCTGGAGACAGGTATATGAACAAATCAATAGCCACTTCACTGATGACCCCGTTGGTACTGCTCATTATAACAGCATCACTCGGGTGCTCCAACGAGAGCGCCGACAAACAGCGCTCCGAGCAGCCTCGCGCCTCCGTCGCCGACACAGTCGATCTCGAGTCGCTTCAGGCCAAACTCGACGCGCGAAATCAGCAGTTTGCGCAGAGTGCACCGGCGGAGATGATCACGCTGTTTGAATCCGGAATTGATTCAGTAAGAATGTCCGGCGTTCTCGAGACGGCTGTCAATGTCGGTGACACGATACCGCGATTCTCGCTACCGGATCCTCGCGGCGACACAGTATCGATCGCGGCGTTGCTCGAAGACGGTCCGGTTGTTATCGCCTGGTACCGGGGAAACTGGTGACCATACTGCTCGTTAGAGCTGGAAGCTCTACGGAATGCTCATCCCCACATAAGAGAACTGGGCGCAACACTCGTGGCCGTAAGCCCGCAGATTCCGGATAGCGCCGCCGGTACCGAGACACAGCACGATCTCGACTTTCTGGTACTGAGCGATGTCGGCAATCGAGTCGCGAAAGAATTCGGTATCGTGTACAGGCAGGCCGAGAATGTCAATCAGGCATTCAAGGGACGTCTCGACATCTCCGCCTACAATGCCGACGACTCATGGGAGCTGCCGCTCCCGGCGACATATGTCATCGATTCAGACGGCATAGTGCGGTACGCGTTTCTCGATGCAGACTACAAGAAGCGTGCAGAACCGAATGTGATCCTCGATGTGCTGCGAAACTTGAATCGATAGATCGACCGCCCGACAGGCATCCGCTCTATCGATGATCTGGAACGCGGCAAACTCTCTACTTGTTTAAGCCTGTAGACACTGGAGGGTTTGATGAACAGAGCCGCAAAACTGACTGCTATACTGATAGCCGTCATCGTAGCGATCGCACTGATAAGTGGGCAGGTGAGCCTTACCGGCGCAGAGAAACCCGCCGGGGTCACCAGATCAAAAAATGTGGAGATTGATATGGGATTCGAGATAAAGAAGACTGAGAGCGAGTGGCGGACGATTCTAAGTCCGGAGGAATACCGTATAGCGCGCGAAAAGGGCACGGAACGAGCGTTTACAGGCAAGTACTACGATCACGATGAAGAAGGCATCTACAAGTGCGTCTGCTGCGGCGAACCCCTCTTTGCTGCCGATACCAAGTTCGAATCAGGAACAGGCTGGCCCAGCTTCTATGCGCCAATTTCTGAAGATAAAATCCATGCAGAGACGGATAAAAGCTCTGGCATGGTCAGAACCGAGGTCATGTGCGCCAAATGCGGGGCACATCTTGGACATGTTTTCGATGATGGCCCCAGGCCAACCGGCCTGCGATACTGCCTGAATTCGGCTTCGCTGGACTTTTCGAGTGATTCAGATTCTGCTGAGTCAGACACGACGGAATCTGAATAACTCGACGAGCAACTTATCGACACTCCGCGTGTACAGAAAGTAGTATGCTATAAAGACGCCTCTTTTCGCTGGTCAAAGCTTATGAGTCCAACGCCTGATGACAGTATCTTCAGAAGGCCGCCCATAATGGCGAGGTTCTTCAGAAACTGAATCATCTGTATTCTCCGGTCCGGTCCGTCGAAAGCCCAGAAATCGTGAAAAACGACTGTTGTCGGAATCAGGAAAATTAGCAGTGCCAGCGCTCCCAGCCGCGCCTTTAGTCCGGCAGCAACAGATAGTCCACCGCCAATCTCTGCGAGTATCGCCAGGACGAGTAGAAAACCGGCAATCGGCAGGCCCTGCCCGGCCATACGCTCGGTTGTCGGACCGAAATTCCCAATTTTTCCGAATGCGCTGAATAGGAAGATAATCGCTATAAGGATTCGTCCAAATAACTCAATAACTGCATCACGTCTCAAATGCTATTCCTCCTGCTCTCGAACGAAAGATGTTACGAGTAAAACACGATACTTCCCGTTATGTTCATTATTCTGCCACCGGGCGATTACCGCGACAGCTATTCGGATATCAGCGATTGAAACCTTTTCGAAGCAAGATTCCAGCTTGAAACAGCCAATTAGCCATCCCCAACGGATTGCTGCTAAACGGCCTAATGCAACGTGACGATAACCGTGACTAAGGGGACGAATATGCAGACAACGAAGGTCATAGAAACCGTCAATTGGCTCGAGTCGCTCATCGACAGCGATACAAAAGAGACTCTGTTCGGAGACGCACTCAAGGGCAGTAGTTCCACAGAGCAGGATAATCTGCCGAGGATCATTGCGGCAACGCACGAGCTCGCTCGAGTGAGCTCCGAAATCAATCAAAACAACGCCGCTCAACATGTCCTGAAATCATTCGGGCTCGGCCAACTCATCGACAAGCAGTTTATCACGAATCTTGCCGTCACCGCATCAAAAGAGAACGGACTGAAGAGGGTCGTTGCCGTGCTTCGACCCTTGATCGAGAAGTGGAAAGCGATGATAGGATGCTCCAAGCCGCTGGAGCTTCTGACCGTGCCCGAGGACATGCGTAACAAGTGGGTAGAGAAGAATATAATCTCGATCGAGCTGAGGTCAAAAGGCCAGCACCGCCCGACACTCGGTGAACTTGCGAAAGTCTGCGACCTTCTCGACCAGGCATACGCTCTTACCGCAGATCTGTTCGGACACACACACGAGAACGAGCCGGTTGTTGTGATGCTCGACGGTGACACCGTGATCCGGATAGACTGCAAGGGAGCCGATGCCATCATAAAGCCACTCAGGGAGTTCATAAACGAGTCATGGGCCAAGGTTCGCAGCAAAGGACTCGATGATCTTCTCGCAAACAGCAGGGAGCTGCTGGCGGGACTGGCGACCATGAAGAAGATTGCCGAACTGGAACAGGATCGGCGCATCGCACCGGAATCCGCCGAACAACTGCGGCGAAAGATGCTGGGAGCGACCCTCGGCCTGTTTGCACGAGGGGGCAAAATCGTGGAGAAGGCCAAAATTTCCAACGAAAAGCGAGCCGTCCAGCACGCAATGTAACTGGATTCAGGAGAGACGAGCAAAAAGCGCCCGATTTGAAGTTAACCCTGAATCTCGAGCATTCGACTCAGAGCGACTCCGGCGTCCTTCTTGATCTCATCCGATACCTCAATAGTATCCACGGTATCAAGATTTTCCAAACACCACGCGAGATCATTTAACGTAGTCCGGTACATGTTGACACACATCGCGCAAGTATTCCCCGAAAGCTCGAATATCTTCTTGTCGGGGTAGGTGTGAGCGAGTCTGTCTATTAGATTGATCTCCGTGCCTATGGCAATTGTCGATCCGGACGGAGCCTCATCCACGTAATTCACGATGAATTTTGTGGACCCAACGGCGTCGGCATGGTCCACGACTTCCTCGGGGCATTCAGGGTGCACTACGATCTTTATATCCGGGAACTCCTCCCGCATCTTCTCGATATGCTCGAGGCGGAACGTCGTGTGAACGTGGCAGTAGCCCTTCCATACAATCACGCGCGCGCGTTTGAGCTGATCGGGCGTAAGTCCGCCGAGCTTTCTGTCGCGGAAATCCCAGACTGCGATTTCCTCGCGCGGAATGCCGAGCTGATTTCCCGTGTTTCTGCCGAGATGCTCGTCCGGGAAAAAGAAAATCTTGTCGCCCCGGTCGAAACCCCATTCAAATGCCCTTGTGGCGTTGGAAGAGGTGCACACCGCACCGTCATTTCGTCCGCAAAACGCCTTCAGATCTGCGGCAGAGTTCATATATGATATCGGGATTATCTTGCTCTCGGGCAGCACCCGTTTCAGGCCGTCCCATGCGTAGAGCACGTTACCAATCTGGGCCATGTCCGCCATCGGACAACCCGCGAGCGGATTCGGCAGAAAGACCCTCTGGCTCGGTTTAGCGAGAATCTCCGCCGATTCGGCCATGAAGTGCACGCCGCAAAACACGATATTCCGCGCGTCCTGCTGAGAGGCAATCTTAGAGAGCGCGTACGAATCACCGGCATGGTCACCAAGTCGCACCACTTCTTTCCTCTGATAATGATGGGTCAGAAGCACCAGATCATCCGCCAGCTCTTCCTTTCGCCTCAAAATTCGGCGTGTTAGCTCCTCATCGGAAGCCGTTCTGTATTCGTCCGGTATTACGTTGAATGTGACAGCCATAACATCTCAACTGATATAAAATTACGTATACAGTACCACAGTTCTCGTGTTTATAACAAACCACATAAGGGCAGAGTTTCGCTAAAAATCCAGACAAGACAACTCCGCTATAAAAAAGGCCGATAACAACAAGGCTACCGGCCATTACATTTGCATATCGAGTCCTGCGATCAGGCTTCCTCTTTCGCCTTCTTGTGCTCTTCGACGATCTTATCCTGAACCTCATGCGGGACCTCCTCATAGTGCGAGAATTCCCGCGAGTACATTCCGCGTCCCTGAGTAAGAGATTTAATCTGGGTCGAGTACTTGTACAACTCCGCGAGCGGAACCTGGGCCTTGATGACCTGTGATGCCCCTTCCGGATTCATACCGCCGATTTTGCCTCTGCGTGAAGAGATATCACCCATGATATCACCGGTGAATTCCTCCGGCACGCGGACCTCGATATTGTAAATCGGTTCGAGAAGCACCGGATTGCACTTCTGGAAGGCATCTTTGAATGCAAGAGCCCCAGCCATCTTGAAGGCCATATCGGAAGAATCCACGCTGTGAGAGGAGCCGAAGAACAGCTCGACCACAACGTCCACCACCGGATAGCCCGCGAGCTGACCGGTCTGCATCGACTCAACAACACCCTTCTCGACTGATGGGATGAATTTACCGGGGATCACACCGCCTGTGATGGCGTTAATGAACTCGAAACCGCCACCACGCTTGTTCGGGGACATGCGAATGTGAACGTCACCGTACTGCCCTCGTCCACCCGACTGCTTCTTGTACTTGTGTTGAACCTCGGCCTTGCCACGGATAGTCTCCCGGTATGGAATTCTCGGTTTTTCGAGTTCGACATCCACACCGAACCTCTTCTTGAGCTTGTTCACAAGGATGTCTATCTGTAGCTCGCCCTGTGCGAAGATCAGAGTCTGTTTCAGGGCAGGATCCGCCACCAGATTAAACGTCGGGTCCTCATCAGAAAGCTTGTTCAGCCCCGCACTGATCTTCTCCTCGTCACCTTTGGACTGCGGACGGATTCCCATATCGACCACAGGAGTCGGAAACTCGAGCGGGGGCATTGCAAATTCATCGCTCTTCGAAGTCAGGACATCTCCGGTATGCGTATCCTTGAGCTTCACGAGTGCGGCAATATCTCCCGCCGGGAGCGTCTGCACTTCCTTGCGGTCCTTACCATTGATCACATATATCTGACCGATCTTCTCGGAAACCTCGGTTGTCGTGTTATAGAGCTCGTCGCCATGCTTAACGCTTCCCGAGAACACCCGGATCAGCGAAAGCTCACCCACATGCTGCTCTGATACGGTTTTGAACACGTAAGCTGTCGGGACACCACTCGGATCGATCTTGCGTGTCTTCTCCTGATCGCTCCCGGGCAAAAAGCCTTTCACCTCGCCCCGATCCGCCG
>CAYQCE010000022.1:0-53150 GCA_964415885.1 uncultured Ignavibacteria bacterium
TAGACATCATTCTGTACTTTGCACGTGGAACTGACCCGGGCGATGATCGCGGACGCCATCATCAGGTCGTTGCCGATCGCGCCGTCGGCTGTTGTCTTGAAACCCGCCATCCGAACCGATCGGGTAACCTGCCCGCCGACTTTTAACGTGTATCCGGCGGCGTTCACATTTCCGTCGATGATGCCATCTATGACGATATCCATCCCGGCCGCAAGAGCGTCACCGAGCAGCTCTCCATCGAACTTGACGTCCCATCCGTCGATCAGCAGGTCGTCGTTGATCTTCTCCGAAACATATACGTTGTCACCGCCGCGTTCGACAAGACCGTATGCGGTTCCCGCCGTCAGCAGTGCAAAAGCGAAAACACTCGCGGCGATAATACCTTTATGTCGATTGAATCCCGTCATCACCATCCCTGTTTACGTGAAGACCGGAGGTTTGTTGCACGCTGTCCGAGCCATATGTGAATTGAACGCGACTAAAGTTCCATGATTGATACAATAATGGAGCCATCATTCTTAAAAGCAACAAAAACAGCTTCGGTTGACATCTTTCGCTCTCGCATCTCCATTGCTTCCGAACGCCGGTCCGAATTCGAGATTTCTGAAACATCCATTGCTTCACGAGATTATGTCATGGATGTGTGGTTAGTCTTTGTGCAGCAATATGTTAGGGCGATCCTCCCAAAACGTTGCGAGAGAGTTTTACCCGTTAAGTTGATGCAGGCTAAAAGGTTTTGACTAAACTGCCGATTTAGTTTCTAAGAAGAGGGTAGAAGCGTCATTCTATGAGATCAACTTCCTACAGGTCAACATTCCCGCGTATTGAAAGGCTGTATCTTTTTACACGTCTTTTCGTGCTTGCCGCGATTCTGACGTGGGTCATGCTTGACCCGCCCGAGAGATACAATCTTCTTGCTGTGGGTATTCTGACCGCGGTATTCGTCGTTCAAACTGCGCACTTCTACTACTTCAGCGTCAAGCTTGGCAAGTCGTACGAGAAGCTCTTCATAGGAGCACTTCTTTTCGATACAATCTTCACTACCGCCGTGATTCACTTCTCCGGCGGTGTCCAGAGTTCATTTTATGTCTTCTACTATCAGATAATAGCCTTCGGGGCGTATTACCTTGGGCTGCAACGTGGTATGATCCTGTCACTCGGCGTTACCACACTCTACTCTATTGTAGCGAGCGAGAGCTCACCACAGCTCCCGACTGTTAGCTTCCTCGTTCGTCTCTATTTTGCGTGGGGTTTAGCCGCAGGAGTCGGACTGGTTTCGAATCATACACGTCAGGCGGAGAGAAAGCTTCTCAAGCTTCTGGATACTCTGAACGTGCGAACGACAGAGCTCGAGCAAACCCAGGTACAAATCGAGAACATCCATGATACTTCGCGCACTCTCGGCGAGATACTAAATCTCAAGCAGCTTCTGAACGAGATTTTGCGCATCGGTGAGAGCCTATGGGGATACGCGCTGTTCGAGATCATACTTGTCGATGGCGAAACCGGATCTCTTCAAATTGTCGCTTCGAGCAAATACGGCAAATCGACACTTCACACTCCGCCAGTGCCGGGAAAGAGCGACGGCGTTGTCGGACGTGTCGCCCGGAGCGGTGCGGCGGAAAGGATTGTTGATGTCACGGCATGCCCCTATTATATTCCGGGTCTGGATGGTGCCCGCTCAGAGCTTGCTGTGCCGATGATCACGCACGGGCGGGTAATTGGTGTAATCAATGCCGAGTCGAAATCGGTCGGCAATTTCGCGGAAAGAGATCAGAAACTGGTGTCGATCCTGGCCGGTGCCGCAGCAATGGCGGTCGAAAATGCTCGTTTGCACAAACAGGTCTCCGATCTCGCAGTAATCGACGAGTTAACCGGAGTTTTCAACTACCGCTATTTCACCGAGCGGCTTGCCGAGGAAAAACGTCGTTCGGAGCGATACGATCTGCCGCTATCTCTAATCATGGTCGATATCGACTGGTTCAAGCAAACAAACGACACTCATGGACATGAGGTGGGTAATGTCGTCTTGCGCGAACTGGTCGGCGTGATCGATGAGTGCATACGTGATACGGATCGTCTCTGCAGGTATGGCGGCGAGGAATTCATCGTGATCTTACCACAGACTGATTCTGCTGACGCCAACGTGATCGGTGAGAGAATTCGCGAGAAGGTGGACGCACACGTTTTCGGCGGGTATGGCGGGGTGCCTAAGCTCCGCGTGACGGTCTCTATTGGAATCACCGCATATCCCGACAATGGTCTCTCAACTGCTGATCTGATTTCCGCCGTCGATTCCGCTCTATATCGAGCGAAAGGCTCGGGCAAAAACCAGGTTTGTACTGTCTGATATGCCATGCAAGCTGAGAGTCGGCGAACTCTTCGTTCTCGGATTTGAAAATGAGCGCCTTGATCTCGTTGAGGATTTCCACGAGCGGTATGGTCTCGGCGGCGTAATTTTCTTCTCACGAAATTACGACGGTGCGGATTCGATCCGCCACAGGCTGGAACACTTGCGTTCCGTCACCGTGCCCGATCTTCTGGTTGCTGTGGATCAGGAGGGGGGGCGAGTAACGCGTCTGTCAGGGATTGATTTTCCGGCGTACCCTTCACCGTCCTGCTTCGGATCTCGGAACGATCTCGATGGTGCAGTGCATGCCGCCTCAGAGACCGCGAGGAATCTAAAGAAGCTTGGGATCAACCTGAATCTCAATCCGGTCGCGGATGTACTGACCAATAGTAGTAGTGACTTGTTGCGCACCCGGTGCTATTCGGGAGATGCGTCTGCGGTTTGCGAATACGTAACAGAAGTTGTCCAGGCGCAGAGTTCGTTTGGGGTTGCCTCCTGCGCCAAGCACTTTCCGGGTCTCGGTGATTGCGAAATCGACCCGCACCATGAATTGGCGGTCTGCGATCGATCCGCCGCGTTCTATCGCGAGGTTAATTTCACGCCGTTCCGTGCAGCAATTCAGGCAAACTGTGCCGCGATTATGACAACTCACATGCGCGCAAAAGTACTCGATCCGGATCAGCCGGCGACATTCTCGAGTGATATCTGCGGGCGCATCCTGCGCGATGAGCTTGAATTCAAGGGCGTTGTCATGTCTGACGACCTCGATATGGGTGCCGTAGCGGAACCTTCCGAGGCTGCAGTACGCGCGATTGGCTCCGGCCACGATATGGTTCTTGTTTGCCATTCCATAGATCATCAAATATCATGTGCCGAGGAAATACTGAGAGCTGTCGACAACGGCACGCTGGACGAAGGCGCTTTGACTGCCAGCATCGAACGTATCAAGAGGCTGAAGACTCAATTCTCGATATGAAACGACTTATACCGGGACGGATCGAAGATAGAACGACATTGGGGCTGATGTCCGGAACATCTCTCGATGGCGTAGATATCTCTCTCATCAAATTTCGCAGGAATTACGCAGTTCAGGAATCTATCCACGGCTACCACCGGTTCCCGCCGCGTCTTCGACAGACCTTGTTGGAGCTGGCATCGACAAAGGACGTAAACAAAGATGCCTTGATGCTGGCCGATAAGAGGCTGGGTGATTTCTACGCGAATTCGTGTGTCCGATTTCTGAGAGAGAACGGCATCAAGGCCGAGAACGTCGATCTCGCGGGCTGTCACGGCCAGACTGTATTTCACAATGCACCCGGACCAGGAAAAAAGAGCAATGTCACGCTCCAGATAGGAATACCTGATGTCATGGCGCAGCGCCTCGGTTGTCCGGTTGTATCGGACTTCCGCACGGCTGACGTAGCCGCCGATGGGATGGGTGCGCCGCTCGCACCGATTGCACACTTTCACTTATTCCGGAGCGCGCGCAACTCGCGCATGATCGTCAATATAGGCGGAATCTCCAACATCACGTATCTGCCTGCGGCGGGCAAGAGACTCGATGTCTTTGCAACGGACTGCGGCCCGGGCAATATATTGATCGATAGTCTCGCTCGCATGCTGTTCGACAAGGGATATGATACGGGCGGTAAGATAGCTTCGACCGGAGAACCGGTGTCGGAATTGGAGACGTACCTGAAGCGGAGTTCGTTCCTTCGGAGGAAACCGCCTTTCTCGCTTGGTCGCGAGCAGTTTGGGTCGGAATACGTGAAAGACGTTCTGACTTATGCCAGGCGACACAAGATATCAGATCGAGACGTGATATGCACGGTTTCGCGCTTTACCTGCTGGTGTATAAAGAGGATGGGTGTACGATTCGATGAGATCGATGAGGTTTTAGTTTGCGGCGGCGGAGCGAGAAACATATTCTTGATGAATACATTGCGGGCTATGATGCCGGATTCGACTGTCGCGACTACAAACGAGTTGGGCGTCGACCCGGATTTTGTGGAATCCACGGTGTTTGCTCTGCTCGCGAACCTGACGATCGATCGGATTCCCGGCAATCTGACCAGAGTTACCGGTGCTCGCTCCAATGTGGTGCTCGGAAAGATAACGCTTGTATGAAGAAGACCATTCTCGCACTTGCAGTTTTTGTGGTTGTGATGACAACCCTCGGATGCGCCCGCTTCTCGTACGTCGAGAGCCGTCGTGGCTACAAGAACCTCAAAGATCCTTACGTCAGAGTCCGAATACACCAGGAGGAATCGGTCAATCTTCAGTGTTCGGGGCCGTTCGAGCTGTATTGCATTCGGGATGATGGAGAGTCCGCCGATTATTACTCGAATTCCGCGCTCATCGCGAAACTGCAAAGCGGTCGAATAGATGTTTATCAGGAGACAGGTCTTCCTCTCGAGAAGTCGCTGACACGGGTTGTGGCATCGCCAAAGGACCAGTCGAGCCATATCAGAATCGATGGCATCCCGTACAGAGGAGTGGCCGAGATTATCGTGGAGGACACCATGCTGTCGGTCGTCAATGCGATCTATATGGAAGACTACCTCAAAGGCGTGCTCCCTCCGGAAATCGGGCGACACAGCAAATCGGAACTCGAGGCGCTGAAAGCTCAAGCGGTGGCGTCCCGCACCTATGCCTTCTCTCGGTTCCGGCGCAATCCGGCGCGCCGCTACGACATGGTCAACGAAGTAGCGGATCAAGTCTACACCGGGATGAAGGGGGAGGATCGCTGGACCAACATGGCGATCGACGAGACTCGCGGTGAGGTGCTTACGTCGTCGGGGAATCTGATAACCGCCTACTATCATTCCACCTGTGGCGGTCACACCGACAATATCGAGGATGTATGGGACAGGCAGCCGGTTTCGTACCTGAAGGGAACGAAGGACTCCGATTATTGTGAGTGGTCGAAGTTCTATCGCTGGTCATTTGAGTGGAATGCGGTCGATCTTGCACAGAACATCAGGACATATTTGAAGGCGCGGGGACGTCTCAACGGCGACGATCCATTTGAGATAAGGAATATCAAGGTTGCCGACAGGCTTCATTCGGGAAGAATCAAGATTCTCAAGATAGAGACTGCCGAGGATGAGTATCTTCTGTTCAAAGACCAGATCCGCTGGGCGATCCTCCGTCCCGATCGCATCGGGGCGATACTGCCGTCCACTGATTTCGAGATGACGCTGGTCCGTGACGACGATGGTGACCTTATCGCCGTGTACTTCGAGGGATTCGGAAACGGCCATGGTGTCGGTATGTGTCAGTGCGGGGCGCTTGGCAGGGCCAGAGCGAATCAGGATTACCGGTCTATACTCTCGACGTACTATCGCGACACCAGGATAACCCATCTCTACTGAATTCACACCGCCTATCCGTTTTTTTGTTGATTTAGTGACCCGTTACGTCTTTAACTGATGCACGTATGATGGGCGGAAGATTTAGAACATATCGAAGTATAGTTGCTCTGGCGACAATCGTCCTGCTTTTCTCGGCCAGTACTGCTGTGGCGGAATCGAACGGCAAATGGACTGCGCAATTTCGGCTCGGAGGTCGTCAGCCCACTCTGAACGAATCGAGCCAGCCGTGGGTCGTTTCGCTCAATTATGATTTCAGGCTGCTCCATCGCGTCAGCGACCCGGTGTCCATTGGTCTATTCGCATCATACTCGAAGGTATACAATGACTCGATCTCCAATTCGACGATCAAGTTCGGACGAGAGTTCGCGGATCGCTATTGGAAGACATTGAGTTACGGAGCGGTGGCGAAATTCCATGTCAACACCACCGGGAGATTCAGGCCCTTCCTTGAAGTAGGGGCAGGGATAACGTCGTGGGAGGTCAGCGATCTCAACTCCGACCAGCCTTCTGTCGTTGAGGACAGCGACGGCAACGATACAGACTTCAAAACGACTGAGTTGTCGCTTATGGCCGGCCTTGGAGCGGAATCGTTCATTCATCCGCGCTGGTCGATTAACTATGGTATCGAGTTTCATCTCTTAACAGGTTTGGGTGCCGATTTCGCCGATGAAGTAAATGAGCGCCGCTCTCACGGTATCTTTAATGTTAACGTAGGCGTCGGGTTCTATTTCGGCCCGAGAGAGAAGACCTTGTGGGAGAGATGGCGCGAGCAGGAGAGGGGCCTGAAGGAGCGCAGGACGCCCTCGGAGTTCATCGAGAGGCAGCCGGGAGGTGGTGGAGACAGTCTGCGTCAGACCGATCAGGACTACTACGCCGATTCCGACTACGACGGCGTGCGTGATGAGATTGATCTCTGTCCGGATACACCTGCCGAAGCCCGGGATTACGTAGATGACACCGGGTGTCCGACTGATATGGATGCGGATGGCGTTGCCGACTACCTCGATGAGTGCTATGACACACCGCCCGGTATGCCGGTCGATGAGAAGGGTTGTTCTCTGGATCAGGACGGCGACGGTGTCCCGGATTCATCGGATGTCTGCCCCGGCACGCCACGCGGATATCCCGTCGATCGCGACGGGTGTTTCGATAAATCGATACTGTTCACCAAGCGGGTCCTCCACATAAACTATCCACCGGGAGGCTCGAATCTGGATTCTAAGTCGAGGGAATATCTTGACAGCCTCGCCGTGCTGATGAGCGATTTTCCGGAGGTCACCGCCACCGTGTACGGGTACACCGACAATATTGGTGAGGAGGACGCCAACCTGCGCCTCTCACAGAAGCGGGCCGAGAAGGTTATGGGGTATCTCGTGTTACAAGGGATATCCAAGGAGCGGATTGAGGCCATCGGACGCGGAGAGACGAATTTCATAGCCTCAAACTCCACGAAATTCGGCCGAGAGAAGAATCGGCGTATCGAGATCGAATTTAGTCATTAGCCCGGTTGCACACCCTTCTAAACCCTGTAAATGCTTGCACATCTGCCGACATTGAATAATATGGCAACAGAGCGTTCATTTGTTGTATAATGGAAAAACCGTCAAATCGAAAGGCTTCAGACATGCGCAGGTTACTTCTACCGATTCTTCTGCTCCTAATCACCGCCGGCGGTACTGTCTACGCCGCCAAGTATGACTGGAGGATAAGTTACGAATTCGAAGTGGTGAATCCTCAGCGTCATCTGATTGAGGCGCGGGTGGAATATGTATTCCCTGCGACTACTGACGAAGTCACGTTTATGATGAGGGATGAGGATAATCACTACACCGAAGGGTATCGTCAATATCTACGATCGTTTGAGATGATCGGTCCTGATGGAAAACCGGTCGAGCTGAAAGAGGATACTCGCGGCATCTACAGGGCGAATGGCCTTAAGGGAACGTATAATGCGAAATACTTCATAGTCATGGAGCATTTCCGGGAGCCGAGCGAGCTCGGCATAGATGACACCCCGCTTCTGTGGGGATCGATTGCAAATTTCCCCGGAGCAGCCGTGTGTGTATATCCGACGGATGTTGGAGGCAGTATGATAGGTAGCATCGAGGTGAGCTTCAAACTGCCGGAATACGGTGAGTTTCTTACGCCCTACGAGAAGGTAGGTCCGGCAACTTACCGCGTGCCGAGCATCCGTGACCTCCAAATCGAATGGTGGCTTGCCGGGAACTTTGATTCGTTCACGCTCGATTATGGCAGTGACACAGTTGTCTGCGGCATCAGTCGAGAGCGGTTCAATTTTGAGCCGTCGGATCTGGTTACCCTGCTTGATTCGGTCATAGACTACCATATCGAGCTGTTCGATTCGCTGCCGGCGCATCGAATGATGGTTGCGGTCGTGCCCACGCCGACAACGGCCGACAAGAGCGGGCTTCATTCTTTCGGCGCCGTGAGCGCGAGGTCATTCAACTGTCTGTTGGATGAGAAGCTGACACGTGAGCAACTCGGCTCGCAGATGGGGCTGTTCACCTACAACCTGCTAACATTCTGGATGCCATCGAAATTTCATCCGAATCCGGGCCAAGGCCTCGACTGGTTCACAACCGGTCTGCTGAACTATGTTCAATTGAAATCGATGCTCAAGCTCGGGTTTGTGGACGAACAGGAGTTTTTCGCCAAGCTATCGAAGGCTTACAATGGGTACGTCGATCAGCTCAAGCGCAAGGGCTTATCTCTTCAGACCATGCTCACGCTTCCGAACTCGCCGGACCGAAGTGTATATGAATTCGCCGTAGTCGCGATGATTGACTTTCTGATTCATGCGAGAAGCGGCGGTGAATATGAAATCGAGGATGCGCTGACTGTATTGCACGATCGTTTCACGGGTACTATGGGTTACTCCTCACAGGATCTCTATTCGGTTCTCGATTCGCTCGGTTCACCGGGAACAGAGCAGATCCTCCGGTCGTATGTCATGGCAGCGAATCCGATCGAGTTCGATCAGGTAATCAAGCCTCATGGGTTGACTCTCACCCAAGAGCCGAGCGGTAGTCCCAATCTCGGTTTCACGTTGGGCGGCCCGGATGATCTGACGGTCGAGTATGTAGATCCGAACGGTCCGGCTAAGGAAGCCGGCCTGAAATTTGGCGATGTCGTAACTGAGATGAGAGGATTTCGTCTGAGCTCGAGCCGTGATATACCGAAGCTGATTTCGAGACTTGGGCCCGGCGACGAGGTTTCGATTAAATTCATGCGCGGGAAGAAGGAGATGAAGGCCGATATTGAGCTCGGCAATCTTCGTGTGTACAAGATCGGTGTGAAGATTGATCAGACCGCGCAGGAGCGATCCCTCTGGGGGAAGTACAAGAGCTGAAAGATAGTAATAGACTTGGAATTTGAAGACGCGTGGTTCTCCCACGCGTCTTTTTTTGGGACTTCTTTCGGTCACTGGGAATGACAGCTTCGCGGCCATCATCCATGCATCTTACATGAAACTGGAGGCCCAGACCGGAATCTCGATTTTGTCCGGGCCGGGATTCACCATCGTTACCTCCTTTCCATTCTGAACCAGAATTCCTCTATCGGGGGTGCCAACCACGACCACGTTTCCGTCGGATGCGACGGCTGTGATCTCCATTGCCTCGGTCCAGTACATCGGTGTCACCCATTCCTCGAAAATCTCGAAATGCCCCCATGTCCGCGAGCCAACGAGTATCTTCCAGCCTTTGAAATCGATCGAGGTGATGTCGCAGGCGAAGAGTCCGTCATCCGGATCATACATATCCCATGATCCGCCATCGAAAACCCAGAGACCCTGTGATGTCCCGGCAAACAGACGGTCATATCTGTATCCGAGTGCTGCGACGCGATCGAATGCTGTTGTGTCATCCTCGAGGAATCTTCGCTTCCAGTTGTTGCCGTCATACGTGAAGAGCCCCTCGCCGTAGATCGAGACCCAGAGGTTGCCATTGCCTGCGACAATATCGGTAACGGGTGCTTTCTCGGTGATTGTCACTGCGCTGCCGCCTGAAAACGCAAGTAAGCCTCGATTAGCGGTGCCAATGTAGACCGTGTCTGCAGAGAGCGCGAGAGCGGTGATATGAGCGTCGACCTCCGGAATCAACGGGATGACGTCGCCGTTGTCATTGCGCACGAAGAGTCCGTTTTCGGTCCCGATATACAGGCTGTAGCTGTCGGCGAGAAGCGCCGTCACACGATACTCGCTGAGACCGTTGTGCGCCGAGATTATCTGAATAGATGAATCGGCCGGATCGTAGATGAACACCCCGCCGTCCGTGCCGGCTACCGCTCGACCGTCGAGCACCGTAGCGCAGTTGACGTGCGAGAAATCTACATTGAGGGTATCAAAGCGAATGATCGGGTCCTGCAACAGCGGAGTGAATCCGGTGTCTGATAGTGATTCCACCATTGGATCATCGCCGACAGAGTCGATTGAAAGCCCATCGGTGATCTCGATCGATGTTCTCGATCCCTCGAGCGGCGAGATCGCCTTCCTCTTTTCGATGCTGACGCTGAGTACGACCAGTACGACTGCTACGGCAGCCAGAAGCGTTGCTGAGAATAGAACTCGTTCTCTCATTTTGTATCTCCTTTCGGTTTGTGGTTCTTGTTGATTCTGACCCATAGCTATTGCATTAACTGTGCCATGAGCGTAAGGGGTTGTGCGGCAAAGATATGTGGGCACAGCAGGGGGTTTTTGACTGTGTTTCCTGTGTCACGCCTGACACACATTCGGTATGCTACGGTTGTGAAGACAGGGAACTCGTGCGCGGATTCATCATTTGGACATGTAAGAGACACTGCAATCGGAAAGGAACATGGGGAACATGCTGGCTGGGAGAAAAGGACGACTTGCGCTTGTAACGGGCGCCTCGAGCGGACTTGGCGAGGTCTTCGCTCGGAAGCTCGCGCGGGCTGGAATGAACGTGATCCTCGTCGCTCGTCGCGAAAAACTGCTGCGCGAGCTTGCAGCCGAGTTGAGATCTGAGTTCGGTGTGGATGTTCATGTATGTGTTGCTGATCTTGTTTCCGAAGAGGATATCGTCAGGGTAGCGGAACTTATTAAGGAGCGGAAACCATCGATGCTTGTTAACAACGCAGGATTCGGTCTCTCGATCCCGTTTGTCGAGTCGGAGATCGACTCGCAGATTGCGATGGTCCGACTTCACTGCGAGACACCGGTCAGGCTGAT
This sequence comes from uncultured Ignavibacteria bacterium, assembly GCA_964415885.1. Classification (GTDB taxonomy): domain Bacteria; phylum Zixibacteria; class MSB-5A5; order JAABVY01; family JAHJOQ01; genus CAYQCE01. Next base: position 10,934 of record CAYQCE010000022.1, read on the forward strand.
GCACGCCGCGCTTCCATCGATGATCGATAAACGTGACGGCGATATCATCAATGTTTCATCTGTGGCTGGATTTCTCGCCAGTCCGGGCAGCGGCAATTACTGTGCATCGAAAGCGTATCTGACGACATTCTCTGAGAGCCTTCATATGGATGTGGAACGGAAAGGTGTTCGGGTCCAGGCGCTGTGTCCCGGTTTCACTCACACCAATTTCCACGCCACTGGGAGTATGGCTAACTTCGAGAAAAGTGATGTGCCGGACAGAATGTGGATGGATGCCGAGGATGTCGTGGAGACATCCGTGAAAGCTCTCGATCGAGATAAGAGCGTAGTTATACCCGGACTCATCTATCGATTCGTGGTGTGGTTTGTGGGGTTGAGTATCGCCCGACCGTTGGTCAGAGCGAGCATGCGGAAGCATGCCCGTAAACTGGAACAACGTAACGGGTGAGGGGGGAGTCAGTTAAGCACGATGTTTCTTGACTTAAAGACCGTACCGTCTATATTTTCGACTATTCGGGGTGTGGCGCAGTCTGGCAGCGCGCTTGCTTTGGGAGCAAGATGTCGGAGGTTCAAATCCTCTCACCCCGATATGTTTGTGTTCCACCATCCTTCCGCGAATAGATCCCGACATTTGCATTATCTCAGGGCTGAGTATATAATGGTGACAACTCAACGCTAACGGATATGAAAGCGAGTCTTATGACAATTCGAGAGGAAGCTCTTAGTCAGGCAGAAGCGAAAGGAATAAGCAGAGAATCTCTTGAGTGGCAATTGGAGACATTGCGCAAGGGATTGCCACCGGCCAGGCTTGTGCGGCCCTGTACTCCCGGCGATGGGGTCGTACGAATATCGAGTCACCGATTTGACGATCTCACGACACTACACTCCGAGGCACAGAAGAGAGGACGTGTCACCAAGTTCGTTCCCGCATCGGGTGCCGCGACGCGGATGTTCCGCGACCTCGTGGCGATCAAGAATGCTAACTATGATCTCTCTATGGATGCTCTCGAGGAGCAAGCCGGTAACGGCCATGACCAGGCCGAGTTTGCACTCAGGTTCTTCCGGAATATCCGGCGTTTCGCGTTCTACGATTCACTCAAGATAGCTGCCGAACGCATTGGGGAGAACCTGACCGAGCTCATGAGAAGTGACAAGCTTCGCGAGGTGTTGGAGCTGCTCCTGGATGAACGTGGGCTGAATTATGGTTCGCTGCCTAAGGGTATGATCCCGTTTCACAGATATTTCAAGAGACCGCGCACTCCGTTCGAGGAGCATTTGTCCGAGACGATTGAGCTGACTACAGACTCGGGCGGAACCGCGCGGATACACTACACGGTGCCATCGAAATTTCGCGAACTGATCGAAAGGCATCTCGGCGAGGCGCTCGAGCGCCTTGAGCGGGATGATGTCACAATCGAGATCACGCTTTCTGAGCAATCGGAGTCGACTGATACAATCGCAATCGATATGGATGGCAACCCGTTCGAGGTCGGGTCCTCCGAGTTTCTTTTCCGTCCCGGCGGACACGGAGCGCTTTTGAAGAACTTGAACGATCTCTTCGCTGACATTCTGCTGATTAAGAACATCGACAATATAGTCCCAGAGCCGTACAACGACGATTCCATGATGTACTGGAAGATACTCTCCGGGTATCTTCTCAGCATTCAGCGACGGGCATACGGATTTGTCAGACAGATCAAGGATGGCAACTCGAATGATGAGCTGGTGACGGAAGCGTTGGATTTTGCCTGCGACGAGATATACTGCAATCGTCCCGACGACTGGGATACTCGGCCGCTCGAGTCGAAGAGCGAATTCGTCGTGGATAAACTCGACAGACCGATCAGGGTTTGCGGAATGGTCCGCAATGAGGGAGACCCGGGCGGTGGCCCGTACTGGGTTGAACATCCCGATGGCAGAATCACTCCACAGATAGTAGAAACGGCTCAAATGGACCTCGACGATCCAGGGCAGCGCGAGATAGTCGAATCGTCGACACACTTCAATCCCGTCGTGCTCGTGTGCGGGATCAAAAATCACGCAGGAATGAACTTCGATCTGATGGAATACCGCGATACAAACGCCGCGTTCGTCAGCAGGAAATCACGGGACGGCAGGCCTCTGAAGGCGCTCGAGCTTCCAGGGCTGTGGAATGGTTCGATGGCGTGGTGGAATACGATTTTCGTTGAGATTCCCTACCGTATCTTTAATCCGGTCAAGACCGTGAACGATCTGCTCAAAGGACGTCATCAGCTCGAAAGTTAAATCCGGTCGCGACAATTAGAGTTGAGCATAACAAGGCCCGACGATCTCGCGATCATCGGGCCTTCTAACAAGATCCCCCTCAATCTCAATTCACGGAACGTGATTGTTTGAGGAGCAGCAGTTTACAATTTCATCCGATCTTTCGGTTTGTATACCGACAGACAGTACCTCACCTCAACTTGCAGCGAAGTCTATCGGTTTGTCTCTTCGTCCTCTAAGGAATGCGACCTGATCTTGATTCAATATATCGAATTTCGACTTGAATTGGAAGCAGTTTATAGATCAAACATGGGCTTCATCTTTCATTTCTGTTCAAAACAATGTCGGGGAGCAGACTTTCGTCTGCCCCCCGGTCTTAGAAGTGTCCCCCACACACCGAGAGAAACGGGAGAACTTAAAAGAAGCACCTGGTGCCGCCCTTTGGGGCTAATCCTATGTCCGCCTCTCGCACCACACATGAGCCGTACGTTTTTTCTGCTCCCCGTTTACGGGATTGTCGCTAGTCTACGGCTCTACTAAGGGGTGTAGAAAACAGGTGTCTGTAGTACTCCTCCCTTACAAGTTAGTGTGTCGGCACTGGTCGTATTCCTGGCATTTAGTCCGAGCAGGCGGGTTCATCACCAGTTCCAGCAACATATGCTCCGAGATAGACTACATCATCGATATCGATTCTGCCGCTGCCGTTCACATCCCCGGAGTCCAAGGGATCGGGCGCCGGTGAGCCGTAGTTGACATATCGCTGAAGAGCATCGGTGTCGTCCGAGTTGACAGCCCCGTCCGCGTTGACATCTCCGCAGATATACTCTCCCGGGTCGGCGACATAGTCGACGGCTGCATCGGCATCGAGACAGCCGTAGCCGTAGTAATTGTCGTGCGGGTAAACTGTACCCCAGTCGAGTTCGGTCTCGGCTTCACTCCTTATCCGGTAGCGGATCGGATCGGTTGTTAGGGTCGAGTCGTCGTCGCGCATGAGCGCGCAACCTCCAGAGACAAGAGCAGTGGCAAAGGAGGTTCCGCTCCATATGCCCCAAATCGTATCACCGGGAATCGCGCTGTAGAGGTTGACTCCCGGTGCGCATACATCTATGTGGCCGCCGTAGTTGGAGAACGATGCGACTGAGTCAGTTTCATCTATTGCGCTTACGGCCGTAACCCAGGGATAGCCAGCCGGATACAGCACCGTGTCGGATGAGTCATTCCCTGCGGCTGCAACAAGTGCGATTCCTGACTCGAATGCGTCCTGGCAGGCGTCGAGCAATGTAGAGCTCGTGTCCGAGCTTCCGAAGCTCATGTTTATGACATCTACTTCTTCCTGAATTGCGAGGTAGATGCTTTTGGCGACATCGAAGTACGTGCCGTCACCATCGCCATCGAAGGCTCGTATCGGCATTATCTTGCAGTCCGGCGCGGCCAAAAGGACCAGTCCTGCTATGAAAGTACCATGCCCGCAGGCGGAGCCTGTGTCCTCAGCAGGGGTCGTGTCGTCGTCGATGTAGTCGTACATGGTATCTGTGAGAGTGCTGTCGAAGAGAGGATGGGTCAGGTCGATTCCGTTGTCGATTATTGCCACGACAGTCCCTTCGCCGGTTGCCGTAGCGTGCGCCGAGTCGAGCTTGATCTTGTCGACAGCGTCCTGATCATAGAATTCATCCGGGTCCGAGCCACGGAGAAAGACCGCCTGATTCTCGACATCGGGTTTTATCGTGCCGATCTGCTTGAGCTTCGGAAGTGCGATCTTCCGGTTTGGCTCGACCTTCTGTACGCCCTCCAGCTTCAGGAGCGTATCCGTGACAGTTGCCGAGGACAGGTTTGCGGGATAAGTAAAGAGATAGATGTTCGCACTCATGATGCTGTCTGCTTTGACCAAACCGGTAATTGGAGCGTTTGATAGATCAAGTGTGGTCGTGTTCGCTCTGACAATCACCTGCCCGGGGACGACATCGCCGGCAACGGCCATGGAAATGGCTGCGAGGAGACACACGGTCCCCACCGTGATAGAAACGCGGTAGTTCATTTCGATTTCCTTTGAGTTAGATGCCTAAAAGAACGAATGGACTCCAGAATGCAGGCCTGGGTTGCTCTTCACGCATCTTCAGGAGTGCGGAACGGTAGGCAGAGGGAATATCAGCTTGATTAGAGAGGCTTCCGTAAAACTCTCTCATGAAAGCGGCACTCACTCTATCTGAGACCAGCCAGAGTGAAGCGAGTACGAATCTGGCTCCGGCTCTGTAGAATGCCCTTGCCAGACTGAACGAGTTGCCATAATATATGCCCGAGGCGGCCGTTTGGCAACCTGATAGGGCAACGAGCCTCGAATTGATTCCGTGCGACATCAGATCGAACGGGAACAGAGGGCCGTCGGCGAGGAGAATTCGCGAGAACAGCGGATTCTCGGAAGCTCGCATCGCGTGCGATGCAATGTGCACAAAACCCCTCGATTTCGCGAGCTCTCGTTTAAGGTTTTCCCCGGTAGCATCTTTAGCGGTGTACAATCTCGATCCGGGGAAGAATCGGCTAATCTGCTCTGTCTCTTCACGAACAAAGGTCAGATGTTCCAGCGGTACCTCGAATACTGCGGATCTTGACTTGGTAGTGATGGTCGCTCTTCGATTCCTTGTTTCAATGTCGAACGGGTTCACCGGCAAGCGGATGTCATAACGATTATACAGGCATTGACCATCGCTGTCCTCCAATGAGAGATAGGGGATCTGCGAGAATTCCTTGTCGACAATGAGATACACACGCTCGACTTTGCCTGGAAGTCTCAATGGTGCGATCAGCCACTCATGAAATGTGCCGAGATAGGCGTGAAATGCCGCATCGTCTATGCCCACGCGAACAGCGCTTACAACGTCGGACTCCATCAGGAAATGGTATTCACGAATCGAACGGCGCAGTTGCTCCATACTGAGCGGCAGCTCGACATAGCGGACATTTCCGTTCAAGCAGACAAAAGCGCCGGGCTTACCGCCCAAATCGACGTAGCTGACAAGAGCTTCGTCGGAGCCGAGTTCAGGGATCCTCTGAAGTGTCTGCTGATTCGTCCCGCGATGAACTGATCTGTCGGAGACATAGGTCCTGACCTTACGCTCTATCCTCCACAGTCGTTCCTCGAGCCTGCGATAGCCGGGTGCTGATTTCGCTTCTGCCCTGTAGTCTCCGATTGTAGTGTCGAGCCTGCGGAGCCGCGTTAGAACTCGATATCTCTCTTCGAGCAGCTTGGGCGGGATTTCCTTTTCGACACGAGAATCCGGTACGACCCGGTTGTTAAGCAGCGAATACGATTTGAGATGATTGAGAAGCGCGGATCGATTGTCACCGCATTCGAGTGTGCTCGAAACGAGCTTCTCGAATGACTCAATCTTGTCAAGTGTGAAGAAGAAACCGAGTTCATCATTCCGGAGGGAGGTCACCATCCCCTCGACCGTATCTGTTGCCTTGCGGTAGTAGTCAATCGCGCGCCGGCTGTCGCCTCTTCGGCGAAACGCATCCCCTATTATCATCAATAGTCTGTGGCGCTGATAGCTCACCAGTCCTCGTCGAAGCAATCTTGTGGCGTTGTTTATGTGGGACTGTGTCGGGTTGCTCATCAATTTAAGCGCAGCCAGTGTGATGCGAGCGTCGGTGATCCTGCGTTCGTCTTTGCTTGTCTCCAGCAGCCTCAGACTCTCGGTAATCTGCTCGCGGGCTTTCTCGTATTCGCCGGCGGCAATCAGATGTGCTGCGAATGCCACCGCGGTGACTCCCATCCACAGCCTGTTGTCGAGCTCCCTGAAAATAGCGGAGGACCTCTTCAGGTGTTTTCGTGCTTCTCGCGATTCTCTGAGCGCGCTGAGGGCCTGCGAGATGAAGTACTCGGCTTTGGCTTCCTCATATTTGAGCTCCATGTTCCTGCAGACCACGATCGCGTCCCGGCCTGTCGCAATTGCCGAGCTGTACTGGTTAAGGTGAACATTGATCTCGGTGAGATCCAGCAACGTAACCGCCTCGCACGCCTTGTCACCGAGGCGATCAGCCTCATCTGCGACTTTTTCGAATAGTCTAAGCGCTTCTGAGAATTCATCGTTGAGAAAATGCAGGTAGGCGAGTCCGTAGTCTGCACGCAGCACGCTGATCGGTTTAGCTTTCTCGAAACCCAGCTTTCTGGCATTCTCGTAGAGCTTCTTAGCCTCCCGGAGATTTCCCAGATTTGCCTCGACGTTCGCGAGGTTATGCTCGTGGTCCGGGTCCGGTTCGCTCAATAACTGCCGTGATTTCTTGATCCAGTATCTCGCCATCCGATTATTGTCTCGGCTGTGGTAGAGGAGACCAAGATTATTCATGATCATAGCGCACTTGTCGTACTCAGCCTTCCTCCGGAAAAAGCGCAGAGCTTTCTTCCCGTGCTCGATAGATTTTTCGTAATCGCCCATGCCGGCATATACGAACTGAAGCCCCCAGTTTGCTCTCGCCATAGAGCGGTAGTTGCGGTGTGAGCGGAATTTCTTCAACGCGCTCTCATATTGTCTTGCAGCCTCTTTCTTCCTTCCGTTGTAGAAGCGGAGTCTCCCCGACGCACATTCGAGAATGGGTATAGCCTTCTCGGGAACGAATCGCTTGACCCTCACAATATGCTTGAAATACTGATTTGCTTTTCGGATATCCTCGGACAGGAGGCGTATCAGCGAACGGTCGACATCGTGCACGAACTCGATAGCATTGCCGGAGTAATGCTCAGTCACGATTCTGTCGAAAGCACTCTTCGAACGAATGCGCGAGATTTCAGCAAGCCTCACCATTGCGGTGGCCTATGTTTGCAGGTCCAGATCTGCGGTCATGTGGAGTTTGCGACCGACATATACCTTTAATGTACAGTGCCCCGACTCTACACGCTCGAAGCGGAACACTCCGTGCTTGTTTGCCGCAGCTTCCTCCAGTAGATGACGACCACGATATAGCTTCACCTTGATAGACTGCGGTTTGTCGTGCTCGGACAGCATTCCTATCAGCTCGAAGCTCATGTACCCCACCAGATATGCCGTCAGGGAGAGCGTCGATTCTCCAGAACGGAATTTCAGTCTGCGACTGTCGGTTGAGATGTCTCGGTAGCCGGCGGACGGACGAGTGAGCGATGAATCATATGTCGTCAGCGCATGCAGACCTGATTTCGTGCGTTTCATGGCCTCGTTGAGCTGCCGATCGAGAAGTCTGTGCGCGGATGCCGCCATGGATGACTCAGTATCGGCAGATTCAGCTTCGAGCGCCGATCTGACATATTCAACCATTGCATCCAGCGCGGGATCCTCTCTGAGAAGTTTCTCAAATTCCTCTAGTTCCTTCGCTGATAACTCTCCGGATAGATATGCAATGACCTTGCGATATATTTTCTTATTCTTGCTCACTTATACCGCCTTTATCTATAATGTCTCAAATCAATCGAGAAATAGTACCTAATAGTCACTGTTTTTATCTCCCAGAATTTTGCGAAGTCTCTTGAGGGCCTTCGAACGGTAGGCCCCGAGCGAGTTGGGCTTTAGCCGAAGTTTCTGTTCTATAACCTTGTACCTCTTCTGCGGCGTCTCGAGAAAACACATGTGTATTATTCTCTGGTCTCGATCGCTCAACTTCCTTATAGCGTCGAGAAGCGCCTCTCGCAATTCACTGATTCTTGCACTATAAAATGGATCATCCGAGTCTTTCATCTGGACAATAGTGTCGAGCACCGCCTGAGAGAGCCGGACCTCTTTCGGCCTGTTATGGAACATGGACGAGATTCGTCTCCTGACTATAGTATGCATGAAGCTCTTGATAGCTGCAGGATTTTTGACATTCGGGATGGAAAGGATCAGTTCGGCCTGCGCTTCACCGAGGATATCATCGGCTTCATCACGCGTCAGACCTCGACTCGCGCATTGTCTCCTGACTCCGGGATTCAGATAGGCAATCAATGCATGCCACGCGATCTCATCATTCAGACTTGCCTGGCATCGTCTGACTATCTCCGAGATGCTGATTTTCTTCTTCGTGCTCATCGATGCCCGCTTTGAGTAAGAGATGATCTCAGCCGACTGAACGGAGCTAATAGCCACGAATTGTACCGATTTTCGAACGAAAACTCAAGTGGAAAGCTACGCTCGTTACGCTCTGCCTCTATCTGTAGCCGAAAACCTGTGCGTAGATTATCAGCAGGATCAGTGACAAGCCGATCAGAAGAGCGATCGTTCCAAAAACACGGGCTATCTTGACAAGAACGGGTGGAAGCGGTTCAACGAGGCGTTTCTTCAGCTTTCTGTCCTCAATTAACTGGCGGAATTCCCGTGGCCTGTCGATTCTCAGTTCTTCGATCGGCACTCTGCCGGTGAAGATCACGGTATCCATCGGGAATTTGTCCGGCCTGAAGTGGGTGTTGAAGAAATGCACTGTGAATATGAACGCGGTTGCAAGTAGAGCTTCATCGGAGTGAATTATCGTAGCTACATTTATTATCCACCCGGGAAGGAACCGTGTGAAGAATTCCGGAAACCACAGAACGAGCCCGGTACTGCCGATGACAGCCACACCCCAAAACACGGCGAAGTAGTCGAACTTTTCCCAGTATGTCCATCTGCCGTACTCGGGGCGCGGGCCCATTCCGATGAACCAGCGCAGCGTGGCCTTCAGATCCATCCAGTCGCTTCTGTTGGGGATCATCGAGTTGTCGGTAAACAGAATCTCCCGGAAGGTCTTTTTCTCTCTGACCTTGTTTCGGATCACATCGAAAATATGGGCGAAGAAATAGAAGAATGTGATGATGGCACATACTCTGTGAATGTACCCTGCCGATTCGAATCCTCCGAGCGCCGCCGAAATCCACTGAGCCCAGCCGAGGTAGGAGAATTTGAGAGACATTCCTGTTACGGCGAGGCCGAGGAAACTGATAATCACGAGGACATGCAGGAAGGAATGGAAGCCTCGGAATCGACGGTATTCGAGATTTCCCCTGAATTTCTTGCGCAATTCACGGTGCTCTTTCATAAGCTTGAACGATCTCGGCAGCCACAATAACGTGTGCGTTCCCGCTATCACGAGGGTTACGATCAACAGCGATGTCATGAACCAGAAAGTGTAATATAGCACCGGGTATTTGGTCCGGTCGTGGTGGGTGGCGTGGGTCAGATAACCCGCGAATTGCCTGTGCGACCCCGGATGACATTGTGCGCAGGTCGCTACGATGTTCTCGCGCGACAGAGTCGAGTTGACGTTCTCCGGTGGCAATATATTGTGAGCGCCGTGACAATCGTAACACTGTGCGGCTGCAGTATAGCCGAGCTTGGATACTTTGCCGTGAAATGTCTCGAAGTAGGATTCCGTGACTCCCTCATGACATTCGCCGCACTGATTCATGATCTTCATTCTGAATCCGACCTGATCCGGTCGAATGATACTGTGTGACTGGTGGCAGTCGTTGCATATCGGAAGTTTCTCGTCCGTGTCCGACACGAGTGGGGAGTGTATGCTCTGCGAGAACTCCTCGTAGATCCCGCTGTGGCATTCTGCGCACGTTTCGGAGACATTTGCACGATGCACTTTGGATCTGGGATCATCTTTCGGCAGTTCCAGATGAGGGGTGTGGCAGTCTGTACACATCGCCGTGACTATGAGACCGGACTCCGTCAAAGCCTTGCCGTGGATTCCGCGACGATACTCCTCAACAACATCCCGCGTGCCGTCCTCGTACCTCACCGCGGCGACTCCGCCCTTTCCGTGACATTGACCGCACAGGTCCGGCACGTTCATTGGGAATGTCATCGAGTTCTTATTGGTACGGCTCAGCATATCGTGCTTGCCGTGACAGTCGATGCAGTGCGGCGCGGCCGGGTCGCCTCGATCCGCCAGCTTTCCGTGAGTACTGATATTGAAGTTCACTACCGGATCGGCGTGACAGATGGAGCAATCCACTTTTGGAATAACGGTAGCACACGGCCGGACTTCGTGCTCGAGGCTGGCGCCGGTATGGCACTGCGCACACGTGGTAGATCGGTGCACGGAGCCGTAGAGCGCCTCCGCATCCACGTACATGGATACCGTGTCACCATTTACTGTGCCAACAATATCCTCTCTTCCGTGACACTTAAGGCAGTCCTTGTTGGATATCCCCTCGTCATAATACACCTGCCTGATCTCATGCGGAGAGTGACAGTCTACGCAAACAGGTACCTTATCCGGTTCCTTCTGCCACAGCTCACCACGAATTACCTTGCGATGAACCTCCTCGATTCGTCCGTGGCACTTCTGGCATGTATTTGCAACGTTGTTGCGGTGTATGCTTGATTCGGGATCTGTATGGTCGAGAACGTTGTGTGCGGTATGGCAGTCGACGCATACCGCTGTTACAGTCAAGCCCTGTTTGAAGAGGCCAACGCCGTGTATGCTCTGCGAATAGTGAGTCAGGATGCTGTCTTCAGGAATATCGTATTTCTGCGTGACTTCGGTGCCTTCCTTGTGACATGAGCCGCACATAAACGGGATATTGAACTTGGTAACCTTCGACTTATCTGAGGTCTTCGGGAAGATGTCGTGTGCACCGTGACAATCGCGGCACTCCGGCGCCAGTCGCTCACCCTGCTCGACCAGGCGACCGTGAAGACTGTTGTCATAGATTTCCGCGACCTCTTCGTGACAGAAGCCACAGTCCACGAACTCGAGATCGTCATCATGTGGTATTTCCGCATCCTCGAGATCCATATGGCAGTCTATGCACTCGAACTCGCCGTGAGCGGTTGTCCTGAACCACTCCAGATCTACATATACCGAGATCTCTCGCCCGTACCGTTCACCGGTAAGCTCAGAGTCTTCGTGACACATCATACAGTCTTCAGTGGATTGCCCTCGGAGAACCGGTAGTGCGAAAAAGAGGAGAATAATCGAGATGAACAAAATGTGCATTAGTATAGCGCGAAGGCGTGTCGACCCCGGACATACGGAGTGCGTAGGTTTTTTCTCCTGCATTCCCAACATCTTACAAAACATATAAGACCAATTGAGTCCGAGTCAAGCAAAATGTGAATCGGTTCACTAATGCAAGGAGGGGCTCGGTCGTATTAAAGTTGACACGGGAGACATGAGTTGGTTTATTTCGTTCGGATGACGGGAGTAGACCGATTAGGAATGTTCCAAGCCCTTCCATAGGAAGCAGCATCTCACGCTGCCTGGACGAATTCGAAGAAAATACTCAATATAGAGCGGGGAGATAGATGACTAAAAACATCTACATTGAAATTATGGCCTATTTTATCCTGATCGCGGCGTTGCTGTTTATCGGGGCTTCGGAGGCCTGTGCCAAGCATCCGGCAATCGACCTTGTAGATTCAGAAGGCGAGTACATAAATCCGATTACGGGTGAAAACGCCGACAAGCCGTTCTCGACATACTGGACGTGTGGTACGTGCCACGACTATGAGGAAATAACCAAAGGCTATCACTTCCAGATGGGCTGGGATGAGATAAGCGATACCTTCGGAGTGAGCGCCGGCATGCCTTACAGCCTCTCAAATGGCTTCATGGGACGCTGGTATCCCTATGCCTACCGGCAGCTCGCCAAGAAGGAGAACGAGCATCCGGATGAGATCGATCTCACCGTGTATGACTTCATAGGATTCTCCGAAGGAAGCTACGGGACCCTTACCTGCGGTGCATGCCATCCGGGCGGAGGTGGACTCGAATATGACAGGAACGGAAATCGCTATGACGAGATGCTTGCTGATAATCCGGAGCTGAGAGATGAACTCGACGGCGACTACTATAAGAGCAACTGGGATAAGAGTGGCGTGGTAGAGGCGGATTGCTTCATCTGTCACTTCGAGGATTACAACTTCGATGCACGGGCGGAGCAGCTCAGGGAAGGCAACTACAAATGGGCTGTCGTTTCGGGGTCTCAAATAGGACTGGTCGAGGGCTCGGTTGAAGACGGCGATGAACCGACAGTAACGTACAACACCCGGTTCTTCAACGCCGACGGAACCATGAATATTGACGTAGAGTGGCCGCCGCCGTCTGAGAACTGCGTTTTCTGTCACGGACGGGCTGACGTCAAGAAGCGGGGCTTTTCCTGGGAGGACATCCATAACCCCGATATACACAATGCACAGGGCATCAGTTGTTCGGCATGCCATCCGTCCGGCCTCGACCATCAGTTTGCAAAGGGTGATCCGAATGTCTCGACAATAGCAGGAGATCTCGACGGCTCGATGATGGACTGTCAAGAGTGTCACATGCAGGGCTATCTCGGCGCCTCGGTACCGGAGCACAAGGCCGTTCGTCCGTCGCACTTGAAACGAATAGCATGCGAGGCCTGCCACATTCCGTCCCTCGGACGTGCGGCGTCATTGGCGCTGGAAACGAGCACCGGAGAGCTTGAATTTCTAACAAATCCTCGGTCCGCGGATGATCCGGGCGACCGTGCTGAATGGGTGCCTGTATATGAGAGGCGTAAGGAAGAAATCATCTTTCCGCTCAACAGCGTTGTCTCGATATGGTGGGGTAACCGCGACGCCGACAGTATCATCTATCCGCTTTTTCTCAGAGAGACCGAGGATGCGTGGGATGCCTACGAGGATGTTGTGACAGATGACGACGACGACGGCGAGCCGGAGGTTAATCGTATCGAGGAGATTGCGGCCGGTTTGAAGGCAACTCGGGATGCACTCGATGGAAACGCCCGGTTCGATCAGATCGATCCGGTTCTCGTCAAGGGAGGAAAAATCTACAGCCTCAACCAAGACGGAGAAGTGCAGGAGGATGAGAACACAGACGCCTGGTCATACGTGAACTTCTCGATCAATCACAATGTCGCACCGGCGCGAATGGCGCTCGGGGCCAACGGCTGCGATGACTGCCACGTGCAGCAGGCTCACTTTTTCAAAGGGCAGAGACTGCTCGATCCATTAGGCGAGGAGAATGAGCCGATCACTCTCGCGAACGGACGTTTCTTCGGCTGTGAACCGATGAGCTTCGCGATCAACTCGTTCCATCAGGAAATCTTGAGCCCACTGGTCAGTATTGGCATGATACTCGTAGTCTTCCTTGTAACTGTCCATTATCACAGCTACGGCCCCAAGAGACTGCAGTTCGTTCCATTTTCAGGTGAGGTGCAGAGATTCAGCATGCTCGAACGAGGAGTCCATTTGTTCAGACTGATCTCGTTCGCGATCCTGACTGTAACCGGTCTCATTCTCGCGTTCAATGCCCACGAATGGCAAGATTTGCTCTTCAAATCACCGGCGCAGATGCTGGACATCCACATCTGGGCAGGGGTCGTTTTCATAATCACTACAATTCTCGGAATTGTCGTCTGGTTCAAGGACGCTATCTTCGCGGCCTATGACAAAGCCTGGGTCAAAATTATCGGCGGATATCTCGGGTACAAGGGCGAGGTCCCGGCCGGGAGATTCAATGCCGGTCAGAAAATGTTCTACTGGTACACGACGATATTCGGGTTAATCATGTCGGTTACAGGGGTTGTCCTCATTTTCAGATACTCCTTCGGGCTTAGTACGATCTGTATAATGTCGACGATTCATAATTTCTTCGGATTTGTGCTTATTGCAGGGGTGTTGGCGCATGCCTATCTTGGTACTGTGGCGAATCCCGGGACCTGGCGAGTTCTGGTTGATGGATACGTCACTGAAGAGTGGGCGAAGCACCATCATCCGTTCTGGTACAATCAGGTTGTCAGGGATAGACCGAGCTCGACAGATGAAAAGGAGACGGAAGACACCGGGCCTGAGGACGAAGACAAAGATGAACACGAAGAGAGAGAAGAGTAAAAGACTGCTTCGGTGCAACTATATTCCAATCGCGGGGCAAGCCGGACTCTATGGGTAGAATGGGTCTATTTTGCGTAGTTCGGTGCCCCTAACTTTCTGTCCGGCAACGGATAAGGGGCGCGATTTGTGAGCACTTTCTCATGATTTAACTTGACATCATACTCTCCGTTCGGTAGTTTTTGATAACCGTGATATGGAATATCAACTGCGGCTCCATCCCGGAGCCTCAGCCGGCGGAAAGAGATGAGTTCTTTTAGATTTTGCAAGCTAGCAGAGCTTGCTTCTCGGAATCTCCGGGAGCGACTCTGAATCCCGTTTCCCTGCCGGGTCGGCAGAATCAATCAAGCCACAATAATGACAAGTGCGGCGCATGGGGTCGTCTTGTCATTCTCCACGTTTCAGGCAATAAGAGTAAAGACGAGATAAATGCTCAGGGAGGAGGAAGGAATATTGGTTGCTACAAAGTGCAGATTCAGTCTGCTGCGGCCGTTCGGCATGGCGATACTCCTCGGCTGCGTTCTGCTCTGGAGCGCTGCTTACGGGTCCGGCCCACCGCCGGATGCGGAATACGTGGGGTCCGAGATGTGTGCGGACTGCCATGAGGATGTCACCGATGCCTTCTGGAATACCAACCACGGGCTTCTTCTGAAGTCATCGGAGAAGTATTCTGAGAATCTGTGTGAAAGCTGCCATGGCCCCGGTTCTGCACATTCGGAGGAGATGGATCCGGAACTGATCTACGGTGCCGCAGAGGCCAACAGCGGTGCCGAGGCGATGTGCCTGACTTGTCATTCGGACAGCAAGTTTATGGAGTGGCAGTTCAGTTCGCACCAGATGGGCGATATCGGCTGCAGCGACTGCCACCAGACGCATGTGGCTGCGGGGAACAACCTGAAGAAAGAGACTCCGGACCTCTGTTACGACTGCCACCAGAATGTGCGCGCAGACTTTTACTTGCCGTCTCACCATCCTGTAGCGGAGGGCAAGATGAGCTGCGAGAGCTGTCACCCGATTCACGGTGGTGAGAACATGTGGGTTATGGGACAGGATAAACGGGAGCTTTGCTTCACGTGTCATCCGAGCAAGGAGGGCCCATTCGTGTTTGAGCACGATCCGGTCAATGAAGAGTGCTCGATTTGCCACAAGCCGCATGGTTCGGTTGCGGACAATCTGTTGGTGCAGTCCGAGCCGACGCTCTGCCTGAATTGCCATTCGATGCATTTCCACGCCTCGATTCCCGGAATCGAGAGCGACGGGTTAAATTCGCCGCAAGCGCCATCGAGGGTGATAACATCGACGCGCGACAGTTTCAAGGAAGCGATGCTGACTAAGTGTACTCAGTGTCATTCACAGGTTCATGGCAGCGATTTGCCCGCACAGTCGATTTCCGGCAGGGGCACGTCAATGACGAGGTAGGGAGGAGATATGAGATTATCAAGATCGATAATGCTCTCGGCGCTGACCGTCCTCGCCATGACCGTGTTCATTGCAGGGATGGCTAATGCCGAGGTCAGGATGTCGCTCTGGCTGGGCGGCAACTATACCGACTATCAGGATTATTCGAAGAAGGTCGGTGAATACACTCACGTCAAGAACGATCCGTATCCTGAAGCAGGTTTCAGGATCCGGGGAACTACAGAGAATGCGTATCTCGATCTGAACGGCATGTTTCTCGACAATAAGAACGGGCAGTTCAATATCGACTACAATTACAAGGACAAGTTTTCCGCGAAGGTAAACTACCAGTTGTTCGAGCGGCAGCTCCAGTTCGATTTTCTTGAGAACATGACTGGTCGCGAGGAATTGGAAGGCGGCAGCGCCGGCGGGAAGATGATCAGTCACGAGGCTCTCGATTCGGTGCGTGACTATCGTTATGACCGTCATTCGCTCGAGTCCGAGTTTAAGGTCAAAATCAGCGAGAAGTTCGGGCTTAATTTCGTCGCCGCGCACAAGATGATAATGCAGCGTGGAGCAGAGCAGAAAGTGGCGACAACTCACTGTTTCAGTTGCCATCTCCAGTCCCGCTCGGCGGAGGTAAACCGGTGGAGCAACCAGGTCAATGTCGGGCTGGAGGCGAATCGGAAGGACGTATACGTCGACTACAAGTTCAGCTACCGCACATTCCGATCCAATGCGGACCAGGTATCATTCTTCTACGATCCCGCGAAACATCCGGTTCATGGCGGTGCTGGAAGCGAGTTCAATTCTCGAGTGCTTTTTGCGAACGGCTACTTCACCGAGGATATCTACCCTCGGACCGAGAAGTTTTCGAACAAGGTCAAGTTCAAAACCGGCAACGACAAGCGAGTCTTGAGCGGGACGTTCAATTATTCGAAGACAATGAACGATGTCACGCGGGACCTCGACATTGTCGTAGTCGGCGGAACTGTGAACTACAAGATGCTGATTTCACCGAAGATGTGGTTCTTCGCCGATGGAGCGCTATCGAGGACCATATCGAATGATATCCTTTACGACATGCCACCGTGGCGAGAAGGGATGACAGGAGGCGATCTCGACATCTTCGACTATTATCGCGCCTCCAGTTTGGACCGCCTGTACGGTAGAGGGGATGTACAGGGCATTATGAGGCTAAACCCGGCTACGAAGATCTCACTGTTGCTCGGTTACGAACACACGCGGCGTTACGACTATCCGGCTCTGGAGTCGGAGACGGCAACGAACAAATATTACGGCAAGGGAACGATCAGATATCGGAAAGGGCTCAAGACAAACCTGTATGCGAGTTACCGTCTCGAGCTGATTGATGATCCGTTCATGAACTACCGTGGCTTGTTTGAAGCCGAAGGTCGCGGTGTTCTTTCGCCTGAGAATGGTGCTCCGTTGGCGTACTACTACCAGCGTGAGGATCTGAAGTATCAGAATGTTACGACACTCCCGACGGTCAAGCATGAGATCGAGTTGCGGGGCTCGCACAATCTGACCGACAAGTTGTCGATGAACGCATCGCTGCGACTATCGATGGATGAGAACAACGATCTCGACAACGTAGAGATCGAGCATACGTCGATGCGGCCGAATCTCGGGTTCAACTTTATGCCCGATCCGAAGTGGTCGTTCACGGGAGGATATACGTACATCTACGACAAGTCGCGAGGGCCGATAACGATCGCGATGTTCGATGGGTGAGGAGGCCATCTATTCCAGGACTCCGGTGGAGTCCTACACTATGGTTCGCTCTGGACCAATGCCGACTTCGAAAACAAGGCACACAATATCTATGGCACTCTGGCGCTTCACCCGTCTCAGAAGGTCATGTTCTGGCTTTCCGGCAACGTCACGATGAGCAAGGCGTCGCTTGAACAGGTGATTATGCCTGAGCCGGGGGAGACTATCGAGCATCTCGATTACACGTTCGAGACCATGCACACCTATTCTGATCTCGACTACACTTATTTTGTCGGGAAAGCGGGATACTCGTACATGTTCCGTCCGAATTTGAAGTGGACTGCGGATGTGGCTTACTACGATCTGACCGACGATGCCGGTGGGAATGTGTATGGCGACGAGAGCGGGTCGTACTTCATGGTAAGGACCGGCCTCAAGATCGAGTTGTTCTGATAGCTATCTGGCTTTGTTTTGGCGAGCTGGTTAGACAAAAATACGCGTGGTTGATCTTGCATAGCTGAAATGCAAAATCGACCCCGCAGTCTATGCGGAAGCGCTATTTTGAGATAATCGCTCGACAAAACCGACTGAATTCGTATAATTGGATGTATAAGGGATTGGATGATTAAAGGAGAGAGGAGTTGCAATGATCAGGAAGCTTTTGATTCTCATTTCCCTCTGCTTCTTCGTGCTGAGTTTCTCTTTCGTCTTGGCTGAAGAAACCAAGAAGGCTGAGGAGAAGAAGGAAAAGGCGAAGACAGAGTCCGAATTCGATTACATTGGCGCCAAGAAATGCCGCATGTGCCACCGCAAGGACGAGACCTATCCGACCTGGGCAGAGACACCGCATGCCAACGCCTTCGATGTTCTAAACGAGAAACAGCAGAAGAACGAGGAGTGCATAGCTTGTCATGCCACCGGTATGGACGAGGATGGGGAACTTTTGGCCGGAGTTCAGTGCGAGGCGTGTCACGGTCCCGGCAGCGATTATAAGTCTATGAAAGTGATGAAAGATCGTGAGCTTGCAATGGAGAACGGTCTGCTGATTCCGAACGAGGAAACATGCACGACGTGCCATGATGCGGAGAAAGCTCCGGATATCTGTAAGATTGAAGAAGAGTTTGATTTTGAGGCGATGAAGACACACGGGATCCATGCTCTTCCGGAAAAGGAGAAGAGTAAGGAGTCTGAAGGCTGATCGTTTTCTGCAAATAGATTTCTTTTATGGGCGCGTTTCCGCGCCCTTTTTTTTGTGCCAGATTGACACCCTATGCTGAGAACGATTTTGCGTTGGCATGATTGCTTTGGCTGTCTATATTGACATCAACCTGGGAGATAGAATAAGGAGATTCGAAGATGAAAAAACTGTTTATCGCTGCGTTGCTCGCGGTTGTCATGGTGCAGGTTCTCTTTGCGGAGGCAGAAATCAGCGACGAGACTCAGGAGTGTCTGATGTGCCACGAAAGCTACACTCCGGGAATCGTCAGGGACTGGGAGAGCGGACGGCACTCTATGATTACACCGGCACAGGCGTTGCTCAAAAGCGAGATGGAACGACGAATCTCGCGAGAGGATGTTCCGGAAGAACTGGCGTCGGTGGCTGTCGGCTGCTATGAATGTCATTCACTCAACAAGACCAACCACCCGGACAATTTCGAGCACTTCGGGTTCGATATCAACCTGGTGGTGACTCCTGACGACTGCCAGATGTGTCATCTGACCGAGGCTGAGCAGTATGCCGAGACGAAGAAAGCGAATGCGCTTCTGATCCTTGACAAAAACCCACTGTTTACGGATCTGGTCAATGCTCTCGTGAGCGTTGTTGATTTCAATGGTGTGGACCTGGTTCCGGTCGAGCCTACGATGAACGCGAAAAACGAGACGTGCTACGCCTGTCACGGCACTAAGGTCGAAGTCAGGGGGACCGAGATCATCGAGACAGATATAGGCGAAGTCGTCGTTCCTGTTCTCAGCAACTGGCCGAACCAGGGCGTCGGACGCGTCAATCCGGACGGCAGCAAGGGAGCATGCACTGCGTGCCATCCCCGTCACAGTTTTGATATTGAGATCGCCAGGAAGCCGTACACGTGCTCACAGTGCCATCTCGAACCGGATGTGCCGGCGTGGCAGGTTTATAGAGAGAGCAAGCACGGCAATATCATGCAATCGATGGCCGAGGAATGGAACTGGGATAATGTGCCGTGGACCATCGGGACCGACTTCCAGGCGCCTACCTGTGCGGTGTGCCACAATTCACTCGTGGTGAACGCGACCGGCGATGAGGTGCTGCCGCGCACTCATGACTTTGGGGCGAGGCTGTGGATCAGGATATTCGGCGTGATCTATTCGCATCGCCAGCCCAAACAGGGGAGAACGTGGGAAATCGAGAACCAGATGGGTCAGCCGATGCCAACCACGTTCGACAACCAGCACGCGGAGGCGTTTCTGATCGGGCGCGATGTCGCTCACGAGCGCGAGCGAGACATGAAGTCACTTTGCCGAAACTGCCACGGTTCTTCGTGGGCGGATGGATTTTTCGCGAAGTTTGACTCTACGGTCGCCCAGGCAGATCAGATGGTTCTGTCCGCGACCGGGTTGCTACAGAAGGCGTGGAATGAGAAGCTCGCAGATCCTAAGAACCCGTTCGATGAATCTATCGAGCTCAAATGGGTCACTCAGTGGCTGTTCTACGCTAACTCGCTGAGATATGCCGCCGCCATGTCCGGACCTGACTACGCCACCTTCAAGAATGGCTGGTGGGATATGACGAAGAATCTCAGGTCGATGCAGGAATCGATAGAAATGAAGGCAGCTCTGAAGGAGTAGGCTGTATCTGTTAAGATAGAGAAGGCGGCAGGATTTCCTGCCGCTTCTTCTTCACAGTCGTGTGGTTCTTTCACGCCAGCTCTACGACTTTCTTGACGAGTTTCTCGATTCCAATCGCGACCTCCTTGATACTCTTGCCGAGCATGTAGGCCGGAGTCGAGACGATCTTGTTGGCTTCATCCACGACGATTTCATCCACTTGTGCCTCCAGCGGTTCCGCATTGAACGCACGGAGCGCGTTCATGGTGTCGACATCCGTTCCGATAGTGAGCCTCGGCGTGATGCCCGCGTCTTTGAGCGAACGCGCTATCATAACGGGCGAGATACATATCGTGCCGATTACCTTCCCGGCTCCGATGGCTTCGCGAACGAGGTCTCCGACCTTCGGGTCAACTTCGCAGTCTGTTCCTTTGGTAGCAAAGTCACAGAGGTTCTTAGCGGCGCCGTAGCCACCCGGAAACACGATTGCGTCGAAATCGCCCAGTTTAAGATTGTCTACTGAATCGATGTCGCCGCGTGCGATTCTCGCTGCTTCCACCATCACGTTTCGTTTCTCACCCTCGGCCGGTTCACCTTTGACATGGTCAATAACGTGCATCTGATCCTTATCCGGGGCGAAACATTTCACCTGTGCGCCCGCCTGATCGAGATATAAGAGTGCCAGCGTAGCCTCATGTATTTCCGAGCCGTCAAAAACGCCCGATCCTGCCAGGATTACCGCAACTTTCTTCATCGCCATTTGCTCCTTTCCCGTATCTACGTCAACTCAGTTGGTTCAAACTTCACTATCAGCTTTCGTGTGCATCGTTAGCCTGTTAAAGGGATACAAAACTACAAACGATCTGTCAACCGTGACCGAATCTAGCCGAAAGTTGCCAACAGCACTCCGGCGGCCACGGCGGATCCTATCACGCCGGCGACATTCGGTGCCATGGCGTGCATTATGAGGAAGTTGTTTGGATCCTCTTTCGCTCCGACCATCTGGCAGACTCGAGCGGAATCCGGTACTGCCGAGACTCCGGCGGCTCCGACTATGGGGTTTATCCTGTTCTTCGACGTCAGATTCAATAGTTTGGCGAAAGTGATGCCCGATGCCGTTGCTACTGCGAACGATGTCGCGCCAAGAGCGAATATCTTGATGGAATCGGGTGTCAGAAAGCGGGATGCATCCGTGGAAGCGCCGACAGTGAAACCGAGTAGAATCGTGATTATGTCGATGAATGCGGTTCGCGCGGTTTTGGCGAGACGCTCCGTCACCATGCTCTCTTTGAGCACGTTTCCAAAAAAGAGGAACCCGAGGAGGTTGATCGAGCCCGGTGCGATGAAGCCCGTGATCAGGAACGCGACAATCGGAAACATGATTCTGAGACGCTTGCTGACAGGCCTGGTGGGTTTCATCCTGATCAGACGTTCCTTCTTTGTTGTGAGGAGCTTGATTATCGGTGGCTGGATAACCGGCACGAGTGCCATGTACGAGTACGCCGACACGGCAATTGCCCCGAGAAGGTGTGGCGCAAGTTTGGAGGACAAAAAGATCGCAGTGGGGCCGTCCGCGCCGCCGATGATACCTATCGCCGCGGCGTCGGCATACCCAAAGCCGAGCAGAACGGCTCCGAGGAATGTCAAAAAGATACCGGCTTGTGCGGCTGCTCCGAGGAGTATTAGCCTCGGGTTTGCGAGCATACACGAGAAATCGGTCATAGCCCCAATCCCAAGAAAGATGAGCGGTGGATACCATCCCTGCGTGACGCCGGTGTAGAGAATCGAGAGCACCGAACCGTCCTCGTATATGCCGATGTTCATCCCGCGGGCGAACGGGATGTTGCCGACCAGTATGCCGAAACCGATCGGGACGAGCAACAGCGGTTCGTAGTCTTTCACAATGCCCAGGTAGAGAAATATGCAGCCGACAACCAGCATCGCAAGATTGCCCCAGGTAAAATTCCAGAGCGCGCCGGTCTTTAGAAATCCTAACAGTATCTCCATTGCTCTGCCTGCCCGGTTCCCTACTCGAACTCAACGAGAGTCTGGTTCTCGCGCACCGAATCTCCCACAGCCACGGGGATAGACTTGATCTTCCCAGATATGGGCGCTGCGATACCGGTGTTCATCTTCATCGCTTCGACAACCAGCAGCACCTGACCGGATTCGACCTGGTCGCCGACTTTGCATTTGATTTCGTGGACAGTCCCCGCGATTGGTGAGGTGACCTTGCCGCCTTCGGATTCGCCCGCCGGCTTTGCGGCTGCTGTAGCTGGTTGCGCGGTTTCCGGCGGATGTGTAGCGGATCTCTGCGGCGTGCGTCTGGGGCGAGTGCTCTGGTTGATCACGGGAAAACCTTCGCCGGGATCGAGCACCTCGACATCAACCTCGTATGCGACCCCATGAACTGTAATCTTGAGCTTCATCTATAATACTCCGCGTTGCATTGCTCTAAACGATATTTACTTCCTGTCTCATCTTTTCCTCGGGACTACGTGTGAGCCGTGCAGAATGGCACGCCCATGCCTGGACCAGGGACCGGATTCTGAATGCGTTGGCATCAGGCGTCTCACTCTTCGAATGTGGAATCTGCCCTGGATCATCGTTGCAGCTGCTGCGGCAATCAGCAGAAGCGTGGTTGTGTCGATGCTCTGGTCCTTATCGAGCGCGGCCCGCTCCTGCTTTTCTTCCCGCGACTCCCATCTTGCGTCCAGCCTTCGGATCACAGTTACTGTTACGGAAATAAACGCCAGAGCGCCGAACACGAGTAGGATCCCGATGACCGCGAATTTCAGGGTGAATGGATCCATAGATGTATACTCCTTACAGCGGAATCAGACCGTGCTTCTTCTGGGGCCTGAGTTCACGTTTCGCACGCAGGACCTCCAGCGCAGACGCGATGTAAGGCCGTGTGTCGGCGGGTTCGAGTATTTCGTCCACGAGACCGTGCGCGGCTGCGAAGTACGGATTCGCGAACGTGTCGCGGTATTCCTCGTGTCGCTTGTTTCTTTCGGCTGTGGCATCTTCCGCAGTTTCTATATCCTTTCGATAGAGCACATTGACCGCGCCCTCGGCGCCCATGACTGCGATCTCGGCAGAGGGCCATGCGCATAGAGTGTCGGCGCCCATGCTCTTTGAGCACATGGCAAGGAATGCCCCTCCGTAGGCTTTGCGAATCACCACGGTGATCTTCGGCACAGTTGCGGCCGCGTATGCGAACAGCATTTTCGCGCCGTGACGAATGATTCCGCCGTACTCCTGCTGAATCCCGGGCATGAATCCAGGAACATCCACAAATGTCAGCAGCGGTATGTTGAATGCATTGCAGAATCGGATGAAGCGGGATGCCTTATCGGATGAGTTGATATCGAGCACTCCGGCCTTGTGCATCGGCTGGTTTGCGATCACGCCGATTGTGTATCCGGTCAGTCTGCCGAAACCGACGATGAGATTGGGGGCGAAATGCTCCTGCACCTCGAGAAAGTCACCATCATCAATGATTCTGCCGATGATGTCGTGCATGTCGTAGGCTTCCCTGGGGTCATCCGGCACGATATCATTCAGCGATTCATCTGCGACAATCTCTTCTTCGTGCAACTCCGGGTAGAATGGCGGGTCTTCGGTGTTGTTGCTCGGAAGAAATGAGAGCAGTCGCCTGGTTATCTTGATCGCGTCCTCGTCGTTCTCCGCTATGAAATGAACAACCCCGGAATAGTGGGCGTGCGATTCGACTCCGCCGAGCTGTTCTGCGGTAATATCCTCACCCGTTACCTGCTTGATAACCAGCGGGCCGGTGATATACATCTGGCCTTCATGCCGAACCTGGATGATGAAATCGGTGAGAGCTGGAGAGTAGGCAGCGCCTCCGGCGCACGGACCTGCAATTATGCTGATCTGGGGCACGACTCCGGACAGGAGGACATTCCGGTAGAAGATACCGCCGTAACCGGAGAGCGAGTCGACACCCTCCTGAATTCGCGCACCGCCGGAATCGTTGATCATCACGAACGGGTCACCCGTTTTGGCCGCTGCCTCCATAGCTTCCTGGATCTTTCTCGCAGTTGCCTCTCCGACTGCGCCTCCGGCGACGGTGAAGTCCTGACTGGCGACATAAACGGGACGTCCGTCGATAATGCCGTGACCGGTTATCACGCCTTCGCCCGGGAAGTTCATTTTCTCCATGCCGAAGTGAGTGCATCTATGCTTGACGAACAGGAGAGACTCGCGAAAGGTATTCGGCTCGAAGAGCAGGTCGACTCGCTCGCGCGCCGTAAGTTTCCCTATCGAATGCTGCCTCTCGACCCGCTTCTTTCCGCCGCCCTGCTGGAGTTCGTGTCTTTTCTTTCTGAGTTCATCTATTTTCGTCTGAGACATGCAAACCTCTTTCACTGACGTTTAGTGTAGGATCATAGAGCGTGCCTGTGAGAGTCAATACAAAACAATGTCGCCACATGTTTCCGGTCTGCGGGCAGAATAAGTGTAATCCGGGTGCATCGCCTGGACCATGATGGACTATTGGGGCATGATAAGCAGAAAGAAAGGCGCGGTGATCAACTCACCGCGCCGCATTTTTGGTTAAGTCGGATTGATGGAGTCTTTAGCGGGAGGCAACTTGCGCTCTTGTAACCGCTCTGAGCGCGTACATCATTCCGTCAGTCGAACCGACGTAGACTACGCCGTTGTGGATGACAGGCGGTACGACTATTGGATCCTCGGTCAGGTATTTCCAAAGCTCCTCGCCCGTGTTAATGTCGACTGCGTAGATGTAGGCATCTTTGCTCCCGAAATAGATGACATCGCCGGCTATAGACGGAGTGTTCACATCGTCGTGCGCCTCAAAAACCCAGATTGTCTCGCCCGTGAAGCGATTGAGTGCATACAGTCGGTCGTCCATCGAACCGAAGTAAACGACGGAATCGAGCAATGCCGGTGACGATGGTATCCGGTCTCCGGTGCGGAACGTCCAGACACTGTCTCCGGTCTCTGTGTTCAGAGCGTAGAAAGTGGAGTCATCACTGCCGAAGTATACCATACCATCGACGACGACCGGTGTCGATCCGATCCAGCTCTTGGCGCGGTAGCTCCATTTCAGCTCGCCATTCTCGAGGTTCAGCGCATAGAACGTACTGTCGCTTGATCCGATATAGAGAGTGCTTCCTGAAATGGCCGGCGAGGAACCGACATTGAATCCGGTTTTGTATTGCCACCTGACATCTCCAGTGGACGCATCGAGAGCGTACACATTGTCGTCGTAGCATCCGAAATACACGACTCCGTTCAGGACTGCGGGTGAGGATCCAATGAGTCCGCCGAGCAGCTTCTGCCACTTGATCTCTCCGGTAGCCGCGTCAATAGCGTAGAATTTTTTGCCGACGCTTCCAAAGAACGCTATTCCGTCGGAGATAGCCGGCGCGCCGACAACGTTGCCGCCTGTATTGAGGTGCCAAAGCTCTCTGCCGCTTTCAATGTTGACCGACCAGAGCCGGCCGAGTTTGTCACCGAACAGTATTGTGGAATCGTACACGACCGCTCTTCCCATAACGTGGTCATCGGTGTGCATCGTCCATTTCGCTTCGACTGAGTCGCGCACTGGTTCGCTGTCGTAGACTCCGGTCCGTGTCATATTATTCCTGAACATGAAGCCTGAAGAGCTGTCGAAGCTGCCCGAAATCCCCTTCTTATCTTCCTTGCCCTCTCCGCAAGAGAGCATTAGAACCAGTGCAGAGATGATAGCAACAGATGTTGCCAGCGATATCCTGTTCATTTCACACCACCTCACCTGAAACATCGATCATGATGAACTCCAACGGATATTGGCGACGCCCCGAGGGAGCTCGGTTTGAATCAAGCCAACCTGACTGAGTATAACGCTTATACATGTTTGAGAATTGTTAGGCAAGCATTAATAGAATGCACAGATCCAAAGAGTCGTAGATTGTGCGAGTGGATGCGAACAGGAACCGGCGATGAACCGGTTCCCGAGTATGATCTGCAGGAGCGAAGCCGGTTTACCAGCGTCCGCCGCCTCCTCCTCGGCCACCGCGATTGCGGTTGTCCTCTCTCGGCTTCGCCTCGTTGATAGACAGCCTGCGACCATCCATCTCGAATCCCTCGAGGCCGTCGATAGCTGCCTGGCCCTCGTCGCGTGTCGACATCTCGACGAAACCAAACCCTTTCGACTGACCGCTGTATTTGTCTTTGATTATTTTGGCACTGGTTACGTTTCCATACTCCTCGAAAACTCTTCGAAGTTCGTCCTCTTCGGCGCTGTAGGGAAGGTTACCTACGTAGATATTCATCGAAAAAACTCCAGCTTTGCTCTGCTGCAATCTCGAAGAAGAAAGACAGTGGCAGACTTCTCCGCATCGCCAGCGAGCAGATTCATGCGCACAATCACGCTTGCCTTCGAATTATTTGCTCAGACGGGATAAGTTTGCAGACACAAATCCTCAAAAGACAAATTAAACAGAAGACCGTTAACACGCCTTCAAGGTATCGGCGCGGTCGCAAATGTCAACAGAAAAAAAGTGCCAGGTGTGTGCCCGCAATTTGAGCAGACTCATGGCGGGCACGATCATTGGCTTCGAATGAAGCTGTCCCATCGTTCCTGCAGAATACGAGTTAGAAACGTAGACTGAGATTAGGGTCCATTGAGTCAAGTTTTTTGTTGATTTGTCTTTGGGATGAATGGGTACTTGTTCTACAGTCAAATGGCAATGGTCAAACCTAAGGAGGTCCTTATGCCAGGAAAGTCTACCAAAAAGACCAGCAAAAAGAAGACTTCACGGAAGAAAGCGACAGCCAGGAAGACCGTGAGGAAAGTACGCTGCAAAGGCAAGACGCAAGATGGCAAGAGATGTAAGAGGATGGTCACTCCTCCTGCGAAATTCTGCTACCTGCACTCACCGTCAAAGAAGAAGAAAAAGAAGTAACACTTGGCTTGGATAGACACCTTTGGATTACTGAGGACAGCCGACCGGCTGTCCTTTCTTCTGTGGGCACGTTGTGCCGGAGCTTTCTCCTTGAAAGATCATCTGTGCTTTCGAACCAATTGAATTAAACTTGTGGACGTTGTAGGGGCTGATCTCGAGCCCTTGCGAGACTGGTATTTACAAGGCATACCGGAAAGAATGACTTCGTATCCTGTCGGTGATCAGTCGATTGATACTGTACGCGAGCGGTTCATCCGAGGGCGGAAGAGTACCGGCTTGCGAGTCTATGCCATCCGGCTGTGTGAGAACGGAGAGCTTATAGGTAGGATGTAGGATCTCGTACTTCAATGTGAACGAACGTAGCCACTGGGTCGAGTTCGGCATCCTCATATGCCCATCGGTACAGGGCGAGGGTTACGGTAGCGAAGCATCTGAACTGCTGATTTATCATCTGTCACCGCGCTTTCAGCTAACAAGGTCATGGCTCAGACAGCTTCCTTCAACGAGGCGGCAATAGCTCTCCTCCAGAGACTTGGCTTCAAGCTCGACGGCAGATTTCGTCAGCACCATGAACTCGATGGAGTCCTTCACGATTCGTTGTATTTCAGCCTCCTTGCGTCGGAGTTTGCTCCAGTTCATCAATTCATGAGGCTCGACGAGTAGGTTTCGAAAGGAGACAGAACTCGGGGCGCTAAGGAATCGTTGCGGGATACGATAAGCGGGATTAGATTTAATGCCGATGCACTAAGAGAGGGTTGCAATAACAACAACTGAGAAATCAAACAGGAGGTAGTCATGTGTGCGCACACGAGTCAGAATAAGTTCTCGGACATTGTCTACGAGATTGATCTGGATGCCAGAGTGACTACCGTGAACGACGCCTGGGATGCGTTCGCGGGCGAGAACCTCGCGGACCATCTTGCCAGAGATCGAATTGTCGGAGACTCACTTTGGGATCACATCACCGGCACCGATCTTCGAGAGCTATACGAGACGGTGCTGCGGAGTGTCAGCGAGAGCGGGGAGTCGATTCGGTTTCCGTTCAGGTGCGATTCTCCTTCCCTGAGACGGTTTCTCGAGCTGGAGATTTCGTCTTCTGGGAAGGGCTGGAAGTTCATCAGTAGAACGCTCAGTGTCGAGGAGCGCGAACCGGTTGAACTTCTCGACCCCACGGTACCGCGCGGTGACGAGCTCGTTACACTTTGCAGTTGGTGCAAGAAGATAAAGACTCCGAAAGGGTGGTTTCCAGTCGAAGAAGGGCTGTCCGAACTGCGGCCGTTCGATAGCCGCCAAATGCCCGCAATATCACACGGTATGTGCGACGAATGTCTCGCGAACTACATGTCTGATTGATCTCACTTAAGCTGCTCTCGGAACCGGCACTGTTCAAGTTTTGCGCAGGCGAGTCGATAATGAGATTGATGGCTGTTTCAATTGACGACACGAGCGCGAAGCGGAAACGCGACGAGAGCCACAGTACAACTCAACTGACCAGGCACGCGGTCCATCCGGGTTTGTCCGACAAACGGTCGGTACGAAGACGGAGGATACTCAATGACTGCTTCTCCATTGATCAGTATGTTGATGTTGTTGGTGTGATCATCGCGGGGGTGGATGAATCCGGACACATTGAGCTCATCAACCGGAAAGGATGCGAGATTCTCGGTCTCCAGGAGGAGCAGATTCTTGGCCGAAGCTGGTTCATCAATTTCACACCGGCCGACTACAGAGATGATCTCAAGCGCATCTTCTCACGCATTTCGGTCGACGCTGACGGAGAATTTGACCGGTATGAGTTTCCGGTGCTCTGCGCCGACGGAACATGCCGAATGATCCAGTGGAACAGCATTGTTGTCAGGCGAGATAGCGAGGGGAGATTCAAGGGGGCGATTGCCACCGGTGTTGACGTTACCGAACGCAAGTCTGCGGAGCAATCACTGATAGAAAGCGAGGAGCGCTTTCGCCTGATCACCGAACTAACTTCTGACTATGCCTATTCGCTGCGCGTGGAAGAGGATGGAAGACTTGTTGGGGAGTGGTTCTCCGACGCATTTCTCCAGATGATCGGAGTCGATGCCGACCTTCGCGGTACGGAGGTGGAGTGGACGCGACTTACGCATCCGGATGATGTCTTGATCGGTGTGCGACGATTGGACAGGCTATTGTCAGGGCATCCCGATGTCAGCGAGTTTCGCATCCTGGATAAGGACAGGAACGTTCTCTGGATACGAGATTCCGCACGACCGATCTTCGATGAGACAGGCGAACGGATTGTCCGACTGATCGGAGCAGCGAAGGATATCACTGAACACAAGCGGGCAGAGGAGGAACTCACACGATCGAAGAGACTGTTTGAGAAGATATTCAGCAGTCAGCGCGATGCTATCTTCATCCTCGACAACTCGTCAGTACCGAAAATTGTGGATATGAACCGAGCCGGTGAGAGGATTTTCGGGCTGCCGCGAGATCAGTTCATCGGCATGGAAGTCTCATCGTTTCATGTCAGCAGGAAGTCGATGGAGGAGTATGCCGGCAAGCTGTTTCAAGCTATAGAGGAGAGGGGTTATTTCGAACTGTCCGATTTCATGATGCGCCGGGCCGATGGCAAAATATTCCCGACGGAGCAGAGTGTCGTTGCACTTGAAGATGATGCCGGGGAGCGGATCGGATGGATATCTGTCGTACGGGATGTGACCGAGAGACTGCAGGCGCGCAAGGAACTCAAGGCCGCCAACGACAGGCTCGATGCCGAACGGGCAGCGCTGCAAGAAAAGAACATTGTCCTTAAGGGTGTGCTCAGCGAGATCGAAGAGGAGAAGCACAGGATCAAGGCTCAAATCAGGAAGAACGTTGAGAAAGTGATTCTGCCGTCGCTGAAACGACTCGGCGACAAGGTTACTTCTGATACTCGAAACTATGTAGATTTGCTCGAAAGGGACCTGATGGACATCGCGTCGCCATTTCTCGATGATCTCGAGTCACGCCTGGTCAATCTCTCTCCGCGCGAAACGGAGATTTGCAATATGGTGAAGCGTGGATGCCCGACCAAGGAGATAGCGGAGAACTTCTCCGTTTCCGTACAGACGATCAACAAGCAGCGATATCGCATCAGGCGAAAGCTGGGTCTCAACAAAGCCGATATCAATCTCCGCACGTTCCTCGAATCTATCCAGTAGAATACCGGACCCGTTTCAGCTACAAACGAATTGTTTCGCCATGAGACTGTTATTGCGGGGTCGTGCCTTTTGTTCGGGGGGCTGCTGCGTGAATAGGTATCTCGTATACCAATTCTGTCCCCAGTCTTGCCATATGCAGAATCGACTCCAGAATCCGAGATAAACTAATGACCATCGTTCCCTGTACGGATCCGGTAAGAGCCAGGGCGACTACACTCCACAAGTCGCCCTGCACTTTTCCGATAGGGATGTACCCATCTTCAGCGGGTTTCCGATATGTGCATGAGTCCCGCCCCTCCCCGGGGCGGGACTTCGATCTATAGAGACCAATTACGGGAACTCTCACGGCTGGTGCTGTTTTGCTGAATGGAGAGCGGCTGAAAGTGGGAGATCAGGCGGGAGTCGATCTTGAAGATACGGTTAGACTCTCTGTCGAGAATGAATCCGAGTTCATTCTTATAGACGTTCCATCCTGTAAAGGATATGGATATGACTCCAAAACTCTCAAGGGTAGCAGAGCGAAGCAGATTCTCGCTGACTCAGCTTCTGCGTGAGTCTTAGAACCACTCCATGTCGCGAAGGCGAGGCGTTTCTCTCTTCAGGTCCTCATGCAATTCCTCGAGCTTGTCGGCGAGTGCCTCTATCTCCTCCGCTTCCCACTCGAGCTTCTCAGCCTTTTCTTCGATCTTGCGCGCTTCCTTTTCGATCTCTCGTTCCATATCCTCGAGTTCATACTCGGTCAGTGCAGCTTGGAAGAGTTTCCCGAGCGCTGAAACACCGAGAGCAGCGCCCTGCGCTCCGATTGCCGCGCCCTTGAGGCCGAGCCTGGTGGCTTCATTGATGACTTCCTCGAACGTATCGTAGTACTCGGCAACGATCTCACGCTGAGTGTCATTCAGTTCGAGCTTCTCACCGTCGACATACAGCTCGTAGTCTTCGGTGATTCTGACCTCCGGATCGTGGTGATGTCGGCTGGTGAAGACAATATCGCCGTCATCGAAATCGACGTCCATGTCGTCCCCGCAATACGTTCCGCTCTTATCATGGATGACTGCACCATGGTTGTGATTGTGATCTCGGCTTGTAACCTTGGGACCAACTGCCAGAACGGCCGTGGCGAGAAAGAGAGTAAGCGCTAAAGCGATAGTTAATGTGAAAAGTCTCATACTGCAAACCTCCTGCTCCTTAAGATTCCACCTATGTACGACGAACTGAAAAACGCAAAGGTTGCAATTTTCGAAGGCTAACCGAGCTTTTTCTGAAATCGAAGCGCGCTCAGGTAGAGGATTGCAATACCGAAGAGCAGCATGACCAGCGCCTGGTCCCACAGCTCCGCTACTCCTACACCCTTCAGAAATATGCCGCGCACGATCACGAAGAAGTAACGCAGGGGCAAGAGATAGGTGTATAGCTGAATCATGTCCGGCATGTTCTCGATAGGGAACACGAATCCCGAGAGGAAGATCATCGGTTGCATCACGAAAAACACGGCGGTGATCATTGCCTGCTGCTGTGTGTGGGAGACAGTTGATACGAACAGCCCGAGACCGAGAGTTGTAAGCAGAAACACGAAGCACAACAGCACGAGTAGCGGTGCGCTGCCTGCGATGGGGATAGCGAACCAGAATCTCGCGACTATAAGGACGAGGATCACATCGATCATTCCTATTATCGCGAACGGCGTGAGCTTGCCGACTATCATTTGCCAGGGCTTGATCGGCGTTACGATCAACTGCTCCATCGTACCAATTTCCTTCTCTTTCACAATGCCGAGAGAAGTGAGAATCATGGTCATAAGCATAAGAAGCAGTCCGAGAATGCCGGGTACCATGAAATTGCGGCTCTTCAGTTCCGGGTTGTACCAGATTCTCGTCTCCGCCTCAACGCGTGGGAGTTTGGTTATTGCAGGCGGGATGTCTACTGAGAGATTCAGCGACGATATGTCAGATGCAAAATCGCCGACAATTGCCGATGCGTATGCCAGCCCCGATGTAGCGAGGTTAGCATCTGATCCATCGGCGATGAGTTGAAGCTGTGCCGGTTTTGTCCCATGATTGATCTCGTCTGCGAAGCCTCTCGGTATAATAAGGGCTGCAGCCGCGGAGCCATCGTTAAGGTAACGATCAACCTCCTCAATCCGGTCGACATTTCCGATGAGATCGAAGTACCCGGAATTCGTGAAGTTGTCCACGAGGTTCCGGCTGACAGTCGAATGGTCGAGATCGCAAACTACTGTCGGGATTTCGTGGACATCGAGGTTCGCAGCATAGCCGAGGACAATCAACTGGAAGACAGGCGCCACGAATATGATCGGCAGCATTCGGCGATCGCGAAATAACTGCAAGAATTCCTTGCGGATAATGTGAGCTACTCTCTGCATCACTCCTCCAGAGTCGATTTCGTTCGGCGATTCCCCGAGCCGACGAGTTGCATCTTCAGTCTTCGCGAGCTGACCGCAAGAGTCACAACCGTGAATACGGAGAGGTAGATTAACTGATCCCAAAAGGCCGCAATTCCAACGCCTTTCAGCACTATTGCCCTGAGAGCGACCATGAAGTAACGTGCAGGCACGAGATAAGTGATGACCTGCACGAAGAGCGGCATGTTCCGTATTGGGAAAACGAATCCGGAGAGCAGGAATATCGGGAGCATCGTGACTGTGACAGCGATCATGAATGCGATTTGCTGAGAGTGCGCTATTGAGGATATGAGAAGTCCAAGTCCCAGTGAACAGACAAGGTAGAGAAGGGTCACCAATGTGAGATCCAAGTAGCTGCCTCGAACTCCGACGCCAAAAAGCAGCCATCCGAGAGCGAGAATCATGGCTGTAGCCGCGAGTGAGACCGCGATGTAGGGAATGGTCTTTCCGGCAATAAGCTCGAATGGCCTGACCGGAGAGACTGTGAGCTGCTCCATGGTTCCTCGTTCCTTCTCTCGTACGATAGACAGGGACGTGGAGATGACTGCTGTTACCATTAGGATGAATGCGATGAGACCGGGCACCAGGAACCGCGCGCTTTTCAGTTCGGGATTGAAGAGGACCCTTGGTCTGTAGTCGATGGGCACGGCGAGCTCTTGCCCGCCTTTGCGCATGAGGACCCCTAAGATTATCTCCTCCGAAAAGTCCCTGACTATTGCCATCGAGTAGCCTGTGGCGGCCGATGCTGTAGTCGGATTGGTGCCATCGATTAGAAGCTGTACACGCGATGGCTTCCCTGACTTTAGATTGTCCGAGAATTCGTCGTCTATGACCAAGGCAACCTGGACACGACCTTTGTCGAGGTATTGCCCGATTCGTGAGTAGTCGTCCTCCATATACTCGAAATCGAAATACTCCGTGTTCGTAAAGCTCGCGATCAAATCGCGACTCAGTTTGCTGCGGTCTTCATCATAGATGAGGAGAGAGAGGTGCTTCACATCGAAGCTAAGAGCATATCCGAACATCACAAGCATGAATGCCGGCACGAATAGCAGGATACCGAGGGTTCGCTTGTCTCGCCGTATCTGACGGATTTCCTTGATGACAATCGGCTTGATGTTCAAGAGTGTCCCTCCCAGCGTCACTTTCTGCCAGATTGTGTGGCTGGCGTTTCTCTCTCGATCAGGTGAATGAAGACATCCTCGAGTGCAGGCAGAACCCTCTCGGCCTTCCGAACCTGTATGTTCTTTCCATTGAGCAGCTCGTAGAGTTGATCTGCCGATGTGCCCTCTTCGACGGTGACATGCAGGTTATTCCCGAATATGCTTGTGTCGATCACATATGGACTTTCCTCAAGCGCATCTGCCGCACTCAAGGGCATGTCGCACGAGATTTCTATCAGTGGATTCGGAATGTGCTTGCTCTTCAGCTCTCTCGGGCTGCCTCCCGCGACTATTCTCCCGGCGTGCATGAGCATTATCGTGTTGCAGTATTCAGCTTCATCGAGATAGTGTGTTGTCACGAAGACTGTCTTGCCTTCCTCGGAGAGCTGATTGATGAGCTCCCAGAAGTTGCGCCTCGACACTGGGTCGACTCCGCTGGTTGGCTCATCGAGGAATACGATATCCGGGTCGTGCAATACTGCACAACCGAGTGCGAGACGTTGCTTGATCCCGCCGGGAAGACTCCCGGTCATCTTATTCTCGATTCCACGCAATTGAGCAATCTCGGCGACCCATTCGGAGCGCTCCTGGATTTGCGCCTTCGAGAGGCCGTACGCTCCGCCGAAGAATATGATGTTCTCTCGCACCGTGAGATCGTCATAGAGCGTAAACCGCTGGGACATATAGCCGATATGCTCTTTCACAGACTCCGGTTCTCGATTGATATCGTAGCCGGCCACACTTGCACTACCGGATGTCGACGAGAGCAGCCCGCAGAGCATTCGAATTGTTGTGGATTTGCCGGCTCCATTGGCGCCCAGAAAACCGAATATCTCTCCACGCCTGACGCTAAAGCTGACCCTGTCGACTGCGGTGAAGTCTCCGAATGTTTTTTCGAGCTTATTTACTTCAATTGCATTTTCGGATGTCATTTCACCCTCTATCTGCCGATCGCCCGATCGAGGTTGGCGGATGCTATCTCATAATCGGCGAGGGCAGTTACGTAGTTCGTCTGTGCCTGAAGAAGCGCGACTTCCGCATCAAGGAGATCAGTATCTGAAGCGATATCTTCCTCGAAGTGGTTTCGCGTGATACGGTAGTATTCCTCAGCCTGCTCGACTCCATCGGTGGCGACTTCTATACGCTGCGCGGCCTTCTGCAGATCAAGATAAGCCGCCGCTACCTGCAATTCGACTGACTCAGCAAGCTCGCGTGCCGCCAATTCTGCCTGAGTACTCTGAGCTTTGGCCTGGCGTGTCTCGTGGATGGTGCGTCCCCAGTTCCAGATATCAAAGCTCGCGATCACACCGACTTCCCATGAATCCTCCCAGGTATCTTCTGGTGGAAGAATCCGCTGGTTGGGTCTCGCGTACGCATAGGAGCCCGTCACGTATATTGCCGGAAACCATCCGGCACGAGCGGCGGTGATACCTTTCTCCGCAGCCTTGTTCCGGCTTTCGGCGACGGTGAGAATCGCTCGTTCGGTGAGCGCAGTGTGTTTTAGTGCCGGAAGCTCCAATTGCAGAGAATCCGGCCCATTAAGTTCGGAGTAGATCGTGAGTCCTGTATCCAGTGGAATTCCCATGAGCTTGTTCAACTGGAGTTGTGCGAGATCGACCGCATTGCCGGCATCGATATTCTGCAACCGAATCTGCGACAGATGCGCCTCCACTTTGAGCAGGTCGGCTCGTGTCGCCAGTCCCTGCTCGATGAAGCTTCGTGTGTCTTTCAAGTGTGCCTCGATCAGCCGAATATTGTTAGCGACTGCTTTCCATATCTTCTCCGCCTTGTACAGGCTCCAGTATGCCGTGCGAATCTCGAGTGATAGATCGAGGCTGTCGGAGCGATACTGATATCTCTCCGCATGGGAGTGCGCCAGCGCAGCCTGATATGTCGACAGAAGCCGGAATCCGGTAAACAGCGGCTGCTGGACCATAAACGACAGGTTTCGCTGATCACGAATGTTCGGCGAAATCGTCATCGGAGAGGGGAGAGGTATTGTGGGCGGCAGCTCGATTTCGAACGGTTTCTCGTTGCTCAGTCGCATGTAGGATGCGCGCGCTGAGAGTGACGGAAGGAGATGCGTGAGAGCTTCCGATGATCTCGCACGCGCCTTTGCGGCTTCGGCCTCGGATATAGCAAGCGTTCGACTGTTCTCAATACCTATGCGTACGCATTCCTCGACGGTGAGCGAGCGATTCTGCTGATCGGCCAGACCACGAGCTGCGATTGCTGCTACCAGAATCAGTGTGACAGTGAATAAAACTCGTTTCATACGATCACCTCGTTATCCTGAAGTAACCATCGATATGAAGACATTCTCCAGAGACGGCTCCACCGTGCGGATGCTCTCGATTTTGAAACCACCTCCGCTTAGCTGCGATCTAATGGAGTCTATCGAAGCCCTGTCCGTATCGGCGATTAAGTTCAGACGATCCCCGAAGGCCTGGACTTCGCGGATATCTTCAAGGCCTCTGAGTAGACGATATGCAGCGCGTATATTGTCGCATACCACCTCGACAACCTGCCCTTCCATCTTCGATTTGACTACCTGCGGGGTATCGCAGATCAGGATTTTTCCCTTGTGCATGAGCGCGACTCTGCCGCAGCGTTCGGCCTCATCGAGATACGGGGTAGATACGAAGATTGTCATCCCGTCCCGCTGCAGTGCGGAGAGAATCACCCAGAAGTCGCGGCGCGAAACAGGGTCGACTCCGACAGTCGGTTCATCGAGGAATATCAGCCTGGGTCTGTGGATGAGTGTGCACGCCAGCGCGAGTTTCTGTCGCATCCCGCCGGACAGGCGGTCAGCGAGACGGTCTCCAAACTCGGTGAGACGTGTAAATTCGAGTAGCTCGTCCCGTCGCTTCCTGTAGTCTTTGACTCTGTGTATTTCAGCGAAAAACTCGATGTTCTCGTGAACCGTGAGATCACCATAGAGGCTGAATTTCTGGGAAAGATATCCGATCTTGAGTTTGATAGACTCGATCTCGGTCAAAATACTCTTGCCGAGCACGGTGCCATCGCCGGAATCCGCATCTACAATGCCACAGAGCATGCGAATAGTGCTTGTCTTGCCCGCGCCATCCGGACCTACGAGTCCGAACATCTCACCCTGCCCGACTCGCAGGCTGATTCCGTCGACCGCACACCCGCCATTGTAGGATTTGCGCAGATCATGAATGTCAATTGCATTGTTCTCGCTCATGGCGAATCTTTTCGTCTACTCACTTACCGTTCAGAACGGCATCTGCAGGCATGCCGGCCTTGAGCCTCTGCTCCGGATTCGGAATTCTGATCTTAACTGCATAGACCAGCTTGACGCGGTCTTCCTTCGTCTGGATGTTTTTCGGGGTGAACTCAGCCTCAGGAGAAATGTATGTCACCGTGCCGGTGAATGTTCTGTCCGGGTATGAGTCCACGCTTACCTCGGCTTTCTCCCCGAGGAAGACATGCCCCAGCTCGATTTCGGAAACATAGATCGTCAGGTCGAGAGTATCGAGTTTGCTGACCGTGACCACCACGGAACCGGGACCGACAAGCTCCCCGGCCTCGAACGGGGTCTGAGTGACAGTTCCTGAGACGGGAGAGAGGATATGGCAGTCCTCTATTGCTTTGCGTAGAGCATCTCGTGCGGCTTCTGCCTGCTTCACACGGGCGCGTGCTGAATGCAGTTCCTCGGGGCGTGCGATGTTCTCGATCCTTTTCAGCGCTTGGATGGCTGTATTGTAAGCTGCCTGTGCGACCTCGAATCTCGCAACAGCATCATCACGCTGCTTCCGGGTAACGCTCTGTTCCTCGTACAGGTTTTCCATTCGTTCTGCGTCTGCCTGTGCGACATCGAGCGATGCTCTTGCCTGGCGAACGCCTTCCTCGGCGCTCCGGATGTCCTCGATTCGTGCCCCATTGAGCAATAGTTGAAGCTGGGCCTCCGCAAGCTCGACTCCGGCATCCGCCTGCGAGAGCTGAATATCGAGTGTCTCGTGATCAATGACCGCGAGCGTGTCGCCCAAGGTGACCAGGGCGCCATCGTCCACAGTGAGAAGAAGAAGCTCCCCCTGTGCCTTTGACGAGACGTCGATTTCGGTTGCCTCAATAGTCCCCGATGCCTCGATAGTGTCGAGATCGCCGTTCCCGCAGGATAGGTAAGGCGATGAAATGATGGCCACGAGCGTCAAGGCTCTCAGTACCCTCCTATAAATGACCGATTTTTGCATTAGCCGCTCTCCCGCATTCACTTGTTGTCTTGTGGCCTGTTCCTGATATATCTGTCCCTCGTCTCCGTTGACAGGATTCCGGCGAAGAATGTATCCATGACGGCATCGAAAACCTCGCTGGTGGAGTATGGCATGTCAGCGAGCACTTCGGGGTTCATCACCGACTCGAGAAGATTAGTGAGAATCAGAAGCAGTATAGTCGGGTCGATATCTCGTCGCACCTGCCCCGCCGAGACACCCTCGACAATCAGATCCCCAAACCTGTGTATGATATGTTTCCGTCTGAAACTCTGAATCCGCTCCCACAGATCGGGAGCATGCCGTCTGATGTCTCGCACAAGTGGCTGCTTTATGCGTGAGATTCTCGTCGCGATCAGGTTGAGCAGGAGCTCCAGCTTTCGAGGGAAATCGAGCGAGCCGTCGAGAGTGATCCCCTTGATCTGAAGTTCCGACTCAGTGGTGAATCTGTCGACTACGGCATCGAGAATATCCCGCTTGCTCCTGAACTGCTCATACAGTGTTTTCTTGCTTATGCCGAGACCGCCGGCGATCTCGTCGGTGGTCACACTCGAGAAGCCGTATCGGAAGAATTTCTCCGAAGCGACGTCCACTATTCTGTCTCTGAGCGCATCCATCATTGAATTAACATCGAGTACTTATAAAGTATTAATAGTACCCTAATTGTAATCTCCTATCATAAGCGCTTGTAAATACAAGGATATGGGAAACTATAGACGTATCATTAGTTTCCAATAACGGAGATTATGTCGTTTTGTCAAGTGTTTTTTTGTCGATTCTTTGATGCACAGACTGAGACTCCGGGATTCTTCGAGTCTCTCTTTTAAGTTGCGATTGTACGCGCACATTCTTATCATTCTCTCGCGACTGGCAGATAATGCCCCCGTAGCTCACTTGGAGTAAGCATCGGCCTTCCGGTTCCTCGCGGAGCATTGCCCCGAAAAAAGCAGCCGCCAAACAAGTTCGGGCATCGAGTTACGACTCAGGAATAAGGATGTTGCTGTCCTCGTCGACTGCAGCGACGCTTCCATACGGCAGTTCGCTCAAAGACTAAGTAAGACGTTCATATCCAGCAGTGCATGCATTGACGGTTTTGCCTCAAGAGCTATCACGTCGCGATATAGAGAGGAGGTCGGTATTTACAGAGTTTCAAGGTGTGCAACGACGGACAGAACGAAGGACGTCTTGGGTCTTCTTGATAGCAGAGCCATGACGGAAGCTCGGGTGCGATCTCTTCTCCTCATGGCAACTTGCGCTTGAACTGGTTGCAGTTCATAGTCATAAGCCTGACTTCGGTTACGACAATCTTGTTACGATAGCTTTCTGTATCTAAATACGCTTCCTAAACGATAATCTCGGCTCCCGCCTCTCTCATTTCGTCCATCGCCTTCTCGCCGTTCGCTTTCGTCACCGGCCGAGTAGCCTCGGCAATCACTGCTGCCTCAAACCCCGCCTTGAGACCGTCGAGGACTGTAGCGCGGATGCAGACATCCTGCGCGAGCCCGCCGACCACAATGCGTTCGACTCGGTGTGACCGAAGTTCACGATCCAGTCCGGTCTCGTCAAAGGCAGAATACTGATCTTTATCAAATCTGACACCTTTGGTAACTTTGACAGCATCCTCGGGTAACGCCAAATCCGGATGGAACTCCGCTCCTTCGGTATCCTGGACACAATGTGGCGGCCATTTCCCGCCCTTGTCCTTGAAGCTCGGATGACCGGCCGGGTGCCAGTCACGGGAAATGAACACAGGAATCCGCAGCTCTTCGGCCGCTTTGACCCAGCGATTCAGAGTCGGGACAATTTTGTCGCCATTCTCAACCGGCACAGCCCCACCGGGGCAGAAATCATTCTGCACATCGACTACGAGCAGGGCATCGCCTGAACTCAGCTTATCTGTAGGTTTGCTCATATATATCTTTTCCGTTTGAGTGTTTATTACTCACGTTCCCGATGCCTCTGAGGCGATCTGTCGTTGCGATTCTGATAGAGCATCACTAACCTTAACTTCGTATGGCTGCTCGGCTGGAGCGAGTTGGCGGATGCGCTCGGGAAGTCGGGAGAGTTGGGTAATTGCAAATGATCGAATATCCTTCAGACTTACAAAACTGTTGGGTAATCGTTCACCTTTTTGCATGACCGCAGTCAAAAGAGACCTACCGGGCAAGTCTTCGTTGGCCCTCCCAATGACATCTCGAACATCAGAGTCATCTGACTCATGCCGAAACACCTGTTTTCTACCCGGCAGAATAGGTTTGCCGGAACTAAATTTCAACCTTCCCTTACCGGCATATTCACACAGTTTGTACGCAATGTCAAGGTCCGGCGCATCGCTTGACACGCCCATCCGGGTCCCCACACCAAACCCGTCGATCGGGGCACCATCGGCAACCAGATTCGAAATAGCATATTCGTCAAGACCGCCGCTTGCGAACACCTCGACATCTTTCAGACCGGCGTCGTCGAGCATTTTTCGCGAATCATTCGCGAGCTGTCCGAGGTCGCCCGAGTCAAGACGAATTGCCTTGACCGCAAAGTCGTCGGCTGACTCTCTGGCCAGATCAATGACATTCTGGACACCGTCGAGCGTATCGTACGTATCGACCAGCAGCGTCGTCTCGGGATACAGATCGATAAACGCGCGAAAGGCGCTCGGTTCACTTTCGTGAGCCTGAATGTAACTGTGTGCCATTGTTCCCGCGACCGGCACGCCATAGCGTCTTCCTGCCAGGACATTTGACGTCGCGGTTACACCGCCGATATAGAAAGCACGAGCGGCCTTGAGAGCGGCATCGATACCATGCATTCGGCGCGGACCGAAATCGACGACCGACCGACCATCTGCCGCGGTCACAACTCGCTGTGCTTTCGAGGCCAGAACGGTTTGCACGTGAATCTGATTCATAACAAACGTCTCGACTATCTGCGCCACAGGCAACGGTGCAACTACCTCGATGATCGGCTCGTTGGGGAAAATCGGTGTACCCTCACGCACTGCGTAGACATCCCCGGTAAATCGAAAGCCCTTAAGATATGTAAGAAAGTCATCGGCGAAAATTCCAAGCGACGCAAGATAGGCGCAGTCTTCATCGCTGAATCTAACCGTTTCGAGGTAGTGCAGAATAGTATCCAGTCCGCAGGCAATGAGGTAGTTTCGGCGGTGAGGCAGACGCCGCACAAACAGGCTGAAGACAGCATCTTGCGTCAAGTGTTCGTTGTAGTATGCCTGCATCATGGTGAGTTCGTACAGATCGGTAAAAAGTGCCAGTTCACGTTTCATGGGGTCTCCCGTCTGCTTCCATGAGTACTTTACGATGGATATCCAAGTCCGATTTGGAGTACAAGACCATACGGATATGCCTGATATGGCTCAGTTCCGATGTCGTGTATAGAATCGTATGAATGGCGATTTGTGCAGCCGGCTCAACAGGATAGCCGAATGCACCGGTTGATATTGCCGGGAAGGCAATTGATCGCAATCGGTGTTCATCCGCAAGGTGCAGGGCGTTTCGATAGCAGTCGGCGAGCAGCTTGTCAGAGGGTTCATCTTGTCCATAGACAGGTCCGAGACAATGGATCACGTATTTATTCGGCAGCTCGTGGGCCGATGTAATGACCGCCTGTCCCGGTCGAACGGGTACCAGTGGTCGGCACTCTTCTTTCAGTCCCGGTCCGGCAGTGCGATGAATGGCTCCGGCGACACCCCCGCCAATCCGAAGCTGGGCGTTAGCGGCATTGACAATCGCGTCAATATCAGGTTGATCGGCAATGTCACCATAGCAACATTCAATTGAAATGTCTTGCTTCCGCACGACCATAGTGATTGGCGCTTCCGGTGTTGGATTCCATCATCGGCAGCACTTCAAATGCGTGCGGCCCGTTTGTTTACCTCAATAAATGCAACAACGCTACCAGCATCATGTTTCCGCTTTCCTTGGCATTTACATGAGAGAAGCACACCGACGAGAGGAGTTGATGCGCCTTATGCCTCGGCCTAATGACCCGTCAATCAACGACAATGACCAATGCGCAACAATGACAGGTCAAGTTTCTTGTTGAAAGTGAGAAGCTTTTTTGCTTATTTAGATTCCAATGATGAGACGTATTAGATCATATGACGTTCTGAGAATCACGTTATCAGTGATGGACACCTCGAAGAACTGGGCCTCTGATTTTTCGCGTCTCTGGCGAAATTGCGCACAATGTTGTGCGGCAACAGATAATGCCCCCGTAGCTCATCCGGATAGAGCATCTGCCTTCTAAGCAGAGGGTAGCAGGTTCGAGTCCTGCCGGGGGTATTTGTTATG